>NZ_JALQDA010000130.1:0-200 GCF_023631485.1 Caballeronia sp. GAFFF2 | reverse complement strand
TGGCGGAGCGGACGGGACTCGAACCCGCGACCCCCGGCGTGACAGGCCGGTATTCTAACCAACTGAACTACCGCTCCAGCGCTTACTTCCAGGCAGCGCTTCTTACTAGCAGCCGCCGATGTGCTGGCGTCCCCTAGGGGATTCGAACCCCTGTACTCACCGTGAAAGGGTGATGTCCTAGGCCTCTAGACGAAGGGGAC
>NZ_JALQDA010000129.1:0-203 GCF_023631485.1 Caballeronia sp. GAFFF2 | reverse complement strand
CCGCCGTCGCCATGGCCGCCGTCACCGTGACCACCGCTGCTGCCGTTGCCGCCACCGTTACCGTGACCGCCGTCGCCGTGACCACCGTCGCCGTGGCCGCCGTCGCCGTGACCACCGTCGCCGTGGCCGCCGTCGCCGTGACCGCCGTCGCCGTGACCGCCGTCGCCGTGACCGCCGTCGCCGTGACCGCCGTCGCCGTGACC
>NZ_JALQDA010000128.1:0-225 GCF_023631485.1 Caballeronia sp. GAFFF2 | reverse complement strand
GAAGCGCGTTTGCGCCATGAGGCGGCGCTCTCGCAGCAAATCAGGTTCGACGGCAAAAGCACCAACCACGACCTGCACGCCTGGTGAGACCGAAGCCGCACCGCCAAGCTTGACGGGCGCGGCCATGGCGAGCGCCGCGCAGGCGCTCACTCAGGCAGCAGCTCCGCCAGCGCTTCAAGCGCTCGCCTCGCAGGTGCCCGCCTTGGCGCGTGCCGCCGTCTCGGG
>NZ_JALQDA010000127.1:0-230 GCF_023631485.1 Caballeronia sp. GAFFF2 | reverse complement strand
GCTCGCGATTGCGTTGCGCGATCCGGCTTCGGTGCAACTGCGCCGCGTTGCACAGGTTGATCAAGCAGCGCGGCATCGTCCGCGCTTCGGACACCGGGCGATCGCGTCGCGCGATCGGACTTCCCCGATGGCCGTGCTGCGCTTTCCGCGCCCGCCCCAGCAACGCGATGGGTCTTGTCAGCACCCGATCCGCGCTCTCCCGCGCTTCGGCCTTTCGAACCCGCGTCGCC
>NZ_JALQDA010000126.1:0-230 GCF_023631485.1 Caballeronia sp. GAFFF2 | reverse complement strand
GTAATGAGTAATGAGTAGCGAGTCGAGGACCTGATGAAAGAATCACCGAGCGAACTCGTCGCGATGCGCGACATGCTGCGCGAGTTCGTGCGCGAGCGCGACTGGCGCCGATTCCATGCGCCGAAGAATCTCGCGGCGGCGCTGAGCGTGGAGGCGAGCGAGTTGCTGGAGCCGTTCACGTGGCTTCAGACGGGCGACAAGGCCGAGCTCGACGACGCGAAGCTTTGCGC
>NZ_JALQDA010000125.1:0-233 GCF_023631485.1 Caballeronia sp. GAFFF2 | reverse complement strand
GACGCCTGCAGAAGCTCTGGACGAATACCTAAAATCTGTTCAACAATCCAGTGTTGCGACGACCGGTTGAATCCGCCTTGCCAGCCTTGATCCGAGTGGAGTATGGGTCTGTCGTTCGGTCCGAGGCGCGCGAACGCTCTCTTGAGCATGGTCCCAACCATGTCGAACAGAGGTCGTCGGGCTATCTCGAAAGCGATAACCTCGGCGTTGTACAGGTCGAGAACGGGCGAGAG
>NZ_JALQDA010000124.1:0-233 GCF_023631485.1 Caballeronia sp. GAFFF2 | reverse complement strand
CTCTCGCCCGTTCCCGACCTGTACAACGCCGAGGTTATCGCTTTCGAGATAGCCCGACGACCTCTGTTCGACATGGTCGGGACCATGCTCAAGAGAGCGTTCGCGCGCCTCGGACCGAACGACAGACCTATACTCCACTCGGATCAAGGCTGGCAAGGCGGATTCAACCGGTCGTCGCAACACCTTCAATCGAGGAAGTGTTGCATGGTGCGAAGTGCAAAGCAGGTATATCG
>NZ_JALQDA010000123.1:0-234 GCF_023631485.1 Caballeronia sp. GAFFF2 | reverse complement strand
TAATAAAAATATTTTGTGAAGGTACAATTAGAAAATTTAAAGTGAAACCATTTAATGATTTATTAGAAGTAATTCACAAAAATTATCCTGATATTCACGGTTTAAAGTTTTTTATTTAGTACAACGATGGACATGACTAAATCCAAGTTTCAAGTCAAAATTAATTTACTTGTGCAACTTCAATGAATAATTACACCAAGCTCCATATTATATTAGATTTAAATGGCGACTAAC
>NZ_JALQDA010000122.1:0-234 GCF_023631485.1 Caballeronia sp. GAFFF2 | reverse complement strand
TGCTCGCGCTGTACGCGGGCACGAGGCCGCCGCCGAAGAACGTCAGCATCGACGCCGTGTTGACGATAGCGCCACGGGTCTTCGCGAGCAGCGGGCGCGCGGCCGAGCACATGCGCATCGTGCCGTTGAGGTTCACGGCGATCACGCGCTCGAACGTTTCGATATCGTGCTCGTCGCCGCGACGGATCATGCCGGCGCAATTGACGAGCACGTCGAGCGTGTCGAGCGTGGCGA
>NZ_JALQDA010000121.1:0-235 GCF_023631485.1 Caballeronia sp. GAFFF2 | reverse complement strand
AGTTATAACTGTGTTTAAAATGGTACTTTAATAGTTTTGTAAAAAAAAACTTCCTTACATTTTGCTCAAATAAAATAAAATAAATAAAAACGTAAAAAAAAATGTTGATAAATCGATGTGAAGTTGCTTTCTTTTTAAGTGTGACTTCATCTCTTCATCTTCGAGCATATTTAAAATACTTTTGTTTTTCCGTCCGTAACTAGTTGTGACTACTTTGAGATCAGCGGCAAGATAC
>NZ_JALQDA010000120.1:0-238 GCF_023631485.1 Caballeronia sp. GAFFF2 | reverse complement strand
CGAGATCCACCTAGTTGAACAGCAAGCAAGGCAACTCCACGAATGTTGGCTATTACTAGTCGGCTGGGAGTTGTGTTTAATAGACAGCGGAATCCTTGTTGCCGGCGCCGTACTGCGTCACCTGCGAAGACATCGAGGAACCGATCTGCGTCTCTCACTTATACACATCTGACGCTGCCGACTCAAGACTCACTGTGTACTTCTCCGTGCTCGGCGTTTCATTACATAGGTGAGGTGG
>NZ_JALQDA010000119.1:0-240 GCF_023631485.1 Caballeronia sp. GAFFF2 | reverse complement strand
GGAGCGGTAGTTCAGTTGGTTAGAATACCGGCCTGTCACGCCGGGGGTCGCGGGTTCGAGTCCCGTCCGCTCCGCCAACGCATTGCAAGCAGGAAGACTCCGGCTGATAAGCCGGATTTTTTTTCGCTACGCTGTGTCGATAGTTTAGTTTTAGTAGGTTGAAGTCCCCTTCGTCTAGAGGCCTAGGACATCACCCTTTCACGGTGAGTACAGGGGTTCGAATCCCCTAGGGGACGCCAG
>NZ_JALQDA010000118.1:0-243 GCF_023631485.1 Caballeronia sp. GAFFF2 | reverse complement strand
TTTCTCCGGCCAAAGCCGGCGAGCATAGCTCGCGTGGTTGATGTCATGCGCAACGCCAGTCCTGTCGTCCGGTCCGTACGGTCACGTTCCCGAAACGGCCGGTCACGTTGCCGAAATCGTCGGTCACGATCCCGAAACGGCCGGTCACCTTCGTCCGAAATACGCAGCAGCGATCATCGCTGGTTCGAAGCTCGCGCGCCGGCGTGCACGCTGCTGGTGTTCATCGACGATGCCACCAGCCGT
>NZ_JALQDA010000117.1:0-245 GCF_023631485.1 Caballeronia sp. GAFFF2 | reverse complement strand
GGGCGCCGTCGCTTCGATTGCTACGCGTCGACCGGAAGCGACTTTTGCAGCAGTTTTATCGGCTGGCTGCTTGGCGAGTTGAGCTCGACCGGCCTTCGCATTGCTGTGCGAGCTCTTCGTTTTCTGAGATGGGATTTTTGCATCCTTGGACGAACCGTCCGCAACAAACGTAAGCGCGCAGAAATGGACGTCTGGAACTCTTTGATCTGAGCGTGCAGGCTATGTCCACTGTTTCGAATCAGTGG
>NZ_JALQDA010000116.1:0-248 GCF_023631485.1 Caballeronia sp. GAFFF2 | reverse complement strand
TTCGCTTATGTTGCCTTTATCGTTGATGTGTTCGCGCGACGCATCGTAGGCTAGAGAGTGTCAAGCTCAGCGCGTACTGACTTCGTGTTGGACGCGCTGGAGCAGGCGGTACACGAGCGCTGACCAGCCGAAAGTAGCCGTTTGGTACTTCATTCGGACCGCGGGTCGCAAGGCGGATTCAACCGGTCGTCGCAACACCTTCAATCGAGGAAGTGTTGCATGGTGCGAAGTGCAAAGCAGGTATATCG
>NZ_JALQDA010000115.1:0-260 GCF_023631485.1 Caballeronia sp. GAFFF2 | reverse complement strand
AGTCCAACACGGCACACATCCTCTTCCAAAGCGAGCAAGTCGCCCAGCACCTGCTCGACCACTACTGCATGATCCCGGTCGGCCAATCTATCGTCCGCATCGAAGGCTTCATGCACCAAAACAAGCATAAGATCAAGAACCAAGCTGGCAATGTCTTACCCCATCATTCATATGTTTTCGAGTCCGGTTATCCGCAGAAGACGCACCAACCGGACCGACAAGAAATCTCCGTTTTTAGCCAGCAACATGTGTCTAAGGCC
>NZ_JALQDA010000114.1:0-260 GCF_023631485.1 Caballeronia sp. GAFFF2 | reverse complement strand
ATAGAAACACACTTGAGAAATCCATAGGGAATGAAAAGAGAATGGCTGAGCAGCAGCAGATTGTCAAGAAGAACATCAAGAAGGAGCAGCCTAAGAGGTTGACGGAGAACCAGGAGAAAGAAGGTGACACTGAAGCCAAGGGAAGGAAAGTGTTTCAACATTTCTGGGGAAAAAAATGACATGGTCTGTCTTAACCTTGCTGTTTTATGAGTCATATAGCCACATTCCAGGTTCTGAGAAGTCCAGCACTAAAGATGTTT
>NZ_JALQDA010000113.1:0-263 GCF_023631485.1 Caballeronia sp. GAFFF2 | reverse complement strand
GAGCAAGGCCGAGGCGGAAAAATGCAAAATCATCCGTGCCACCGGCACCGATGCCGCGCTGCAAGTCGCGCAATATGTTGGCTAACCGGAAACCAATACCATGCTAACCACACCGCCCACCGTTACGCCCAGCGCCGGCGGTTTGCTGGCCGCGAGCAACCTGACCGACCTGGCCAGCGCCAGCGCCGCGCGCACCGCGCTGAACGTTTACGGGAAAGATGATGCTGACCCAAAAGACACCACCCGCGCCGTCCGCGACTACG
>NZ_JALQDA010000112.1:0-268 GCF_023631485.1 Caballeronia sp. GAFFF2 | reverse complement strand
CGCGGGCGCAGCGCTGTACAGGGCCGTGGCGAGCACCACGGCCAGGAAGTGTCTCCTGCTCCTCATTCTTCAGTCCTTCGATATGGGTTGAAGGTCGTGATCGACTGCGGTTTCCTTGCACAGCGGTGGTGGTGTCGGGTGGTGCTCCTCGTTCGGGTGTTCGGGTGTTTGTGATCAGCGTGCGGCGGGTTCGACGCTGCGCGCATGAACCATCGCCATCGCCATGGCGGCGAGCTTTTCGCCGATCTGTTCGGGCGTGTCGCGGCCC
>NZ_JALQDA010000111.1:0-274 GCF_023631485.1 Caballeronia sp. GAFFF2 | reverse complement strand
CTGCCGCGCTTGTGCCGCCGGAGGGCGGCGCTCGTCGGCGGCAACATTGAAATCGAAAATGTCTTCCATGATGTGCTCGACCTCTCCCGTTGCCCGTTTCTTCAGCTTCCCGTCTCGGGCATTCGAATAAGGATGAGTACGTTTAAGCATCTTCCGTGCCACTCGCGCGGGGCGGCGCGCGCGTGGGCGTCTGCGCAAAAGTCGTTATAGACGCGCAGCTGTCGGGTAACTCTTACGCCGTGGACTTGTAAATTCGCGGCACGCACGGAGAACC
>NZ_JALQDA010000110.1:0-279 GCF_023631485.1 Caballeronia sp. GAFFF2 | reverse complement strand
GACCGGCTACGATCACCGCCCCGAGCAGCAGACAGCTACAGACGAACAGATTGATCTTCAGCACGATGTCGTCGATCCACATCAGGCCGCGCGCGAGCTTCTCCATGGGTGTCGCCTCCGATGCCGGGTTGGAGTCACTGCCGCCGTTCGCATCCGTCATTTCGATGCAACCGCCGAAGCCTGCTTGGCCGCGTTGATTTACTGATAGAGCGCGGGACCGTCGGGAATCTTCGCGACCAGTTCGTCGCGCGCGGCCTTGGTGGCCTGCTGCCACGGCGC
>NZ_JALQDA010000109.1:0-279 GCF_023631485.1 Caballeronia sp. GAFFF2 | reverse complement strand
CTGGCAAAGTCAGTACGCGCGGCGTTCGACTGGTCGTCCGCGATGAACCAGTTTGCCATCCTGTTTGGAGAGCGTTTTACCAACGCACGCGGGTGACTCCGCTAACCGCCTCGCACACAAAAATGCGGACAGGTTCAGGCATTCACGAAGCCCCAAGAAGATGCGTACTCGCACCAATTGTGTGTGAGCAATCGACGCTTCCAAATTCCTGATGATCGGCTCATCTAATCGATTGTCACATTCTGTTGTCGTGCTTTCGGAACAACTGCGCGTGTCGTA
>NZ_JALQDA010000108.1:0-289 GCF_023631485.1 Caballeronia sp. GAFFF2 | reverse complement strand
CTGGCGACTGAATCCAACCATAGCCTGACGTATGTCGCATGGCAATGCGCAAGGGACGCCGTCTAATGCGCGCTTACCAACAAACAGCTGGTCTTGTATGACTGGGACGGCCGCCGCTGGTGGCGTCTGCGTCTTGACGTCGTCGTCCGTGTCGTCGTCCACTCGGGCAAACTCAAGAGGCGATTTCAAGCGACGAAGGAGTTCGGGCGAAGGAGCGGGGTAAGGCTGATCGAAATACCCATGAGGCAGACCAAGTGTGGTCTCCATGTGGAAAGCAGTCTCGGGCGTG
>NZ_JALQDA010000107.1:0-311 GCF_023631485.1 Caballeronia sp. GAFFF2 | reverse complement strand
TTGTCGCTGACAGGCATGCTGACGCGCGTCGCGTGATTGCAGACATCTTCGAATGTAATTACCGTTGTTATGGCTATTGTCGAATTCGGGCGGCGTTGAGCAGGCAGCAGGTATTTATCTCAGAAAAAGTCGTGCGACGTTTGATGCGACAGGAAGGCTTGGCCGCTGCCACAACCAGACGACGTCGCTATGGCTCCTATCGTGGAGAAATCACTCCCGCTCCGGCGAATCTCGTCAATCGTGATTTCCGTGCAGCCGCCCCGAATCAGAAATGGCTCACGGACATCACCGAATTTCAAATCCCTGCCGGC
>NZ_JALQDA010000106.1:0-311 GCF_023631485.1 Caballeronia sp. GAFFF2 | reverse complement strand
TTGTCGCTGACAGGCATGCTGACGCGCGTCGCGTGATTGCAGACATCTTCGAATGTAATTACCGTTGTTATGGCTATCGTCGAGTTCGGGCGGCGTTGAGCAGGCAGCAAGTATTTATCTCAGAAAAAGTCGTGCGACGTTTGATGCGACAGGAAGGCTTGGCCGCTGACACAACCAGACGACGTCGCTATGGCTCCTATCGTGGAGAAATCTCTCCCGCTCCGGAGAATCTCATCAATCGTGATTTCCGTGCAGCCGCCCCGAATCAGAAATGGCTCACGGACATCACCGAATTTCAAATCCCTGCCGGC
>NZ_JALQDA010000105.1:0-372 GCF_023631485.1 Caballeronia sp. GAFFF2 | reverse complement strand
GGGCGCCGTCGCTTCGATTGCTACGCGTCGACCGGAAGCGACTTTTGCAGCAGTTTTATCGGCTGGCTGCTTGGCGACTTGAGTTCGACCGGCTTTCGCATTGCTGAGCGAGCTCTTCGTTTTCTGCAATGGCATTTTTGCATCCTTGGACGAACCGTCCGCAACAAACAGCTGGTCTTGTATGACTGGGACGGCCGCCGCGGTGGCGTCTGCGTCTTGACGTCGTTGTCCGCGTCGTCGTCCGCTCGGGCAAACGCAAGAGGCGATTTCAAGCGAAGAAGGAGTTCGGGCGAAAGAGCGGGGTAAGGCTGATCGAAATACCCATGAGGCAGACCAAGTGTGGTCTCCATGTGGAAAGCAGTCTCGGGCGTG
>NZ_JALQDA010000104.1:0-426 GCF_023631485.1 Caballeronia sp. GAFFF2 | reverse complement strand
CCAACGGGCGTTGGCACGCCGTCGTTTGACAGTCGGATTTTTGCAGTTGGGACCGAGTCTTCACCCAACTCGGCCGTAAGAAAGCCGCTGCGGTAAGTGTTTTTTATTGAGTGCAACGGTCATTCGCTCGCCGCCGCCGACGTCGGATCATCGGCCTTTGCCGTCATTCGAGCACCGGCTGTCGTCTGGCAGCTGACCACCGCTTTCCGGCCGTTCGCACATCAGCCTTTCTCGAATGACCGTCACGCCGTCTGCTCAATGCAAACTCGCGACCTATTTCGTTGAAAAACTCGCCTGAAGGTCGGATTGTTCGTTATCCTGGATGCATCAATCGACGGAGTGCATCGTTATGATGGGTCAGCGAAGTGGCAATCAGGAGCAGCTGTTTTACGCGTTCAACCTTGATGATCATGTTCCGAAAGACCA
>NZ_JALQDA010000103.1:0-458 GCF_023631485.1 Caballeronia sp. GAFFF2 | reverse complement strand
CCCGAGCACGGCTATCGGGCGTGCCTTGGCTTGCTCTCGCTCTCACGTCGCTATGGTCGCGACCGTCTCGAAGCGGCTTGCGCGTTGGCGCTTGAATTGGGTGTACATCGTTACCGCCACGTGCGCGACATCCTCATCAACAACCGCGACCGCGCGGCAGCGACCACGCCCGTCGAATGGGTCAGTCCGAGTCACGCGCATGTCCGTGGCCCCAGCTACTATCAATAAAGAGAACCCGCCATGATGATGCACCAAACCTTGACGCAACTACGCACCCTGAAGTTGGATGGGTTCGCTGACGGATTGGAAGAGCAGCTGACGCAGCCCGGTACTGCGGCTCTGAGCTTCGAGGAACGCCTGTCGTTGCTGGTCGACCGGGAGGCAAGTTGGCGCGATGATCGTCGCCGCACTCGACTGCTCAAGCAAGCGCGCCTGAAGTATCCGCAGGCCGCCATCGA
>NZ_JALQDA010000102.1:0-458 GCF_023631485.1 Caballeronia sp. GAFFF2 | reverse complement strand
CCCGAGCACGGCTATCGGGCGTGCCTTGGCTTGCTCTCGCTCTCACGTCGCTATGGTCGCGACCGTCTCGAAGCGGCGTGCGCGTTGGCGCTTGAATTGGGTGTACATCGTTACCGCCACGTGTGCGACATCCTCATCAACAACCGCGACCGCGCGGCAGCGACCACGCCCGTCGAGTGGGTCAGTCCGAGTCACGCGCATGTCCGTGGCCCCAGCTACTATCAATAAAGAGAACCCGCCATGATGATGCATCAAACCTTGACGCAACTACGCACCCTGAAGTTGGATGGGTTCGCTGACGGATTGGAAGAGCAACTGACGCAGCCCGGTACTGCGGCTCTGAGCTTCGAGGAACGCCTGTCGTTGCTGGTCGACCGGGAAGCAAGTTGGCGCGATGATCGTCGCCGCACTCGACTGCTCAAGCAAGCGCGCCTGAAGTATCCGCAGGCCGCCATCGA
>NZ_JALQDA010000101.1:0-493 GCF_023631485.1 Caballeronia sp. GAFFF2 | reverse complement strand
TCAATCGTGATTTCCGTGCAGCCGCCCCGAATCAGAAATGGCTCACGGACATCACCGAATTTCAAATCCCTGCCGGCAAGGTGTATCTGTCGCCGGTAATAGACTGCTTCGACGGACTCGTTGTGAGCTGGTCGATCGGCACGCGGCCCGATGCTGAACTTGTCAATGCCATGCTGGACTCTGCCATCGAGTCGGTAGCCGACAGCGATGATCGGCCAGTGGTCCACTCTGATCGCGGTGCTCACTATCGATGGCCGGGATGGCTATCCCGAATGCGCGATGCAAGACTTGTTCGCTCGATGTCACGCAAAGGATGTTCGCCGGACAACGCAGCGTGTGAGGGCTTCTTCGGGCGACTCAAGACGGAAATGTTCTATCTTCGTGATTGGCGAGCTACGACCGTTGATCAGTTTATCGAAGTCCTCGACTCCTATATCCGGTGGTACAACGCAACACGGATCAAGGTCTCGCTCGGCTCTCTTAGTCCGGTCGA
>NZ_JALQDA010000100.1:0-506 GCF_023631485.1 Caballeronia sp. GAFFF2 | reverse complement strand
GAGCGGGGTAAGGCTGATCGAAATACCCATGAGGCAGACCAAGTGTGGTCTCCATGTGGAAAGCAGTCTCGGGCGTGAATCTTTCGCCCTTCATCAGTTCCGCAACCCGTGGCAGCGTGGAGTCCAGCGCCAACGCAATATTCTCTGCGCCGACCGCATTCACTAGAAACTGAAACGATCGCGTCTTAATAATTGACGCCGTTGAAGTCGGCTCTTTCGAAGGCAACTGAGAGGGGTACGGCTGCGGGGCGAAGAAGTGGATTTAGACAGGTGGTGAGGCTGCCGCCCATTTGCCTTGTCTCGGTACCCCGCATTGCGCCCGCGGGTTTGGCTCATAGCTTAGGCTCCAGTGATGCGGATTGACCATCATGCCGGATTATAGACGAGGGAACGTCGGCTGCCCCATGCGAAAGCTTGACGAACCTCGCTCCAACGGGCGTTGGCACGCCGTCGTTTGACAGTCGGATTTTTGCAGTTGGGACCGAGTCTTCACCCAACTCGGCCGT
>NZ_JALQDA010000099.1:0-509 GCF_023631485.1 Caballeronia sp. GAFFF2 | reverse complement strand
AACGAAGCGAAGGTGATCTGATGACGATTCTGGTAATTGCGGAACACGACAACGCGTCCATCAAGGCCGCGACGTTGAACACGGTAGCGGCGGCGGCAAAAATCGGCGGCGATATCCATGTGCTGGTCGCAGGTGCGAACGCGCAGGGCGCGGCCGATGCGGCAGCCAAGATCGCAGGCGTTTCGAAAGTGCTGCTTGCGGATGCGCCTCAACTCGCCGAAGGTCTGGCCGAGAATGTCGAGGGCACGGTGCTGAATATCGCGAAGGACTATTCGCACATCCTCGCGCCCGCGACGGCCTATGGCAAGAACATCGCGCCGCGTATCGCAGCGCATCTGGACGTCGCGCAGATCAGCGACATTACCGCCGTCGACAGCGCCGATACCTTCGAGCGTCCGATCTACGCGGGCAACGCCATCGCGACGGTGCAATCGAGCGATCCGATCAAGGTCATCACGGTGCGTGCAACGGGCTTCGATCCGGTGGCGGCAGAAGGCGGCAGTGCATCG
>NZ_JALQDA010000098.1:0-558 GCF_023631485.1 Caballeronia sp. GAFFF2 | reverse complement strand
AGTGTTCAACGAACTGAAGACCCGGGGCTGCCAGGACATCCTGATCGCGGTGGTCGACGGCCTGAAGGGACTGGCTGAGGCGATTGGCACGGCGTACCCGCGTACGGCCGTGCAGACCTGCATCGTGCATCTGATCCGCAACAGTCTGGAGTACGCCAGCTACAAGGACCGCAAGAGCGTGGCCGCAGCGCTGCGGCCGGTCTATGCCGCCGCGAGTGAACAGGCCGCTCAGCAGGCCCTGGAGGCCTTTGCCGAAGGCCCGTGGGGTGCGAAGTATCCGACTATCGTGCAGTCGTGGCGACGGGCGTGGGAGAACGTCACACCGTTCTTCGTGTTTCCGCCGGACATACGCCGTGTTGTCTACACCACAAACGCCATTGAGAGTCTGAACATGCAACTACGCAAGATCATCAAGACACGCGGCCACTTCCCCAATGACGAGGCCGCCATCAAGCTGCTGTGGCTGGCATTGCGCAACGTGCTGGCAAAGTCAGTACGCGCGGCGTTCGACTGGTCGTCCGCGATGAACCAGTTTGCCATCCTGTTTGGAGAGCGTTT
>NZ_JALQDA010000097.1:0-572 GCF_023631485.1 Caballeronia sp. GAFFF2 | reverse complement strand
TCGTGGTCTTCGTCCTGCACCGACGGCACCGGCAGCGCCTTGCGGTCCACCTTGCCGTTCGCGTTCAGCGGCATCACATCCAGCACCACGATGCGCCACGGCACCATGTAATCCGGTACGCCCTGCGCAAGGCTCGTCTTCAACTGCTGCGCGTCCAGCGATGGCTCGCCTGTCACGTAGGCGATCAGCCTTGCGTCGCGGGCGATCACGGTTGATTCACGCACACCTTCCATCTGCGCCAGCCTCGATTCGATCTCGCCCAACTCGATCCGGAAGCCGCGAATCTTGACCTGATGATCGAGACGTCCCAGATAGTCGAGCACACCGTCGCTGCGCCACCGCACCAGATCGCCCGTGCGGTAGAGGCGTGCGCCTGTGTGTCGTGCAAACGGGTCTGCCACGAAGCGCTCTGCGGTTAATCCCGGACGGTTGAGATATCCGCGTGCCAGATTGACTCCGCCCAGATACAACTCACCCGCTACGCCACGCGGCACTGGTTGCATACGCTCATCGAGTACCCACGTCTGTGTCGCTGCAATCGGCGCGCCGATCGGCACCGGCCGGTGCTCTTC
>NZ_JALQDA010000096.1:0-656 GCF_023631485.1 Caballeronia sp. GAFFF2 | reverse complement strand
GGTCCAGGACCTGATGCTGGCGTTCAACAAGGCACTCATCGAGCGCGCGATGGGCGCCGAGATGAAGATGCATCTGGGCTACCTGGCGGGGCAGCCGAAACCCGACGGCCAGGACAACGAACGTAACGGCGCCAGCGGCAAGACGCTCATCACCGATTATGGCCCGCTCAGGGTCGATCTGCCGCGTGATCGTGACGGCAGTTTTGAACCCATCCTGATTCCGAAACACGAGCGCCGTTTTACCGGTTTCGACGAGCGCATCATCGCCATGTACGCGCGCGGCATGAGTGTGCGCGAGATCCAGGCGTTTCTGGCCGAAGCCTATGGCACCGAGGTTTCGCCCGATTTCATCAGCTCGGTCACCGACGAAGTGATGGCTGAAGCGCTCGCCTGGCAAAGCCGTCCGCTTGAGCCGATGTACCCGGTGGTGTTCTTCGACGCGCTGCGTGTGAAGATCCGTGGCGACGGCGTGGTGAGCAACAAGGCGGTGTATCTGGCGCTGGGCATTCAGGCCGACGGCCAGCGCGATGTGCTCGGCCTGTGGATCGAACAGACCGAAGGTGCGAAGTTCTGGCTGAAAGTGTTCAACGAACTGAAGACCCGGGGCTGCCAGGACATCCTGATCGCGGTGGTCGACGGCCTGAAGGGACTGGCTG
>NZ_JALQDA010000095.1:0-682 GCF_023631485.1 Caballeronia sp. GAFFF2 | reverse complement strand
AATCGGAATCTGGTGCGATCCGCTCGCGCGGCGTAGCGCCCAACTCGGCGGTCTCCGACAAAGTCGGGGCGGTTCAACACGCCCGCCAATCGCCTCTTGATTCACCAGCAAGTCGAGGTGGTCGAATACCCGAATGGCTGCGTCGAGGTGCAGGCGGGCGGCGAGGTGCTTTGCTGCGGCAAGTACGACCGTATTGCGCGGATTGATCAGGGCGCTGAAGTTGAGAACAAGCGGCTGGCGCATGCACTCGAAGCCGCACGCTTGTTGCAAGCCAAACGAGACGATCGTCGTGCGTGTGATGCGCCGTCACGCACGCATCGCGGTGAACAGGTTCGGGCCAAGAAGGCGCTTGAAGGACTGAAGAAGCAACGCGCACTGAGCATCGCTGATATGAACGAAGCGATTCTCGAGGTCAGTGCAAAAACGATGAGGGAACGGGGGGCGGCTGCGCCGCCCCAACCCCACAACCTGAACAGAAACATCCGTTCAAAACCCGACATCTCTACTTAGCGGCAACCCCGACGTTTGAACTTAGCAGCAACAAACGTGTCGAGGCCAATTTGAAATGTCCGATATCCGGCTAAATTGAAATGTCCGGTTTGGGGTCGGTTCCTGCTTCCAAAGAAGACAGTTTCCCCACCGAGGCTGCCCGCATTTCGGCACTTCTGAGCATCATCGCGTT
>NZ_JALQDA010000094.1:0-702 GCF_023631485.1 Caballeronia sp. GAFFF2 | reverse complement strand
TCGCCAAGCAGCCAGCCGATAAAACTGCTGCAAAAGTCGCTTCCGGTCGACGCGTAGCAATCGAAGCGACGGCGCCCCAACAACTGAGCCTGCCCGAAGGCGCCACGGTCGAGAACATCCGACGCGCTAACCTTCATGTGCTCACTAAACGCAACGGATCGAAAGCCAAACTCGGTGTTGTAATTGGGATGAGCGGGTCGAACAAGGCGCATCGACTGTACGGCAAAAAGCGCTTGGACGAGGCAGAAGCGAATCGCTTCACCAAGCAGCTTGGCTTGCCAGCTGGTTGGCTGGACCAGCCGCGCTCTGAAACGGAGATACCCAAGTCCGTCTCGGCCTTACTCACGCCCGCATCACGCGCTCGCGCAAACGCTGAAGGACAAGCGTCTCCCGTTGCCACGCTTAACGTCGACGCACCGGATGGAACGGCTCCAGCTGTGTGGGCAAGCGAGACATCGTCCGCTACTTCGGAGCGCGCAAAGGCCCCTGTTGTACCCGAACCTCAGCTCAATAGTGTCATGGCGGCGGATGCTCCAATAAACGCGACCGAACAGCCTGTCGCAATCAATGTGCATACGGTCGAAGAGAACGGTCAGCGCGTGCCGACACCTGCACTCGCAGGTGCTGAGTCTCCACCAGCGTCGGCAACAAGTCTGCAAGGTCTCGACGGTATCTCGCCGATTGCTGAAGCGCTGCTCAAGA
>NZ_JALQDA010000093.1:0-738 GCF_023631485.1 Caballeronia sp. GAFFF2 | reverse complement strand
ACCATGTCGAACAGAGGTCGTCGGGCTATCTCGAAAGCGATAACCTCGGCGTTGTACAGGTCGGGAACGGGCGAGAGATACAGCTTCTCGCCACCGAAATTGAACTCGGTGACGTCAGTTACCCATTTGTCGTTCGGACGCTTCGCATCGAATCGCCGTTCAAGAATGTTCGGTGCCGCAAGGCCCACCTCGCCTCTGAATGCACGGTACTTTTTCAACCGGACGTACGACTTCAGCCGAAGTTCACCCATCAGGCGCTGAATTGTCTTGTGGTTGATCTTGGTGCCTTCTTGCCGTATCACGGCAGTGATGCGGCGATAGTGATACCGCCCCTTATGCTCGTCAAAGATCGAGCGAATCCGGACCTTCAGGCTTGCATACTTGTCGGCAATCCCGAGCGCCTTCTTCTGATAATAGAAGGTACTCCGTGCCAGGCCCGCCACCTTGAGCAAGCCAGCGAGTGGATATTGTTGCCTTAGTTCAAGCACGATTCGCGCTTTTACTGCTGCGCTTCTTGCTTCTTCGCTTGAACTAAGGCGTCGAGTTTTTTTAGGTATGCGTTCTCCATTCGAAGATGATCCAGTTCTGCCAGCAACTCTTTGCGGCTAGGGGAGCTGCCATCATATGACTTCGGCTGAGGCTTTTTAGTTGACGGCTTTTTCATTCTTGGGCGGCGCACGGAGGCGTACGGCGACAAGCCGGTTGCCGCCTTCGTCGTATGCGTGTTCCCAGTTGCCA
>NZ_JALQDA010000092.1:0-757 GCF_023631485.1 Caballeronia sp. GAFFF2 | reverse complement strand
GTACGCGCTGAGCTTGACACTCTCCAGCCTACGATGCGTCGCGCGAACACATCAACGATAAAGGCAACATAAGCGAAGCCTTGCCAGGTAGCCACGAAGGTGAAATCTGACACCCACAGCGCGTTCGGCCGTGACGCTTTGAACTGCCGCTGGACGTGATCAAGCGGGCACGGTGTGTTTCGCTCGCTGACGGTGGTTCGAATCGATCTGCCGCGCCGCACACCTTGCAGCCCGAGCCGCTTCATCAGTCGCTCGACAGTACACCGTGCGAGCTTGAATCCCTCGCGCGATAGCTGCCGCCAAACCTTGCGCGCACCATACACCCGAAAGTTCTCCTCCCATACACGCCGGATGTGCTGACACAGCAGTGCATCGCGCTGCGCGCGCGGCGGCAGCCGACGCGGATCAGCGCGTCGAGACGAATGAGGGTAATATGTCGACGGGGCGATCGGCAGCACCCTGCAGATCGGCTCGACCCCATACGCCGACCGGTGATCGTCAATGAAGGCAATCATCACTTCGGTCGGCGGTCGAGCTCCGCCTGTGCGAAATATGCCGAGGCCTTGCGCAGGATTTCATTGGCCTGACGCAGTTCCCGGACTTCGCGTTCAAGCTCGCGGATGCGGTCCTGCTCCTGCGTCTTGGGGCCCGCGCGCAGACCACGATCGCTCTCAGCCTGACGAACCCAGTTTCTTAACGTTTCGCGTGAGCAACCCATCTTGGCGGCAATCGACTGGATTGCTTCCCATTGCGTCGC
>NZ_JALQDA010000091.1:0-887 GCF_023631485.1 Caballeronia sp. GAFFF2 | reverse complement strand
CGGCTCACCGCGCGCACGATCGGCAAGCAAGCGACCGAGAGTTTTTATTACGACGCGCGCGGGCGGCTCGCGACCGCCACGGCCGCTGGCAGCACGACCCGCCTGCACTACGACGATGCGGACAACCTGATCGCCGAAGAGCAGCACGTTCGCCCGTATTACCGGGGCCAGTATTCGACCGTCACGCGCCACCAATACGACGTGCTCGGCAATCGCACGAAGACCATCCTGCCGAATACACGCTCCATCGACTGGCTGCGTTATGGCTCGGGCCACGTCCACGGCGTCATGCTCGACGGCAAGCCGCTGATGGATTTCGAGCGCGACAAGCTGCATCGGGAAATCAAGCGCACGCACCGCAGCTTCACGCAGGCGCGCCAGTACGATCCGGTCGGACGGCTCGCACAGATGTCGGTGCGTCATGCGAGTTCGGTGAATTTGCTCGATGTGCTGGCCGAGCGCACCTATGGGTACAGCACGGCGGGCAACCTGACGCGCATCGAGGACCGTGTGCGCGGGGTGACCGATTACACCTACGATCCGGTAGGCCGGCTGCTCAAGTCGGCGACGCCCGACCTGACCGAAATCTTTGCGTTCGATCCGGCGGGCAATCCGGTCGATGCCGACATGGTTCCACCGCGCCCGGCGATCGAGACGGCCGAGGCGCGTGCCGCGCGCCATGCCCGGGAGGATGAAGAAGACGCGGCATTGAAGCGCGCCGGCCGAAGCGCGCCAATGCGCTGGCGCGGCTCGGAGGACACGAGCAACTTCGGGGCGTGGTGGAGGTCGCTGCCCAAGTGCATCGGCAACGTACTGAGGGAATTGGACTCGACGAGCTACGACTACGACGAGCGCGGCAATCTGATCACGAAATCGGGCGGCGCTCA
>NZ_JALQDA010000090.1:0-901 GCF_023631485.1 Caballeronia sp. GAFFF2 | reverse complement strand
ATAGCCATAACAACGGTAATTACATTCGAAGATGTCTGCAATCACGCGACGCGCGTCAGCATGCCTGTCAGCGACAAGCAGACGTGCACGGTGGTAGAAGTAGGAGCTGCGGGCAAGCATCAGGGCGGATAACAGCTCCGGCAACGGATAGGTCTGTTTCAGGGCATCAACCAGCATCGTTTTTTCCCGGTTGCTCAGGAGATGCGGGTCGATGCCCATCCCTTTTTTTACCAGTTCGTTCGCCTTCTTGAGGATATCGCGCTCGAGCTCCAGCTTGCAGATGTCACGTCGAAGCGATTCGACCTGCTGCTCCAGCTCCGCACGCTCAAGGTTCGGTGCTGGCTTCTTCGGACGCTTCATGGATGCTGGAACCTCCCGACCAAGTAGCTGGTTCTTCCAGTTGTATAGCAGAGGCCTGCTCACGCCCGCTCTCTGAGCAATCATACTTGCGCTTTCATCTCTGGTGCACAGTTCAATGACCGCCGCCTGCCTGGCCTCGCACGATTTCGGTACGCTGCCAGCCCCTCTGCCGAAAATACGCTTTCCGATCTCCGGGCACAGTTCTTCGATCCATTTGGCAAATGTCCCACGACTCGGGTAGCCCAAAACCTTCAAGGTAGCAGCAGCACATCGGTCATGGCTCAGATAGTAATCGACGGCAGCCTGTTTCTCTTCGGCCGAATACCTCGGCGCGGCACGAACATAGCCGGTTCTCAAATCATGGCACTGTTCGTATTCGCGATGCCACGCCTTCAGAGAATTCTTTGTCGGGTAGCCCAGCCGTCGGATTGTCGCCTTGATACGCTTGCCCAACTTCAGATAAAGCTGAACTGCTCGAATGCGGTCTTCGTACGAGTACACAGACTACCTCCAGGTAGTCCAAGATTTTGTCCGCACCCCC
>NZ_JALQDA010000089.1:0-968 GCF_023631485.1 Caballeronia sp. GAFFF2 | reverse complement strand
ATCCACTGGGTAAACCGAATTCGAAGAATTGCCGATACGGCTGGTTCCTCTTGATCATACTGTAGGCCACCCGCGCCATCTTGGCGGCGACGGCCGTCAGCGCTTTGCGCCTCAGGTCAGCGTTCCCCCGGATCAGCGCGGATATAGCGTTCGTATTTCGAGCGAAACGAGTTCTCTTCATGCGAACGGCAGCTACATCAGCAAGCCAGAATGCCAGGCGCAAGCGCGCATTTCCTCGTTTTGAAAGCTGCTCGCGCCCGCGTTGCACGCCCGACTGCGTTTTTGCAAGGTCAAATCCGCAGTACTTCAGGAATTGCCGGTGGTGGCCAAAGGGACGCATATCGCCAGCCTCGGCGAGTATGGTCATGGCGATCACCGAACCAATTCCGGGAAGTGTCTTCAGATGTGCAAAATCTGCGTTATCACGCAGTGCTAACTCGGCACGCGCCTCGATTTCAGCACGAAGAACGTTCAAATCCTGATATCGCTGCAGCGTGATTCGGAATGTCTCCACGGCCAGCGAATCGGCAGCGTGGGGCAAGGCAGCAGTATGTGCGGCAGACTCCCAGATCCCCTGGAGTTTGGCGCGCTTGTCAACCTTACGGCCGACTAGATCCCACGCTGCGGTCGTGAAGGCTTCGCGGTCCAATGAGCGCACATGGGTGGGCGTCGGGAATTCAAGCATGAAACGCACGAACCACTCGTTGCGCGTCGTGCACCAGTAGCGGTGCATCTCGGGATAGTAGAGCGGAAGGCAGTGGTTTATCAGCGAATGCTGCACCTTGGTCCTGGCGCGAGACACTTGGTAGTAGGTCTTCGCCAGCTCTTGGAGATCGTGATGACCGGCGAGCTGCGGATCGACGTACCGCTGGTACAGCCCACGCCTAAGCATCTCCAGGATCACCTGCGCGTCCTTCGGATCGTTCTTATCCCATGAGTTGAACAGCGCCTCGCGGTAGCGAGCCTGC
>NZ_JALQDA010000088.1:0-976 GCF_023631485.1 Caballeronia sp. GAFFF2 | reverse complement strand
GCAGCGATCATCGCTGGTTCGAAGCTCGCGCGCCGGCGTGCACGCTGCTGGTGTTCATCGACGATGCCACCAGCCGTCTGATGACCCTGCACTTCACGGCCACCGAATCGACCTTCAGTTATTTCGAGGCAACGCGCCGCTACATCGAGCAGCACGGCAAGCCCTGGGCGCTGTATAGCGATAAAGCCAGTGTGTTCTCGCTCAACCGGGGCTTGCGCAAGGCTGACAAGGGGGTCACGCAGTTTGGCCGGGCCTTGTACGAGCTCAACGTCGAGACCCTGTGCGCCAACAGCAGTCAGGCGAAGGGGCGCGTGGAGCGTGCCAACTTGACCTTGCAGGATCGGCTCGTCAAGGAATTGCGGCTGCGCGAGATCGACGCGTGGGAGGCCGCGAATGCTTATGCGCCCCACTTCATCGCCGACTTCAACGACCGTTTCGGCAAGCGCGCGAAGAGCGACTTTGACGCGCATCGTCCGGTGCGTGCCGACGAGGATCTCGATTCGATTCTGACGGCACGCGAATCTCGTTGCGTCTCGGCCTCGCTGACGGTGCAATACGATCGCGTGATGTACCTGCTTGAAGATTCGCCGGCGACGCGCGCCTTGATCCATCGCTATCTCGATGTGTACGAGTACCCGGACGGGCGCATCGAGATTTGGGCGAATGGCGCGGCGTTGCCCTGTCGACGTTATGATCGCCTGTCCCATGTCGACCAGGGCGCTGAGGTCGACAACAAGCGTCTTGGACACGTCCTTGCGCTGTCGAGGCAGGTGCAGATGGAGCGCGACAATCGCCCTATCAAGTCAGCGCCCTCACGCACCAATCGGGGCGAAGAGGTGCGCCCGAAGATGCGCGCCAACAACACGCGCAAGCAACGCGAACTCAAGCAGATCGACCTGAACGCGATGATGCTCAGAAGTGCCGAAATGCGGGCAGCCTCGGTGGGGAAACTGTCTTCTTTGGAAGCAGGAACCGA
>NZ_JALQDA010000087.1:0-1025 GCF_023631485.1 Caballeronia sp. GAFFF2 | reverse complement strand
GTGTTGCGACGACCGGTTGAATCCGCCTTGCGACCCGTGATCGCTGTGATGAATGAGCCCGGGCGGTGGCTGGCGATCGTGTAACGCCTGGTTCAGCGCATCCAGCACGAAGTCAGTCCTCATCGATGCCGACACGCGCCAACCGACGATACGGCGCGCAAACACATCGGTCACGAAGGCCACATAGACGAAGCCCGACCATGTCCAGCAATAGGTAAAATCCGCGACCCACAGCGCGTTCGGCCGCTCGGCACGGAACTGACGTTTGACCCGGTCCATCGGGCACGGCACCGCATCGTCGCGCTGCGTCGTCTTGATCCGGCGCCCACGCCGTACACCTTCGAGGCCCATCACCTTCATCAGGCGCGCAACCGTGCAGCGCGCGATCTTCACGCCATCGCGCAATAACTGGCGCCAGACCTTGCGCACACCATACACGCCAAAGTTCTCCTCCCAGACCGCCCGGATGAGAGCCTTCAGTTCAATATCGCGACGCGCTCGTGCTGGCCATTGCTCCGGATCGCTGCGCCGCCCGGCGTGCCGGTAATACGTCGACGGCGCGATCGGCAGCAGGCGGCAGATCGGCTCGATACCGTAGACGTCGCGATGCTCGTCGATGAACGCGATCATGGCTTCGATCGGCGGTCGAGCTCCGCCTGCGCGAAATATGCGGAGGCCTTGCGCAGGATCTCGTTGGCCGTGCGCAGCTCACGGTTCTCGCGCTCCAGTTCCTTCAGACGCGCCAAATCCGAAGTTGTCGCGCCCGTTCGTTGGCCACGGTCGCGCTCTGCCTGAATGATCCAGTTGCGAAGCGTCTCGCGCGACATCCCCATCTTCGAGGCGATTGAGCGGATCGCCGCCCCCTGCGTTTGGTACTCGTGTTGGTGCTCAAACACCATTCGCACCGCTCGCTCCCGCACCTCATCCGAATATCGCGTGCCGGTGGGCTTCCTTGTCTTGCCTTCGCTTTCCATGCTTCAAATCTCCCGTTACAGCCAAGATCCGAAGTCTCCTACATTTCCGGG
>NZ_JALQDA010000086.1:0-1104 GCF_023631485.1 Caballeronia sp. GAFFF2 | reverse complement strand
TGCAGGTCGTGGTTGGTGCTTTTGCCGTCGAACCTGATTTGCTGCGAGAGCGCCGCCTCATGGCGCAAACGCGCTTCCCACTGTGCGCTTGCCGCATCGAGGTGGTGAGTGCCGTAGGTATAGGTTTCGCCGTAAGTGGTCTGATCGCCGTGCGCGAGGTTGATATCGGCGGCGAGCCGTTCCCACGCGAGCGCGGGGTTGTAATTCGCGACCCGTACCGATGCCGGTATCTGCTGGCTATGCGCCTCGAGCTGATAGATCGCCTCTTGAGCCGACAGAAGCCCCGAGATCTCACGGTAAGGGACAGTGACGTCTGGGCGATAAACGTAGCCATCCACGTCATCGGCAAACTGCACCACCTCGCCAAACTTGCTGGTGCGCGTGTAGCAAAACAGTCCGGCCTGCTGCATGACCAGATGCAAAAATGCCCAGTCGGACATCTGATACTGCATGTGAAACGCGAGCTTGGGGAACGACTTGCGCAGCTTGAGCGAGTATTGGTGCGGCAGAAACTGGTGACGCTCGAGTATTGCAATGACGATCTCGGGCGCGGACATGTCCTGATAGATGCGCGTCGCCTGAGTGAGATTCAGACGCGCCAGCGTCGATTCGACAATGAGGCGGTACGCAGTGAAATCGCGAGTCTTGCGGGTCCGCGTAAAGCGCGTCACGCAGCCGTCGAAGATGCGCGGCTCGCCGCTATCGGCGGGCGGCTCGATCGTGAACTTGGCGCGCTTGCCGAGATAGTCCGCGCGCGCGAGTTCGGTCTTGGCGGTGAGTTCGAGCGTAATGCGGTAGGGCTCGCCGAGCCGCTCGACGGCATGGACTGAGAAAATGGATAAGTTATCCGTCTCGGGCGCGCCGCCGACTTTGAGAAAGTACGATTGACGCCCGGTGATCCAGCGCGCGAGTGCGCTGGTGGGCTTGGCTTGTGCTTCCATTCAAGTCTTCCGTGCGACGCAGGACGATGACTGGCCGTAACGCCTGACGATCTCCTACGCCATGAGGGTTGAAGAGCCGAACAGGCTACGACACGCGCAGTTGTTCCGAAAGCACGACAACAGAATGTGACAATCGATTAGATGAGCCGATCATCAGGAATTT
>NZ_JALQDA010000085.1:0-1214 GCF_023631485.1 Caballeronia sp. GAFFF2 | reverse complement strand
GGCCGAAGTTGTACATCGGCGTTCATGGCGCACACTCCAAGACGTCGAGCTCGCCACGCTCGAATGGGTTCACTGGTGTAACCACCATCGGCTGCTCGGCCCGCTCGGGTACGTATCGCCTGCGCAAGCAGAGGAGTCTACAATCGGAATCTGGTGCGATCCGCTCGCGCGGCGTAGCGCCCAACTCGGCGGTCTCCGACAAAGTCGGTGCGCTTCAATGCTGACCGAGCTGATTTGCTCGGACGTGCCACCGTGTTCGCCCAGGTAGGCCGCAAAGCGTTCAATCGTGCTGGCATCCTTGCCGGTCGTGACGAACACGACCCGCCGCGCTCGCATATCGGCGACCAGCGTCAGATACTCATGACCGCGCCGATACGAGGTTTCGTCAATCGCCACTGCCTTCACCTCAGACAGGTCAGCCCCCGCGAGTGCCAGCTCCACATACCGCGAACAGATGGCGTGTACTCGATGCCACGACAGGTTGACCGCACGCGCGACAGCGGCAAACGGCATCTGCTGGGCGAGCATCAGTACGAGTGCCTCGAACAGCAGCGTAAAGCCGCTGAGTTGACCGACCCAATCAGGTTCGACCAACCGCACACGCGGCACCCGCACTTCCAGAAAACATTCGTGTTGAAAGAAATTCAGGTGACGCAGACGCTTGATTTGCGTGTCGTGGTCAGGATGCTCACCGGCAACTCCAGCATAGGAAAACCGGGTGCCCGCGACGAAGTCCACGGCAATGGTGAGTTGACGCTGAGCGGCATCGAAGTCAACGCCTTGAACGTACCAGGGCGCGGTTATACCGAGAGCGGATTCGAACAGTTCATTCGTCATGGTTGCTTTGTCATGGCTCAGCTTATCAATTCTGGGCGCCTCAAGGATTCGCTTCGCCGGGCTTACGCCCGTCCTTGACCCGCCAACCCACCCACTCAAAACTCAAAAGAGGCGTTTTGTCGAGCATTGCGGTGACACCAAGATCGACGGTGACTTCCTACACTGAGCGAATGGCGGAAGTCTACCGAAGAGGTCTACGATGCAAATCGGCGCGCCAAAACAGTTTAGGCCTCGGCGATGGAAAAGAAAGCGACCGCGCCGGTAAGCTGTATCCCTTGATCATGAAGCGCCTGAGCGGCCGCCGCCGCCTCCTCAACCAGAGCGGCGTTTTGCTGGGTGACCTGATCCATTTGCGCGATGGCCTGATTCACTTGTTC
>NZ_JALQDA010000084.1:0-1229 GCF_023631485.1 Caballeronia sp. GAFFF2 | reverse complement strand
GATGTCGTCGCGGCCCATTCCGACGTTCAGGCACATCTGACGGAACTCAAGCGGCTGGTTGCGAGACCCGATGCATCGGAGCAGGCCCGCGCACTCGTTGGCCGTATTGATGAGATTGAGCAGGCTTATGTCCCTGTCGCTACTGCGATCTTGGAGCTTGAGAATGCAGGTCGTCGGGACGCGGCGATTGCGAAAATGAACGCAGAGTGCCGCCCCTTGCTTGCCAAGCTGACCCATGCCACAGACGAGTATGCGGCGCTCACGCGACAAAAAGAAGCTGAGATCGCAGCCGATTATGATCAGCAGTACGTCCTGACCCGCAATATCCAGCTCGGCGTTTGTCTAGCCGCCATTCTGCTGGCGATCGGTGCAGCAGCGGCCATCACCCGCTCGATTGTCGAGCCTCTCAAGCGCGCGGTTCAGACGGCCAACGCGGTCGCGCAAGGCGACTTACGAACGACCTTGCATGTTTCAGGTCGCGACGAGACGGCGTCGCTGTTGCGGGCGCTCCAACAGATGAATGATCGATTGACCGCAACAATCGGCCAAGTACGAGAAAGCAGCACCGCTGTCGAATGCGCTGCAAGGGAGATTGCCACCGGCAACACTGACCTCAGCCAACGCACCGAGGAGCAGGCTGCATCGCTGGAACAAACCGCTGCCAGCATGGAACAACTTAATTCGGCCGTTAAAAGCAACTCCGAAAGCGCCTCACATGCGGCATCGCTCGCGGGCAACGCTTTCGACATCGCTCGACGAGGAAACGCAGTGGTTGGCCGCGTGGTTGAAACGATGAACGGCATCAGCGACAGCTCGACCGAGATCGCCAACATCACCGCAATCATTGAGGGCATCGCATTCCAGACGAATATCCTGGCGTTGAATGCGGCAGTAGAAGCGGCGCGTGCCGGCGAACAAGGGCGCGGCTTTGCGGTCGTCGCCAGCGAGGTTCGAACACTCGCTCAACGCTCGTCAAGCGCCGCCAAGGACATCAAGACCTTGATCGAGAACTCGGTCCAAAAAGTTCAGGACGGAGCGCTCCTTGCAAGCGATGCGGGGCGGACGATGGCTGACGTGACCGCTGCTGTGACCAAAGTGACTGACATCATGCAGGAAATTGCTGCGGCGTCAGGCGAACAAAGTCGCGGCATCGAACAAGTGAATCAGGCCATCGCGCAAATGGATCAGGTCACCCAGCAAAACGCCGCTCTGGTTGAGGAGGCGGCGGC
>NZ_JALQDA010000083.1:0-1298 GCF_023631485.1 Caballeronia sp. GAFFF2 | reverse complement strand
CTGGCGACTGAATCCAACCATAGCCTGACGTATGTCGCATGGCAATGCGCAAGGGACGCCGTCTAATGCGCGCTTACACTTGAACCACCCGGCCTTTCGTATCCGGGACGCCGCGCCCAGAATTACGCGAGACTCGTCGGTGTAGCCCGCAATCATCCCCTCGAATTGAATGTTCGCAAGATTCGACTTGCCTTCCGAACGTCTTGATGTGAGCATCTACTTTCCCATCTTCCGTAAGTTCGAGCGCACGCGTGATAAGAGCTGTCACCGCCGCGTCCGGCAGGCTCGTGAAGAGTTCGTCCTCAAGCGCTTTCGCATTGCGCAACGCGACGTAATAGCCACCAAGGGCTCCGAATTCCTGGACGAGGTTTGCAGAAGCGGGCTTGTCGCTGTCTTGCAAAATCGCTACTCGGTATCCGAGCGCTTGGAACGCCTTCGCGGGCCAGAAGCATTCATCCGGTTCGCCACCATGGCTGTCGATGTAAGCGACGCTGGCTGATTGGAGCGAGCCGCTACCATTGCTGACCCAGAAGTAATCCAGTCCACGAATCAGGCCTATCTCGCTAGCTCCTTCGCACACGATGACAGTGCGCGCAAGAAATGCCTCCGGATATGACCGAATAGCACCTTGAATGTCATTGCCGACGCCGACCAGCCGCGCGTGATGCACACCACCCTCGTTGCGAAGAACGAAGAGTTGACTCCGACAGCTCTCTAAGCGCCACCGGAGAATGCGTCGTGATGAACGCCTGCAGTGGCGGGACTTTCTCTTTGGACCCGAGTGAGTTCAAAAAGCGCGTTAGCCTGTGAGGTTAAAGGCCATATTCAATTTCATCAACCAGCACCACGCTCGCTAACGCTGAGGCCGCTCGATGAAGCCCTGCAATCAGAAGCAGGCTTGAGCCGGTGCCAAGATTGCGCAAGGGGATGCCCGCCTCATTGTGCAGCGAGATGACGCCATCGCCGAATGAGACAGCGTGAGCATCGAGAAGGGCTGTAGCCGAAGTGCCAATTGGCACGCCCAGACTCTTTGCCGTATCCGTCACAGTTTTGAGGGTGTTCGCGAGTTGTGGCTCGGCGCGTGCGCCGAAGCCCATGCGAGCATCGCGCGCAGCCTTCACCAGCTCTGCACCAACGTCAGCGCGCTCATCCGTAAGCGCGCAGAATTGGACGTTTGGAACTCTTTGATCTGAGCGTGCAGGCTATGTCCACTGTTTTCGATGAACTGACCCCCGAAGGTTGCACCTATCTTTGGGGAATGTCTTGGGAAAATATACAGAACAAGCGAAGCTCGCTGC
>NZ_JALQDA010000082.1:0-1337 GCF_023631485.1 Caballeronia sp. GAFFF2 | reverse complement strand
TGGAACAGCCCCGTGAAAGACCGGACACAGTCTCCCACTTACAATAGCGGGTAGGCATAAGACTGTGTATATGACTAACAACAAGAACGAAGTAATGGAAGTGTTGACGGGACCTGAGCGCCGACGGCGCTGGTCGGCTGATGAGAAGCTGGCGATGGTTCGGGAGACGTTCGAGCCCGGCAAGACAGTTTCGATGGTGGCTCGGCTGCACGGCATCAATCCGAATCAGCTGTTTCAGTGGCGCAAGCTGCATCAGGACGGCAGCCTGTCGGCAGTGAGCGCTGGAGAAGAAGTTGTGCCGGCGTCCGAGTTGAGCGACGCGCTGAAGCAGATAAAGGAGCTCCAGCGCCTGCTGGGCAAGAAGACCATGGAGAACGAGATTCTCCGGGAAGCCGTGGAGGTGATGAAGTCGCGAAAATGGATTGCGCGCTCACCCTCATTACCGGGGGACGGCCAGTGAAGCAGGTCTGTGACGTTCTCGGTGTAGCGCGCTCAAATGTGTCGGTAAAGCTCGCCCGGACTGCTGACTGGCAGGATGGCCGGCGCGCACGCAAAACGGATGATGCTGGCATTGTCGACGAAATTCGTTTGCTCGTTGCTGACTTGCCCAGCTACGGCTATCGACGCGTCTGGGGCCTGCTGCGAAGCGAGCGGGAATTGCGGTGTGAGGTTCGAGTGAATGCGAAACGTGTTTATCGCGTGATGCGCCAGCACGATTTGTTGCTTCACAGGAGGCCTGCGAGGCCGAGCATCGAGCGTCGGCATGAAGGTACGGTGGCGGTGCCCAGAAGCAATCAGCGATGGTGCTCTGACGGCTTCGAGTTTCGTTGCGACAACGGCGCGCCGCTGCGCGTGACGTTCGCACTCGATTGCTGTGACCGCGAAGCGATCAGCTGGGCAGCGACGACAGGCGGTCATAGCGGCGACGTTGTGCGCGATGTCATGCTGGCGGCTGTCGAACATCGTTTCGGGAACGTTCGCAAAACGCCCGCGCAAATCGAATGGCTCAGCGACAACGGTTCGGGTTACATTGCCGAAAAGACCCGCGCGTTCGCTTCAGATATTGGTCTCAAGCCGTTGACCACGCCCGTATGCAGCCCGCAGAGCAATGGCATGGCAGAAAGCTTCGTCAAGACGATGAAGCGCGATTACGTTGCGTTCATGCCGAAGCCGGACGCGGCGACCGCCGTGCGCAATCTGGCCGTCGCATTCGAACACTACAACGACAAACACCCGCATAGCGCGCTGAAATACCGCTCGCCGCGCGAGTTCCGACGTAAAGCCGATTCATCAACCTTGGTGTGAGATGGTGTCCGGAACTACGGGGGCAAATCCAG
>NZ_JALQDA010000081.1:0-1449 GCF_023631485.1 Caballeronia sp. GAFFF2 | reverse complement strand
ATGATGGGTCAGCGAAGTGGCAATCAGGAGCAGCTGTTTTACGCGTTCAACCTTGATGATCATGTTCCGAAAGACCATCTGTTACGCGGCATAGATCATTTCTTCGATGCCAGAGATCTGCGTCAGCACATGGCGTCGTTTTACAGTCATACGGGGCGCCCTTCGATCGATCCAGAGTTGATCATTCGCATGCTGATCATCGGATACTGCTTCGGCATCCGCTGCCGAACGGCGTCTGTGTGAAGAGGTTCATCTGAATCTGGCGTATCGCTGGTTTTGTCGCCTCGGCCTCGAAGATGCGGTGCCCGATCACTCAACTTTTTCAAAGAATCGCCATGGCCGGTTTCGCGACAGCGACATGCTGCGTCATGTATTCGAATCAGTTTTACGTCGCTGCATGAGCGTAGGTCTCGTAGGTGGTGAAGGGTTCGCAATCGACGCCAGCGTCATCAAAGCCGACGCCAATCGCACTCGAGGCATCGCCGGGACTCAAGCGATCGACTGGGGGCATGGCGAAAGGCCCAGCCGTGCGGTACGTGAGTATCTGGCGACGCTCGACGCGAACAACACTGACGCCCAAGACATGGAACCTTCGCCGGAACCTGTCACACAACCGAAGAACATTTCACTAACCGATCCTGCTGCACGTTGGACAGCAGCACCCGGTGGCCCGGCGTTCTATGCCTACTCGACCAACTACTTGATTGATCTGCACGCGGGAATCATCGTGGATGTCGAGGCCACCCCCGCATATCGCACACAGGAAGTGGACTCAACAAGGACCATGATCGATCGGGTCGAGCAGCGCTTCCGCCTCAAGCCACAACGTCTGGTAGGTGACACCGCATATGGCACTGCGTCGATGCTTGCCTGGATGATCAATGAGAAGGCGATTGAGCCGCATGTTCCAGTGTGGGAGAAAGGAAAGCGTAGCGACGAGACCTTCGAGAACAGCGATTTTCAGTGGCTCGAGCAAAGCAATGAGTATCGCTGTCCGGCCGGACACGCACTGCGCAGCGAACGGCGTCCGTTCACGAATCCGCGCACGCACATCACCAAGGCCAACACGGTCGTCTATCGATCAAGCCAGATGGACTGCGCTGAATGTTCATTGAAAGACCAATGCTGTCCGAACACACCCATACGGAAGATAGCCCGAAGCGTCCACGAATCAGCACGCGATAAGGCAAGGGCTATTGCGAAAACACCGGCATACAGGCAGTCACGCAAGGACCGCAAGAAAGTTGAGATCCTGTTCGCTCACCTCAAACGCGTCATGAAGCTGGATCGTCTCCGACTGCGAGGTCCGTCAGGTGCTCATGACGAGTTCTTGCTAGCTGCAACTGCGCAGAACCTGCGGCGAATGGCGAAGTGGTTGATGCCAAAGCAGGAAGAAACGGCGGCAGCGGCCGCTTGAAATGCATCGCAGAGCAACGCCCAGATGCGGCA
>NZ_JALQDA010000080.1:0-1453 GCF_023631485.1 Caballeronia sp. GAFFF2 | reverse complement strand
GGCGGATTCAACCGGTCGTCGCAACACTGGATTGTTGAACAGATTTTAGGTATTCGTCCAGAGCTTCTGCAGGCGTCTTCCATCCAAGAGTTTTTCGCGGCCTTGAGTTCAACGTATTAGCAACAGCTTGGATTTCGCGAGCACTCCACCGGGACAGGTCTGTGCCTTTTGGAAAGTACTGTCGCAAAAGGCCATTCGTGTTCTCATTCGTACCGCGCTGCCATGGGCTTTGCGGATCAGCGAAGAATACCTTCACGCCGGACTCGATGGTGAAACGGGCGTGATCGGATAGCTCCTTTCCCCGATCCCAGGTTAATGATCGCCACAACTCAGCAGGCAAGTCAGTCACAGTCCTCTTGAGTGCGTTGGCCATCGTGACGGCCCCATAGCCGGCTAGCGCAGGCCCGTTCTTTGTGCGCGGAATCAACCCGTAGCCTTTTTCTCGAGGTAAATGCACGAGCATCGTGAAACGGCTTGATCTTTCTACCAGCGTACCGATGGCGGACCGATTCAAGCCAATGAGGAGGTCGCCTTCCCAATGGCCCGGCACTGCACGATCTTCCGCCTCTGCAGGCCGACTGGAAATCATGACCTCCTCGCTGACGTGCGCCCACGCTTTGGCACGCGCCCTCGCTCGAGGAACGCGCAACGCGCGCCCGGTGCGCAGGCAGCCAACCAGCTCGCGCTTGAGTGCGCCGCGCCCTTGAATATAAAGCGCTTGATAAATGGCTTCGTGGGAAATGCGCATCGATTTATCATCCGGGAAATCTACTTGCAATCGATGGGCAATTTGTTCAGGTGACCAACCATTGACCCACTTTCGGTCCCCGCGATGCGGTTTATTTCGCCCATTAAACGGCCTCTGCCTAGGCCCGTCAATTTTACGACCGTCAGCGTCATGTACCTTGCCCTCCAAGCGCTCCTGTACATATTGACGCAGTTCTACATTAGTCGCCAGTTTCGCGGGCTTGGGTCGTTTAGCGAACCGTTCTGCCTTCCACTGCGCCACCGATGCACGATACTCGAGACATCCACCTCGAGTCGCAGCATTGCGCATCAGTTCTCGCGAGACGGTTGACGGACTGCGTCCGATACGTCGAGCGATCTCGCGCACTCCAAGTCCTTGCACGGAGAGCAAGGCTATCTCTTCTCGCTCAGGGAACGACAAGTATCGACCAACGATTGATTTGGACATGAATAGTGGCATGCCGCCACGATAGCGAAACCAGCGCGAGCCCACCGCTTGAGATGCACCTACCGCCTGCGCTGCCTTCTCGCTTGTAATGCCAGTCGCGATCTGTTGCCAAAAGCGACGCTCGATCTCATTTCCAAGCGATGGCGCGCCCGGCGAGTACATCGCTGCTCGACCGGTCAACCGATATACCTGCTTTGCACTTCGCACCATGCAACACTTCCTCGATTGAAGGTGTTGCGACGACCGGTTGAATCCGCC
>NZ_JALQDA010000079.1:0-1675 GCF_023631485.1 Caballeronia sp. GAFFF2 | reverse complement strand
GCGGTCGCGAGCCGCCCGCGCGCGTCGTAATAAAAACTCTCGGTCGCTTGCTTGCCGATCGTGCGCGCGGTGAGCCGCCCGATCGGGTCGCGCTTGTATATCGATACAGAGGGCATCGTCGCGCTACGCGAGCTCGACGAAGGTGAGGAAGTCGAGAGCATAGAACAGACGGCGCAGCCCTGAGGTGACACGCCACCTGTGATTAAAGACGATCAATCAATCGAGCCATGATCGCCCAAGGCAATTATTCGACTACCGCACGCGGTGAGATGGCCATCCAGCGCAACGTGCTCGCCGTTGGTGTCGGTTAGCATGTCCGAGCCTTGAATGATCGGATTGACGCCGTGTTCGGGACATGACACGAGATCGCCCACGCGCGCGCCTTTGCGTCCGTCGATGTCCATCGTGTCTGATCCAGTGATGATGCGGCCGCCGTGGGTGGTGCTGTCGCCTACGCAAGCAATTGATGTCATTTTGTCTCTAACTTAGATCAAGAAAATTGTTATGGTCGGCATAGTGATTGAGGCATTGAATCACTTCCTCCGTGGTCGCCTTTGGCTTTTGCTTATGGGCTAAATCAACAGCCGCCTGAAAATTCTCGCCAGGGTAAAGAAAGGCGAGGCTGCGGTCGTTCACTTGGTCTGGCAACGTCCCGAGCAGCCGCTTTTATCCGTTGCTCAAGCTCGCCGGGCGATGGATCGAGCAGGCCGGAATCAGAGCAGGGTAGCGCGTTAGAATCAATGTTGAACACGGGCGGTTGACCATTACCACCGAGTAGACGAACTGAGGGGCCGCGTGTGAGCGGCCCCTCATCGCTATCTGTCTATCTGCCAATCGACTTTCCAATTGGACTCTGCAAAAAAGCTTCCAACAGCCTCTTTTGTTTCAACCCAATTATCAAAGCCAGTACCCATATCAGGGTAATCCGCTGTCAGGATTAAAAATCCTCCTGTGTTCGCTGTGTCATCCACTACCTTAACGTATGAACCTGCGTCATCTCCAGCGATGATTTTCCCAACTATTCCGAACAGGATTTTTTCCATAACCGACCTCATTCGCAGAACGGAATATGATTATTCGCTGTGGGTTTTGTAGCCCCTGGAACATAGGTCTCTAAATGCCCATGGGGAACATTCGGTGCATGATTTCCTTGAATCGAATTATTGTCTATTCTGAACTGCCGAGTTCCATCTTCGCTCCGATAAACACCGCTACCTGGCTTACCAATCTCTGTGGCGCCCGCGCCCAAAAACTCAGATCCAGCATCAAGCAATTGGTCTGATGTCAAAACATATTGGCTAGTTATGTTCCCTTTGCCGTTGAGCGTTTCGTCAATCACGGAATGCACAGGGCACTTTTGCTGTTGCTGGCGACATAGAGGGCAAATTCCCTCCATTTTTTGCAGCCCCAGCGGATCAACCCACTGCACCGGATTCGGCGCGTACTGGAACGCGTTGAGTCCACCCGCTAACCCAATCGGATCTTTGCTAACGAAGCGTCCCGTTTGCGGATCGTAATACCGGTGCCGATTAAAGTGCAAGCCGGTCTCTTCATCATAATACTGCCCCTGAAACCGGATCGCGTTATCCGTCTCAGCCGGGTCTTCCTTACCATAGGGCGCACCCTTTCGCCCGCCCCACGCCTTATAGCGCGCAAGCCAAACCACCTTGCCAGA
>NZ_JALQDA010000078.1:0-1830 GCF_023631485.1 Caballeronia sp. GAFFF2 | reverse complement strand
GTTTTGCTTTGTCGAGGTTTTCCATGACTCTATTCTCTCAGGAGTAAAGGTCTCCGGAAAACCCGGTGCGCTTCAATCGCGGGCAACCGACGCGAAGCGCTCTGGCAGTCGGCCGCTGCCGTGCCTGACCGAGGTCTCTTAGCCGATAGTCGGATCGACGATGAAACACCCGAGCTCGGCGCGCCTTCCGAGGCGCAAGATATCGTCAGCGACTACAACTCGACGGGGCTGACGCTTGGCCGACATCCGTTGTCGCTTTTGCGTCCCGCGCTATTGGAGCAGCGCCTCATGCCGGCCTCGACTCTACGAACCTTTCGAAACGGACGTTTGGCTCGCGGTTGCGGGCTGGTGACCGTACGGCAGCGACCAGGGACGGCGAAAGGCGTGATGTTCGTCACGCTTGAAGACGAAACGGGAAATGTGAACGTCATCATCTGGCCATCGCTACTTGAGAAGCAACGCAGAGAAGCGCTGGGCGCCGCACTGTTGGCTGTGTACGGCACCTGGCAATGTCAGGGAGAAGTACGACACTTGGTTGCTCAACGGCTTGTGGATATGTCGCACCTTTTGGGCGGTCTTACGGCCGTCAGCCGAAACTTCTGTTGAGGTCCTCTGCAAGTCGAACGGCGCGTGACGACCCTGATCCGCCATTGAGATTGCCCAATAACGGACGTTCATGAACGGCTATCACCCCCTTCTCCTGTGCATTTTGCCTGTGCAATAATCTTCGCACTCATGTGACTGGCGCATACAGATAGAGCCCTATCGGGGAGCATGAGGTTGTTAGCCGCCGCGCGCCTGGGCATTACCGACCATTTCTGGAGAAAGGGTTATGCCTGATTTCGCAAATCTGCTGATGTATGGCCTTGTGGCGTTGGGAATGGTTTTAACACCGGGACCCAACATGATCTATCTGATTTCCCGCTCAATTTGCCAAGGTAGACGTGCAGGCCTCATTTCGTTAAGCGGCGTTGCTCTAGGCTTTGTGTTCTACATGCTCTGCGCAGCATTCGGGATTACGGCTTTCGTATTTGCGATACCGTACGCATACGACACGCTTCGTTTCGGCGGGGCTTTGTACCTTCTATATCTTGCGTGGCAAGCGGTCAAGCCCGGTGGGCGTTCCGCGTTCGCAGTGCGCGACCTACCGGTCGATACCCCGAGAAAGCTGTTCAGCATGGGGTTCATCACTAACTTGGCGAATCCCAAAATCGCCGTTATGTATCTATCTCTGCTTCCCCAGTTTATTACGCCGGGGCATGGCAGTGTGCTTACCCAATCACTGGCGCTCGGCACCGTTCAGATTTCAATCAGCCTGGCCGTGAATGCTCTTATCGCCGTGACGGCCGGGTCGATATCTACCTTCCTGTCCGGAGACGCCCACTGTGGCTATTGTTACAACGTTGGCTGATGGGAACCGTTCTGACAGGTCTAGCGGTACGCATGGCGTATGAATCCAGAAAATAGCAATGCCTTACCCGTTCGGTGATTGTTGGCGATCTATGAGGTAATGCTGACGGCTGATACTGGCCGCACTGAGGCATTTCGCCTTCGCTTCCTATCGCAAGCACGCCCTCTGACCCTCCGAGAGGTGCGCGTTCTTCTGTCGGCCACAATCGCTGCCCCACCGAACCGCCCGTCCGTGCCGCGGCCAGGTTCAGACTTGAACGAACAAATTTCAGAGTTAAGTAAATCTCGTGTGGGGATTCACATAACTCTGAACTCCCGCATCAGCGAGCGCCGTGCTTTCCGCCTGGATTTGCCCCCGTAGTTCCGGACACCATCTCACACCAAGGTTGATGAATCGGCTTTACGTCGGAACTCGCGCGG
>NZ_JALQDA010000077.1:0-1932 GCF_023631485.1 Caballeronia sp. GAFFF2 | reverse complement strand
GCTGCCATCGATCTGGATCAGCTCGCCATAGCACGAGCGACGGTTGCGCGGCTGATGGATCCTTGGAGGACGCTGTCGACGTGGCGTCCAGAGTCTGGCGCCGATCATGAGCCGCCGAACGGTTTCCTTGGCCAGCCGAATGTCATGACACTCGCGCAGCTTCTCGCAGGCAAGCGTCGGGCCAAAATCGCTATAGCGCTCTTTGACGATGGCCACGGCCCGGACCGCCAAGCCCGCGTCGACACGATGATTGCCCGTTTGACCGCGCTTGCCGGAAACCAGGCCCGGCGCGCCTTGTTCGCGTAACCGCGCACTGAGACGCCGCACCTGTCGTGTACTCAGTACAAGTCGCTCGGCGGCCCGCCACGGTTTGAGCAGTCCGTCGACCACTGACTGAATCACTTTGAATCGGTCCAACTCGCGCATCGACATGGTAATCGTGTCCGTTGCAGCCATCGCGGTCTCCTGCGCCGCAGCATCGGCGCGGGGTAAGCTTAGGCGGTTCGAAGCGGACATTTGAATCTGGCTAAAAGCAATGGGATGGACTCCTCCTCACCCCGCGGGAACAGGGCGCATGATTGCAGTTGTCTTCAACCGGTCAATCAGGAGGAACACAAGATGGACATCATTCGCGTCGGGATCGATCTCGCAAAAAATGTCTTTCAAGTTCACGGCGTGGATCGACGCGAGAAGACGGTCTGGCGTCGCAAGCTTGCACGCGATGAATGGCTGGATATCCTGCGCAAAACGGTTCCCCTGCATGCACAGATCGGAATGGAGGCGTGTGGCGGGGCTCACTATTGGGCACGGCGTCTCCAGATGCTTGGATATACGGTCAAGCTTATCGCTCCGCAGTTCGTGAAGCCGTACGTCAAGAGCAATAAGAACGACGCCAACGATGCTGAAGCTATCTGTGAAGCGATAAGTCGGCCTGGCATGCGTTTCGTCTCCGTCAAGACGGTCGGGCAACAAGACGTGCAGGCAGCTCACCGGGTGCGCACTGGACTGATGGAGCAACGAACCGCGAAAGCAAACCAGATTCGTGGCTTGGCCTCCGAGTACGGTCTCGTGGCTCCCAAACAGATACTTCAGCTACGACGCGCAGTTCCTGTTTGGCTCGAAGATACCAACTGCGGTCTGAGTGATCGTTTCCGTCGACTGCTCACGGGGATCTGGGAAGACCTGCGCTCACTGGACGATCGGATAGCACAACTAGACCGCGAAATCACTGCCATCGCGGCATCTGATCCCGTAGCGGTGCGTCTGCAGCAGTTGCGTGGCGTCGGTCCGATGGTCGCCACGGCCTTGTTGGCCGCAGTGGGCGATGCCAGGCAATTTGCCAATGGACGACAGATGGCTGCATCGCTGGGGTTGACGCCCAAGCAGAACAGTTCAGGCGGCAAGGAACGGCTTCTCGGAATCAGTAAGAGAGGCGATTCTTATGTGCGTTGCCTCTTGATTCACGGCGCTCGAGCGATGATCCAGATGGCCAAACGCAGGACTGATGCGCTAAGTCTCTGGGTCATGCGTATTGCGGCAAGCCGGCATCCCAACGTTGCCGCGGTCGCCTTGGCGAACAAGACTACGAGGATCGCGTGGGCGATGATCACACGGCAAACAGATTACCAGCCAAGGCTGGCTGCGCAGTAAAGTCGTTCGCGACTAGCGATACCTTCTTTAAGATTGCAAAACAAGCCGCATGATGGCCAACAGGTCGAACCGGCGCTGATCGAACCCGCTAATGTCCGGGGCTTCGAGCCCGTAAAAGCGATTGGGAATCAGCGCGCGAATAGCCCATCAGGGTCCGCTGCCTCATTGAGGCGCAGCTTCATGAGACCGGATATACGTGAGCGATCGATACTAGGGCTGACACGCAGAGTGTTTGCAAACGAGGAGGAGTCCATATACGGACATTACAATCTAGCCGCTACA
>NZ_JALQDA010000076.1:0-2123 GCF_023631485.1 Caballeronia sp. GAFFF2 | reverse complement strand
TTCCTTGTCTTGCCTTCGCTTTCCATGCTTCAAATCTCCCGTTACAGCCAAGATCCGAAGTCTCCTACATTTCCGGGCGGTTCAGGCTGCTGAACTTCGCAACGCAGTTAAGCGGCATTTAAGACGCTTCGAAGCTGTGCTCGCAATGAACGAAGGTCGGCGGCGAGCCATATCAGAGGTCCGTGCAGGCCGGCGTCGCCATCGGCTAGGCGGGGAGGGGCGGCATCAACTGCTGCTGGAAAGTACCGCACCTTCCGCTGATGTGTCACCAATGCGTATCAATTGATATGCGAGCTATGGTTCGCCCGTCATCGAGGTTCGGTATGATGACGCTCAACCACTTGGAGAAATCGCAATGAACAAGCAGGAATTGATCAATGCCATCGCGACACAGGCAGGGACGAACAAAGGCGTCACGGAGGAAACAGTCAATGCAGTGTTAGCCACAATTTCGAAAGAGGTCGCTGCAGGCAACGCCGTACAACTGATCGGCTTCGGGACCTTCGGCAGCGGCGAACGCGCTGCACGCACCGGACGCAACCCGTCAACTGGCGCAACGATCGAGATCGCGGCAGCCAAGACCGTCAAGTTCACGGCGGGAAAGAGCTTTAAGGATGCCGTCAATCAAAGCTGAACGAGCGACGCTTGCGAGCCTAAATCAAAACAGCTGACTCTCAAGCGGTAGGAGATTTGTCATTTTCACCGCCGTCAGCCGTTCGCGCCCATCGGGGTGGATGGATCGAATCATCACGCGCTGACCGCGGGCTTCGCCCAAAATCTCGACAATGCGATCCTGATAGCGGGCGAGTGTTCCGCGCGAAGGTTTTCGCTTGGTGCGACGGCCGGTCGATGAGAGCATGAAAGAGATAGTTGGATGCGTCGATCTCATTATGCCAAGCTCTTCGTCGGTCGCGTAAAGTCGTGACTGCTTGGCCACAATTAGTCCATCTTCAAATGCCTATACGTCGTTTCCTTGTTCGTCGCTCGCCCGTGCACGGGCGCGGCGTCTTTGCCCTGGTCACAATCAACGCGGGCGCAACAATTCTTGAATACAAAGGCAAGCTCATCTCCTGGGCGACGGCCCAGCGGCGTTATGAACGTTCGGCGGCGGAAGACGGCCATACTTTCTATTTCGATCTGGAAGATGGACGCGTGATCGACGGGGCGCAGGGCGGCAACTCAGCGCGTTGGGTGAACCATAGCTGTGAACCAAACTGTGAAGCCAATCGACAAGGCAGTCGCGTCTTCTTCCAAGCGTTGCGAGATATTGGGCCGGGCGAGGAGCTTTTCATCGACTATCGACTATTCGTCGAGGGCCGGAAGACATTAGCGCTGAAAAAGCTGTATGCCTGCCGATGCGGCGCGGCAGGTTGCCGGGGAACCATGTTGGCGATTTAGACGGGGTATTCCCGCGGGCTGCAGTTTAGATGCCGCTGTACGAAGCGGCCACCCGGTTTTCCAGGTCGTTACAACCGAATAAGAGGCCTTGCGCTCTCAGCGGCACCATTAGCGTCGGTTATGCTCTGCAGCATGGCTTTCCTTCAATGCAGCTCTTGGATGCCAAGTGCCTTTCCACGTTCGCCGCTTTAAAAGACGGGGCTTGCTGGATGTTGCGCCTTCGCTTTCGACTATCACCCGACGGATCCCAAATGCTCACGCGCCTGCCGCACGCTTTTGCGTGGAGCAGCCGCCATCGCGATGGCCTGTGATCGAGCGCTTTGCTATGCCTGGATCCCGGTTACGCCTACCAGTTGGCGGATACGATGTGCTCGATGCTTAGGGTGCGACGGCCTTCGCTGTGACGGCAGTCGGGCGTTTCGATGATGGACTGCAGGCTTGCGGGCGACCACTTGTCGGGGGTTCCTCGTCGTTTATCCCGAAGGCGCCCGCAGCGCAGTTGGCCTGACCCAGACGCGACGGACGCGACGAACGGACGACTCCTTTTTGAAACCGACGATGGATCAGATCAAAGCAATACTGCTTTGTGCAGGAGATCGAGTGCCGTCAACTCGTCGAGTCGACCTGTGCGTGCTTTACCTGCCAACGTCTTGAGCAGCGCTTCAGCAATCGGCGAGATACCGTCGAGACCTTGCAGACTTGTTGCCGACGCTGGTGGAGACTCA
>NZ_JALQDA010000075.1:0-2232 GCF_023631485.1 Caballeronia sp. GAFFF2 | reverse complement strand
TCTTCGGCTTCGATGCCGTCCGGCTCGTAGGTCCACGTGATCTTTTCGTAGGTGAACGCGAGATCTTCCATGTGACCCATCTGTTTGTTGTTCGGGTCGAGGCAGTTCGGCGTCCAGGACTGCATGTGCGTGAGGATCGCGTTCTCGAGTTTGGCGGTGTAGTACTTCTCTTCCGTGCCCTTCGGCGAAATGCGATAGAACTCCAGCGTCACGGTCTTCATTTGCTCGCCGGAGGTGAGCGCCTGATAGAGCTTCGGGCTGGACTTGTCGATTTCCTTGGTCACCGACATCGCGCCATGCACGCGCTTGCCCGTGGGCAGACCCGTTTGCGGGCTCTTCGGGATCTCGATGGTGTGATCCACGGCTTGCACGAGGATCTTGCCTTCGTGGCCCTGAACCTTCGTGGAACCTTCGATCTTTCCTTGATTCTGACCTTCGAGGGTCAGGTAGCATGGCATCGGCATGGTGGCCTCCAGTTGCCGTTATGGTTTGTCCGCGTGTCGCTTCTTGACTTGATGCATCGACTCGATGCGCCCATTTACGTGTAGGTGTCGGAGCGCATGAACACAGTGTGAGCGCGGGCGGTTACCGCCTCGTTGCAGGTGACCGCCCGCGTGTTACGGATGAAACCTGGCCGAAGCGCCGCTTATGTTCGCGGCTGCCTCGAACCCGATGCGCGCATCAGGCAGTTTCCAGCTTGCCGACGAGCGACAGCGTGAACGACGCGCCCATGTACTTGAAATGCGGGCGCACCTTCATGTCGACCTTGTACCAGCCCGGTTCGCCTTCCACGTCGAGCACGTTGATTTCGGCCTGACGCAACGGGCGGCGGCTGCGCACGCCCGGACTCGGGTTGTCCATGTCGGCGACGTACTGGCGAATCCAGTTGTTGAGTTCCTTCTCCAGATCGCCGCGCTCCTTCCACGTGCCGATGTTCTCGCGCTGCATCACCTTGATGTAGTGCGCCATGCGGCTCATGACGAACATGTACGGCAATTGCGTGCTGAGCTTGTAATTGAGCTCGGCTTCCTTGCCTTCTTTCGACTGGCCGAAGAACTTCGGTTTCTGCGCCGAGTTGGCGGAGAAGAACGCGGCGTTGTCGCTGTCCTTGCGCATGGTGAGCGCCATGAAACCTTGCTCGGCCAGCTCGAACTCGCGTCGTTCGGAAATCAGGATTTCGGTCGGAATCTTGTTCTGGATCTCGCCCATGGATTCGAACGAATACACCGGCAAGTCCTGCACCGTGCCGCCGCCTTGCGGGCCGATCACGTTGGCGCACCAGCGGTAGTCCGCGAAGCTTTCGGTGAGACGCGTGGCAAACGCGAAGGCCGCGTTGCCCCACAGGAACTGGTCGTTACCGCTCGACACGTCTTCCTTGTAGTTGAATTTCTTCGAAGGCGCCGTTTCCGGGCCGTACGGCACGCGCAGGAGGAAATGCGGCGCGGTCAGGCCGACGTAGCGCGCATCTTCGCTTTCGCGGAAGGCGTTCCACTTGACGTACTTCGGACCTTCGAAGATGGACGACAGATCTTTCAGGTTCGGCAACTGATCGAACGAGTCGATGCCGAAGAAATCCGCGCCGGCGGCGGCGACGAAAGGCGTGTGACCCATCGCGGCAACGCTTGCCGAATATTGCAGCAGCTTGACATCGGGCGCGCTTGCATTGAACTCGTAGTTAGCGATGATCGCGCCGAACGGCTGGCCGCCGAACTGGCCGTATTCGGCCGTATAGACGTTCTTGTACAGCCCTGACTTGGTGATCTCGGGCGCGTCCTGGAAGTCGTCGAGCAGCTTCTGCTTGCTCACGCTCATCAACTGAATCTTGATGTTCTCGCGGAAGTTGGTGCGGTCCACCAGAAACTTGAGCGAGCGCCACGACGATTCCAGCTTCTGGAAGTCATCGTGATGCAGGATGGCATCGACCTGCGCGCACAGCTTGCGGTCGAGGCTCGCGATCATGTCGTCCACGGTCGCGGCGGTGACACGCTCCACCGAACGCTGCGGTTCGAGCAGTTGCGCGACGAACGCCTGAATACCCTGGCGCGTGATCGAGTACGCTTCGTCGCCCGGCTTGATGCGGGCCGACTCCACCAGTTGATCGAGCAGCGAGACTTCGCCCGCCGCGGCCTCTGCCGGCGCCGCTGCGCCGGATTGCTGTTGTTCGTCGCTCAATTCAATCTCCTTCATCTACGAAGTGCTGGTTCCGCGTTACTTGTCTTGTGCGCCGAGTTC
>NZ_JALQDA010000074.1:0-2236 GCF_023631485.1 Caballeronia sp. GAFFF2 | reverse complement strand
TTCCTTGTCTTGCCTTCGCTTTCCATGCTTCAAATCTCCCGTTACAGCCAAGATCCGAAGTCTCCTACATTTCCGGGGCGGTTCAAGTTGGCGTTGACCCCATGCTTGAGTGCGAGCCCGGCGACCGAAGCACCCGGCTCAAGACACGCTTCCACCAACTTCTGTTTGGTTTGCCGGTCATATCTGCGCTTGCCGTCCCGACCGACGTTGACGACCTTCAGCCCAGTCGTTTCTGAGTGTTCTTCTGTCATGAAAGGTGTCCACTGATTCGAATGAACTGACCCCCGAAGGTTGCACCTATCTTTGGGGAATGTCTTGGGAAAATATACAGAACAAGCGAAGCTCGCTGCAGTTAAGGATTATTGCGCTGGCCATCACGGGCTCAAGGTCGTCGCGCGACGTCATGGCATCAACGTAGAATCGCTGCGTAGATGGGCAGCGCTTTACCGCGTACATGGCGCTGAAGGTGTGCAGGAGAAGCGTAGAGCGACCTATAGCTTAGAATTCAAGCTATCGGTTTTGCAACGTATGCGAGATGACGAATTGTCCTACCGCCAAGTTGCAGCCCTCTTTGATATCCGAAATTTCAACATCATTGGCAACTGGGAACACGCATACGACGAAGGCGGCATGGCCGGCTTGTCGCCGTACGCTTCCGTGCGCCGCCCAAGAATGAAAAAGCCGTCTGACCTGCCCGCTTTTCTAAGACCACTGCGTTCTGTAGTGGTCTAATGAATCCGGACGCTGATTTAGGCGAGAATGGTCGCCATGAAGAGGTGTCTGATGAGCAAGCAACGACGTACGTTTTCCCCGGAGTTCAAACAGCAAGCCGCCGGTCTGGTGCTCGACCAGGGCTATAGCCATATGGAAGCAAGCCGCTCGGTCGGCGTCGGCGAGACGGTGCTGCGCCGCTGGGTGCAGCAACTTCAGATGGAACGCCAGGGCGTCACGCCACAGGGCAAGGCAATCACGCCGGATCAACAGCGTATTCAGGAACTCGAGGCACGTATCGAACGCCTCGAGCGTGAGAAGGCCATTTTAAAAAAGGCTACCGCGCTCTTGATGTCGGAAGGCATCGAACGTACGAAGTAATTGATCAGATTGGCGCAAGCGAATCGGTCGAACTGATCTGCGCGGTATTCGACGTATCGCGGTCCTGCCTGTATGCCCACCGAGGGCGAGCCCGACGCGTTGATGCCGAGCGCATGGCACTGCGTAGCCGAGTACATGAGCTGTTCATCGAGAGTCGAAGTTCTGCTGGCAGTCGCAGCATCATGGGCATGATGCGTGAGGAAGGTACGGCGATTGGCCGCTTCAAGGTCAGCCGCTTGATGGAAGAGCTCGGGTTGATCTGCAAGCAGCCGGGGCGCCATATCTACAAGCAAGCCACGGTCGAGCGGATCGATATCCCGAACTATCTCAATCGCGAATTCGAGGTTGGTACGCCGAATCAGGTCTGGTGTGGTGACATCACGTATGTCTGGGCGCAGGGCCGTTGGCATTATCTGGCCGTAGTACTCGACCTGTTCACGCGTCGGGTTGTTGGCTGGTCCTTCTCGACACGCCCTGATGCCGATCTGGTCGTACAGGCGTCAGATGGCCTATGAGCAGCGTGGTCGACCGCAAGGCTTGCTGTTTCACTCGGATCAAGGCGGCCAATATGCAAGCCGGAAATTCCGTCAGCGCCTCTGGCGCTATCGGATACAGCAGAGCATGAGCCGTCGAGGAAATTGTTGGGATAACTCCCCGATGGAAAGGCTGTTCCGCAGCTTCAAGACGGAATGGCTGCCGTCAGTGGGATACATGTCGGCGCAGGAAGCGCACCGGGATATCAGCCACTATCTGATGCACCGGTACAACTGGAAACGACCGCATCAGTTCAACGACGGACTGGCACCAGCTGTTGCGGAAGAAAAACTTAACGCAGTGTCCGGGATTAGTTGACCACTACAAATGGGCGTGGCCGAGTATCAGTTGCTTCGACAGGTGCCCGAATCGCTGGGAACAACGCTGCCGTCGATCGACCAGATTGAAGCAGAGCTTCGGCCAGATTGCCCAACATTTAATACGGGCGCACCAGCAGCTGTGTGGATACGTGAGTATCACAGACTAATCCGAAATCCATATTTGACATAATTATCGATCACCTCGCGCGGCCCTGTAGAAGCAATATGAGAATGTCGTGTTCTAGCAATATACAAATGTCGGGTTTTGTACCCACTGGCAAGCTGGCGAT
>NZ_JALQDA010000073.1:0-2597 GCF_023631485.1 Caballeronia sp. GAFFF2 | reverse complement strand
TGTTGTTCGTCGCTCAATTCAATCTCCTTCATCTACGAAGTGCTGGTTCCGCGTTACTTGTCTTGTGCGCCGAGTTCACCCAGCAGCCGGGCGCGCACGCCTTCGTCCTGAATCAGCTCTTGCAGGCGCTTGCGGAAGTCGGGCAGATTGCCGATGGGGCTCTTGAGCGCCTTCAGCGCATCGCGCAGTTCGAGCATCTGACGCAACTCGGGAATGCGTTCGGCGAGCGCATCAGGCGTGAAGTCGTTGATCGAGTCGAACTTGAGGTCGAGCGAGAGCACGTCGTCGGGACCGGCCTTTTCGTCGAGCTTGTTCGGCACCGAGAGTTGCAGGCCCAGCTTCTGGCCTTTGAGCACTTCGTTGAAGTTGTCTTTATCGACATTGATCGGCTTCATGTCTTCGATCGGCACGTCGTCCTGACGCAGCGTGAAGTCGCCGAGCACAAGCAGCTTGAGCGGCAGTTCCACTTCCGCCTGCGCGTCGCCCGTGGCCGGACGATAGACGATATTGACGCGTTCCTTCGGAGCTACCGAACCATCATTTGCCATTGCTGCCATCTCCAGATTCACGGCGCCGCGTTGGCAGTGCGACATCGATGAAAACGCGCGTCGGGGATCGCACCGACTTGACGCGGGCCGCTGCCATTGCATGCTCGGGCCGGCATGCCATCGCCTGAGCGCGGGATAACTAAAGAAATTACGTGTCGCTGATTGCGGATAACGGCGCGGGCCGGATTTGCTTGAGCCAGACCGTCGGATGCTTCGCTCGCGATTGAGCGCAAGGATCGGCCAGTCCAGGTGGGAAACTTTTCCCGAAGCTCGCAAGCCTTGCCCGGATTTGAGTGCGGCTCATTATAAACAGACGTATCTCAAAAACCCAACGCATTTTTATCAGTTCATATGCACGAAAGAATGACCGGGCAAAGCCGCATACGCCAATCGTCGAAATCTTTCGTTCGATGCCTCGAAAACCTTTCACGACAAGGGCTTCGAAGCTTTGTCCAGCGCTTTACACCTTGGGCGCGAGCCACGAATCTTCGGCTTCGATGCCGTCCGGCTCGTAGGTCCAGGTAATCTTTTCATAGGTGAAAGCGAGGTCTTCCATATGGCCGATCTGCCGGTTGTTCGGGTCGAGGCAGTTCGGTGTCCATGACTTCATGCTGGTCAGGATGGCGTTCTCCAGCTTCGCTGGTGTAGTACTTCTCTTCCGTGCCCTTGGGCGAGATACGGTAGAACTCAAGCAGCACGGACTTGAGCTGCTCGCCGGAAGTCAGCGCCTGAAAAAGCTTCGGGCTGGATTTGTCGATTTCCTTGGCGACGGTCATCGCGCCGTGAACACGCTTGCCGGTTGGCAACCCCGTTTGCGGGCTCTTGGGGATTTCGATCACATGATCCACGGCCTGCACCAGGATCTTGCCTTCGTGGCCCTGAACTTTCGTTGCGCCTTCGATCTTTCCTTGATTTCGACCTTCGACGGTCAGAAAGCACGGCATCGGCATGATTCACCTCTTCTTCGGTTGTGTGGTTGAAGCGCCTTTTTCTCCAGGTCCGGCGCATGGTTGTAGTGTCGGCGCGCGCGGTTGCGATAGGCGGCCGCGATCTCTTCGAGGTGTGGCGCACCATCATGGGCGGCAACGGTCTCGCGATGCTCGTGCTGGTGCCGAGCCTGCTCGGCTGGTGTTGAGGGGCTTTAATTCTGCTACTGGGTGCGCTAACTCTGCTAATACACCGTAGGTCAGGCGATTTGGAGCTTCTGCCGGTACTTGCTTACCAGAATAAGCAGCCGATCCATGTTTCGTGCTCGCCGCGCAATTGCTGCTGGAAACTGCTCGAGTGTTATGCCGTGCACCTCGCAGGCGGCGATGTTGGTGTCGAGCCATATCCGCTTCCAACGGGGGGCGGCTATATCAACGGGATTGAGCACAAGACATCGAAAGCAGTAGACCAGGTGCGGACGGTCTGACATCCACTTGGACGGGGTTTGGATCCGCGCAAGTCGGTGAGGGTCCAGACGGGCGAAACTTGATAGCGAGAGGAGCGCACCTTCCGATAACGGAGGAAACAGAACCCAGCCGGTATTAGCCAGAGTGGGGAATTCGCCTAGCCGATGAAACTCCCTTATCTGAGCGACGCTCAGCTGATAGCGACTGGCGACACGTCCCAGCCAGCTTCCGAACGCCTCATCGGCGAAGGGGCGAGGCGAAACCGGCCACGGACGCAGGTCATTGGACCGCAACGCTGCTTACCTGTTCAAGATGATCGAGCCGTATTGCTTCGTCGCCGTTACGGATGGCGCATTCAGCGGCAGCGTTTAAGATTCGGGAGACTTCACCAGTGAGGCCGGAACTGGCAGCCAGGACGTATTGGGCGATGTCTCGCTGAGCGAGCCCGGACGGACAACGCAACGGTAGAATGCGCTCGAATGCGGACAGCAGCCTGCGAAAGGTTTCACTCTCACGCCAGCGCGGAATCTCGAACGGTGTGAAGCGGCTTGTTGATGCGCGCGCAAAACTGACCCACTGGGGGTGCGGACAAAATCTTGGACTACCTGGAGGTAGTCTGTGTACTCGTACGAAGACCGCATTCGAGCAGTTCAGC
>NZ_JALQDA010000072.1:0-2825 GCF_023631485.1 Caballeronia sp. GAFFF2 | reverse complement strand
GTGATGCCGCTGAACGCGAACGGCAAGGTGGACCGCAAGGCGCTGCCGGTGCCGTCGGTGCAGGACGAAGACCACGAATGGGAAGCACCACAAGGCGCACTCGAAACACAACTCATGCAAATCTGGTCGACGCTGCTGGGCATCGAACGCATCGGCCGGAACGACAACTTCTTCGAGCTGGGCGGCAACTCGCTCATGGCCGTGCGACTCAATGCGCGCATCGGACTGGAACTCAAGGCAAGTCTGCCGTTAGCCGCGCTTTTCGAGGCCACGTCGCTGGCCGCACTCGCGCAGGCGATCGACGATGCGCGCACCGCCGGTCCCGGCGATCAGGCGCTCGACGAACTCGACGCCTTTCTCGATACTCTTTGAGCAAGCTTCATGGATAAGGACAAAGCCGCGCGCATCGCGCAGCGCTTCATAGAACTTTCGCAGGACAAGCGCCGCATCTTCTGGCGCAAGATGGTCGATGAAGGCGTGACGCCTTCGCAACTGCCTATCCTTGCGAGAGCGAGATCGCCGGGAGAGGCATCGCCCGCATCTTATGCACAGCAGCGCTTGTGGTTCCTGTGGCAGTTGTTGCCGGAGAGCAGCGCGTATCACGTTTCGGGCGGCTTGCGCCTGCATGGCGCGGTGAATCACGCAGCGCTGCGTGCGAGTTTCGAAGCGATCGTGGCGCGACATGAGAGCCTGCGCACGCGTTTCGTGGCCGATGTGAACGGTCGCGTCGAGCAAATCATCGATGCACAGGTCGCGCTGGACTGGCGCGCGGCATCGCTCGATGCGAGTGAATTCGATGCCACCGCGCGTGCTTTAGCTGCAGAGCCGTTCGATCTGCAACACGGCCCGTTGCTGCGTGTGGCCTTGTTCAGCGCGAGTGCGGAAGAACGCTTGCTGGTGCTGTCGATGCATCACATTGTGTCGGACGGTTGGTCCGTGCAGGTGTTGCTCGATGAACTGGTGGCGCACTATCGCGCGGGCGTTTCAGGAAGCGCAATTGAGCGTGCGGCGTTGCCCGTCCAATACGCGGACTACGCCGCGTGGCAACGCGACTGGCTCGACGCAGGCGAACGCGAACGTCAACTGGCCTACTGGCAAAGGACACTGGGCGATGAACACCCGGTGCTGGCCTTGCCCACCGATGCCCCACGCCCCCCACACGCGACGTATCACGCTGGGCGTCATCATGTGAGCCTGCCGCCTGCATTGGCCGACGCGGTGCGCGAGCGAGCCCGCCAAAGCGGCAGTACGCCTTTCATGGTACTGCTGGCCGCGTTCCACGCGCTGCTGTATCGCTATACGGGGCAGCAGACGGTACGTACGGGCGTACCAGTGGCGAACCGTCATCGGGTGGAAGTCGAAGGACTGATCGGCTTCTTCGTGAACACGCAGGTAATGCAAAGCCGTGTTGACGCCTCGACGGACACGGCGACGTTACTCGCACAGGTACGCGAAGCGACACTTGGTGCGCAGGCGCATCAGGATTTGCCCTTCGATGCACTGATCGACGCACTGCGTCCGGAGCGCAGCCTGAGCCACACGCCACTGTTCCAGGTGATGTTCAATCATCAGCGCCGAGACTGGCGGGTGCTGAAGGATTTGCCGTCACTGGAAATCGAGCCGTATGCCTTGCCGGCCGAGATGGCGCAGTTTGAACTGCTGCTCGACACGCGCGAGGAAAGTGACGGGACGATATCGCTTGAGCTGAGCTATGCACGCGAGTTGTTCGAGGCAGGAACGATCGCGCGCATGGCGCAGCATTACGAGGCGATGCTCAAGGCGCTTGTCGAAGCCACGGCGTTGATCATCGAAGTGCCGCTACTGAGCGCAGAAGAGCGCGCAGAGATCGAAGGCTGGAGCCGCAACGACACGCGCTTCGAGAACCTTGAGCCGGTGATACGCGGCTTCGAGCGCCACGCAGAGCTGGCACCGGACGACATTGCGCTGACCTTCGGCGATATCCGTCTGAGCTATGCCGAACTCAATGCGAAAGCGAATGGCCTGGCGTATGAACTGATCGAACGCGGCGTGGGGTTGGAGTCGAAAGTAGGCGTAGCCGCAGAGCGCTCGGTGGAACTGGTCGTGGCGCTGCTGGCGATCATGAAGGCGGGCGGGGCGTATGTACCGCTGGACCCGTCATTGCCACAGGAGCGGCTTGCAGAGATGCAGGCCGATAGTGGCATGACGCTGGTGCTGCGAGATATCGATGTATCACGCGACGAACAGAGCAATCCGGATATCGAAATCCACGGCGAAAACCTGGCCTACGTCATCTTCACCTCAGGCTCGACGGGCCGTCCCAAAGGCGTCGGCAACACACACGCTGCGCTATCAAATCGACTTCAATGGATGCAGCAAGCTTATCCGCTCGAACACGGCGAGACGGTACTGCAAAAGACGCCGTTCAGCTTCGACGTATCGGTATGGGAATTCTTCTGGCCATTGATGGTCGGAGCACGTCTGGCGGTCGCCGCACCCGGTGCGCATCGCGATCCATTGCAACTGGCACACACCATCGTGCAGCACGAGGTGAGCACGATTCATTTCGTCCCGTCGATGTTGCAGGCGTTCATTGAAAGTGAACACGCGCTGTCTTGCGCAGACACGTTGCGCCGAATCATCTGTAGTGGCGAAGCGCTGCCTGAAGAATTGCAGCGCAAGGTCTTCGCGCGTCTTCCGAATGTGGAACTGCACAACCTGTACGGCCCGACCGAAGCGGCGATTGACGTGACCGCGTGGCAATGCCGAGAAGAGCACCGGCCGGTGCCGATCGGCGCGCCGATTGCAGCGACACAGACGTGGGTACTCGATGAGCGTATGCAACC
>NZ_JALQDA010000071.1:0-2977 GCF_023631485.1 Caballeronia sp. GAFFF2 | reverse complement strand
CCACTGATTCGAAACAGTGGACATAGCCTGCACGCTCAGATCAAAGAGTTCCAGACGTCCATTTCTGCGCGCTTACGATACTGTTCACACTGGTCGACATCGAGCTTACGGCGCTATTTGCCGTGCTGACACCGGTGGACAGACTGTTCACCGTGCTGTTGGTCGTGCTCAGGCCGGTCGAGAGGCTAGACACAGCGCTCGTGGTCGTGCTCAAACCTGACGACAGGCTAGTGACGGCGCTGTTGGTCGTGCTCAAGCCTGTGGAAAGCGAACTAATGCCAGTGGAAGTCGAAACGGAAAGCGAGCTGAGGCCGGTGGACAGGCTGCTGACCGAACTGACAACCGTGCTGACGCCGGTTGAAAGCGAGTTGACGTTACTGGTGGTCGTGCTCAGGCCGGTGGAAAGGCTATCGACCTTGCTGTTCGCGGTACTGACGCCCGTGGAAAGGCTGCTCACCTGGCTGTTAGTCGTGCTCAAGCCAGTAGAAAGCGAACTCACTGCACTATTGGTGGTGCTCAGTCCCGTCGACAGCGAGCTTACGCCGGTCGATGTCGAGACGGACAACGAACTCAGGCTAGTCGAAAGCGTGTTGACAGTGCTGTTGGTGGTGCTCAAGCCGGTCGACAGGCTATTCACCGAGCTGTTGGTGGTGCTCAGGCCGGTCGACAGGCTGCTTACTGCAGTGGTGGTCGCGCTGAGGCCAGTCGACAGGCTGTTGACACTGCTATTGGTCGTGCTCAGACCGGTCGAAAGGCTGCTTACCGTAGCAGTCGTTGTGCTCAGACCACTCGAAAGGCTCGTAACCATGCTGGTCGTGGTACTCACGCCAGTTGACAGCGAACTAACCGTACTGTTTGTCGTGCTCAGACCGGTGGACAAGCTGCTTACAGCGGTGTTCGTTGTGCTCAAGCCGGTCGACAGGCTGCTCACAGCGGAATTGGCCGTGCTCAAGCCAGTTGACAGGCTGCTTACCGCAGTATTCGTCGTGCTTAGGCCCGAGGACAGGCTATTGACGGTGATCGTAACCGTGCTCAGACCTGTCGATAAGCTGGAAACTGCGCCGGTGATCGTGCTCACGCCTGTCGACAGGCTGTTCACGGAGCCACTAATGGTGCTCAACCCCGATGACAGGCTACTGATCGTGCTGCTGTTCGTACTAAGACCGGTCGATAACGAACTAAGCTGCGCTGCCGTGGATAGGGATAGCGAATTCAAACCCGTCGATGTCGATGTCGACAAAGAGCTTAAACTGGTCGAGAGACTGCTAACACTGCTGTTTGTCGTGCTGACACCAGTAGACAACGACGACACCGCGACCGACATGGATGAGACCGAAGTGGACATCGAAGTCATGGCGGTGGACGTGCTTGCAGATACCGACGACCATGCGGTCGAAACGGAGTTCATTCCCGTGGACAAGCTTGTCGATGAAGTCGACCATGCAGTCGAAATCGAACTCATACTGGTCGATAGACTGGTCGAACCACTGGCCCATGCCGAAGAAATCGAACTCATTCCTGTCGACATTGAGCTTATATTCGTTGAAAGCGAAAGCGACGTAGAACTCACCACAGTCGATAGCGAATTCGACATAGTAAAAAGTTGACCGCCGTTCACGGCGTCGGTGCTAGTCGCAGCCACCGAGCCATTGGCCAAATTGGTAATGCTATGGCTTGTCATATCCAGATACTGATTCATCTGGATCTTGGTATTGGCACCCATGGAAACGGCACCGTTTCCGACCGACATCCATGCAGTCTGAGAATTATTGAGGTCGTCCGCGATGTAAATACCGGTAAAACTTGAGCCTAATCCTGCGCCGATGTTGCCTGAACCGCAACTTCCGTTGCTGTTTGTGACTGTACCGTAGCCTGCGTTCCACATACCATATCCAGTGCCTCCTCCGCAAGCCGCTACAATCGGAGTGGCAGCCCACGCTGACGGACCCGTAAACCCGGTAGCGCTAAATATCAACGCCACTGATGCGCTAACCCGGGCAGCGGCCTTGAACATATCCGTAGTGCCCTCGTCCCGCGCAAAGGTTGGCTTTGAACGACCTTCTTGGCCACCCAGTGCAACACTGGAACTGCTCTTTCCCCGCGCCATCGCGGTTTCAGAAACCGCGACGAACGTTCCTGCTTTCTCATTCCAAATACTACGGTAAGACTTATTCATATACCAAAATGACCCACAAAAAACGAGCGTCTTTACAAGAAAGACCAAGGAATCCCTAACCAATGCACAGGATATTCATGCCTGTGCATCGCTTGAAGCGGACACGTCCTAATTTGATAGATCCATGCGATCTAACAACACGGAAGGGCAGAAATTTTTAGGAAACGTCGCATTTACATCTGACCGGTCGCCACATTCGTCGACAAGCGTGCAAGCACATCCATTCGTCCAATGGTTTTAGAAGATTGTTCTGCACCAATAGACAAAAGCGCCAATCATGGTCCGACAAACCAAGATCTGACTTAGCGAGCAAAAAAATGAGACGGCCCTAGGGCCGTCTCATTATCTTGCGAAGCTAGTAATTGATGCCTCTTTTTTTATTACCGCACTGATTGTTGCATCAGCGATTCTAGAAGTTCTGTATAAGAAGCGACCAACTTGTCATCACTTGGCAAGAAACGGGAGATCGCTGAACGTTGACGGTGCCGATATTGAGCCAGGTGCTGATCATGACAATCGATAGCCTCGATTACCATTGACGCGCCCTCGGTCAAGTTGTTCGCATGATAGAAATACCCAAGATCCGGGCACAAAGTTGCATTGTGTACTAATGGATATCCCTGCCAACATACTTCGAGATAGAAGTAGTTGAGCGGATTTTCCCACTGATGGGAAATTACGATGTCTGTGTTTTGCGCCAGAAAAGTAGGGGTATCAAAGCGCCTGGAACAGCCCCGTGAAAGACCGGACACAGTCTCCCACTTACAATAGCGGGTAGGCATAAGACTGTGTATATGACTA
>NZ_JALQDA010000070.1:0-3281 GCF_023631485.1 Caballeronia sp. GAFFF2 | reverse complement strand
GCGCGGCGCACCATCAATTCCTTGATCTTGCCGATCGCCTTGGTCGGGTTGAGCCCCTTCGGGCACACGTCGACGCAATTCATGATCGTGTGGCAACGGAACAGACGATACGGATCTTCCAGGTTGTCCAGACGCTCGCCGGTCGCTTCATCCCGGCTATCCGCAATGAAGCGATACGCCTGCAGCAAGCCCGCCGGTCCGACGAACTTGTCCGGATTCCACCAGAAGCTCGGGCACGACGTCGAGCAACTCGCGCACAGAATGCACTCGTACAGCCCGTCGAGCTCGTCGCGTTCGACCGGCGACTGCAGACGCTCTTTTTCCGGCGGCGGCGTGTCGTTGATCAGATACGGCTTGATCGAATGATACTGATTAAAAAATTGCGTGAAGTCGCAAATCAGATCGCGCACCACCGGTAAGCCCGGCAGCGGACGCAGCACAATGCGCTGCGGCAGATCGTTCATGTTCTGCAAACACGCAAGACCGTTCTTGCCGTTGATGTTCATCGCGTCCGAGCCGCACACGCCTTCGCGGCACGAACGGCGAAACGACAGCGTCTCGTCGACCGACTTCAGCTTGAGCAGTGCATCGAGCAGCATGCGTTCGTGCGAGTCGATCTCCAGCTCGTAGGTCTGCATGCGCGGGGCTGCGTCCTTGTCCGGATCGTAGCGATAGACTTCGAAGATTCTCTTTGCCATTTCGATTTTCCCTTGTGCCCTAGAAGGTCCGTGCCTTCGGCGGCACCGATTCGACCGTCAGCGGCTTCATCTGCACCGGCTTGTAGTCGAGGCGATCGCCTTCGCTGAACCACAGCGTATGGCGCATCCAGTTCTCATCGTCGCGATGCTCGAAGTCGCTGTGCGCGTGCGCGCCACGGCTTTCCTTGCGCGCTTCGGCCGACACCATGGTCGCGCGCGCGACTTCGATCAGGTTCGCCAACTCCAGCGCCTCGACCTTCGCCGTGTTGAACACCTTCGATTTGTCCTTCAGATGCACGTGCTTCACGCGCGCGGTGAGTTCGTCGATCTTGCTCACGCCCTCTTCGAGCAGCTTCGATGTGCGGAACACGCCCGCATGCGCCTGCATGGTCGAACGAATGTCGTTGGCGATGTTCTGCGTGTATTCGCCCGACGTCGACTTCTCCAGCACCGCGAGGCGTTCGAGCGCGAAGTCGGCGGCATCGGCCGGCAGCGGCTTGTGCTCTTTCAACTCCTTCGCGTGCTTGATGATGTGATTGCCCGCCGCGCGGCCGAACACCACCAGGTCGAGCAGCGAGTTCGTGCCCAGACGGTTCGCGCCATGCACCGAGACGCACGAGCATTCGCCCACCGCGTAGAACCCGTTGACCGGCTCGTTATAACCATTGGACGTACCCACGACCTGCCCGTGCATGTTCGTCGGTATGCCACCCATTTGATAGTGGATGGTCGGCACCACGGGAATGGGCTCCTTGATGCAATCGACATTGGCGAACTTGAGCGCGATCTCGCGAATCGACGGCAAGCGCTTCATGATCGTCTCGGCGCCGATGTGCGACAGATCCAGCAATACGTGGTCCTTGTTCGGACCCACGCCACGGCCTTCCTTGATTTCCTGATCCATCGAACGCGAAACGAAGTCGCGCGGCGCGAGGTCCTTGAGCGTCGGCGCGTAGCGCTCCATGAAGCGGTCGCCGTTCGAATTGCGCAAGATGCCGCCTTCGCCGCGCACGCCTTCGGTAATCAGCACGCCCGCGCCCGCGACACCGGTCGGGTGGAATTGCCAGAACTCCATGTCCTGCAACGCGATGCCCGAGCGCGCGGCCATGCCCAACCCATCGCCCGTGTTGATGAACGCATTCGTCGATGCCGCGAAGATACGTCCCGCGCCGCCCGTGGCGAACAGCGTGGTCTTGCCTTCGAGGATATACACGTCGCCCGTTTCCATCTCCAGCGCGGTGACGCCGAGCACATCGCCTTCGGCGTCGCGGATCAGGTCCAGCGCCATCCATTCGACGAAGAAGTGCGTTTTGGCCGCGACGTTCTGCTGATACAGCGTGTGCAACAACGCGTGGCCGGTACGGTCGGCCGCGGCACAGGCGCGTTGCACGGGCTTTTCGCCGTAGTTGGCCGTGTGTCCGCCGAACGGACGCTGATAGATCGTGCCATCCGGATTGCGGTCGAACGGCATGCCCATGTGTTCGAGCTCATACACGGCGTTGGGCGCTTCACGGCACATGAATTCGATTGCATCCTGGTCGCCGAGCCAGTCGGAGCCCTTGATGGTGTCGTAGAAGTGATAGTGCCAGTTGTCCTCGCTCATGTTGCCAAGCGAGGCACCGATGCCGCCTTGCGCAGCGACCGTATGCGAGCGCGTGGGAAACACCTTCGACAACACAGCGACCGACAGGCCCGCACGCGCGAGCTGCAGCGATGCGCGCATGCCCGAGCCGCCCGCGCCCACGATGACCACGTCGAAACGGCGACGCGGCAGGGAAGTCTTGATTGCAGCCATGTTCTTTAAACTCTCCAGAGAATCTGTGCAGCGTAGCCGGCGCATCCGACGAGCCAGAGGATGGTCAGCACCTGAAGAAACAGGCGCACGGCCATGGGCTTCACGTAATCCATCCAGATATCGCGAATGCCGACCCACGCGTGATAGAACAGGCAAAGCAGAGTCACGAACGTGGCAAGCTTCATCCACTGCATGGCGAAGATGGACGCCCAGCCTTCATAGGAGAAGCTGTGTGCGGCGAAGAACCAGAACAGCAAAACGACGGTGTATGCCGCCATCACGACGGCGGTAATGCGTTGCGCGAGCCAGTCGCGCAGGCCGTAATGCGCGCCCACGACCAGGCGCTTCGGGCCAACTCTGTTTTGGGTTGCCATGGTCTTAGAAGGCTCCGAAAATTTTAAGGGCCATCACAGCCGTGAGAAGCAGCGAGACGACGAGCACGATCAACGCGCTTTGCTTGCCGCCTTCCTTGTTCACGCCGACGTGCGTGTCGAGCAGCAGAAAACGAATGCCCGCGCAGAAGTGATGCAGATACGCCCACGACAGCACGAGCGTGATGATCTTGACGATGGGGTTGGCCAGAAAGCCCTTGAACGCGTCGAAACTGAGTTCCGAGGTCAGGCTCTGATCGAGCAGATAGAGAATGAACGGCAGCGACACGAAAAGCAGCAAGCCGCTGATGCGATGCAGGATGGACACCTTCCCGGCGAGCGGCAAGCGATACTTCGCGAGTTGACCAAGCCCGATGTTCCGGAACTCGGGCCTTGGTTTTTTTACGGCTTCAGCCA
>NZ_JALQDA010000069.1:0-3477 GCF_023631485.1 Caballeronia sp. GAFFF2 | reverse complement strand
GCGCTCGACTGCTGCGCCGAAGCGTTGCTGCATCTCGCTGAACTCGCCCGCGCCGAGGTGCGTCATGACTAACGTCACCATGAAGACAGCGGCTCGTGCTGATGCTGCGCAAGCCACGTCGGCAGCCGGCCTACTCAACTTACTCTTCGAGCATTTCGACATCGCGCATGCATCGGATAGCGAACTGCAATACCTTGCGGACTCCGTGAGCGCGATCCCTAGCATGGCGTTCTCTTTAGCCGCGCTCGCTCAGGGCATTGGTTCACTGATTGATAGCGACCGGGACATCGGCAATAAGATGCCTCGGTCAGGCGCGCTTCAAGACAACGACCAGTCGACTGTTCTGTATTGCATCGCCGGCGACCTCGAGCTAATCAGTCAGATGGCGGCGATTGCACATCAATCGAACTGGTGCTTGCGACAGCGGCTAATTGATCGTCTCAAAGTTGAACGTTCTTGTCGTGGTCGTACCGATGAGTACTCCTCACAGGAGGGCATATGAACGTGACCAATGGTGAGCGAGTCGTGCTTGACATCCAAAAGAGCGCCACGCAGCGAATCCGCATCTCACAACGTTGGTACAAGGGCCGCGAGTACGTTGACATTCGACTTTTGGTGGTCAATGGCGCGGGCGAGTTTGTGCCAACGCAAAAGGGGCTGATGATGCGTCCGGAACTGCTGCCGCAGGTTATTCAAGGCCTGACGCTGGCGTCACGGGAGGCTGTATGAACGAAAACTACGAACTAGGCATTCCCATCGCCGAAGGCAAATACGCGAGCCCGACCGAATGCGTTCTCATGTGCGGCTTTCTTGTGTTTCACGCGAAGAAGGTCGATGACGACGTGCGCCAGTTCGCACGCCGCGTGCTCGATGTGGTCTTCGCGGCGGCCGCCGAGAACGGCTTTCGACGCACAGATCTGCTTGAAACGCTGATGGCCAAGGGCGATCGTTCGCCGCGCGTGGGCAAGCTTGCACGACAAGCGACCGCGGCGATTGGCGACAACCTTGCCTTCGCGCGGGTGATCGCAAGGGTCGGTGTAATTGCGGGAGGTCAGCAATGAGTACCGTCTTTGACATTCACCAGCGGATTCTCACGGCGCTTTCGTTCATCCCACCAGACGTTGACCGTGACGTTTGGTTTCGTGTCGCCGCTGCGATCAAGCACGAGGAAGGTGACGGCGGTTTCGAGACCTTCGATACTTGGAGTCAGGGTAGCGCGAATTATGTTGCGGCGGACACTCGCGACACGTGGCGCTCGATCCGTCCTGACGGCGGCATCACGATTGCCACCTTGTTTGCGATCGCGAAGAAGTACGGCTACAACCCGCGCTCGAAGCCAGCCATCGTCGTTGATCCGGCGGAAGTCGAACGCCGTCGGACTGAGCGAGACGCTCGCGTACAAAAGGAGGAACAAAGACGAGCGAAGGATCGCAAACACGCGGCTACTCTTGCGCGCGCCATCGTCGAGAGATCTCAACGGGCACGTGACGACCACCCTTACCTGATGCGCAAAGATGTTGCGGCGATTGACACCCTCCGTGAGCTCGACGTGCAAAAGATTAAGACGCTGATCGGTTATCACCCGCAGTCCGGCGGCGTACAGCTCGAGGGGCGAATCCTTATCGCGCCGGTGATGATCAAGGGCGCGGTCGCCACCGTCGAGATGATCGACGAGTCAGGGCGCAAGTCCGCCTTGGCGAACGGCGAGAAGGCAGGCGGCTGTTGGTTTGCGTCCGTACCGCCGTCGAACTGTCGACGCATTCTCATCGCAGAAGGTGTTGCGACAGCGCTATCAGCACAGCAATGCACTGGTCAGGCGACGGTGGCTGCGCTCTCGGCCGGCAACCTCACGAAGGTTGCTGAGGCGATGCGAGGCGCTTATCCCGATGCCGATATCACGGTGCTTGCTGACCTTGGAAACGGGCAACAGAAGGCGGTCGAAGCGGCGCGCGCCGTCGCTGGCAGTGTGGCGCTGCCTGAATTTGGCGATAAGCGCAGTCAAGACGAGACCGATTTCAACGACATGCACACACGTTTTGGCGCGGCCGCGGTCGCCGCACAAATTGAAAAGGCACCGAAGCCCGATACTGCGAATTTACCCGACAAGGGTTGTGTGCCGCGCGGTTTCACCGTGAGCAAGGAAGGTGTGTTTTATAAAGACGATGACGGTATGCCGCACTGGATTTGCTCGCCGCTTCACGTTCGTGCGCTCGTGCGCGATCGCGCCTCGGAGAACTGGGGCCGGCTGCTGGAATGGAAAGACGCTGACGACCATCCCCATGTCTGGGCGATGCCGATGGAGATGTTGCGTTCGGATGGCGCGGACATGCGCGGCGAGCTCGCTCGGTTGGGGCTGGACATCGCCCCAAGCTTCCGCGCGCGCAACAAGCTGACGGAATACGTGACGACCGCCAAACCAAAAGCACGTGGACGATGCGTTACCCGCACCGGCTGGCACAACGGCGCTTTCGTGTTTCCGGACCGGACGATCGGCGAGTCAGACGAGCGCGTGATCTTCCAATCGGAAGTCGTGATGCGCACGTATTCCCAAGCAGGCACGCTGGAGGACTGGAAGCGCGATGTTGCCGCCTACTGCTCGGGCAACTCCCGCATGCTCGTTGCGGTGTCCACCGCGTTCGCCGGCATGATGCTGGCGTACTCAGGACAAGAGTCGGGCGGCCTGAACATCGTCGGCGACTCGTCGACAGGCAAGACAACGGCGCTTCGCGCTGCATGCAGTGTCTATGGTGGTCCGGACTACATGCAGCGCTGGCGGGCGACGTCAAATGGCCTCGAGGGTCTTGCCGCACTTCACAACGATACGTTATTGGTGCTCGACGAACTCGCGCAAGTCGATCCTCGTGAGGCAGGCGAAATCGCCTACATGCTGGCGAACGGCACGGGAAAAGCGCGTGCGGGACGAACCGGATCGGCGCGCGCACGACAATCTTGGCGATTGCTGTTCCTGTCGGCCGGTGAAATCGGTCTCGCACAACACATGCAAGCCGGGGGAAAGAAGGCCAAGGCCGGTCAGGAAGTGCGCCTTGTCGAGATTCCCGCCGATGCAGGTCAGAGCTTCGGTCTCTTCGAAACGCTGCATGGGCAAGCCGGCGGTGCACAACTCTCCGCGCTAATCAACGAGGGCTGCACGCGCAGCTATGGCGTCGCCGCAATCGAAATGCTTAACGCGATCGCGAAGGAGACGAATGTGATCGCACAATACTTGCGTCAGGAGACCGCGAAGTTCCTTGCCGAGCATCTACCGGCTGGCGCCAACGGTCAGGCACATCGCGTCTGTCAGCGGCTCGCCCTAATCGGACTGGCAGGCGAGTACGCAACGGAACGAGGAATCACTGGATGGCAGCCCGGTGAAACACTCGCAGCCGCAGCCACGTGTTTTCGAGCATGGCTAGAGAACCGAGGCGGCGCAGGCAATCACGAGCACGCGGCAATCCTTTCCCACGTCAAAGCGTTCTT
>NZ_JALQDA010000068.1:0-4812 GCF_023631485.1 Caballeronia sp. GAFFF2 | reverse complement strand
GAAGCGCGTTTGCGCCATGAGGCGGCGCTCTCGCAGCAAATCAGGTTCGACGGCAAAAGCACCAACCACGACCTGCATGCCGGGCTCGTGGTGCGGGTTGACGAGACGTTGCCGGACGCGCCGCATGGCTTGCTGATGACCGAGGTCATTCACGAAGCAAGCCGCGAGCGGGATTACTTCAACTCGTTCAAGGCGATTCCGTGCGACCGGCCTTATCGTCTACCGCTTGACGAAGCGAACTGGCCCAAGATCGCCGGCACGCTCTCGGCGCGCATTACCACGCGCAGTGAAACAGAGTACGCCCAGCCCAATGCGCAAGGCCATTACACGGTGCGCTTTGACTTCGACTTCGATGACTGGCCGCAAGGTGGCGAAAGCGTACCGCTACGCTTGGCCAAGCCGTTCGCCGGGGCGAACCAGACGGGCTTTCACTTTCCGCTGTTGCGCGAGACGGAGGCCGGCGTCGCGTTTATCGGAGGCGACCCCCGGTTCCCCTACATCGCCCATGTCCATCATCACAGTCAGGCAACCGACCTCGTGATCGGGCGCGACGGCTGGGACACGCGCAACGTCATGCGCACAAGCAGCAATAACAAGCTCAGGCTGGAAGACGAACGCGGCAAGGAAGGCATCAAGCTCTCGACCGAGTACGGCGGCAAGACCCAGTTGAACATGGGCTATCTGGTCGATTCCGAGAGAAAGAAGCGCGGCGAAGGATTCGAACTGCGCTCGGACGATTGGGGTTCGTTGCGCGGCGGCAAGGGTCTGTTCCTGAGCGCTGACAAACAGCCGCGTGCAGGCGCTCAGGCGCTCGATATGTCGGCCGCGCTCGCGCAATTGCAGACGGCACAAGCGCGCATGCAAAGTCTTTCCGAAGCGGTCAAGAAGGCACAAGCCGTGGTCGCCGACTGCGAGGCACAGAAGACGCTTCTTGAAACGCAACTCAAGGACTTGCAGCAGGCGGTCCTGCTGGCGTCGGCTCCGCATGGTGTGGCGCTCACGAGCGGCGAGCACATGCAGTTCTCGGCGGCCGGGCATCTGTTCACCACCACGGGCGGCAATGCCGACGCGGCGATCGGTGGCAATTACACGGTCGCGGCGGGCAATGCGGTGTCGCTCTTCGCGAACACGCAGGGCGTCAAAGTCACCGCCGCGGAAGGCAAGGTGGACGTACAGGCGCAAGGCGATGCACTCAATCTCGCCGCGCTCAAGGGCGTGACGATCGCAAGCACCGAGGACGCCATCACGCTCACCGCCAAGACCGCACTGACGCTCTACTGCGGTGGCTCATACGTCAAGCTGACCAATACGGGCGTGGAGATAGGCAGCCCCCACGACATCCTGCTGAAGGGGCCGATGCATATCGGCAAGTCGGCAACCAAACAGAACGCGTTGCCGTTGATGCCCAAGCAGGAGCCGGTCGGCATGCAGTTATGGCACGCCTATCCCAACGGCCAGCCAGTGAAGAACGCATGGTATCGGGTCGGCTTCCCGGACGGTTCGTCGCGCACAGGAAAGCTCGATGAAAACGGGCGCGGGATGCTGACTGACGTCCCGCGCGGGGGCGGTCATATCCAGTACTTCGAGGATGGTTACGGCTTGCAAAGCGACAAGCGCAAGTGGGCGCAGCCGAAGAACGCGCCGCAAACACCAACGGACCCGAGCACGCCTGGTGAGACCGAAGCCGCACCGCCAAGCTTGACGGGCGCGGCCATGGCGAGCGCCGCGCAGGCGCTCACTCAGGCAGCAGCTCCGCCAGCGCTTCAAGCGCTCGCCTCGCAGGTGCCCGCCTTGGCGCGTGCCGCCGTCTCGGGCGGCGCAAGCGCGGCGGCGCAGACGGCCGTTCGCACCGCGGCGAGTTCGGCAGAGCACGCGCCGATGCCGAGTCTTGCCAAGTCGCTGACTTCGACCTGACCCGCCGCCCAACCTCATAGTCAACACAACAACAACGAACAGAAACATGGCAGCAACGGACACACCCGCAGCACCCGCCCCGCGTCAAATACCGCAAGGCATTAAACAGAACGCTGAAGAACGGCGGCGCATCAGTTACGACATCACGCCCGCGAATCCCGCGCCGAAGACGACGCCGAACCTGACGCAGTTGGGCATCGAATCGGTCGAGAATCACAGCCACGAGATATTCGTTCAGTGCCTCTACATGTTGCCGGTGGTCGGCAACGCGATGTCGCTGTACGACGTCGGGACCGACATCTATGGCATTTGCAGCAGCGCCGAGAAGGCCAGTAGCCTGACGAGCTGGGGCATTCTCGCCATTGACGCTATCGGCGTGATTCCGGCGGCGGGCAATGCCAGCCGGCCGATGCGCGCGGTCGTCAAGGAAGTCCTCCTTGCCTTTGCCAAGGGCGCGGCGGCCTCCGTGCTGGTTGACCTGTTCTGGGCGACGGCGGGCGGCGACGCGGTCGCGTTCATGGAGAAACTCGATCAGAAGCTCACGCAGTGGCGCGAAGAAATCTCGCGCGGCATCTCCGACGCATCGCGCATGGTGCGCCGCTTTGTCGAGAATCCGGTCTCGGCGGCTGAACAAATGGGCCGCATCAAGCACAACGAGGGCTTTTTGTCGTGGGTCCCGTCCGGGGAGACGATCGCGCTGCACGGCATCGATCAGTTGCTGAAGGTATCCGGCCAGCGCACGACCATTCTTAAGTGGCTCGATGAATTCGACCGCAATCGCGACGCCATGCTCAGGCGCGCGTTCGGCGATGCGGCGACGGCAGGTTCGTTGATCTTCATGGCCGCGCAGATTGGCGAGGAGATCAAGTTCCGCAAGGCACGCAGCACGCCCTCGCATGTTGCGCACGCCGCCCCCGGCACGATGCACGAACCGCACGTCAAGCCCGGCACGCATACCGAGCACACGCAGAAAGGAGCGAAGGCGAGCGACGTGCCCGCTAAGGACGGCTGCGGCTGCCCCGTTACCAAGACCGGCAAACCCGTCGACCTCGTGATGGGTGACGAGAACCTCGAACAAACCGACTTTGCGCTCGACGGCGTCGCGCCGATCGTGTGGACGCGGCGCTATCGGTCAAGCCTTGCCGCTTACGACGACAGCGCGCTCGGCGCACGCTGGACGAGTCCGTATCACCTCTCGCTCGAACAGCGCGACGGCGTGCTTACGTTCTTCGACCCGGACGCGCGCGCCGTGCCCTTGCCGAAAGTTGCGATCGGCGATTCGGTCGAGGTGCCGACGGAACAGTTGACGGTGAGCCGTCCAAATGCGCGCAGCGTGGAGCTTGCCTATGCGGACGGATCGCGCGAACGTTACGAACAGAGCCGCACCCTTGCTGGTTCACGTTATCGGCTTATCTCTCGCATAGGCCGCGATGGCCTCGGTCTGACCTTGTCCTACAACTCTAAGGACGAACTGACGGGCATGACGGACGGCGCGGAGAACACGATCCGCATCGACTACGAGAACGGGCGCGTCGCGGTTATCTACCGGATCGGGTTGCTCGGGAGCGCGGACGAAGCAATCGCCCGCTATGCCTATAGTCCCGAGGGCGACCTGACCGAGCACCGCGACGTGCTCGGCTACGTGCGCAAGTACGTCTATCAGCATCACCTGCTCACGCGCTATACCGACTTCAACGGCAACCCGGCCAACCTCGAATGGGACGCCCGTGGCGCAGACGCGCACACGTCCGCGCAAGCGCGCTGCGTGCGCACATGGATTGCCAAGGACGAGGTGATCGACCGGGAGATAAATATCCATGAGCTCGCACCGAAGCAAGACACGCGTTTCGAGTACCACCGCGAGCACTGGTACACCAAGGTCACGGACGGCGAGGGCAACAGCACGATTCACCGCTACGACCAACATAACCGTATCGTGCTGGTCGAGCATCCCGATGGCACGAGTGAATCGTTTAACTGGAGCGAGAACAACCAGCTCGTCAGCATGAAGAACGCGCTGGGGCAAATTCAGCGCTTCGAGTATGACGGTCAGGGGCGCGTCACGGCCGTGACCGACGCGCTCTCGATGACCACGCGCACCGAGTACAACGCCGCTGGTCTGCCGGTCAAAGTAACCGACGCCATCGGCGACGTGACGACGACCGATTATGACGCGCTCGGGCGGCCCATGTCCGTCACCGATCCGGCCGGCCGCACCACGCAATACGCTTGGAACAGCAAGGGGCGCCTGACCGCGCTGACCGACCCCAAGGGCGGCGTGAAGCAGTTCAGCTATGACGCTGCGGGACGGCTGACCCAAGCGACGGACTGTTCGAACAACGCGACGCATTACGGCTACGACGAACGCGGCTATCTCTCACACATAACCGACGCCGAAGGCCATGAAACCCGCTACCGGCGTGACGCGCGCGGGCAGATCAAGACCATCACACGCGCCGATGGCGTCGAGGAACAGTTTCGCTGGGACGGCAACGGCAACCTCGTTGCTTACCGCGATGGCGCGGGCGTTGAAACGCTGTATTGGTACGACGCGCTAAATCAGTTGAGCGTGCGCCAAACCGACGTGAAAGGCGACGATTGGGGCCGCGTCGCGTACCGCTACGACAAGCAGGGGCGGCTAACCACGCTGAACAACGAGAACCACGAATCTACCGAGTTTCGTTATGACGCGCTCGGTCAGGTCATCGAGCAGACGGGGTTCGACGGGCGCAGCGTCGCCTATGCGTGGGACGATGCCGGGCGGCTGGTGGCATCGACTGAAGCCGGCGTCGAGACGCGCTACGAGCGCGACCCGATGGGACGGCTCACCGCGCGCACGATCGGCAAGCAAGCGACCGAGAGTTTTTATTACGACGCGCGCGGGCGGCTCGCGACCGC
>NZ_JALQDA010000067.1:0-5107 GCF_023631485.1 Caballeronia sp. GAFFF2 | reverse complement strand
GATGCATCGGGTCTCGCAACCAGCCGCTTGAGTTCCGTCAGATGTGCCTGAACGTCGGAATGGGCCGCGACGACATCTGTCTTCTCCAGTGCAAGATCAGACGCGGTGGTGACCAACACAATATTGCGCGCGGCGATGGCGCGTCGGTCGACCGCCGCGCGTAGTTGCGCGGCAACGTTTGCGCGAGCATTAACACCTTCCAAATAAGACTCGAATGCTTGTCGTGACTGATTGAGCGCGTAAATGGAGTTGATCGAAATACAGATCACTATGACAGTCAGAACAGAGAACGCACACGCCAGCTTACTTTTGACATTTAGATTGTGGAGCATCTTTTCTCTCAGGGAAAATACTTAATATAGGCGGTTATTTGCCACTTTCTCGCAATACGGCCCGCGGCCGTACCCGAATATGCTTAACGACCGATACCCTCTGAAGCTGATACTGAAAACTCGAAATTTGCTATTAGTTGAGCGATTTGTTGACAGTATTTCTTTCCGACAACATGTCCCTTTGCGTGCAATAGCAGATGCCGTCACGGGATGGCGACGCATTGGCTCAAGGAACCTGTGTTTCTCGCCGTTAAGCCGAAAGATATCGGAGGGTGCGTTCGTGCCGAATGACCCTTGTTTCCCACTCATGCATTTCGGAAAAAAGATGAAAAAAGGAACTTGGACAATCAAGGCAAAACTGGCCGCGTCATTCGGAACTCTGAGCCTGATCGTTCTTATGATCGCTGGTATGGCCTTTAGCTCGCTTAACGATGCGAACGCGCGATTCGAGGGATTTATCAACGGCATCAATGCTCGCGCGGAAATGGCCACGGCCATCCGCGCCGCAGTCGATGACCGCGCAGAGGCAGTACGCAATCTAGCGCTTGTCACGACACCTGCGGACATCGAGCTTGAGCACCAGGCTGTTCTGAAGGCAGAGCAGACAATCGAGGTTCGTCTCGTCGAATTCAATCGGATGGTTGCTGCCGCTACAGACATGCCTGCGCAAGCTCATGAGCTCGCCACTGAAATTCCTCGCATCGAACGGCTCTACCGGCCCGTCGCCCTTGAGATTGTCCGGCTTGCCATGGACGGTCAACGTGAGGCCGCCATCGCTGATATCAACAATAAATGTCGTCCGCTCTTGGCGGATCTTAAGCGCGCGACCAACGCCTACACCGATGCGACCCATGCCCGTGCAGTCCAGATGGTTAGTGAGGCACAAGTTCGATTCGAGCATCAGCGCAATCTGCTGATAGCACTATCCATTGCAACCTTGTCGATCGCAATCTTTGCGGGTGCGATCATCACCCTCAGTATCTTGCGCGCGCTCGGCGCCGAGCCTGGCGTGCTGGCGAACATCGCGCAACGGGTTGCGAAGGGAAATCTACGCGCGATCGATGGTGCCCATAAATCAGCCGATGGAAGCGTGCTGTCGTCCATGCATACCATGCAGGGTAGTCTCGTCAAGATGATTGGTGAGGTCCGGTCAGCGGCGGACAATATCGCTTCCGGTTCAACTGAGATTGCCACGGGTAACATTGATTTATCGTCCCGAACCGAACAGCAAGCATCGGCGCTTCAGCAAACTGCGTCCAGCATGGATGAACTGACCTCGACGGTAAAGCAGAATTCCGAGAACGCGCAGCAGGCTAGCTCGCTTGCCGCTCACGCTTCAGAAATAGCGCATAAGGGCAATCAGGCCGTCGACCAGGTGATTCAGACGATGAGCACAATCAGTTCAAGCTCGTCGCAGATTTCTGCTATCACCAGCATCATCGAAGGTATTGCATTTCAGACCAACATTCTGGCACTTAATGCGGCCGTTGAAGCGGCTCGTGCAGGTGAGCAGGGCCGTGGTTTTGCAGTCGTAGCAGGTGAAGTGCGAACGCTCGCACAGCGTTCTTCAACCGCCGCAAAGGAGATCAAGGATCTCATTACCATGTCCGTTGCTCAAATCGCTGATGGCGCAGACCATGCGAACGACGCCGGCACGACCATGACCGAACTCACGCACGCCGTGAGACGCGTCACCGATATCATGGGGGAGATCGCCAGTGCTTCGTCTGAACAGAGTAAGGGAATTGAACAAGTCAACCTGGCTATTACGCAGATGGACGTCGTAACGCAACAGAATGCGGCGCTGGTCGAAGAAGCAGCCGCTGCTGCGCAGTCGCTGGATGGGCAGGGTCGAAAGCTCACGGATGCCGTATCGTTTTTTCATTGAGAGCAGTCATGGTGGAAAGTATGTGCTGCCTCCAAAGGTGTTATCCATCGCGTAACGACTGGCGTCGCTTCCTACAAAGCTACACTTGTCTCGCACTCACGGACGTGACGTTAACCGCCAACTACTTTTTAAGATTGGTGAGCTGATTGTGTACGAGCGGTACGCTTTTAGCGGGGGCGCGTCTCGGAGACGTAAATGGAACTTGATGCGCTCCCTGAGCTCTTATGGCCAAGAATGATGAATCGTATTTTTAGCCAGGCGTCTTGAGGCGTTCTTGCAGTGGAGTGCAGCGACTTAAGCTTTTGAGCCGGATATGACGCGCTAGGTAACTTCGACAAAAGCGCCTCACGCTGCGCATTAAGCGCGGAGTGCTGGCGCATTAGATGAGTGGGTTCCGACCGCTCTCCCCGCAATGCAGAAGTCCTAACACGCGGTTGCGGCGAAAATCTGAGGTCTCAGCCCACGCGGGCTGCATTCAATTGTGCTTCAAACGCCAACCTTTGGATCGTGACCCATCGATCGATTGATCAAAGCCACTTTCAAACACCCATTTCCACGTCGGGTGCGATGGTGGTTCCTGTGGCGCCGCGTCAAGCCAATCGACGAATTCAATTATTTGGTCAGCATTGGCAAAGAAGCGCAAGCTTCCGATTACGACGTTATACAACGGAATGGATTGATCGACGACGAACAAGGTGAGCTTGCGAGCGTCGCCGACTTGCCAAACCGCACTCGCACCGAGTCCGGTTGGAAACGGTCGCATGGGTCGGTTGCCAGACATGTCGTTCACGCTGCAACCTTGGACATTGCCTGACGCATGACGGCAGCGAGCTCTGCCGCAACGAACTTCGACACATAAGCGTTGGCGCCAACCTTTCTGACGTGCTGCTCGTTCGCCGAGCCCGACAGCGACGAGTGGATGACAACTGGGATCATCTGCAGTCCAGCAGCAGCTTTGATCTTGCGGGTAAGCGTGAACCCGTCCATCTCCGGCATTTCGAGATCCGTCAGTACCAACGCGATGTCGTCCGTGACTTTCTTGCCTTCCTTAACTGCTTTCTCGCCTGCTTTCTCCAGCAGATCCCACGCCTCTTGTCCGGTCTTGGCCATGATGAAGGGTACCCCCATCGACTTCAAACTTTCTTCGATAAGGGCTCGCGCGACGCCGGAATCATCCGCGGCCAGCACCCGCGCACCAGGCGGCAGAGTAAGGCGGCCCGTATTCTGTTCGTTGATTTCTGGTTCACTGGCAGGCAGGGCGTCGCGCAGAATTTGCTCAACGTCGAGCACCTGCGCGAGTCTACCGCCAGCGTGTGCGTCAAGTCGGGCTATGCTGGTCACGGTTTTGCCGCTCGAATGTCCTTCGGCCGAGAGGACGCGGTTCCACTCCAGGCGAACAATATCGTCGACCTCCTCCACAGCGAAGCCTTGGGTCGTGCGAGCGAACTCCGTCACCAGCAGGATGCGATTTCCTTCGCGCGGGGTACATCCGGTGACTCTCGCAAGGTCGATGACGGGGATGATTTCGCCACGAACATCCGCGACGCCAAGGATCTTGTCAGACGACCCTGCCAGTTCGGTGAGCTTGGGCATTGCGACGATTTCTCGAACTTTGAAGACATTGATTCCGTAGAGTTCGCGGGCGCCTGTACCGCGGGTAGCACCAAGGCGAAATAGCAACAACTCAAACATGTTGCTACCTGCCAAGCGCACCCGCTGTTCAATATCGTGTTGATCGTTGTTCATGTTTTTACCGTCCGGTTTGGTTTGTCGATCCCTAAGATATCGGCACACGAAAACGTTTCTAGAGCGCGGCTTTCGCTTTGAAGCTTCAGCATCACAGGGAGAAGTAACTTTATCTGGATAGCAGAGATCGCGAAAGATTGATAACGATACCTGCTTCGGGAACAGTTTGAGTCGTCCGTTAGCAGGGGAAATGCCTTCCATAGTCAACCAATACTTTTCAGCCGTCGCTGGCCGATCCTCTTTCCGTGTCGCCACGGTGTTATTTAAGAAGTGCCCCTTGTTATTAAAGTACCAAAGCGTAGTTTTTCAAATTTTGGAAGGGGGGCTTATGGATGCCGCTGACTTTATGTAGCGGAGGTTGCGTGAAGATGTAACGTAGATAGCGGAGGGCGCTGCGAAGTGATTAAAGCAAAAAAAGGGCGCACCGAAGCGCGCCCTAACCGAGGGTTGGACCTGAGAGTGCCCAACCAGTGTTTGTATAACGACGCGATGCTGTCAAACTTTAGGACTGGGAGCGGAACGCCCGACTGTAGTTGCCCCTGTATCTCAGGACACTCAGACGTCGTTAAGTTGCTGATGCCGCAGCCCGCCTGAACTCACGAGGTGAGCGGTATTTCAGGGCTTTGTGCGGGTGGCGCTCATTGTATTGCTCGAAGGCAGCGGCCAGATGTGTGAGCGCCGTAGGCACATCAGGTTTGTCCATGAAGGCCGCGTAATCGTGCTTCATCGTTTTCACGAACCGCTCGGCCATACCGTTGCTCTGCGGCGAGCGAACGGGTGTAGTCAGTGGCACCAGTCCTAGCTCGCGCGCGAAGCGGCGTGTGCGATGGTCGATGTAGGCCGAGCCATTGTCCGACAGCCATTCGATGGTCTGCGCGGGCTGCGTGTTTCCGAAGCGTTGCTCCACCGCTGCGAGCATCACATCGCGCACGATGTCGCCGCTATGGCCGCAGCAGTCCAGCGCAAACGTCACGCGAAGCGGCTGACCATCGTCGCATCGGAACTCAAAGCCGTCCGAACACCAGCGCGCATTGCTACGGTCAACGGCCACGGGACCTATCCGCAATTCTGTGGGCGAGGCATATTATGAGAGGTAAAAGTCATGGATATGCCGATGAAGAAGAAACGCACCGTCGCTTCT
>NZ_JALQDA010000066.1:0-5317 GCF_023631485.1 Caballeronia sp. GAFFF2 | reverse complement strand
CCACTGATTCGAAACAGTGGACATAGCCTGCACGCTCAGATCAAAGAGTTCCAGACGTCCATTTCTGCGCGCTTACGGACAAACAACACGGATGGCACTGCATCCATCGTGAGGCTGCCGAAGCCTGGCGCCAAGGCGGGTTCGATTGGCAAGGCGACAGGACGATGGTCAATCGGTGAGGACGGAAAGTACTGCCTCACCGAAGAGTGGAGCTTGGAGGCCGGAGGCCCGATTCACTGGTGCTCGGAAATGTATCGGGATTCGGCCGGCGTGCTACACCGTCTTCGCGATGCAAGTTGAGTCGGCCGCCTGCTGACAACGAGCGCTGAGCAGGGACATCGTCCTCGGTTGGCCTCCGCGCATAAAGTGTGGGCGCTACTTGCACTGAACAGCGGTCTTTGTCGGACGTCTACCACTCGGTACCTGGGGCTGCCACTTGGCCGAATCGGAGAAACATATCTCGAGTCTGTACACACCGTACCCCGGCAGGAGTTGACTGGCGCTAATTTGCTCTAGCGTTCAGATTTCCCGAACATAACACGGGAAAAATCCCGTTTGATTCTCTGTTTTTGAAATTCAACACTTCGTCCAAGCCGCGCACAGCAACAAGTCGGCGAATCTCTGAGGGCCCTTGGGTTCAGGTGTCCCCTCGATACATTCGGACAACTCTGTCGCAGCAATTCCGGCAGAACATATCGACGAAGTGATGAAAACAACGAATATTCTTGGTGGACTCGCTGCAACTTGTCTCTCGATTACGGCCTACGCGCAGAGTAGCGTGACGCTTTACGGCGTCGCCGATGACGGCATCGTCTACGCGAACAACGCCGGAGGGCATTCGCAAACCCAGATGAACAGCGGAAACATCATGGGTAGTCGATGGGGCCTGCGCGGTTCCGAAGACCTTGGGGGCGGTGTATCTGCAGTGTTTGTACTCGAGAACGGCTTCAGCGTGGCAAACGGAAAGCTCCTTCAAGGTGGAGACGAATTCGGGCGCCAGGCGTTCGTGGGTCTCGATTCGGCAAAACTCGGGAAGCTGACTTTTGGTCGACAGTATGATGCCGTAGTCGACTTCACCGGCCCGTTCGAATCGGGCACCCAATGGGCCACATCCTTGGGTGCTCATCCCGGCGACCTCGATAACATTAACAACTCGAATCGCACGAACAACTCCATCAAATACACCAGCAGCAGTCTCGCAGGATTCACTGTTGGTGGCATGTACAGCTTTGGAGGCGTGGCAGGCGATTTCCACCGCAACCAAATCTGGTCGGTGGGACTACGCTACGCAACCGGCCCTCTGTCGATTGGGGCTGGCTATGTGAATGCTGCCAACCCCAACTACTCGTACTTTGGCAACAATGCGGCGTCCAGCATCACCGCGAGCAACATGACGTCCCGTGTCTACAGCGGCTACGCAACCGCCGCACGCCAGCAGGTCTTTGCCGCCGGCGCGGCCTATGTGCTTGGAGGCTCGACAATCGGCGTCACCTATAGCAACACACAATTTAACAACGTTGGCGCAACTTCAGTGAGCGGCGTCGCGGCAGCGACGGGTGACGCCCGCTTCCATAACGTGGAAGTGAACTACAAATACCAGATTACCGCGGCACTCCTTGCGGGGGCTGCATACGACTTCACTTCGGGCTACGGCATCAATCATGCGCGCTATCACCAGGCGGTGGTCGGGCTGGACTACTTCCTGTCGAAGCGAACTGATGTGTATCTCACTGGCCTTTACCAGCATGCCAGCGGTACGGATTCAACGGGCAGACCCGCAGTGGCTAGCATCACGCTTCTTTCGCCATCCACCACGTCTTCTCAGGTCGCAGGCATCGCTGGAATCCGCGTCAAATTCTGATGCTGAAACCGAAGATGCATGGTCCTGCCTCCAAGGCAACCAGTCATCGCTCACTCACTGCAATCAGGCATTCGAGTAAGGAGGCCGCAGCACCGGGAAGGTCTGCACGGTTGCGGACGACAGCAGCAGCGTTGTACTTCGCCCAATCGTTCTTGAGCTCAATAATCCTCGATTGCTTTGTTGAGTAACGCATTGCAATGCGACGAGGGACGATAGCGATTCCAACGCTGCTGGTAGCAAGCCGACATATCGCGTCAAGGTTTCTAGCGCGAGCTCTGTATCGGATGGCCTTGCCGGCTTCTCGGGCATGCGAGTCAATTTGCTCCTGAAGGCGGCTACCAGGTCCGAGTCCAATGAAGTCAAGACCAGAGAGCTCGTCGAACTCAACCTGAGAATCAAGGTCAGCTGCAATTGCCGGTGTCGTGAGCGCCACCAAGGTGTCACGTAAAAGAGGAATCGCCTCTAGCGTGCCTGTCTCGGCAAAGTCTCCAACGATGCCGATGTCGGCCGCGCTGGTAGAGACCGCGAAAACGATGTCCTCGCTGTGCTGCTCTTCTATGACAAGGTCGGCCGTGGGATTTCCCTGAAGGAAAACGGGTGCCGCCTCCTGCAGCAACTCGGAGACACCATAGCTCGTTGTGTAAAGGCGAACGTTGCTGCGCATCCGGCTGGCGAAATTCACCAGGTCTTCATTCATGAAATCGACCTGTTTGAGCACCTTGCCAGCGTGGTGAAGCAGTACGCGCCCGGCGTCTGTCGGAGTCACCCCAGAACGAGACCGCGTAAGCAGTGGAACGCCGACTTGCTCTTCCATTTGCCTGATGCGCTCGCTTACTGATGCGACCGTCAGGTGCACGCGTGTCGCGGCTTTCGTCATGCTCACGGAATCGACGACTGCCTTGAAGATTCGTAAATCAGAGACGTCGAAACGCATGACACTCCTTTGGAAAAACCAAACCCAGGTCAAGAATTTCCCGATTGTACAAGCTATTTTGAGGCTCGAAAATCGACCACACGATATGGATGACCGAGATATGAATACCGCAACGGACGCTTCTGAAAAAAGCCACACCAGTACATCGAAGAAGGTATCAGGAGCAGAAGTAATCGTCGCGACGACGATTGGTAATGCGCTGGAGTTCTTCGATTTCACGGCCTACAACTTCTTCGCCGTGCTTCTGGGCAAACTGTATTTCCCGACGCTGAGCCCAATGTTTCAGCTGGTGATGTCTACGGGCACCTTCGCTATCGGATACTTCTTTCGACCGCTCGGCGGCGTTCTGATTGGGGTCTATGCCGACAAAATCGGCCGCAAGGCAGCGCTCACGTTGACCGTGGGGCTAATGGCACTGAGTTCAGCGATGATTGGCCTCGCACCGACGTACGAATCAATCGGTATATGGGCACCTCTTTTGATTCTGTTCTCTCGCATCCTCCAGGGCATCTCAGCAGGCGGCGAGGTTGGCGCTTCAACGGCGCTTCTTGTTGAATATGCTGGGCCGAATCGACGCGGATACTTCGGCAGCTTCCAGTTCGCAAGCCAGAGTCTTGGCATTGCTTTCGGCGCTGTTGTCAGCACACTTCTATCGCGATACCTCGACCCTCACGCCCTCGAATCATGGGGCTGGCGTACGGTGTTCCTGATGGGAACCATCATCGCACCCGTCGGAATATATATTCGTGTTCGTCTGCACGAAACACTTCACCTCGCACCGGCCGCTCAGCAGAAGCTCACGCTTGGCGGCATTCTGCGCAAGCATATTAAAGAGTTGGTACTTGGCACGTTGCTTACTTTCGGGGGAACGTCAGCCAACTTCATCATCCTCTTTTCGCTGCCAATCATCGCAATCAAATCGCTTGGCATGTCGCAAGCTGATGCTGCTCTCGCGGGCGTTGTCACCGGTTTGGTGGGATTCGTCGTTAGTCCGATGGGCGGATTCATTTCCGACATCGTCGGACGCAAACCGGTTATCTGGGTTTCCCGTGTGCTCGTGGTGCTTGCAGTAGTGCCGCTCTTCGTTTGGTTAAATGCAGACCCCACCGTGACTCGCCTGCTTTTAGTGGAAGGCGTGCTTGCGGCTCTCGCGGCGCTTGGCGGTGCGACGGCTATCGGAAGCATGACAGAGCTGTTCCCGGCGGCCGCCCGGGCAACCGGCATGGCGATTATTTATAGCCTCGGCGTTGCGCTTTCTGGCGTGGTCGCTCAGTTCGTATCGACCTATTTCGTCGGCGTCAGCGCGAACATCATGCCAGCAGCATGGTACGTGGTCGTTACGCTGGTATTCACTAGCGTGGTCCTGTTCTGGCTGCCCGAGACCAAGGGCCGGGATGTGGAAAGCATTGAATCATTATCCTGAGTGGATGTAACTTTTGTTCAAGGAAAGTAGATGACTTACAGTATCTTGGCGCGATGCCCCGAAACGGGCCGGTTTGGTATGGCTATCGCTACGTATTCGGTCGCCGTTGGTCAGTGGTGCGACGGTGCAGACCGACATGCCGGTATTACGATGAGCCAGGCCTTCGTCCGAACCACGAACAACGCATTGGCATTGAATCTCCTGAAGCTCGGGCATTCAGCAGCATATGTGAACGACGCGCTTGTGCGTGATGATGACTTCGCCAGCTTTCGGCAAATCGGCACAGTTTCGAGGGACGGAAAAGTCGCCTGTCACACAGGGGAGAACACGCGCGCGTGGGCGGGACATCACATCGGCGCGGGGTACGTCACGATGGGCAACGTGCTCAGCGGTGAGCCGGTTGTCCATGCAATGGCAGAGGTCTTTGAAAGCAAAGCAGCTGAAACCTTCGAAGAGCGACTTCTGCTGGCACTCGAAGCGGGGCGGGATGCGGGAGGTCAAGGTAACGGCGAACGGTCGCTCGCAGAGCGTTCGGGAGCTTTGATTGTCACGGCGTCAGACGACCTTGATGCCGTTAATATCCGGGTCGACCTTCACGAGCGGGCCGTCGGGGAGCTGCGTCGAGTCTATAGCTTTTGCAATCAATATGCGGGCTACTATCGTTCGCGTGGCCTCAACCCGCCGGATGCTCCTGGGCAAGAGGTCTTCGAGCAACAACGTGGCATAAAGGCCTAACGGCAAGCGCTAAAGCTCTTGATTCACGGTATTGAATGTCGTCGAGACTCGGCTGCTCGACGATTCCTGCCTATAGACGTCAGCTAACCACCGAAAAGGTAGAGGTTCCGATATCAACGCGATGCTAAACGTGCGCGAGGAGCGTCCGAAGCCTTTTGCTCGCGAGACCACAAATCGACCGTGTTGCGGTCTGATTGCCCAGGTTGCCTCAGCGCCGTGCGGAGGTAGCGAACTGTGCCACCGGCGCAGTCTGCGGAATTGGTACGGAAGTGGTCGGACCTATCCGCAATTCTGTGGGCGAGGCATATTATGAGAGGTAAAAGTCATGGATATGCCGATGAAGAAGAAACGCACCGTCGCTTCT
>NZ_JALQDA010000065.1:0-5397 GCF_023631485.1 Caballeronia sp. GAFFF2 | reverse complement strand
GGGGTTGGGACGTTTAGCGAAAGTTATCAAGTCTCACACAGTATTAGAGGAAGGTTTATCTGTCGAAAGACGGATTGATCATCGTCAGTACGTTGAGTGAGCGACCGGTTGGTAAAACAACCGAAAACAGTAACAGGAATTGAACTGAAGAGTTTGATCCTGGCTCAGATTGAACGCTGGCGGCATGCCTTACACATGCAAGTCGAACGGCAGCACGGGGGCAACCCTGGTGGCGAGTGGCGAACGGGTGAGTAATACATCGGAACGTGTCCTGTAGTGGGGGATAGCCCGGCGAAAGCCGGATTAATACCGCATACGATCTACGGAAGAAAGCGGGGGATCCTTCGGGACCTCGCGCTATAGGGGCGGCCGATGGCAGATTAGCTAGTTGGTGGGGTAAAGGCCTACCAAGGCGACGATCTGTAGCTGGTCTGAGAGGACGACCAGCCACACTGGGACTGAGACACGGCCCAGACTCCTACGGGAGGCAGCAGTGGGGAATTTTGGACAATGGGGGCAACCCTGATCCAGCAATGCCGCGTGTGTGAAGAAGGCCTTCGGGTTGTAAAGCACTTTTGTCCGGAAAGAAAACCTACCTGTTAATACCGGGTGGGGATGACGGTACCGGAAGAATAAGCACCGGCTAACTACGTGCCAGCAGCCGCGGTAATACGTAGGGTGCGAGCGTTAATCGGAATTACTGGGCGTAAAGCGTGCGCAGGCGGTCTGTTAAGACCGATGTGAAATCCCCGGGCTTAACCTGGGAACTGCATTGGTGACTGGCAGGCTAGAGTATGGCAGAGGGGGGTAGAATTCCACGTGTAGCAGTGAAATGCGTAGAGATGTGGAGGAATACCGATGGCGAAGGCAGCCCCCTGGGCCAATACTGACGCTCATGCACGAAAGCGTGGGGAGCAAACAGGATTAGATACCCTGGTAGTCCACGCCCTAAACGATGTCAACTAGTTGTTGGGGATTCATTTCCTTAGTAACGTAGCTAACGCGTGAAGTTGACCGCCTGGGGAGTACGGTCGCAAGATTAAAACTCAAAGGAATTGACGGGGACCCGCACAAGCGGTGGATGATGTGGATTAATTCGATGCAACGCGAAAAACCTTACCTACCCTTGACATGGACGAAACCCGGGTGAGAGCTTGGGGTGCTCGAAAGAGAATCGTCGCACAGGTGCTGCATGGCTGTCGTCAGCTCGTGTCGTGAGATGTTGGGTTAAGTCCCGCAACGAGCGCAACCCTTGTCCTTAGTTGCTACGCAAGAGCACTCTAGGGAGACTGCCGGTGACAAACCGGAGGAAGGTGGGGATGACGTCAAGTCCTCATGGCCCTTATGGGTAGGGCTTCACACGTCATACAATGGTCGGAACAGAGGGTTGCCAAGCCGCGAGGTGGAGCCAATCCCAGAAAACCGATCGTAGTCCGGATCGCAGTCTGCAACTCGACTGCGTGAAGCTGGAATCGCTAGTAATCGCGGATCAGCATGCCGCGGTGAATACGTTCCCGGGTCTTGTACACACCGCCCGTCACACCATGGGAGTGGGTTTTACCAGAAGTGGCTAGTCTAACCGCAAGGAGGACGGTCACCACGGTAGGATTCATGACTGGGGTGAAGTCGTAACAAGGTAGCCGTATCGGAAGGTGCGGCTGGATCACCTCCTTTCTCGAGCTTAAACGCTCGCCCACTCAAGTGTTCACGCTTATCGGCTGTCAGAAAGACAGGCTAAGGGTCTGTAGCTCAGTCGGTTAGAGCACCGTCTTGATAAGGCGGGGGTCGTTGGTTCGAATCCAACCAGACCCACCACCCGGGCAAGCGGTGCTTAAAACGACCAAGCGAGCAGACTGAGTCAGGCACACACGGGGGGATTAGCTCAGCTGGGAGAGCACCTGCTTTGCAAGCAGGGGGTCGTCGGTTCGATCCCGTCATCCTCCACCAATCCTCAATGCACAGCGCTGAACGCGGGGTTCAACGTTGCGCATTGGCGATTGAGCCAGTCAGCGCGGGTAGGTGATTGAATTGATCACGCTATCGGCTGTCGTTCTTTAACAATCTGGAAGAAGTAGTAAAGAGATTATTCGAAAGCACTTAGAGATGGGTGTGAGTAGGGTAATCAGGGTTGTGATTGTATCAAGTATGAAAAGGTGATCGAAAGATTGCTTTGGAATACGGCACAACGCGAATACTCAACCTATGACGGTGGGCTTAAAGGCAGCAATGCTGGCAGACACACTCGTTATAGGGTCAAGCGAACAAGTGCATGTGGTGGATGCCTTGGCGATCACAGGCGATGAAGGACGCGGTAGCCTGCGAAAAGCGGTGGGGAGCTGGCAAACGAGCTTTGATCCACCGATATCCGAATGGGGAAACCCGGCCCGAATGGGTCATCCTAAGCTGAATCCATAGGCTTAGTGAAGCGAACGCGGTGAACTGAAACATCTAAGTAACCGCAGGAAAAGAAATCAACCGAGATTCCCAGAGTAGTGGCGAGCGAAATGGGATCAGCCTGTACTCTTTATCTGTGTTGTTAGCTGAACGCTCTGGAAAGTGCGGCCATAGCAGGTGATAGCCCTGTAAGCGAAAACAGCGTGGAAGAACTAGGGGTACGACAAGTAGGGCGGGACACGTGAAATCCTGTCTGAAGATGGGGGGACCATCCTCCAAGGCTAAATACTCGTGATCGACCGATAGTGAACCAGTACCGTGAGGGAAAGGCGAAAAGAACCCCGGGAGGGGAGTGAAATAGATCCTGAAACCGCATGCATACAAACAGTCGGAGCCTCGTAAGGGGTGACGGCGTACCTTTTGTATAATGGGTCAGCGACTTACGTTCAGTAGCGAGCTTAACTGATTAAGGCAGGCGTAGCGAAAGCGAGTCCGAATAGGGCGATCAGTTGCTGGGCGTAGACCCGAAACCAAGTGATCTATCCATGGCCAGGTTGAAGGTGCGGTAACACGTACTGGAGGACCGAACCCACTAACGTTGAAAAGTTAGGGGATGAGCTGTGGATAGGGGTGAAAGGCTAAACAAACTTGGAAATAGCTGGTTCTCTCCGAAAACTATTTAGGTAGTGCCTCGTGTATCACCTTCGGGGGTAGAGCACTGTCATGGTTGTGGGGTCCATTGCGGATTACTACGCCATAGCAAACTCCGAATACCGAAGAGTGCAATCACGGGAGACAGACATCGGGTGCTAACGTCCGGTGTCAAGAGGGAAACAACCCAGACCGCCAGCTAAGGTCCCAAAGATTGGCTAAGTGGGAAACGAAGTGGGAAGGCAAAAACAGTCAGGAGGTTGGCTTAGAAGCAGCCACCCTTTAAAGAAAGCGTAATAGCTCACTGATCGAGTCGTCCTGCGCGGAAGATGTAACGGGGCTCAAGCCAGTCACCGAAGCTGCGGATGCATATTTATATGCATGGTAGGAGAGCGTTCCGTAAGCCTGCGAAGGTGCGTTGAAAAGCGTGCTGGAGGTATCGGAAGTGCGAATGCTGACATGAGTAGCGATAAAGGGGGTGAAAAGCCCCCTCGCCGTAAGCCCAAGGTTTCCTACGCAACGTTCATCGGCGTAGGGTGAGTCGGCCCCTAAGGCGAGGCAGAAATGCGTAGCTGATGGGAAGCAGGTCAATATTCCTGCACCATTGTTAGATGCGATGGGGGGACGGATCGCGGAAGGTTGTCCGGGTGTTGGACGTCCCGGTCGCTGCATTGGAGAAGGTGCTCAGGCAAATCCGGGCACATAATTCAAGGGTGTGGCGCGAGCTTCCTCGGAAGCGAAGCAATTGGAAGTGGTTCCAAGAAAAGCCTCTAAGCTTCAGTCTAATAGTGACCGTACCGCAAACCGACACAGGTGGGCGAGATGAGTATTCTAAGGCGCTTGAGAGAACTCGGGAGAAGGAACTCGGCAAATTGGTACCGTAACTTCGGGATAAGGTACGCCTCTGTAGCTTAACCAGCCTGCGCTGGAAGGGTGAAGAGGTTGCAATAAACTGGTGGCTGCGACTGTTTAATAAAAACACAGCACTCTGCAAACACGAAAGTGGACGTATAGGGTGTGACGCCTGCCCGGTGCCGGAAGATTAAATGATGGGGTGCAAGCTCTTGATTGAAGTCCCGGTAAACGGCGGCCGTAACTATAACGGTCCTAAGGTAGCGAAATTCCTTGTCGGGTAAGTTCCGACCTGCACGAATGGCGTAACGATGGCCACACTGTCTCCTCCCGAGACTCAGCGAAGTTGAAGTGTTTGTGATGATGCAATCTCCCCGCGGCTAGACGGAAAGACCCCATGAACCTTTACTGTAGCTTTGCATTGGACTTTGAACCGATCTGTGTAGGATAGGTGGGAGGCTATGAAACCGGAACGCTAGTTTCGGTGGAGCCGTCCTTGAAATACCACCCTGGTTTGTTTGAGGTTCTAACCTTGGTCCATGATCTGGATCGGGGACAGTGCATGGTAGGCAGTTTGACTGGGGCGGTCTCCTCCCAAAGTGTAACGGAGGAGTACGAAGGTACGCTAGGTACGGTCGGAAATCGTGCTGATAGTGCAATGGCATAAGCGTGCTTAACTGCGAGACCGACAAGTCGAGCAGGTGCGAAAGCAGGTCATAGTGATCCGGTGGTTCTGTATGGAAGGGCCATCGCTCAACGGATAAAAGGTACTCTGGGGATAACAGGCTGATACCGCCCAAGAGTTCATATCGACGGCGGTGTTTGGCACCTCGATGTCGGCTCATCTCATCCTGGGGCTGTAGCCGGTCCCAAGGGTATGGCTGTTCGCCATTTAAAGAGGTACGTGAGCTGGGTTTAAAACGTCGTGAGACAGTTTGGTCCCTATCTGCCGTGGGCGTTGGATATTTGAAGGGGGCTGCTCCTAGTACGAGAGGACCGGAGTGGACGAACCTCTGGTGTACCGGTTGTCACGCCAGTGGCATCGCCGGGTAGCTATGTTCGGAAGAGATAACCGCTGAAAGCATCTAAGCGGGAAACTCGCCTTAAGATGAGATATCCCCGGGGCTTCGAGCCCCTTGAAGGGTCGTTCCAGACCAGGACGTTGATAGGTCAGGTGTGTAAGTGCAGTAATGCATTGAGCTAACTGATACTAATTGCCCGTAAGGCTTGATCCTATAACCGGTGTGTTTGAACCACTGGCGAGTTATGCGTGTGCGACAATCGCCACCCAACATTTACTGCTTCTTCCCGGATTGGTTGTGTGCCCACCCGGCGCACGACAACAAGTCGTGCCTGATGACCACAGCGAGTTGGTACCACCCCTTCCCATCCCGAACAGGACCGTGAAACGACTCCACGCCGATGATAGTGCGGATCTCCCGTGTGAAAGTAGGTAATCGTCAGGCTCCTCATGCAGCAACAAAAACCCCACCCCCAAAC
>NZ_JALQDA010000064.1:0-7616 GCF_023631485.1 Caballeronia sp. GAFFF2 | reverse complement strand
GGTCACATGGAAGATCTCGCGTTCACCTACGAAAAGATCACGTGGACCTACGAGCCGGACGGCATCGAAGCCGAAGACTCGTGGCTCGCGCCGAAGGCCTGACGCATTCCAAATCACGCATGACGCGGCGGCGGACTTACGCCGCTGCGTCGATCGGGACCGTCGATGAGAGAGCGCAGGCTGCTGGAACGCATATCCGGCTGGGAACAGGGCGCGGTGCGCACCAACGAGACCAGCACCGAGGTGCTCGTGAGATCCGTGATGGAGCATCTGTCGCGCATCCTCAATACGAGACAGGGCAGCGTGCAGCTCGATCCGCAATTCGGCGTGCCCGATTTCACGAATATCGCGGGCGGGCTGGAAGGCGGATCGACGGGCGAAATCGAGGAAGAGATTCAACGCATGGTGTCGCGTTACGAACCGCGCGTGCTCAACCCGAAAGTGCATCTTTTGAGCGACCGCAGCGACGTGATGTCGATCCGCTTCAGTCTCGATGGCACGCTCGCCGTGAACGATCGCGAGATTCCACTGCGCCTGTCCACCACCGTGAATTCCGATGGCCGCGTCACCGTGCTTTGACGCCTTGACGGCCCGCGACCGATCCCGACGATGCTCAATCGCTATTACGAAAACGAACTCACCAAGCTGAAGACGCTTGCCGTCGAGTTTGCCGAGGCCAATCCGGCGCTCGCGCCGATGCTCGCAGGCCGCTCGACCGACCCGGACGTCGAACGCCTGCTCGAAGGCGTGGCCTTCCTCACGGGTCTTGCGCGCCAGAAGCTCGACGACGAGTTCCCGGAGTTCATCCAGGAACTCTCCACGCTGCTGTTTCCGCACTATCTGCGTCCGGTTCCCGCGACGACGATGGTGCTGTTCGAGCCGCGCGGCGCGCTCACGGAAACCGCGAGCGTGGCGGCGGGCGTGGAGCTGGCATCGGCGCCGGTGGACGGCACGCCCTGCCGTTTCCGCACGACCCAAGCCGTGGACGTGCATCCGCTCACGCTCGCCGCGCGGCTTTCGGCGGGCGAAGGACGCACGCCTTCCATCGATCTCGACTTCAGCTTGCGCGGGCTCGATCTCGCGCGCTGGCAGACGAAGTCGCTGCGGCTCTTTCTGGCGGGCGGCTACAGCGATGCCTCCAAACTCCTGATGCTGCTCATGACCGAAGTGACTTCGGTGCGGCTGACGGCTAGCGGGGTATCGACGGAACTGGGCGCGCGTTCGCTCGTCCCGTCGGGCTTCGACAGCGAGCTCGTGCCGTATCCGAGCCACGCGTTTCCGGGGTATCGCAGTCTGCAAGAGTTCTTCGTGCAGCCGGAGAAATTCCTGTTCCTCGACCTGAACGGGATCGACAAGCTGCGCGGCGCCACCGGCACGACGTTCTCGGTCACGCTGTGCCTCAAACGTTTGCCCGTATGGCTCACCGAATTGAGCGCCGATGCCTTCATGCTCAACGTGACGCCCGTCATCAATCTGTTCGAGCATCACGCCAATCCGATCACGCTGGATCATCGGCAGATGGACTATCGCGTGAGCCCGGAAGGCGCGAACCGTCAGCATTACCAGATTCATTCGGTCGACAAGGTCACGTCGTATCGGCAAGGCGTGGCGCAGCAGCGCGTGTACCGGCCATTCGGCGTGCTCGGGCACGCGGCATCCGCCGCGACGGCGAGCGAAGACCAGCGCGCGCCGGGCGATCTCGTCTATCACACGTCGTTGCGCCCCGCCGCCGTCGGCAACGAGACTGAGCTGTATCTCTCGGTGGCGTATCCGCCCGAGGCCACGCCGCAGACCGAAACGCTTTCCATCGAGCTGACCTGCACCAACCGCTATCTGCCCGAGAGCCTGCGTTACGGCGATCTCAGCGAGCCAACCAGCAGTTCGCCCGAGCGCCTCAAGTTCCGCAATATCCGGCCGATGACACCGGTGGTCAATCCGCCCGTCGGCGAGGCGTTGCGTTGGCGGCTGCTCGGTCACGCCGCGCTCAACTTCCTCTCGCTCGCGGATGCCGCCAACCTGCGCGCCCTCCTCTCGCTCTACGTGTTCTCTGAGCGTCAGGAGCAAGGCCACGAGGCGGCGAACCGCAGACGCATCGCGGGCCTGAAGGAGATGAGCGTCACGCCCGAAGTGCGGCTCTTCGGGCGCAACATGCTGCGCGGTCAGCTGATCCGCGTGCGCTGCGAGACGGACCACTTCGCGGGCGCGGGCGATCTCTACGTGTTCGGCAGCGTGCTGGACCGTTTTCTCGGCGCCTACGCAAGCATGAACACGTACACGCGATTCGAGCTGGAAGACATTTTCTCCGGAGAGGTATTCAGATGGACGCCGCGGCTCGGTCAACAAGCTCTGCTCTAGACGACGCGCTATTTGAGCAAGGCGAACGCTTTGCGTATTTTCAGGCGGTGCGCCTGCTGCGCCGCCGCGCGCGTCTTGCGGGCGACGATCCGGAACGCCTGCGCGTGCGTCCGCGTCTTGCGCTCGGCTTTCCCGAAAGCGATATCGACCAGATCGAGCGCGATCTGCCGCGCCGTCATGCCGATATCGACGACGACGCGCCCGAGCCCGCGCCGACGCCGCGAATTACCGCGAACTTCTTCGGGCTATACGGTGTGTCCTCGCCGCTGCCGAGCTTCTATACCGAAGACCTGATCGAGGAAGAACGCGAAGGCCGCAGCGGGATGCGCGAGTTTCTCGACATCCTGCATTACACGCTGTATCCGCTGTTGTTCGAGAGCTGGGTCAAGTACCGGCCGCACGTGCGCGTGGTCGAGGAAGGCGACACGGCGATGCTCGAACGCCTGTATGCGTTCGTCGGCCTGCACGAGCGCTCCATGCGCCGCGACGACACGCCCGGCGTCTCCGACATGCTGCGCTACGCGGGCCTCTTCTCGCAGCGCCCGCATTCGGCGCTTGGCCTGAAAACGCTGCTCGCCGATGCCTTCGCGCCCGCCGATGTGCATATCGTCAATTGCGTGGAAAGCTGGCTGCCGATTCCCGACGATCAGCGTCTCACGCTCGGCGATGGCCGTCATGCGCTCGGCGTCGAATGCTATCTCGGACAAGAGAGCCGCGATGCCAACAATCATGTGCGAATCGAGTTGCGCGGCCTGCCGCTGGCTCTGTTCGAAGCGTTGCAGCCAGGCCGGCGCGAGTACGAGCGTCTGCGTTTTTTCACGCGCTATTACCTGACCGAACCGTTCGACGTGACCGTGCTTCTCGAACTGCGCGCGGGTCTCGCCGAGAACGCCCGCACGGGCGGCATGCAATGGAACGCGCTGGGCCGCGACACGTGGCTCGCGCCGCGCGCGAATGCCGTGCCGCGTCCGGTCAGCTTCGCGATCTGAACCACCGATATCAAGAGACACGAGAGGAGCCCAAGCCATGTTGCTGGTCGATCTGAAACCGCTGGTGAGCCGGCTCAACGGCTACTGCCGGCAAGCGCTCGAAAACAGCGCCGGTCTGTGCATCTCGCGCGGCCAATACGAGATTTCCGTCGAGCACATGCTCGTCAAGCTGCTCGACGATCCGCAAAGCGATATCCCGCTTTTGCTGCGCGAACAGAACATCGATGCCGCGCTCTTTCGCCGCGCGCTCGATCAGTCGATAGAAGATTTGCGCGGCGGCAATACGGGCCGGCCGGTGTTCTCGCCGGTGCTGCTCGAACTGCTTCAGGATGCGTGGCTGATCGCCTCGGTGGACTTGCTCGAAACGCGCGTGCGTTCCGGCGCGATCCTGCTCGCGTTCCTTGCTCGCGCCACTTTCTATGCAACCGGCGGCTATGCCGACATGCTGCGGCCGATCAACCGCGAGAGCTTGCTCGCGCGATTCGGCGCGGCGTCGGCGGCGTCGATAGAGCAGACGGCGGCGGGCACTTCGTCGGCATCGGAAGGCGGCGCGAGCGCGGCGGCCGGTTCGGACGGCAGCGCAATCGCCAAGTACTGCGAGAACTTCACCGAGAAGGCGCGCGAGGGCAAGATCGATCCTGTTTTCGGACGCGACGCCGAAATCCGCCAAATGGTCGATATCCTCGCGCGGCGGCGCAAGAACAACCCGATCTGCGTGGGCGATCCGGGCGTCGGCAAGACGGCGGTGGTCGAAGGACTGGCGCTGCGTATCGTCGATGGCGACGTGCCCGAGTCGTTGCGCGACGTGACCATCCTCGGTCTGGACATGGGCATGTTGCAGGCGGGCGCGAGCGTCAAGGGCGAATTCGAAAACCGGCTGAAGGGCATCATCAATGAGATCAAGGCATCGGTGAAGCCGGTGATCCTGTTCATCGACGAGGCGCATACGCTGATCGGCGCGGGCGGTCAGGCGGGCACGTCGGACGCCGCGAACCTCTTCAAGCCGGCGCTCGCGCGCGGCGAGTTGCGCACCATCGCGGCGACCACCTGGGCCGAGTACAAGAAGTACTTCGAGAAAGACGCGGCGCTCGCGCGGCGCTTCCAGCTCGTGAAGCTCGACGAACCCGACTTGCCGACCGCGGTGCTGATCCTGCGCGGCCTGAAGGAACGTTACGAAGACGTGCACAAGGTCGTGATGCGCGACGACGCCATCGTGGCCGCCGCCGAATTGTCGAGCCGCTATATCACCGGGCGCCAGTTGCCGGACAAGGCCGTCGATCTGCTCGATACCGCGTGCGCCCGCGTCAAGGTGCTGCAAAGCGCGAAACCCGATGTGCTCGAAGACACCGAGCGCCGCATTCAGGCGTTGGAGCGCGAACGGCGCGGACTCGAACGCGATCGCGACAACATGCAGCCGGTGGACGACGAACGCCTCGCCGCCATCGCCGATGCCCTGCCTTCGCTCGAAGCCCGCGCGGCGGATTTGCGCGTGCGCTGGCTCGCGCAGAAGGAAGCGGGCGAGGCGCTCGTCGCGGCACGGGGAGCCGTGGCCGCCGCACGCGCCGCCGCGCAACCCGAAGCGCAGATCGACGCCCTGCGCGACGCCGCTAAGCGCGCCGAAGCCGATTTGCGCGAAGCCCAGGGCGATCAGCCGATGGTGCGCGTGGACGTCGATCCTGACGTGGTCGCGAAGGTCGTCAGCGACTGGACCGGCATTCCGCTCGGCAAGGTGCAGCGCGATCAGGCGCAGACCATTCTGAACATGGAAACGACGCTCGCCAGACGCGTGCGCGGTCAGGATCACGCGATGCATCAGATCGCCGAAGTGCTGAAGTCGTCGGCGGCGGGGTTGAAGGACCCCGAGCAACCGATGGGCGTGTTCCTGCTCGCGGGACCGTCGGGCGTCGGCAAGACGGAAACGGCGCTGACTGTCGCCGACATTCTCTTCGGCGACGAGAAGTCCACCGTCACCGTCAACATGAGCGAGTTCCAGGAGCGCCATAACGTGAGCCGTCTGATCGGCTCGCCGCCGGGTTATGTCGGCTATGGCGAAGGCGGTCTTCTGACCGAAGCCGTGCGTCAGCGTCCTTACTCGGTCGTGTTGCTCGACGAAACCGAGAAGGCGCATCTCGACGTGATGAACCTGTTTTACCAGGTGTTCGACAAGGGCATGCTCTCGGACGGCGAAGGCAAGGAAATCGACTTCTCCAACACGGTCGTGTTCCTGACTTCGAACCTCGCAACCGATGTCATCACCGAACTCACGGCGAACGGCGAGCGTCCCGACGACGAGACCATTCTCGCCGCCGTGCGGCCGATCCTCTCCGCGCACTTCAAGCCCGCGCTGCTCGCGCGCATGACCGTGATTCCGTACTACACGCTGCCGACGGATGCGCTCGCGGGCATCGTGCGCCTGAAGCTCGACAAGATCGTGAAGCGTCTCCTGGGCGCCAACAAGATTCGTCTCGCGTACACGGACAAGGTCGTGGACACCATCGCCGCGCGCTGCACGGAAGTGGAAACGGGCGCGCGCAACATCGACTTCATTCTGCGCGGCACCGTCATGCCGATGCTCTCGCACGAGATCCTTATCCGCATGAGCGAAGCCGAGCAGCCGACGCACGCCGAGCTCGACGTGAACGACGAAGGCGTGTTCGTCGTGTCGTTCGGTTTCGAGCCTGCCGAGGCGAAAGCCGCTGTCATCGAGGAAGAAGCGCAATGAAGCAGGTATGGGTCACGGCGCTCGCCAAAGACGAAGCGCGCATCGCGCAAGTGGCGGCGACGCTCAAGCGCTACGGGATCGCGGCGCAAGGCCACGTATGGCTCGACGAACCGGACAAGGCCGTCGCGCGTGTCGTGCTCGACGCGATGCAGGCGGCCGACGCGTGGATCGTCCTCGTCGATGAAGCGACGCTCGCCAAACCATCCGTGCGCTATGGCTTGTCGCTTTTGTACGCGAGCCTGCAGGCATCGCGCGGCGCGGCGCCGCCGGTGCTGTTCCTCACCGCTTCGGGCGATACCGTGCCGCCACCGTTGTTCGCCGGTGCGCTCACCTTCGCCGATCGGAACGCCGCGTGGCCCGCGAAGCTCGTCGCCGCGCTCGCACGTGCGCCGAAGCAGGCGCCGTTGGCGGCGCTCGGCGGCTATCGCCTGACGCTGTGGGGCGACGAGAACATCGGTCAGTGGTTCGAGATCGGCTCGCTCGAAGGGCCGCTTGCGGGCTTCGCGTTCGGCGTGCCGCGCAGCGACGAAGTATCGATCGACTTTCAGGCGGTCGGCGCACGCGGCGCGCTGCCGGCAAAGACCACGCTCGAATACGCACAGGAGGGTTTGGGCATGCAGATTGGCGGCACGGATTACGTGAGCTGGGCGGTGAGGAATGCGATCGGCCCGGACGATTCGTACTTCGTGCGCGTGCGCGGCTGCCCGGCCACGCTGCTGCTCATGCCTTATCCCGAAGGCGACGACGTCGAAGCGACGATCGTTCGGCTCGGATAACACCGCCATGTTTCGGATGTAACAAACCCGCGCCCCACTCGAAACGAAGCCGCAACGCGGCGACCTTAATCTGTACTCATGCGCTGAACGAGATCGAAGGCGCAAGCGGCCAGGCAAACACACAGCGCGCCGCCAACCCAAACTAACTGGAGATTAATCATGCCGATGCCCTGCTACCTCACCCTCGAAGGCCAGAACCAAGGAAAGATCGAAGGCTCCACCAAGGTTCAAGGCCACGAAGGCAAGATCCTCGTGCAAGCCGTGGATCACACCATCGAAATTCCGAAGAGCCCGCAAACTGGTCTGCCGACCGGCAAGCGCGTGCATGGCGCAATGACGGTGACGAAGGAAATCGACAAGTCGAGCCCGAAGCTGTATCAGGCGCTGACTTCGGGCGAACAGTTGAAGTCGGTGACGCTCGAGTTCTACCGCATTTCGCCCAAAGGCACGGAAGAAAAGTACTACACGGCCAAGCTCGAAAACGCGATCCTCACGCACATGCAGTCGTGGACGCCCAATTGCCTGGACCCGAACAACCGTCAGATGGGCCACATGGAAGACCTCGCGTTCACCTACGAAAAAATCACGTGGACGTACGAGCCGGACGGCATCGAAGCCGAAGATTCTTGGCTTGCTCCCAAGGCTTGATGTAACGCGTCGGGGCGCGGGCCGCCCCCGGCGCGGCCCGCCCCTGTAAGCGCGCCAAAAACCCAATAAAATGCTCTACCCCCCCCCCCTGTGGTTTAAAAAATATTACCCGGCCCACCCAAGTGG
>NZ_JALQDA010000063.1:0-13885 GCF_023631485.1 Caballeronia sp. GAFFF2 | reverse complement strand
GTACTGAGGGAATTGGACTCGACGAGCTACGACTACGACGAGCGCGGCAATCTGATCACGAAATCGGGCGGCGCTCAGCTGAGAAAACTTACGGCCGGTCACGAACATTGAGCCCTGCTATTTGCCGCCGCATAGGCAGCCAGAAACAACAGATCCCGTCGCTCGACAACTCCGATCCCCAAAACACACCCCCTTCCAGCGCAATGCAATCCGCCAGCGTTGATCGCCAGGTTTCCGAGATGACGCAAACCTTAAAATAAACACACCGACACCACGTCCACAAAAAGCATTCGACCTCAAGCCTCCCCAGAAGCAAAGAAGCCAATAAAAAAATCAAAGAAATGGATCACATTAAACCCACCGATCTAAAAACCATCCTCCATTCCAAACGCGCCAACCTCTACTACCTCGAACACTGCCGCGTCCTGGTAAATGGCGGCCGCGTCGAGTACGTCACCGATGCCGGCAAAAGAAACCTCTACTGGAACATCCCTATCGCGAACACGACCAGCATCCTGCTCGGCACCGGCACGTCCATCACGCAAGCCGCGATGCGCGAACTCGCCAAAGCAGGCGTGCTCGTGGGCTTCTGCGGCGGTGGTGGCACACCGCTCTTCAGCGCCAGCGAAATCGATATCGAAATCGCCTGGATGTCGCCGCAAAGCGAATATCGGCCGACGGAATATCTGCAAGCTTGGGTGCGCTTCTGGTTCGACGACGGCGCCCGCTCTCACGCCGCCCGACACTTGCAAACGAGCCGTCTCGCGCGACTTCGGCACGCGTGGACCGCGCGCGCGTTACGCGAGGCCGGATTCGCAGTCGACATCGAGCGTTTTGAAGCGCTGGTGAAGCAATTCGGCAGACAGATTGCCGATGCCGCCGATTCCGCCGCGTTACTGCTCATCGAAGCACGTCTCACGAAAGCCCTGTTCAAGCTCGCGGTCGATGCAGTCGGCTACGGCGATTTCACACGTGGTAAGCGCGGCAGCGGCACCGATCCCGCTAACCGGTTCCTCGATCACGGTAACTATCTGGCCTATGGTCTCGGCGCGACAGCCACCTGGGTGTTGGGCCTGCCTCACGGTCTGGCCATCCTCCATGGCAAGACACGGCGCGGCGGTCTGGTGTTCGATGCAGCCGATCTCGTGAAAGACGCCGTCATCCTCCCGCAAGCGTTCCTGTCTGCCATGCGCGGCGACGACGAGCAAGCGTTTCGCCGCAACTGCATCGAGGCGCTGACGCGCGACGAGTCGCTGGACTTCATCATCGACACGCTCAAGACCATTGCGCTCGAAACTCCACATGGCATGCAGACATCGGATGCACGCTCATGAACGTCCTGTTCGTCTCGCAATGCTCGAAGCGCGCGCTTACCGAAACCCGGCGCATTCTCGATCAATTCGCCGAACGCCGCGGCGACCGCACCTGGCAGACGCCCATCACCCAGGCGGGTCTCGATACGGTACGCAAACTGCTGCGGCAAAGCGCCAGAAAAAACACGGCCATCGCATGTCACTGGATACGCGGGCGCGATCACAGTGAACTGATGTGGATAGTCGGCGACGCGCGGCAGTTCAATACGGAAGGCGCCGTGCCGACCAACACGACCACAAGCGACATCCTTCGCGCCGACGATGAAACAACGTGGCACCGGCTTCCCCTGATCTCGGCGCTGAGCGCGTTGGCCGCGCTGCTGCATGATCTCGGCAAGGCCACACAAGCATTTCAAGACAAGTTGCGTAAGCCCGGCGTGCACGAGACTAACCATTATCGTCACGAATGGGTATCGGTACGCTTGTTTCAGGCCTTTGTCGGCGATACGCGCGACGATGCCGACTGGTTAAGCCGCCTCTCATGTTGCGCCGACGAAGACATCGATCCGAAGACATTTCAGGCGCAATGGCTCGACGGCTTGCTGCGCGACGAACTGGATGAACTGAGTGCCCAGGATTGCAAGCCCTTTGCGACGCTGCCGCCGCTGGCGCAAACCGTTGCCTGGCTGATACTGACGCATCACAGATTGCCATGCTGGCCTGTGGAGATGACACATGGCAGCGTCGCCGACGATGTCGATGACCAGTGTCGCAAGTGGCGGCACTTTGGCGCATACCCGGACGATATCAACCGGTCTCGTCTAGTCGACTTGCTCCGTCAAGTCGATGCCGACTGGAACCAGCCTCGCGAGGTGGTCGGCCGCGCCACGCTCGATGCGCATTGGCGTTTCAAACACGGCTTGCCGGTGGCAACGTCGCACTGGCGCAAACAGGCCGCGCGGTACGCGGGCAAACTTTTGGAGTTGCACCGCCTGACGCTCGCTGCTGCCACGCTCGACGATCCATTCGTCATGCATGTCTCGCGGCTGTGTCTGATGCTCGCCGATCATCACTATTCCAGCATAGAGGACGATGATCGTCGCAAGCGCTATCGCAATCCAGGTTATCCGCTGTATGCGAACACGCGTCGACAGCCGGGCGATGGACCGTCGCAAGAGGCGCGCTTCAATCAGACGCTCGACGAACATTTGCTGGGCGTACAGGCCCATGCATCGCTGGTGACGCGTTCCTTGCCGACGCTTGCGCGCAGTCTTCCCGCGCTGCAAAATCATCGCGGCCTCAAGAAGCGTAATACGAATGCGCGGTTCCAATGGCAGGACAAAGCGGCGGATCTTGCGGCCGGTATTCGGACGCGCGCGGCCGCGCATGGTGCGTTCGTGGTCGATATGGCATCGACGGGCTGCGGCAAGACCCTGGGCAACGCGCGGATCATGAATGCGCTGGCGGACCCGAAACTCGGCATGCGCTGTGCGTTTGCAATTGGTCTGCGAACGCTTACGCTTCAGACGGGCCGAAGTTATCAGCGCGACCTCGGTTTGAACGACGAGCACCTGGCGATCAAGGTGGGTGGCATCGCCAGTCGAGCCTTGTTCGATTACTGGGAAGCTCGAGCAGAAGCCACCGGATCTGCATCGTCCCAGGCACTGCTCAATGAAGACGGGCAGGTGCTTTTCGAGGGCAACGATCATCATCCGCTGCTGCAGCGACTTACCGACGACCCGAAGGTGCGTTCCCTGATCGCCGCGCCAATGCTCGTTTGCACCGTCGATCATTTGACGCCCGCGACCGAGAGCTTGCGAGGCGGACGCCAGATTGCACCGATGCTGCGCCTAATGACGAGCGATCTGGTGCTCGACGAACCCGACGATTTCGACATGGCCGATCTTCCGGCGCTGACCCGGCTCGTGCATTGGGCCGGAATGCTTGGCGCTCGGGTCTTGCTGTCTTCGGCGACGTTGCCGCCCGATCTCGTTCATGGATTATTTCTGGCTTATTTGGACGGTCGAAGTCATCACCAACGCAATCGCGGAGAGAGGCCGGCCGAGTTGCCGCGCGTGGCGTGTCTTTGGGTGGATGAATTCGCGCAATCTCATGCCGATTGTGCCGATGGCGAGACGTTCGCTCAAGCGCACGATGCCTTCGTGCGCAAACGCTCGGCGCAACTCGCCGAAGCCGAAGTGCGACGACGCGCGCAGTTGATCGCGCTTCCGCTGCAAACATGGCGAACCATGCAGGAGCGGGATCGTCGCGATGCGTTTGCGGCACTCGTTTTGCAGTCTGCGTGGAGCTTGCATCAGGATGAGCAGAATCACGATGTCGATGCAACGACCGGCAAGCGCGTGAGTTTTGGCCTTATCCGAATGGCCAATATCAAGCCGTTGTTCGATGTTGCCCGGGCGATGTATCGGCAAGGCGCGCCAGCATCCGGTGTGCGTGTTCACTTGTGCGTGTATCACTCGCAGTTTGCGTTGCTCGCGCGATCGCATATCGAACAGCAACTGGATTCGGCGTTCGATCGTCGGGCGCAGGGAAGCGGCGGGAATCCTGCGTTGCGGCATCCATCGGTGCGCGCGCTGCTCGATGCGCATCCTGAGGAAGATCATCTGTTTATCGTGCTGGCGTCGCCGGTGTGCGAGGTCGGGCGCGATTGGGACGCTGACTGGGCAATTGCCGAACCGTCGTCGATCCGTTCGCTGATCCAGCTTGCGGGGGGCGCGTGCGGCGGCATCGGGCGGGGGCGGTGGCGCGGGCGAATATCGCTGTGCTCGACACGAATCTTCGGTACTTCGAGCGACGTAATCAGAAGCTGGACGCGGTGTTCAGCAAGCCGGGGTTCGAGATGTCAGGCGGCGTTTCTCGGGAGTCGGGCGAATCGGCCTATTTCTTCAATTTGCAAACGCACTTCTTGAGCGAGCTGTTACCGCTGCCTGAAGGCAGTCATTCGTGGCCGATCGATGCTCGGCCGCGTATTTGTCGCGCCGACAAGTTGAAGCCTTCCAAGAGCCTGATCGACCTGGAGCATGGCCGAATGCGTGACACGATGCGGCCGCGCGATGCGAGCAGCATGTCCCGTACGCGCATATCGCACGATGCCACGCGGCATTGGCACGCCACGGACGACGAGCGCGTTCGAATCTGGTTGACGGGTGTGCTGCCGCAGATGCAGCGCTTTCGTCATGATCCACTGCGACGCGAAGATATCGCGTTGCTGCCTTCGGAGGACGAGGATGAGTTGCGGTTGCATCGGGTTATCGGTCGGCGGGAGCGAGGCAATGCGCCGTATGTCGATATTCACCACAAGTTCAAGCAGATAGCTGATTCCGAGTTAGTCGGCCCGGGGATTGGTTCGTGGTGTCATGTCGAATTGATGGACCTATTACGGCAATGGGCGGACGCGCATGGACAGAGCGCGTTGGCTAGCGCGGAGAGGGTTGCTACGGTTAGCTTGCATGAATCGCAGAATGGGTGGTGGTTTCACTCGGTGCTGGGGTTTAGGGAGGAGTGAGGCTTTGCTGCCTGTTCGGCAGGACGTTGCAATTACTTAAACCGTTGAATCCTTCTCAGCTACCTGTTCGGCAAGGAAACTAAACGATATCACGTCGGTTCCCTCATTTTAAGATTTTTCAAGTCGCCTAAGTGCTTCTAAAGTCCTTACTTACACCTTAGAATCGGCGTGTCAAATGCTGACGTTCCTCGATGCCAATTTCTCGCCTTCGGAACTGGCCATCCATTAAGCGACGTATTTTTAGGAATGCGTATGTCGTAAAGAAAGATAAAAAAGTTAAGTTTATCTTGTAGCAGTATTCGAGCTGACTCCATGCAATCGTCTGCCAAAGAATCTGCAAAACCTCAACATAAGGCATTTCATTGATGGCGACGAGAAAGCGTTGGCATGCGAGGCTCAACTTCCAGTGTTTGACACTTGAAATCAAGCTCTCTTTAATTTGGCAATCGAAATGAGGAACACCTATGTCGGATAAGAATGCGCCGGAGGCACACAGCTGCTACCGCGCAGCAATCGACGCCTTCTTGCATGACCGTCTCCAAGCCAAACTCGACAAGCTTCCCCTCGACGATGCGAAGCGAGCAGAACTGATCGCCGAGCATCAACGCGGTCCTTGGATCGAGAGCGCGGCGAAGCGCGTCGTGCAAATACAGGCCGTCACTCACTCACTGAAGCCCATCCACTCTGAAGCGCGAGGCACTAGCCTTTTTGTGAAGCCGTCCAGTTTGTCTACGCTCGATGTATTCGGCAGCCACGCACTGGGCAATCGCTTCGACATGGACGTGACGGGCAACGCGGCCGCGCTTGATGTGTACAAGCTTCTGAAGCTGGAGGTCGGCGGGATAAGTCTGCTTGAGGCGCTTATCGCCAACGATAGGCAAGCCTTGGACGCTCTCAATGACGATCTGGTCAAAGCCAGCATTTTGCGCGACGCTTTTATAGGTCTCACAGCCGAGCGCGAAGGCGGAGCGAGTTCTCACGTTTGCGCCAAGCATTTGTATTGGCTTATAGGCGACGACGCCAACGACGATGCTCAATATCATCTGATCGCGCCGCTGTATCCAACCTCGCTGGCTCAACGCGTGTACGAGGATGTGCAAGACGCTCGTTTCGGCGAAGCCAACAAGTTGGCGCGTCGGGCGCGTCGCGAGGGCTTACCGCACGATGGTGTCGATCGTGAATATCACGATCTGGCCGTGCAGGAATTAGGCGGCACCAAGCCGCAAAACATCTCGATATGCACTAGCGAACGCGGAGGCAAAAACTATCTGTTGTCTTCATTACCGCCAATTTGGAAAGGCAAAGGAAACTACCTCCCTGCGCACACAACATCAGTCTTTGAACGAACCCTCGCCGCGCGTCGCTCGGTGCGTGCCGCCGTTCGCCGATTTCAAGAGCACTTGTTGAGCGGCCGTCCTGGCAACATGCGGTTCCGGGATCGTACAGATCGGCTGTGGGACAGAATCGTCGATGAACTCGTCGTCTACGCTGGAGAACTTTTGCTCCAGCCAGCAGGCTGGACGAGGGACACAGCGTTCGAAAAGCTCGTCGAAGAGGAACAGCTTTGGCTAGATCCGCTACGCGCGGAGATTCCGGAGGAGGCAGACTTTCGTGACCGCTGGCTGAACACGAACTGGTCGGAAAAGATTGGCAGTCGCTTCGCAAACTGGATCAATAGCGAGTTGCAGGAAAAGTTGCTCGACGTTGGGTCTGACGAGGCTCGCGAGTGGCGCGGAAGATTGCAAGACGAGGCAACGATATGGGAAGAACACGTTCCCGAATTGCGCGATCGGCTCAATGTGCTGAGCAAGACATTCCTTCGAAAAGCGCATGGCGAACTGATACAGGGGCATGATCGAGCATGAAGCACATTACTATGCCTGACGCCGCCAGGGCGTTGCTCGTGTTACCTCATCTACAGGTACAAAATGCCAACGCCATTTCTGGCGCATTCACGCACGGCTTTCCGTCCATCACTGCATTCACCGGACTGATGTGGGCTTTGCAACGCAAGCTCACCGCTGACGGCATTCCGCTGAGACTGCAACAGGTTGGCGTGATCTGTCATCGATACGACGAGCTGGTGACGGATGACTACATCAAGAAGTTCCGTCTAACGCGGAATCCCGTGAAGAGTGATGGCAAGCCGCGCGCGATCGTCGAAGAAGGACGAATGCACCTGCACATCACATTGGTGTTTCAGGTTTCAATCGACGACGCTATCGCTTCATCGATACTGGACCATGAAAAGCAATATGCCGAATGGGCCGATAAAGTTGGAGAGATCGTGTCGCGCATGCGAGTCGCTGGCGGAACGTTGCTGCCGGTCGGTCCCATGCCCGGACGGCGGACCAAACCCTGGATGGCCGAGCTCGCGGATAGCCACGACAAACGGTCGCGCGATTTCGCCCGATGGCGCCGTCAGTGGCTTCCGGGCTACGCGCTTATCGGCCGCGACGATATTTTGAAGAACCGCCACGACGCGTTGCGCGAAAAGCACCCTGACGCCAGCTTGATCGATGCCTGGCTGCACGCTGCTCGATTCAATTATCAGCCCATGCCGGAAAAAGAAGCGGCCGATGACGCTGCATCGTCCACCGCACCCAAGCGCGTGCGTTGGGCCGATCCCGACAGACAAAAGGGCGAAGGCTGGACCGTGCCAATACCCGTGGGCTACGCCGCGCTCACTAAACCGTATCCGGCGGGCAGCGTCGAAAACGTGCGCGATCCGTCCATTCCCTGCGTATTCGTAGAGACGGTGTATTCAATCGGTCAGTGGATCAGCCCGCATCGGCTGAATAGTCTGGATGATTTGTTATGGCGAGCGGAAACCAATACGGAGTTCGGCTTGTATCGCTGTCGTAGCGGTTACGTACACGATCGCTCCGATACCGAGTTGGACGATGACGACGAATACGAATTTGATTGACCGCAGCGACCTTTCGCGTTCGTCGTGGTGTCTTTTGTTTTTATCTTGATTAGGAATATATAAAAAGATGTCTGAGAAAATTGCTACTGCTTCTGTCCTCGCTTTTGAACGTAAGCTGGATCCGTCCGATGCGGTCTTCCACTCTGGCCGTTGGGATGAACGCGACAACGGATCGAAATGGTCGCCAGTTCGTATCCGCGTGAAATCGGTTCGTGGGACGATTTCGAATCGGCTCAAGGCAAAGGGCGGTGATGCAGCCAAATTGGATGCAGCCGTCAATCATGCAAACCTGCAGACCGTGGACGTTGCCACGCTGCCGGCCGATGCCGACACGCTCCGAGTCACTTTCTCGTTGCGCGTTCTGTCGGGCACGGGCATGCCTTCGGCTTGTAATAACGCAGCGTATCGAGTGCGGCTTCAAAACGTGGTGAATGATTATGTCGCCAAGCATGACTTTACTGAGCTGGCTAATCGCTACGCCGCGAATCTGGCAAACGGACGCTTCCTTTGGCGTAACCGTATAGGTGCGGAAAGCGTGGCGGTCGAAGTATCGCGTCAAAAGAACGGCGAGTGCGTACAGAAGCTCACGTTCGATGCGTTGTCGCTTGGCTTGCGCACGATGGATCAATTCGATTCGAATGTGACGGCGCTAGGCGGACTTATTGCCGACGGGCTTGCGGGTAGAACCCATGTGCTTCTGCGCGTGACCGCGTATGTGCGTCTTGGCTTTGGTCAGGAAGTATTCCCGTCTCAAGAGCTGATTCTGGAGAAGACGGAAAAGAGCAAGACGCTTTATCACGTGGAGAACGTCGCGGCTATTCACTCGCAAAAAATCGGCAATGCCTTGCGAACGATTGATACTTGGTATGAGAACGCGCTGGAATCTGGCCCGATTGCGGTCGAGCCTTATGGGTCGGTCACGACTCAGGGCACGGCGTATCGCCATCCGAAGCTGAAGCCGACGCAAGACTTCTACAACCTCCTCGATGACTGGTTGCTCAAGGACAAGATGCCGGCGGTCGAGCAGCAGCACTTCGTCATGGCCGTTCTGATTCGCGGCGGTGTTTTTGGCGATGCGAACTGACGGCCATGACGAGTCACTATATCGACATCACGTTACGGCCCGATCCGGAGTTTAGCCGTGTCCATCTGCTTGGCGCTTTGGTGGCGAAACTGCATCGCGCGTTGGTGGAGTTTCGTGCGGACGACATCGGGATTAGCTTTCCGCAATACAGTTTGAGCCCGCGTTTTCTGGGCGACGTGTTGCGCCTGCATGGCGACGAATCGCGATTGCAGGAGCTGATGGCACGCGGTTGGATGCAGGGTATGCGGGATCATGTGAAGCTGACGGACGTTATGCGCGTTCCGTCGGGGGCGATGCATCGCGTCATACAACGGCGTCAGTTTAAAACCAATGTCGAGCGGATGCGTCGGCGTCGAATGCGACGTAAGGGCGAGACCGAAGCGCAGGCCGCTGCGGCGATTCCGGACACGGTCGAGCGTCGGCCTGATTTGCCTTACGTGCATTTACGTAGCGCGAGTACAGGGCAGCCGTTTTGTTTGTTTGTCGATCAAAAGGGCGAGGTGGCTGCGAGCGTGCCGGGGACGTTTAATAGTTATGGGTTGAGTTGCGGAGCAACTGTCCCGTGGTTCTAAACCCTTTTTTTGGAGCGCTGGTTTGTTGATTGGGAAATCAATGAATTAGCGATATAGGGAGAATTTGGGTTGGTTCGGCGAGAACGGTGTCTTTTGTTGAGTAATCAAGAGGATGGCGTTTGAGTCGGCTAGTTTGCTGCCGCGTAGGCAGCTGAGAAAGAATCTTTTCGCTCCACAGGCTCGAAGCAAGGGTTTGCTGCCGCGTAGGCAGCTGAGAAAAGGCGATGACACGATCTCGCTCTCGGGATGGTGTTTGCTGCCGCGTAGGCAGCTGAGAAAAATCGATCAACGCGCCGCGATCAGCGCGACACGTTTGCTGCCGCGTAGGCAGCTGAGAAAGCCGAAAATTGCCGCGGAGTCGCTAGCTTCGTGTTTGCTGCCGCGTAGGCAGCTGAGAAAAGCGCGCCACCGCAGACAGAAGAAACAGGATTGTTTGCTGCCGCGTAGGCAGCTGAGAAAGCTTGGCCCCTGGCAGCATCAACTGAGCGACCGTTTGCTGCCGCGTAGGCAGCTGAGAAAAGTGCCTGTTGGCGGAATCTCCTGCCCTGGCGGTTTGCTGCCGCGTAGGCAGCTGAGAAAGAAGCCCGTGACGATCAAGGGCGTTGTGGTCGGTTTGCTGCCGCGTAGGCAGCTGAGAAACTCAGGCCCGCCGGGCGAGGGTTTGCGGGCGCATTTGCTGCCGCGTAGGCAGCTGAGAAAGCGCGACGCCGCGCTGAACGGGAACTGAATTAGTTTGCTGCCGCGTAGGCAGCTGAGAAATGACCACGTCACGAAGTTCGACACAATGAACGGTTTGCTGCCGCGTAGGCAGCTGAGAAAAGATTCGAAAGGCAAGGAAGCCGTAGGCAACGGTTTGCTGCCGCGTAGGCAGCTGAGAAAGTTCACGCCATCCAGTGAGAGGTCACGCAGATGTTTGCTGCCGCGTAGGCAGCTGAGAAACGCAGACGCGTGCGGCACGTCAGTCGCCGCCGAGTTTGCTGCCGCGTAGGCAGCTGAGAAAGTACAGATGCGGGGCACGATATGGATTACGGGGTTTGCTGCCGCGTAGGCAGATGAGAAACGCCGTGCTTGTGAACTGCTTGGCCGTGCCGCCGTTTGCTGCCGCGTAGGCAGCTGAGAAAATCTGCCGAACAACTCGGCTTCGATGCCTGACGTTTGCTGCCGCGTAGGCAGCTGAGAAAAACAACACGCGATCAGGCTTCATCCGCATGCAGTTTGCTGCCGCGTAGGCAGCTGAGAAAAGGCGCTGGTTCTCGAAGAGCGCATCGCTGAGGTTTGCTGCCGTGTAGGCAGCTGAGAAATGATCGGCGTCGAATGTGAGCAGCGCATCGAACGTTTGCTGCCGTGTAGGCAGCTGAGAAAACAAAGCCAAGGACGCCGACACTTGCAAGCATGTTTGCTGCCGCGTAGGCAGCTGAGAAAGTACCGCCAACATTGCCTTGCACGAGCGTGATGTTTGCTGCCGCGTAGGCAGCTGAGAAAGGTCGCAAGTCGCCATTCCCTAAGCGCGCCACGTTTGCTGCCGCGTAGGCAGCTGAGAAATGTTGACGCGTTTCGAAGGTGAGTTCGACGTCGTTTGCTGCCGCGTAGGCAGCTGAGAAATATCGCGCGATCAGTGCATCGCGAAGATCGAGCGTTTGCTGCCGCGTAGGCAGCTGAGAAAGAACGCCGACGCGGTAAGCGCCGAAATGGGTTGTTTGCTGCCGCGTAGGCAGCTGAGAAAGCCGAGCTGCATGCAGCCGAGCTGACCGCACCGTTTGCTGCCGCGTAGGCAGCTGAGAAATTCGGCGCAAAGGGAGACGGGGTTGAAGACGAGTTTGCTGCCGCGTAGGCAGCTGAGAAATATTATCGTTCCCCAGAGTGCCCCGTCGCTCATGTTTGCTGCCGTGTAGGTAGCTGAGAAACAAGAAATATTGCGAGCTGCGATCTTCAGCTGGTTTGCTGCCGTGTAGGTAGCTGAGAAAGGCGAAAGCGAATAAAGAGATCGCCCTGCTTTCGTTTGCTGCCGCGTAGGTAGCTGAGAAAATCATCTGGAGCAGGCGCCTCCCCTTCGGCGCGTTTGCTGCCGCGTAGGCAGCTGAGAAAGACACGAAGGAGGAGACGTGACTAGCCTGGAGGTTTGCTGCTGCGTAGGCAGCTGAGAAATTAACCATCGTGAGCTTGATTCGCGACTGGCGGTTTGCTACCGCGTAGGCAGCTGAGAAAGACAAAAGATAGAGGATCCCGTTGAAGTCCTTGTTTGCTGCCGCGTAGGCAGCTGAGAAAGGCAGAAAGTGGTCCGGACATACGCCTCCAGAGTTTGCTGCCGCGTAGGCAGCTGAGAAATACTCAAAAATCAGCGGTACAAACCCGCGTTCGTTTGCTGCCGCGTGCAGCTGAGAAACACGTCTTGCAGAGCCATTGCTCTCTCGATTCGTTTGCTGCCGCGTAGGCAGCTGAGAAAAAGAGAGGATTACAGTCGTTACGATTACCGGAGTTTGCTGCCGCGTAGGCAGCTGAGAAAGCAGACGCGACAGACCGCGTTCGAATTATTGTGTTTGCTGCCGCGTAGGCAGCTGAGAAATCGCGCACTGGACCGTCTCGAATGTCATCTACGTTTGCTGCCGCGTAGGCAGCTGAGAAAGAAACGCAAAAAAAGGAAAAACGCGAGGCGCAGTTTGCTGCCGCGTAGGCAGCTGAGAAAGCAAAGCGCTCCATCGCCTCTTCGATGGGATAGTTTGCTGCCGCGTAGGCAGCTGAGAAACGCACGAAAGGAGCTCGCCGCAGAGTACTGAGGTTTGCTGCCGCGTAGGCAGCTGAGAAAGTTGTCGGCAACGCGCTTGCGAAGATCTCGATGTTTGCTGCCGCGTAGGCAGCTGAGAAAAACCGGGTAGGGCACCCCGGCTTTCACCCCGTGTTTGCTGCCGCGTAGGCAGCTGAGAAATTTGTCGTAACCGAAGTACATCGACTGATACCGTTTGCTGCCGTATAGGCAGCTGAGAAAGAATAAGGCGTAGGGTCCGTCCTCGGTGTCATGTTTGCTGCCGTGTAGGCAGCTGAGAAAAACCAAAAAATCCTGTGGCGTCTTGCCACATAGTTTGCTGCCGTGTAGGCAGCTGAGAAATGGCAGCATGCGCCCGCGCTGGCATTGCCGTCGTTTGCTGCCGTGTAGGCAGCTGAGAAAACCGACACGAAGGAGAAGTAGATGACTGAAGAGTTTGCTGCCGTGTAGGCAGCTGAGAAAGTACGACGCTGTAGCTCTTGATGCGCAAGATTGTTTGCTGCCGTGTAGGCAGCTGAGAAATTGAAGACGTCCGGGTGGGTCGCGGCGAATGTGTTTGCTGCCGCGTAGGCAGCTGAAAAACTCGGCGGACTGCGTCTCTGCGTCGCTAACGTGGTTTGCTGCCGCGTAGGCAGCTGAGAAATCTGCGGATGCGATGGGGTGGGCGTAGAGCTGGTTTGCTGCCGCGTAGGCAGCTGAGAAAAGAAGAAGTTAGCCGGCACTGCGCCCGCGATGGTTTGCTGCCGCGTAGGCAGCTGAGAAATGATCCGCAACGCCCTCTATTCTGACGTTTGAGTTTGCTGCCGTGTAGGCAGCTGAGAAAGTGCGGATCATGCTGTCGACGCGGCGTGATGCGTTTGCTGCCGTGTAGGCAGCTGAGAAAACGCAGCAGATCCTCGACGACAGCGAGATCGAGTTTGCTGCCGTGTAGGCAGCTGAGAAAGTTGCCTCCGGCGCACCGATCATGCCCGTTTCGTTTGCTGCCGCGTAGGCAGCTGAGAAAGTTCAAGCGCGCGCGGTCGCTGATCCGCAAGGGTTTGCTGCCGTGTAGGCAGCTGAGAAAGACGATGTCGGCTAGCTTGCTCAATCCCTGCTGTTTGCTGCCGTGTAGGCAGCTGAGAAAAGATCGCATTCGCGACGTCTTGCACCGCGCCGGTTTGCTGCCGCGTAGGCAGCTGAGAAAAGGCGAAAAAAAGGGCGCCAGGCGCCCAAAGGTTTGCTGCCGCGTAGGCAGCTGAGAAATTTATGGGCACGGGTGCGATACCGCGCGCCCGGTTTGCTGCCGCGCAGGCAGCCGAGAAATATCGACGACGACGTTACCAGCCTCCGGCGTGTTTGCTGCCGTGTAGGCAGCTGAGAAAATTGCGACAAGCGTGTTCAGTTCGGTCGTCGCGTATGCTGCCGTGTAGGCAGCTGAGGAAGGCGGGATCATTGAACTTCGCGAGATGGACGCGTTTGCTGCCGTGTAGGCCGCTGAGAAAGCTCGTCGTCGACATGCAGCAAATCACGAGCAGTTTGCTGCCGTGTAGGCAGCTGAGAAACGAGCCCGCGTCGCTGATGGTGTTGCCGATATGTTTGCTGCCGTGTAGGCAGCTGAGAAATGTCACATACGGACCTATCCGCAATTCTGTGGGCGAGGCATATTATGAGAGGTAAAAGTCATGGATATGCCGATGAAGAAGAAACGCACCGTCGCTTCT
>NZ_JALQDA010000062.1:0-15702 GCF_023631485.1 Caballeronia sp. GAFFF2 | reverse complement strand
CAATCGGAATCTGGTGCGATCCGCTCGCGCGGCGTAGCGCCCAACTCGGCGGTCTCCGACAAAGTCGGGGCGGTTCAGTTTAGACCCGTCAATGAATCATGCCGCGCAAGGGAATCGCTTCTATTTTGCTCCGCCCGCAACGCAGCGAACGCTTTACGCTGGATGGCAAGTAACCCCGCTATGCGCACGCCAGGGAATATCAGAGCGAGAGCTGAAAACCCGGTCGAGGTCAAGATAAAGCGCCACCGCTCTGCGGCTTCGAAATTAGCTTCGTAAGAAAGACCCAGTAAGGCCGTCGTCCAGCCTTCGAGTTTCAGTTCCCAGAGACCGGAGAGTACGGAGACCGTCAGAAGCGTTGCTAAGACGAATCTGGCGGCCTGTGCGGAGGAATGGGGCGTGAATCGATGCATGGTTATCGATTGCTTGGGGGATAGACCAGCTAACGACAGTTATCACCGTAAAATTAGGCTCAGACCAGTTGCGTCGCGAAGCGCGCGTCAATCGAAGTGAGTCGCAGGGCTGGGAGGAGAGCATTTGCATAGCGTGCCTCAATCTAAGACTAACCCCCGGATTGGTGCGTGTGGAATCGCTACTGCAGCACTGGTCTGGCGACGACGCGGCGTTGATCGAAAAGGTCACGAAGATTTGTTCTGCCTCAAAACGTTATTCGGGCAGGCACCAACAACCACATCGGACTAGTTCTTTTAGCGTACTAGCCAGAAACATCTGATGTCCTCAGGCCGTCGCTTTCAAGCATTCATACTCTTCAGCTGAAGAGCGCATGCATCTCGTTTAGATAGAAGAAATCGTCAGACGTGCGATATCATCGGGCGGTTCAACTGGTCAGTGCTCGAGACGGATCACACGAGCATTTTCTTAAGCGCCTAGTTAGCTGAGGTACGCGATGGCAGCAAGTCTCGACGAATTGGTTGTTTCGCTTGCCCGCTGCAGATCCAACGAGGCGTTGCTTGAACGGGCCTTGGCGAGCTCACGCATCGGTGCATGGCTTTGGGACCTCGAACACAACACGGCGACTCTTACGCCCGTCGCTGCCGAGATCTACGGCTATTCTGAAGATACCGGTGAGGTCCCGCTGAACGAACTGTGGGACCGAGTTGCCCCTGAGAAGCGCAATCAGTTCGCAGAAGCGGTATCAGATGCGTTGCGTCGGGACGCGCCGTTCGAGCTTACGTTTCCATTCGTTATCGCGAATGGCGAGCGACGTCTGTTTCAACTCAAGGGCGAAAGCGAAGTCGACGCAACGCAGTCGCGTATTACACGAGTCTTCGGCGTGACTTATGACGTGACGGAGCTTTACCGGCTACAGGCGCAATTGCTTGCGAGCGAGCGTAGACATCGTGCGTTGACAGAACTCAGTAGCGAACTTGCCTGGGCGACTGACGCTTCGGGCCATCAAATTCTCATGGGCGCGGAAGAGTGGGCACGATTCACGGGTTTCGCCACTCGCCAACGAATCGATGCAGGATGGTTCGACGCCGTGCATCCGGACGACCGCGAACGCGTCCGTCGTCAATGGCGTGGCGTCGTTAAGGATCGGCTCTGCAGCAAGTTAGCGTTTCGCTTGATGCAGCGCGAGCAAGGCTATCGTTCGATGACGGCGCGCATCGTGCCTATCTTCGACGATACAGACGAGCTCGTCGAATGGTTCTGCGTGACCGTGGACCGGACGCAGGAAGAGGAGGGGATTGCAGCGATCAAGGATCGCGATCTCCGGCTGTTCGTTGCAATGCGGGGTGCGCGCACGACAACCGGCCACGTTGATCTGAGCAACTGGTGCGTCCACTGGGACGATGATCAAACGTCGTTGAACGACGCAGATGGCACAACAGGCCTACCCTATTCAAGCGTCTTGACCCGAGTGCATCCAGAAGACCGAGGGCTCGTTGACGCTGCGTTGCAAACAGCGGCTCGCGGCGAGATGTTTGACCACCCAATCGAATTTCGAACGGTTGCTGATGGCGGAGCGCAGTGGGTGCAAGGCTGTATTGTCTTACAGCGCGATAGCGAAGGACACCCGCATCGCCTCGTCGGCAGTGTGGTCGATATCAACGAACGTAAGCAACTTGAACTGACGCTGCGTGATTCCGATCGCCGCAAGGACGAGTTTCTTGCAATGCTAGCGCATGAGCTGCGAAATCCATTGGCGCCGATGAGAACCGCGATCACATTGTTAGAGCGTCCGGAGCAGTCTGAGCAGCGCGCCTCGGACCTTGTAGGCATGATTCATCGTCAGATCGACAGCATGGCGCGTCTGGTCGACGATCTCCTGGACGTCTCACGCATCACGCATGGGCAAATTAAGCTTCAGCGTACTCCAATGCTGGTTGGCTCGGCAGTCTACGCGGCACTCGAAACGGTTGCGTCGATGACGACGAGCCGTCGACAGAACGTTTCGGTCCAACTGCCGTTAACGCCCGTCTGGGTCTGCGGCGATGCCACGCGGCTCTCGCAAGTGCTCGTGAACGTACTGAATAATGCGAGTAAGTACACGCAAGAAGAAGGGAGCATTCGAATCGCAGTGGCCGCATTGAGCGACACGGCCACCATTACGATTTCCGATAACGGCAGCGGCATCTCGCCGACCCTGCTTCCTCACATATTCGACTTGTTCTCCCAAGGCGAACGGACACTCGATCGGTCCGAAGGCGGCCTCGGGATCGGCTTGTCGCTCGTGAAGCGGTTGGTACAACTTCATGATGGAGCCATATCGTTGACGAGCCCGGGACCGGGCTTGGGTACGACCGTCACGATCAATTTGCCGCTGATTCATCCGGATAACGCCCAGCCGGTGGAAGATTCTTTCATGCCCGACTTAGGAGCCCTTGGGTCCGGTGCGGCACGCGTACTGATTGTCGACGACAATCATGATGCAGCCGATTCGTTGGGAATGTTGTGCGAGGTCGAGGGGCACACTGCGACCGTCGTGTACGAATCGAGAGCTGCCATCGACGCGGTCGAAACTCAGCACTTTGATGTGGCACTCCTCGATATAGGTCTGCCGGAGATCGACGGATACGAACTCGCCAGACGAATCAGGGACAAGGGATCAGCGAAGCCGGTGCTGATTGCGGTTACCGGTTATGGACAAGCGGAGGACCACCTGCGTACCCAGGCGGCTGGATTCGATCATCATCTCGTGAAGCCGATAGATGTTCAGCGCCTGCTAGATCTTCTCGATCGTGAACGCAATAGCGCTTTAAACGGAAACGCGCATTAAACGGTGTCCCTTGCGCATTGCCATGCAACATGCGTCAGGCCATGGTTGGGTTCAGTCGCCAGGGCAGCAAAGCCTCGTAGTCGTCGGCGGTGTGCGCGTGCGGTAGACCTTTGAACAACGCGATGAGGTATTGGTACGGCTCAATGCTGTTGGCTTTGCAGGTCTCCGAAAGGATAGCGCAAGCAAGAACGTCAGTCGCCGCGATCCGCAGCAAACGGGCCAATCGCGCGCTTTGCGAGCTCGACGGACCGCATCGCGCGCTCGAACGATGGAAACTTTTGCGCGATGGAAACGCCTACGTCGGCGAGACGCTTCTCGATTTCGCGGCGTCTTCGCCGCGTCCGCCCTCCACGTGAACCGAGAAGGAGCCGTCATTGTTGGAGAAGACTCGGATCGAAAATCCGCGATGCGACTCCCGGTATTCGATGGAGGACGCCGGCTCGGGTCCATCGGGGCGTCGCGCCTCCTTCGGCGCGGCGGCGTCCGCCGCGTCGTCGGCGTTCATGGACAAGGCGCGCTTGGCGCGCTGGGCCGCAGCCCGCCAGTTTGTCGGGAAGCACATTTTCTTTTCGTTTTCTTTTTGGGTTTTTGAATGTTTTCGGCACCAAATTGCCCTCGGCGCTCAATGAGTTTCGCGCCGCAAGCTAGCCAGAGCAGTGCGCAATCGCACACCGAGCGCCGACTAGAGCCATCGCTCAATTAAGCCGTCGGGCGTTTCAGGCAAGGCGGAGCGCGAGCTAAAGATGCGGGCGGCCGGGCCGACAACACGTTGACGACAGCGATGGCAGAGATGGCCGCGCCTTCTCCTACAAAAGCGAGCGGACATGAAAGAAGAAAGCGTTGATTTGCGGGCGATGCTCGCGGAGCTTCGCGACGCCAGAAAGTTGGCCGAGCGAGCGGGCGCGAGCCTGCGCGAAGAAGAGCGAGAAATCGAAGCGCTTCGGGCGGCGTCTCTGGCCGCCCTTCGGAACGCAAAGCGACGAGGCGGGCACGGCGCGCAGGGCGCTCTGCGCCTTGAGGAAGCGTTCAACCGCATTTTGTCCACGCCATGCCTTTCGGTGGCCGCAGGCCTGCGAGATTGCGCGCGAGCAGCGCAAGAGCTTGAGCCCGTCATCGAGCAAGCGGAGGCGAATCGCTCCGGAGCGGAGGAGGGGGAAGCCGCGCGCCACCTGCGCGATTTCGCCAAGAGTTTCGCGGCGATGCTTCAACTCGCGCAGGCGGCGGAGAAAAACAACGAAGAAGCGCGGGGGTGTTTGCTTCAAATTCGCGCGGCGGCCGCGCTGATGTGAGTCGCCGGATTTCTTGACTCGTCGTGCTTTTTGGTCGCTTTTTTGGCTATACACGGTCGCCCGCGGCCAAGCGTTTAAGGTCCGTTGTGTGGTCGCGTCACTTGATCTCGATTTCAAGGCCGTCGGCGTCGCGCACGTCTCCCCGCTCGACGAGGCAGGCCCTGGCGCGCGCGTTGAGCCCCTGACTTCCAAGCGCGTTCCGGCGATCATGATTCTCTTCGGCAGCTCTGCCTTGTCGCCGGCCCATGCGGCCACAAGCGACTCGGCGGCGGCCGCTTGGCTTTGCAAAAAGCGCAAGCGCCCATGCGCGTTGAGCAATCGAAGCGCGGGCATCGCGCTTAAGCTCGGTCTTCAAGGCGTCGAACCGCGCGGCGACGAGGCGAGGGTCGACGCGATGCTGAAGGTCGCAGGCGCCGTTGCGAACGCGGCGGCTGATTGTCGCCTCCAAAATCCAGCGTCGCGCGCGAGGTGAAGACAGGCGTCAGCAGCTCAATCTTGCCGAGCTGAACAACGCGCTCAAATTCCATGAACTGATCGAGTTCGGCCAAGCATTCGGCCGCGCAGATGAGGGCCAAGGCATGTTGCGGGGCGCGCACGATTGTTTTTTAGTCAGTCGAGCCAACAGCTCAGCATGGTCAATGCGAAACGCGGGGCGGGCTCCATTCATCGGAACTCGCTCGCTTGTCCCGTTGAACAGGAACGCGTGGACGTGCAACTGCGGATCAAGCGCGCGGCTCGCGAAGTACGTATAGCACGCGGCGATCGACGCTTCCGCGAACTGCTTGACTGCGCCGCCGCGCCCGTGACGAGTGATCGACGCTTGCTCGGCGTAGCCGAGCGCCGGTCGCGCCACGTCGTGAAGGCAGGCGACAAGCTCCGCGCTCGTCGCGGCGTCTGTGGCAGCGAAGACCACTGAGACGTCTTTGGGCGCGAAGGCCATGTCGTGGCCCATGACATGCGCGTCGCCCGCGCCTTGCGTCAACGGCTCGCTGGTCAAAGGATGAAGGCCGCGCGAGAGCCGCTCGACTTGCTCGGGCCCGCAATCTCACCCAAGCTGAGAGCGTCTTCTCCGGGGCATGTCCAGAAGGGCGGAGGGCCAAGATCCGGGGTGTTTTCCTCGCGCGTAATCGTCGAAGTCGCCGCGTTGGCGCGTGCTGGGGACGCCCAGATAATCAAGGTAGCTGTCGCCGCCAAACTTTTTAGTTTGATTCTTGGCGGAAAGTCGTCATCGACAAGGGCGGCCGCTTTGTGGGTCGCGGACTCTTCGGAGAGCGTTGTCGATGGAAGGCATGAGGGTCAAGATGAGCGCAAGTGGGACAAGCGAAGCTTGCGCGCGACGGCAAGCGGATTGGCGAGCGCTCGCGTCTCGCGCAGGGGGAGGCTGCACCTCGGCGGAGAATTTCACCAATTCTCTCCACGTCAGCGCCGGGCCGATTCGGAAATGCAAAACCAGACAAGCTCAACGCAAATCCCTGCGTTCACCGAAAACGATGCCGTTCTTGAGTTGCTGGTCAAATTCAAAGGAGAAAGAATGTCATGCGTCAGCGATTCGGCCGTCATCGACGCTGTGCTTGCCACGCTTCACGTCAAGGGGCCTTCGGTCCGTCGTGCGCGCGCAGGAAATAAGCCCAGGTGACATGTAGCTGATCGTCTTGCGAGCGACTTTTAGACGCCGATTCTGCCGTGGAAAGCGGCGGCCATGAGTCTCTTTCAAGCTTTTGCAGGATCAGGTTACGCGATCACCATGCAGCTCACTTCGGAAAAGCTGAATTGCAGAGGCATATAGCCGAGGGGCTTGATTCTCAGTTCGCAACGGCAGAAGCGATCGCGGCATTCCACAACGTAGTCTCGATCGACCTGATCCTTTTCGCCTTTGGCGTTGAGCTTGGCGCCAACGCGAACGCTCATGATGCGTGCAGTGTCTGCAATTGCGGCGGCGAATTCTTTGTAAATTCGATCAAGCTTTTCGCTTGTCGTTGGGGCGTTTCCCGCCGTTCCATGTTGTCGTCGCCTCGCTGGAAAGCCGACAACCTCTCTTGCCGAACCGTACGCAACAATGGCTCCGCGCCTTTGTTTTCTCTTTGCCAACTGACGGCAGGCTGCGTTGGCCATGGCGAAAGGCGGCGCCTAGATCTTCTGTTCGCATGCGGGGGCGACTCCCTCGCGCGCGCCCTCGTTTTTTGCAGGGGCGAGAAAACGCCTTGGCGTAGAATGCCGAAAAATCTTCCGCGTCGGCGTCGGGCCGAATTGACAATGCAAAATCAGACAGGCTCCAGGCAAACCTCCGCGCTCATTGTCGGCGGATTCTCGACCGACGACGTCGACTACGTCGTGGCGGTGGAGAATGAAGACGGCAGCCTCCGCGAGTTGCTGGTCATCTCCAAGAAGGGGGGCGTATCGGTCGTGCCCGCCTCCGCATCGATCCCCGCAGCCCTCGCCACGCTCCGCCATAAAGGCGCACCGGTTTTGCATGTGAGACTGCCAAGTCCGGCTCCGATCCCTCCGCACGAGCATTCGCCGTGATGGAAGTTCGCCGTGCAACAAGATTCAAGGCGCCGGCTTCGCCGCGGGACGGGGCGCGCAGGCGTCGGGCCTAATCAATTTTCTCGGTCAATTCATGGTCTGCGTCGGTCCCATGTCCAACGTTTTCCTCTGAGGCGCCCGGCGCGGAGAAGTCAGAGAAGTTGATTCGCGGAGGCGTGTAGCCACGCGGTTTGATTCTCAGCTCGCAAAGAAAAAATCGATCGCGGAACTCCACCACGTAGTCTCGAACTGGAGCCGTTTCGCCTTCGGCGTTGAGCCCGACTCTGATGTCAGCGCTCATGATGCGCACAGTGCGCGCGATCGCGACGGCCAATTCTTCGTAAATCCGGTCAGGATTTTCGCTTGTCGTCAGGGGCGTTTCTCAATGGTCCATGGCGGCCGCGCCTCGCTGGAAAGCGACAACCTCTCTCGCCCAGCCTCGCGCGTCAATGGCTCGCTCGCCTCTTTCCTCTCTCCCGACTGAGGGAGGGCGGCTTCAGCCGCTGTTGAGGGGCTTAAATTATGCTACTGGGTGCACTAATTCTGCTAATACACCGTAGGTCAGGCGATTTGAAGGTTCTGCCGGTACTTGCTTACCAGATTAAGCAGCCGATCCATGTTTCGTGCTCGCCGCGCAATTGCTGCTAGAAACTGCTCGAGTGTTGTTCCGTGCAACTCGCAGGCGGCGATGTCGGTGTCGAGCCATATCCGCTTCCAACGGGGGGCGGCTATATCAACAGGATTGAGCATAAGACATCGAAAGCAGTAGAGCAGGTGCGGACGGTCTGACATCCACTTGGATGGGGTTTGGATCCGCGCAAGTCGGTGAGGGTCCAGACGGGCGATACTTGATAGCGTGAGGAGCGCACCTTCCGATAACGGAGGAAACAGAACCCAGCCGGTATTACCCAGAGTGGGGAATTCGCCTAGCCGATGAAACTCCCATATCTGAGCGACGCTCAACTGATAGCGACTGGCGACACGTCCCAGCCAGCTTCCGAACGCCTCATCAGCGAAGGGGCGAGGCGAAACCGGACACGGACGCAGGTCATTGGACCGCAACGCTGCTTATCTGTTCAAGATGATCAAGCCGTATTGCTTCGTCGCCGTTACGGATGGCGCATTCAGCGGCAGCGTTTAAGATTCGGGAGACTTCACCAGTGAGGCCGGAACTGGCAGCCAGGACGTATTGGGCGATGTCTCGCTGAGCGAGCCCGGACGGACACCGCAGCGGTAGAATGCGCTCGAATGCAGACAGAAGCCTGCGAAAGGTTTCACTCTCCATCCAGCGCGGTATCTCGAACGGTGTAAAGCGGCTAACCATCTGCGCGTCGCTCTGCAGGGCGAGCACTGCGTCATCGGTGCCAACCAGAACGATGCTGGCGCGCAGGTCATTCGCGAGAAATTTCAATAAATTGAGCGCAGCACGCTGCTCCCGGTATGTCCCGGCTAGCAGATGATGGATCTCGTCGACGACGAGCATGCTAGGCGCCATTCGTCTCAGCAGGTCCCGCGCCAGCCGCTCAAGGACGGCGAGGCTTGCTGCAGGGTTATGCGGAGCGCCCAGTTCGAACAGCAATGCTGAGTAGAAGCGATGTTGGTCGGGTGTCGGCGGCATCTGCATTGAAATGATAGGGCGCAGTTCACACCAAGTCGATCGTCGAATTCGTCGGGGTGCTGTCGCCGGAACTTGGCAATGATTTGGGTTTTGCCGATATTGGAGTCGCCGTGCAGCACCAGACACGGCATGCGTTCCCGTCGCGGAGTTGCGAGCAGGCGCTCAAGGGTATCGAGCGCCTGAGTGGCGCGCGGATAATCGATCCATCGGTCGCGCAGTAGGGATTGGATACGCGACGCGTTGTCGAGCTGGGCCTGTGGTCTGATGGCCGGCAGCAGGTGTCCGAGCGGATCGTTCTTCATCGTCCGTTTCACCAAGGTTCGGCGTCGTAAGCGGGCGCCGGCTTGCTGTAACCGACCGGTCCGGGCTGTGGACTAGCTGCGAGGGACTGCGGTACAGGAAACGGGGCAGGCGACGCCTTTGAGTGCACATGCCTCGTTGGTTGCCCGTCGTGCATCTTGGCACGACGCGTGTCGCGTTTTGCCTGTGCAAGCAATCGATGTTGCTCTTCGATCGCTCGGAAGATCATCGCTTCAGAAATCGGATTTTGTCCCTGATCACGCAGAAGGCGGACAATGGCGCGTTGTTCGCGAAGCGAGATCGGGGGTCGTCTCAAATCAGCAAATCGCGCCTCAACAAAGGGCTTGCCCGGCACGCTGATGAATATCCTTGAGAGGTCATCAGGATGGTAACGAATCACTACCTCACGTTGTTCTAGCCGCCATGCGGCGAACACTGGACGCCAATAGCGTAGGTGGAATAGGGTGATCCCGTCTGCTTGGACCGTTCGCCTGGCGATAGGAAGAAACTGCAGCAGGAACTTCCATTGTGCTTCCGGTGCTGGAAGCAGGGTCGGTGCCGCTGCAGCGCCAGTTAGGGCAGCCCATGTGCTGGCCGGCGTCGCGCCACGCAGCCCGCGGTGCGCACTGTGGTGGTAGCGCTGTCCGATCTCTATAGCAAGCCATTGCTCAAATTCGTTCAACGTCAAAGCGGCCTGTTTTTCGGACGAGCGAGCCTTGCGCCCCTTGGGAGATGATCCTGTCGTACCCGGCAGACCATGCACTCTCTCCATCAGCGTACGGTTCAACCGCTCGATATGGCCGCCAAAATGCGGGCGGCCGATCGGGCGATACATGAGTTCAATGCCGTATTCCGAGCAGCCAGTCCTTAACGCCTGGCTCTTGAACTCGGCTGCGTTATCTAGATGCAGCACTTTTGGTACGCCGCGCATTGGCCATTCGATCTGCAAGCCGAGCCTACCGAGCCATGCATCCTTGGGTAGAGCAACACGCGTGAGTAGAAGTGCGACCGTTGCTGCGCCCGGACGCTCCATGCCGACGTAGAAGCCCACTACAGAGCGGCTCGCCACGTCGATCGCCACAGAAAGCCAAGGTCGACCGATTGGCCGACGTGAAGCGGCATCAACGACCATGACATCTGCCTGAGTGTGATCAACCTGCACAATGTCCATCGGACTTCCCACGAGAAAGTTTCCCGGAACATGTTTGCCGGTCTCAGCCATACTGCCGGCCTCCCGGTGTACCGTTAATCGCCGGGCGACCGTATTGCGTCCTGGAGGAGTCACACCCGTTTCTACACATCGACGTCGGATTTCGAGTGTGAAGTCGGCCAGCGGGTGAGCCAGTTGCCGCTGCTTGGGAAGCCAGGTCGTGAACACCTCGTCGATGATCATCTCGGCTCTAGACGGTTGTTCCCTGCCTTGGAACCCCGCTCGCGAGGCCAGACCGCGCTGGTGACAGGATCTGCCAGGAACCGCTTGCGTAACCGATACACCGTTGTCCAGTGCACGCCGAGAAGATGGGCCGCCTGCTGAGCCTGTCTTTTTGAAAGTGATCCGCTCCCAAGCGGGACGGAGTATGCCGGCAATGACCGCTTCGCGGCCCTGGTTTCCGGCGCTCTTGAGCATGATGAACCGAATGGCAGGCTGATGAGCCTACATTAGTACAATTAGTGGACCGCCAACGGGTATTAGCAGAATTAGTGAGCACAACCTCGCGAAACGTTGCGCTGTTGCAACAAGGTCAATGCGTTAGATGAGTCGAATTTCTCAGTCGAATCAGCGGGTTATTGAGATTTCTCATTAGCAGAAATAGTGCACTACATTAGCGGAATTAGTGGACCTCAACATCTCAACGGGTCAAGCGGTCGTTGCGACCGTGGTGAACAATGAGCGCGAGGTGATCGCGCTGGCGCATGCGGTTCGTCATGAGGCCGACATTCGATTTCTTCCCGCAGTCGAGTGAGCTGATGCCAGGCGCAACAGTGGTATCGAAATCCACAGAGTTGCGCTCCCGATTGAGCCGTAGCCGTTTTGACTTCTGACGTTGGAAAAAACGAGGGCACCGCCCCGGGCGAACAGGTCGTTTCCCGCGCGTCGCTGGCGATAAATAGTGTGGCCGTGAATCAAAGACGAGCTGGAAGGCGTTGGCAAGAAGGTCAAGGGCACGATCGAAGAGGCCGACGAAAAGATGAACGATGGTCTGCGCCAGGGGGCGAAGGACGACGCACAACAGGCGGATGATGAAGGCGGAACCCCGTGGATGGCGCCAAAAACATCTGAACGACGGAACTGATGACGCGTCGGAATATCGTCTGTTGCTGCGCCTAGACGTTGATCGAATGAACGCCCGCGTTCACATTTGCTGGCTCTTACTCACCATTCGGCCCGGCTTGCTCTAGATGCCGTTGCTCGATTACAAGCGCACCCCCGATGCGGGACAAGCATCGCCAAGCGTCCATGGGAGCGGTACACCGTACATCGGCCAGGCGAACAGGCTGACAGAATTTCCATCGATCTCAAGAACAGGACCGTGAAATGTCACGCGTAGTGCAACTCCCCAATAGTTTGGCGGCAATCGATCGCTACGCCAATGAAGCGAAGCGGCGAATCGAACTCAAATCCGCAGGGCGTAGCGCTCTCTCAATGCAGGAAGCGGAGGCAATTAAGCAGGAGCGGCGACTCCTTGAGAAACTCCAGGAACGTCGGCGGGTCATTCTTGCGAGCTGGAGGCTTTGAGGCCGGCTGTCGTTCCGCTCCTCGAGCGGGGCGACTGGAAAAAACGGCTTATTCTTTGAACTGATGCAGCAGCGAAAGAGCGAGGCCAGCGATGGCCACTACGGATCTTTGATTTCGACATGGGATCGGGAAAGAAACCTTGCTCTCGCACAGCTTCTTCCACCGCCTGCGGGCTGACGCATCCGCTGATCGCTCCGATAGGGTTTCCATTCACCGCCAGATGCCCGGACCAACGGCGGCTCGGGGCGCGGAAGGCCCTTGAAGTAAGCACCTTCACCGAGTGGCATCGGCCGACGACGTGGAGCAAGGCGTAAAAAGAACGAAATGAGAATACGCTGACGCAGGCAACGGCCTCAGTTCGTGAAAAGGCCGAGGCTCGAAAAGGACTGTGGCACGATGCCTTGCGGAGCTAAGCAAACTAACAACCGCTTATGACCGCCTCGAGTGCCTCGCGATCAACAGGTTTAAGTAGATATCCATCGAACGGTGCCAGTTCCTGCTCGGATAAATCCGATCGTCCAGTAATGGCGACAACGCATGCCTGCGAGTTTTGGCTGGCTTCCCGGAACTGCTGACATAGGTGGCGGCCATCGATGTCAGGTAATCCAAGATCAAGAAAAATAGCGTCGTAGACGGTATTGGCTGTCAGTTTCAATGCGGTCGCACCGTCATATGCAACTTCGGCCCGATGCCCCAGATCATTGGCAAGCGCACCGAACGCATCAGCCAGACGGGAATCGTCCTCGACAAAAAGTATAAGCATGGAATCGCCAATTTAGTTCTGAATAGGTCAAGCAACGGGACTGCCCCTAGTCGCGCCTCACGACGATGGCGTCCACGCGCGTCTTTAACGATTTGTACAATGCCAGCGCGTACGTCGTCAAACGTTCGGTAGGGGCGCCGGCGCCCGCCGGCATGCATCGATGTTAATCATCCAAACTTAGCGACCGTGCTGTTCGAGATTGTCCAATCAGCCGATTATCAACCGTCAACACTCAAACCTATCTTTTGCCATCCCAGCGCCCGGCCGGAAAACTTGTTAGTCAAAGCGCAAAGAAAAACCCGCGAAGCGCGGGTCAGGTCTAACCGGCCTTATCAACTCAAATATCGCCTCCCCTTCGCACTTGGCTGGAAACAAACAGCAACCGTCCGGGAAAAGAACGCGATCATCCGCGTCAGCGGGTTCTGTAATAGTGGAACAGTGATTGCTCGTCTATCAGAGAACTGCTAAAAGTCGAACTTCCGAACCGATTGAACTCAACGCCGCTCAACCCTCAAGGCGATGTCATGGACGAAACTCCTAAGAAATCCGTCAACTCCTTGGTTACCGAAAGAAATGGGAGTGCTTACCCGTTCCCTGCCGGTGAGGAAGATGCCCCACCACCGAGAAGCGAATCTTCGGCGGTAGGCAGCGAAGGAAGTTTCCGCGATGCGTCGCAGTCTTGGGACGCTGACGCCAACACCCCTCCGTCGGCCGCGGAAGGTGTCAGAACGAAGAAAAAGCTTTCCGACGTCCAAGATGCGTTGGGCAAAAGATATCGAGTCGCGAATGAAACAACCGATGATTTCGTGCACGACAGTCCTTGGAAAGCGATCGTCATGGCTGCATTGGGTGGTGTAGTAATAGGAATGCTGATCTCACGGTGAGCCGAGCCGATGCGCGGCCTAACGTTCCGCGCAGATCCATCATCGAAAGGCAGCCGTCTTTCATCGGGAGAGCCAAGTTGCCAACAGGTCACCGTGCTCGTTTGAGTCGTGCAGGGGTGTCCACCTGGACTGTCAAGAAGGGCTTTCATACGGAAGAAGTCGGCATGGTTACCGCAAAGATTTTCGGAATTTTGGCCCTAGTCTGCTCGGTTGCTGCGCTGGCGGACCAAAATGAAAGACCCCGAAACGCGGCGACGGTCGTTGGCGAGCCAACCAGAAATGATCCTTTGCCTTTACAAGATAACGCTACCGATGTGTCGACGTATTTGCACTCAGACGATCGATATCCGTCTAACCCTGCGACTGGGCCAAGCATAAAGAACGACGTCTCCGGATCGGGGCCAGAACGACCGTCGCCACCAAACGAGCCTGCTTCGCCAGGCAGTGGAATGAAGAAACCATATTAAAACTATGGGGCGCGGGATGGGGCTCATTCGTCAGCCCGATTGCAACTTGTCATGGCCTCTTGGAAACCCCTCTCGACAAAGCCATTTCCGCGTCTGCTCGATTGAACTACTACTGCGATGGGACGCGGTTCCGGGACGGATTCAACGACGTAAACATCGAGGGCCGAAACTCCCTTTTCTCGGAGAGAGGCTGAGTCATCGCGGTTATCACCATCGACAAGTCCGCGGCTTTCCATGTGGTTAAGCTGAGGGACAACATTCAGCCCGGCAATGGCGTCGCAAACATCGCGACACGTACCAACTGGTACGATCGTTATATCTTTAAAAATCTGTTGGTAAAGCGGCCTATCGAGACTTGCCTCTGTCCCTTCTACAGCTTGCCATACGTGTTGGCCGAAGTACTGGTACAAAAACTCAAGCTGATAACAAAACTGAAGTTGTTTCGTACACCTGTCGACCAAACCTTGTCGACGACGTGGTTGTTTATCGGCGTCTCGTTCAGGTTGAAGCCGGCCCGTTAAGACTTGTGAAACGAGCCGCTCAAGTTTGCAATGTTGGTGCCGTTGATAGGGGGATGCAGCGCCTCGGCTGCTGTCTCTCAGTGGTTTGGCTCGCCATCGGTGGCGGCCCCTTTTTTCGGCACCCCTTCCCGCGTTTTGACTGCACGAGGGATCGCAACCTCGCACCGTCCATGTTTGACAAGAAGAAAACATGCCGTCTGAGAACGAATGCCTCTTACGCTTTCAAAAAGTACAACATAAAAAACACCGTCGGCAAGCCCATTGCGGCCGTTACAAGCCCGATGACGATCAGAACGTCGTAGACATGCATCCGTTCCTCAAACTCCTGCTGCCGTTTCAGGACCGGATCGGCGGCCAAGCGGTCATAGTTCAGCGAAATGTTCTCAACTTGCCTCTTGGGGCTCGGCCAAGAATTGGATGTGAAGGGTGTCATCATCGTTGTCCAGTTGGAAACCAGTCAAGCCGACCACGGGCGAGGTCGCCTCTTGCATGAATCCTACTGGGATCGTTGCGGCGCAATTCGAGGAGCACGGCAGAGATCGGCCCTCTAATTAGGGCATAGGCCTTGCATAACCCTGATTAATAGCGGCCATTAGAGACACACATATGCTCGAGCGCGCGTTGCTTTCTGCAGCGCGTCGAACCTCGATAAAAATTTTAAGGCTCTTTTGAAAACGGAGTGGGTAACGGGGCTCATCGGGCATGCTCATTAAAGCGCGAGAAGTCGAATTTTCCGGCGATGAGAAACAGGACAGTGCGCATGGTTTCGAAGCGAGCGTACCCGCGTGCTTTGCGTTTGGCGGCCTGAAACAGGCCGTTGATGGCTTCGATGAAGCCGTTGGTCTGGCGCGTCTGTGAAGCGCACCGGGAGCTTCGGAGACGGTTTTGCTGGAGTTACGCTGCCATCGGCATTCCAGCGATTTGCTCATAGTAGCGGGCTTCCGCTTCGGCCGGCGCGATGTTGCCGATCGGCTCAAGTAGGCGTCGATGATTAAACCAGTCCACCCATTCAAGCGTGGCGAGTTCAACCGCCTGCACGTTACGCCATGGTCCGCGACGATGAATAACTTCTGCCTTGTAAAGGCCGTTGATCGTTTCGGCGAGTGCGTTATCGTATGAATCTCCGACGCTGCCGACTGACGGTTCGATTCCTGCTTCGGCTAGACGCTCCGTGTACCGAATTGAAACGTATTGCGACCCGCGGTCCGAATGAAATACCAAACGGCTACTTTCGGCTGGTCGGCGCTCGTGTACCGCCTGCTCCAGCGCGTCCAACGCGAAGTCGGTACGCGCTGAGCTTGACACTCTCCAGCCTACAATGCGTCGCGCGAACACATCAACGATGAAGGCAACATAAGCGAA
>NZ_JALQDA010000061.1:0-15832 GCF_023631485.1 Caballeronia sp. GAFFF2 | reverse complement strand
CGAGCATGGCTAGAGAACCGAGGCGGCGCAGGCAATCACGAGCACGCGGCAATCCTTTCCCACGTCAAAGCGTTCTTTGAAGCTCATGAGGAGTCGCGTTTCACCGATCTGAATGATGGGTCGGAAAGGCCAACGATTAATCGAGCGGGCTATCGTCGCAAAAGCGAAGGATCTGTCGAATACCTAGTATTTCCGGAGATCTTCAAGCGGGAAATTTGCAGCGGTTACGATGCTCGTTCGGTTGCAAAGGCACTTGCTGCGGAAGGTTGGATTCGTCCTTCCGCTGACGGTCGTTCAGTCCGCGCCGAGCGAATTCCAGAAAAAGGCCCAACGAAGGTCTACGTCTTCACTGCAGAAATGTGGAAATAGCAGGCACACATTGAAAAGCACGGGTTACATGGGTTACGCGGGTTACGCAGTTGTGGAGCCTTGCTGCATAAGGGTTTCAGCGTAACCCGCTTTGAGAAAAGCGTAACCCATCGCAATTCAAACGGGTTACACCTGGAGCCCTTGTAACCCATAAACGGGTTACGCATCTGGGCGGGTTACGAAATGGGTAACTCAAATTTATCAATGAAATCAATAGTTTGCGAACCCGTAACCCATGTGACCCGCGTAACCCTAAAAATGCAGCATGTACACAGGTTTATTCTGAATAGATCTTTAGCCCGTCACGGGGCAGGCCTTAAACATAAAGCGGGAGGCGCAAGGACCTCTGTCCATTGAATGAATTTGCACGCTTGAAGCGTCGCCGATCAACTCCGCCTGCAACCTAACGATAACTAGCTTTGGTAGAGGTGTTGCTTGTTGCCACGCTTAATTGCATCCTTCCCTGTTTTAATGTTCACCGCAAGTCCGATTTTCGGCCTTCGCGGTCGTTAAGCGTTCAGCCGCCGACCGGCCGCTCCACGTCGCCTTGCCGTCATTGACGATGCGGCGCCCTTGAATGTCGGCTTCTGCGAACTGCGAATGAGTCTTGCCGACCCCTTTCGGCCGCTCGCCTGCTCGTACATCGAGCGTCTCTTCGTGGAATGCACCGGCCAGTCGCTCACGATACTTGACAAGGCGTTGTCGGCCTCAGCCACGCTACCAATTTTGTCGTCGTACGGCTGCAGTTGAGCAGCGTTGCTAGCGTTCGCGACACGGCGCAGCGAGCCTCGGTTTTCGGAGCGAAAACGGATCGTACTTCGCGAAAGTTACCGTGGTTATTCTTCGCCGCACGGCATTCAGCACTTTCTTACTTAAGACGGGCGGCATCAAGGAGCTTTAACAACCGATCTATGTCGACCGGCTTCACTAAGTGATGGTCAAACCCTGCGGCCGTGGTTCGCAACCGGTCTTCCTCCTGGCCGTAGCCAGTAACGGCAATCAGTACCGGTTTTACCTCTCCTTTCTTTCGTATCTGCCCAGCTAATTGGTACCCGTCCATGTCCGGAAGTCCAATATCAAGCAGTGCCGCGTCGAATTGGCGAAGCTCCGCCGCCTGAATTGCTGAGTGCGAATCGTAAACTACAGTTACATCGTGTTGTTCTGCTTCGCACAATAAGCCCAGCGAGTCAGCCGCATCGTGGTTGTCATCGACAATAAGCACCCGTCCAGAGCGAGCAGGAACTATAGACTTAACGGAATGTGTCGAAGTCTGAGTAATGTCGGCACCTGTATGTTGCAAAAGCGGAAAGCTGATCGTGACTGTTGTTCCTTGGCCAGGACCAGGACTTTCCACGGTAATGCCTCCCTTATGCAAATGCACCAGGCGCTTGACCAGCGAAAGTCCGATACCAAGGCCGCCCTCGGACCGATCAAGAGTCCGCTCGCCTTGAGAAAAAAGATCGAATATGTACGGAAGTAGTGCAGGAGATATTCCGCTCCCGTTATCACTGATCTTGATGAAAGCGACAGCGCTTGAATTGGATACCGCGATCTCAACACGCCCTCCCTCCTGCGTGTATTTGCAAGCGTTGTTAAGCACATTGACGAGTATCTGAGAAAGCCTGGCGGCGTCCACACAAATCCAGATGGGATCTGGCGGTAGTTGTACCGTAACGTTTTGCTTTCGTGCCGACGTCATCGAGGCTACAGTTTCCACAGCTCCATACACAGCCGACCCGACAATAAGCGGCGTCAAGCGAAGTTTGATGCGGCCATGCGTGATTCGCGAGACGTCCAATAAATCGTCTACTAAACGGGTCAGATGATCGACTTGACGACGGACCATGCCGACAAGTTCCAATTGACACTTATGGTCTTCCCGCTCCATCAATGTGATAGCGGTTGTGATCGGCGCTAACGGATTGCGAAGCTCATGAGCCAGCATTGCAAGAAACTCATCTTTGCGTCGGTCAGCTTCCTTAAGCGCATGCTCTGCCTCCTTGCGTGCGGTTATATCGCTAGCTGCCCCGATCCATTCATAGATCTCACCCGCCTCGTTCAGCATTGGGACCGCTCGTGAAATAACCCAACCAACCCCTCCGCTTGCTCGCCTCACGCGGTGTTCTAGGTGATACACGGTTCTAGTCCGAATCGCTTCATTTACCGCTGCCTGAAGCATTTCCTGGTCGTCTGGAGGAATGAAGTTGTCCAGCCAATTCGGGTCGGTTTCAAAGACGTCCTTCAGAAAACCGCGTCCTTCTAGCTGGTTTAATTGCGTCCAATCAGGGTTGATGCGATAGATGACCTCCTCTGTTGCATTGGAGAGAGCGCGAAAACGCTTCTCACTCTCCATTTGTGCACTTTGAAAAACGTACTGCTTTGTGATATCGGTTGTCGTATGTAGAACGCAAGCGATTCGGCCAGTTCCGTCGAATATCGGGGTATTTGTTGCGGCCCAGAAGCGTTCTTCATAAGCCACGTGTCCGCCCGAATCTTCGATACGTATAGGATAGCGTTGTGCTGGGAGCTGATCGGATTTTCCGGACTCAAGCACGCGTGCGAGCGACTGCCGGAGTGCTAGCTCTCCGGTATCCTCGCCATCGTCGGGGTCTCCTGGAAAAGCATCGAACAAACTCATTCCCACCAACTCCTCTCGTGTGCGTGATGACGCCTGGAGAAATGCGTCATTAACGGCGAGAATTTTCGCCTCGGGGGTGGGCGATAGCAGGTAATTTCCAGACGGCAAACTGTTAAACACAATTTGAAAAAGGTGCGGATCTAGCATTGTCGTAACGGCCCCTTTAGGTTTGTCGGGCCGTCACTTTGACGGGCGCAAGACCCGCTAATTAAAGCAAAAACAATTCCTCGACGATGCCGGCGACTACCTAAGCCGATGCGCTTTAGAAGCGGCAGGAGTTTCCGGAGTTGCCGGTGGAAGCCCGCTTCGCATTGGCGGGTTTCGGAGCAAATCAGCTTTTCGGGTGACCACAGCGCAACTGCGGTGAGTGACAGAAATTGGCCGATAGCATCAGTTGAATCAGCGTGCCGCCGTGCCGATGCCGGAAGTCTCCATTGTCAACGTCGTGGTGTTCGTGCAAACGAGCACTACCGGCCAGTAAGCGACATCCACCTGATGACGCATCTGGACATTCGGGAGTCGATATAACACCGAAAGCGGTCATTGAACCACACAACCACGATGCCCAGCTACGGAACGTCCAGCGATCACAATATTCGTTGGCGCAGCGTAGGTAGCCGGCGCGGCCGAATCAATTCAAGATTGCTGGCAATGCCGCCCATAATTTCCCCAGAAGTATCGAAATAGAAATCGCTACCTTGTGTAACCGGTGATCAGCCGAGATGGCGATCGGCAAAACTCCATTTGTGACGACCAGGCCGCCGACGAATAGGTTCGGCAGGAGCCGGGTTGAGTGAACCCGGACGATTGCGCAAATGCTCCGGCAGCAGGTCCGCGTGCTTGCGCATCCTCCGTTCGTTACGTGAGGATTGACGACTTGGCGGGGTAAAGGTTGCAATGCGCGCTGTGGGGCGATCAATCGAATGATGAAGAGCTTGCTGATCGTTTAGATGCCGCTCGCATCTCTCATAAGCGGCTTTGTGAATCGCGTCTAAATGTTTCCATGGCAGACGCACACGTGGCGTTGCACGGTTTCGGCCCCCGCCGCCACAAGTACTGGATCAAGCAGGCGGATAAAAAGGCGTGGCTGGGAAACAGTCTGCTAGCGCGTTTGCTTTTCCTGATAGCGCAGACGCGCCGCTTTTATGACCGGGTGATTTTGCTCGGCCCAAGCAACAAGGGTCGCGAGTGGGGCCAGCATGGAATGACCAAGGTCGGATAGACGGTATTCGACGGAAACCGGTTTCGTTGGAAATACATGCCGCGTGATGATCCCGTCTTCTTCAAGATTGCGCAGCGAGTGGGTGAGCGACCTTTTGGATATATCCGGGATGAGTCTCGCGAATTCGGCGAAACGCCGCGGCCTTTCGGCCAAAGCCATTACGATGAGGGTGCTCCATTTCTCGCCGAGACGGTCCAGCACGTCGCGGACGGGGCATTGAGGGGCGATAACGGGCATCGCTACCCAACGTTTGAAGCTTTCGATAAGCTCCGACGTATCGCTGTTTTCAGGTCGCTCAAGCATGCCATCTTCGAATAGTTACAAGGTATCCAAAGAAGACCACGTCCTGAAGACATGATCAACGGATATTTGCTCGCCAGCTTCCGTCATTCCAATGCCCCGAACTCCAGCAGGACCTTGCCTCCCTTGACCGCATGCTCGACGGCTGTCTCGATGGCGGTCACCGGATACACAGCGGCGACGGGCTGCTGAATACCGCCGGGGCGGAGCAGATCAACCAACCCGGTAAGGGTCTCCGGGATTTTGGCCCGGTGCTTGGGATGGCCCTCGAAGAAGCCGCAGACGGATATCCGTTTGAAGATCAGGTGCTGGGCGGAGATGTGCATAGGCTCGTGGCTCGCAGCGCCATAGGCCACGAGAACGCCATCGAGGCTGAGAAGCGCGGCGAGCCGTCCGGCGGAGGCGCCGCCGACGCCGTCGAGCGCCAGCCGGATCTTAAGCCCCACAATACGTGGGTCGTCGGCCGACAGCCCGTCTTCGTCGACGAGGACGATGTCGCAACCGCTACTCGCGCGCACCTGCGCCACATCCTTCGGCTTCCGGACAAGGCCGATTGTGCGCAAGCCCCGCCGGGAAGCAAGGCCCGCGATCCAATGGCCGAGCCCTGACGAAGCGGCGTTGTAAATTACAGCGTCGCCGGGCTGAAGGTTGACATAGACGTCAAGCAGAAGGGCCGCCGTGACCGCGTTAATGGTCGCCATGGCCGCCTGCTGCAGGTCGGCATCTGGCGGCAGCGGTATCAGTTCCTTTGCGCTGACGACCATGCGCTCGCGCCAGCTCCTTGCCATGAATGGTAATACGACCGGCGTGCCGGGGTGAAGGTCTGTTACGCCTTCGCCAATCGCAAGAACCACGCCGGCGCCCTCGTTACCGAGGACCTCCGGCAAATCCGGTTTCCAATCGTAGACACCCCAGGCGACCATAAGATCGTTAAAGTTGATCGGTGCGAAGCGGACCTGCACGAGAACCTCGCCGGCGCCCGGTTGCGAGGGCTCGTCGACGTCCCGAAGGACGATGTTTTTATCACCGTAGGCGATTAGCTGGACGGTGTTCATGGTTAGAGGAACAACTCTGCGCCAAGCTCGTGGCTGAGCTTGTCTCGAACTCCTGCTGCAATGGACAGGACGGCATCAAGCGGGCTGAAAGTGATGTTGAGGTTAGTCACCTCGCCAGCCCGGTTGCGCAGGATTGAGACGAGGCCAACAGCCGAGCGGCCGTCAACCAGGTTGGCGTCGTACTCGAAGAAAGACCGCTCGCCCATCGATCCCAGAAAACGCGGTGTCTGGGTTGCGTACTGAGTGGCGCCGGCCTTGACCACCTTGAGTACCAGTTCCTTGCCTCGAATAGTCTTACGCAAGATGGAAGACTCCAAGGTGACACCATCGCCGAGATCTTCGATGAAAGGGTGGTGCTTCGTTTGCTCTGCCATAACAGGCTCCTTTTGTGCCGAATGAAGTTAGATTTGGACGGAAGGAAAGGCCGGGTCATCGACAACCAATTTATGGAGCGAGGCTAGGTCGAAACCTCGCAAATCCTGCAAACGGCCTTCGCGCACTTTGTTCGCCCAACACGGATCAGTCAACAGCGCTCGACCGACGGCAACAAGATCGAAGTCGCCTTGCGCGATCCGTTCACGCAGCCGATCGAGCCCGGCAGGCCCCGCATTGGCACCCTTGCCCGTCAACAGATCGGTGATATCGGGGCCGTTGAGGCCGACAGAGCCAACAGTGATTGCAGGCTTGCCGCTGAGGCGTTTGGCCCATCCGGCGAGGTTAAGGTCAGAGCCATCGAAGGCGGGCTCCCAGAAGCGGCGCTGCGACGCGTGAAAGGCATCGACGCCCGCGTGAGAAAGTGTCGACACGATAGTGCCGAACTCCTCGGGCGTGTTCGCGATTTTTGCGTCGAACGCCCCCTGTTTGAATTGTGATATGCGAAACAGGATCGGAAAGTCGTCGCCAACCTCAGAACGAATAGCACGCAGGATCTCGGCTGCGAAAGTTGTGCGGGCAACGATATCGCCACCCCAACGGTCGCTCCGGGTGTTGCGGCCTTCCCAAAGGAACTGGTCAATCAGGTTGCCATTGGCGCCATGCACTTCAACGGCGTCGAACCCCAGTGACTTGGCGCTGCGCGCGGCGCCCGCGAAGGCTTTGATCGTATCAAGGATGTCGCTTTCCGACATCGTGTTGGGTTCGTCGTTAGCGACGTCAGGGGCTTCCATCTTCACAGGGTCTCGCAGGGCGCCGGCGTGGTGCAACTGAGCGGCGATCTTTCCGCCGGCGTCGTGCACGCCTGCCACAACGGCCGACCAGGCCTCCTGGGCATCGCGGTTATGGAAAACCGGAATTCCTGGCACTTCGGCTGCCGCTTTGCGATCGACGGCGACTGCTTCCGTGATGATCATCCCGACACCGCCTTCGGCGCGCGTCCGGTAATAGGCGGCGACATCCTCGCCAGGGATGCCACCTGCGCTGAACCCGCGCGTCATCGCCGACATGGCAAGGCGATTTTTTAAGGAAAGGCTTTTGATCGAGAAAGGGGAGAACAGAACGTCAGTCATGGCTTTTGAGTTGTGTCAAAGTGAAAAGAACGGCCGAACCAGGCGGTGGTGAAGCGCTCAGCTCGGGCTGCCGAGCAGCAGCCCGACATGGTCGCGAAAGAACGCGGCAAGCCGTTTGGGCTGTTGACCGACGAGCGCGTGTACGGCGTGGGTGGAGGCGCTGAACTGCCCTGCCGCCTGATTCGCTTCAGTGACGACAATCATGGAAATGACCGCCGCGGGCACGCCCTGGCGATCCAGCTCGGCTTTCAGCCGCTCCTGACCAACATGCTCGACACGCAGCGGTCTACCAGTCGCTTCGCTGACCAGCTCCGCTATCTCGTCGATCGTGAGAGCCTCCGGACCAGCGACATCGAGCTCCCCAAGCCCATGGTCTTGGGTGACTACCCGGGCGGCGACGGCCGCCGCGTCTGCCCGAGCGACATAAGCGATACGCCCTGTCCCTGCGGCCGTCCACCACACGCCGTCAAGAACGATCGCGGGAAGATAGGCGAGCAGGTTCTCCTGGTACCAACTGATGCGTAAGCTTGAATATTCGAGACCGCTGGTGCGCAGGTCCGCCTCCATCGCAGCATGATCGGCAGCAAATGGGATCGCGGCGCTGGTCATCGGGTTGGGCATCGAGGTATAGGCGACGTGCCGTACGCCACAGCGTTTAGCAGCTGCTAGCGCCGCGGCGTGCTGGCGCTGACGCTGTCCGGGGGTGATGAGTTCGTCCGTCGAGATGATCAGGGCGCGGTCGGCCCCAGCGAAGGCCGTCTGCAAGGTCGACGGATCGTCGAAATCGGCGCGTCGGACCTCGACTCCCGACTCAGCAAGCGAAGCTAATCTCCCAGGGGTCCGGGTAGCGGCAATGAGGTGAGTCTGCCTGGCCGTAAGGAGGTCATGACAGACAATTTGTCCCAGCGCACCGCTTGCGCCGGTGACAAGAATGGCTTGCTTTTCCATGTCTTTACGGTCTCTTTTAAGTACTAAGTCTTAGTATGAGACCTAAACAAGCGAGTCGGAAGGAGGCAGTTTTTGAAGACTTGGTAACCTTTTTTTCACCTTCACCGCGGTCATTTTGCAGTAGACAACATTCGATATGCGGGTATATGCTCGCGTCCTATGACACCTTGCTTCTGCACCAATCTTCGTTTGGCGACGCGACGCCTATCGGCTGCTTATGATGCGGCGCTGGAACCTTTTGGCATCAACATCGGACAGTATTTTCTGCTTCGGTCGATTGCAGAGCGGCAGCAAATAAGTCTTACCGAACTCGGCCAAGTGACGGAGTTGGAACGTTCGACAGTTGGACGTAACGTGCGGGTTCTGGAACGCATGGGCTTGGTGGCAACCGGGCGGGGCGAGGCGGACCAGCGAGAAGCACTCGTGGCGCTGACTGCAGAGGGACTCGCTCGTCTGACAGACGCGCAGCCAATCTGGGAAGAAACGCAAAAGGATTTTGCTGCCCGACTGGGCGCAGAGAACATTAATGCGTTGAATGCGGTGCTCGAGGCTATTTGATTCTAAGAAAAACGGGTATATACCCGCACGGGAGTTGACATGAGGTTCAACTTGCTCGGCCAGACCGGCGTCCGGGTTTCGCAAATAGCACTGGGGACGGCAAACTTTGGCACAAGATGGGGCCATGGCGCCGACGAAGCCGAGAGCGCCACGATCCTCGACGCCTATGCGGCAGCTGGTGGCAACTTTATTGATACGGCCGACGTTTATCAGTTCGGCCAGTCCGAAGAGATTCTGGGAACCCTACTTGACGGTCGACGCGACGACTTTCTGCTCGCTACCAAATTCACATATGGTTCGACGCCGGAGCCAAACCGTCTTGTGACCGGCAACAACCGCCGTGCGATGGCCACTTCGGTCGAAGCCAGCCTCAAGCGCTTGAAGACCGATCGTATCGATCTCCTTTGGGTTCACAATCCAGACGAGCTAACACCGACTGAGGAGATCGTCCGCGGTCTCGATGACCTCGCCCGCGCCGGCAAGGTCCTGTATGCGGGCTTGTCAAACTTTCCGGCTTGGCGGCTGGCCCGGGCTGTGACCATGGCAGAGCTGACCCGCGCGGTTCCGATTGCCGCCGCTCAGTTCGAGTACAGCCTTGTGCATCGCGAACCGGAAACCGATGTCCTGCCGGCCTGCCACGCGCTGGCGCTGGCGCCGGTGACATGGTCGCCGCTTGGCGGCGGCATGCTAACCGGCAAATATCGGAAGGGAGAAGCCGGGCGCCTTCAGGCTTTCGGCGGCAAGGTGTTTCAGGCCGAGACGTCGGCGCTGCGCACGGCGACGCTTGATGCTGTTCTTGGTGTTGCCGAGGACATTCACGTCACACCCGAACAAGTTGCGATTGCCTGGGCCGCGCATCGCGGCGCACTGCCGATCATCGGTCCACGCACGATGGCGCAACTGACCAGCAATCTCGGCGCTGCAACTCTCGCATTGTCGACTGAGCATCTTGCCCGTCTAGACCGCGCAAGCGAAGCGAAAAAAGAGATGGGCGAGTCTGCGGCAGCGTTGGACTTGTCCGGGCTTGTGCCCCCGGCGGTCCCGGTCGCCTGACCCAGGAAGTTTCTTGTCTTCGAAGATTGCTATGACGAGCCGTGAGATTACTCTCGCCCATCCCGTGCGCACGGCCATTGGCGCGTTCAACGGGGCACTGAAGGGCGTGCCAGCAACCGAGCTCGGCGCCCATGTCATTCGGGAAACCCTGCGTCGCGGCGCACTCGACGGCGGGCTTCTCGGCGCGGTGGTGATGGGAAATGTGATCCAGGCAGGGAACCGTATGAACCCGGGCCGCCAAGCTGCGATTGGCGCAGGCGTGCCGGTGTCAGTGCCGGCGCTGACAGTGAACCGCGTCTGCGGATCGGGCGCGCAGGCCGTGCTAACGGCGGCGGCCGAAATCCTGGCAGGGGACTATGACGTGGCCGTCGCTGGCGGCATGGAGAACATGGACAGGGCTCCGTACCTGCTCGACGGCGGCCGTTGGGGCTATCGTATGGGTCCCGGCCAGGTTCTCGACAGCATGCTGGCCGACGGACTCAACGACGCGTTTTCAGGCGAGCATTCTGGCTGGCACACCGAGGACCGGGTCGCCCATGCCGGTATCTCTCGTGCCGAGCAGGATGACTTCGCAGCCCGGTCCCAGCAACGCTTTGCCGCGGCCCAGAAAGAAGGCCGCTTTGCCGGCCAGATCGTCCCTATGGATATTCATGGACGCAAGGGCGTTGAGTATTTCAAGACCGACGAAGCGCCGCGTCCTGAGACCACAGCAGAGAACCTCGCGCGTCTGAGGTCCGCTTTCCGGCCTGAAGGCACAATCACAGCGGGTAACCCGCCCGGCCTTAATAGTGGTGCGGCCGCGATGATCGTGGCCGACCAGGCCTTTGTCGATGCACGCGGACTTGAGCCACTCGGTCGGCTCGCTGGGTACGGCGTCGCGGCTGTCGAACCCGGATTGTTCGGGCTTGGGCCGGTCCCGGCCGTCCATAAGGCGCTGTCGCGGGCAGGCGGGACGCTGGCCGACATCGAACGCATCGAGATCAATGAGGCGTTTGCAGTTGTCCCGATCGCCGTCGCCCGAGAGCTTGCCCTGCCGCTTGATCTCGTTAATGTCGATGGCGGCGCGGTCGCGCACGGCCATCCCATCGGCGCCACGGGCGCAATCCTCATCACCAAACTGCTCCACGCCATGCGGCTGGACGGAATCACACGGGGCGTCGTGACACTTTGCATCGGCGGCGGTCAGGGTATCGCCCTCGCGTTGGAGGCCCTGTGACCCATCATCCCCAACCCATTGCGCGAACGCCGGCAGTCCGCGCCGCAGACAGGCATTTAAATGAAAGATCAGGAACTCTCTCTTCTGGCCGACGCCGACCGGCGCGCGGCCGCCTATCTTAGTTCGGTCGAGACGCGCCGCGTCTTCCCTACACCGGAAGCGCTCGCGGCGCTTGCTGCCTTCGATGAGCCATTGCCGGAAAGCGGCCTCGACGCAGGCGCGACCTTATCGCTGCTCGACGAGGTCGGCTCGCCCGCGGCGGTTACAACGAACGGGCCTCGCTATTACGGCTTTGTCGTCGGTGCCTGCCTGCCGGGTGCCGCGGCGGCGGAACGGCTGATGCTGGCGTGGGATCAGGGCGCGCCCCTCGCCATGACATCTCCGGTGAGCGCCAAGGTCGAGGAGGTTGCTGGTCAATGGCTGCTCGACATCCTCGATTTGCCACGGGAAAGCGCCGTCGGTTTCGGCACCTCAGCGACGGCGTGCGGCCTGACCTGTCTTGCGGCCGCGAGACAAGTGCTACTGCGCCGCGCGGGATGGGACCTTGAGACGCACGGACTCAACGGTGCACCGAACATCCGGGTCGTGGTGTCGGACAAGATCCACATCGTGGTACTCAAGGCACTACGTATCCTGGGATTCGGCTCAGCGCAGATCGAGAAGGCGCCGACCGACGCCCACGGGCGTATTGATCCTGACCGTCTGCCCCTGCTCGACGGCCGCACCATCCTCTGCCTGCAGGCCGGAGAGGTTAATACGGGCGAGTTTGATCCTTTCGTCGATCTCATTCCACTCGCCAAGGCAGCTGGGGCCTGGGTACATGTCGACGGCGCGTTCGGGCTTTGGGCGCGGGCGTCAACGCTCCTGCGCCATTGGACAACTGGGATCGAGGATGCCGACAGCTGGACGACCGACGGTCATAAGTGGTTGAACACGCCCTATGACTGCGCCATGGCAATCTGCCGCGACCCGGACGCGCTCGCCGAAGCAATGAACAGCGATGCCGTGTATGCCGCCGGGTCGAAAAAAGCGCAGAAAAATCTCACGCTTGAGTTTTCACGCCGCCCGCGGGGCATTCCGGTCTGGGCAGCCCTGCGCACGCTGGGGCGTCGCGGCGTCGCGGCGTTGATTGAGCGGCATTGCGCCCAAGCCTCAAGACTTGCGGAGGGACTGCGCGCGGCAAAGTTTGAGGTCCTGAACCGCGTAATCCTCAATCAGGTTCTCGTGCGCGGTCACGATGACGAGGAAACCACGGAGATCCGGCTTGCCGTGGAGAGGTCCGGGGAAGCTTGGTTCGGACCATCGGTATGGGGCGGCCGTCCGGCTTTCCGCCTTAGTGTGTCGTCCTGGCGAACCGAGGACGCTGACATCGACCGGCTGATCGTTCAGCTCACGAAGTTGCGTGCCACGCGCACATGAACTTGTAACGACAGGAGACACGATGGACAACGTTCTAGAAGAGGCCAGCCACAGCGCCGATAGTGCGTCCTTCAAGATCGTGGTGGTGCTGCGCGAGGATCTCGAGCCTTGGAAGCGGCTTAACGTGGCGTGCTTCACAACCAGCGGTGTGGCGGCTGCGCCGGGCGTCGTCGGTCAGCCTTATCGCGACGCGTCCGGTCTCGCCTATCTGCCGATGTTCCAAGAACCTGTGTTGATCTTCGGCGCTTCAGCGGGCGAGATGGAAAGGACCGCCGACCGAGCCCGAGCACGTGATGTTTCTTTCTCGGTCTTCACCGAGCAGTTGTTTAATACCTTCAACGACGCGGACAACCGCGCGGCCGTCGCCGCCGTAGAAACGGCCGATCTCGCCACCGTGGGAATGGCGTTCCGCTGTGAGCGCAAAACGGCTGACAAGATCCTCAAAGGGCTAAAGCTCTTACGCTGACGCAAACTTCAATTGTTCGGAGAACCTGACGAACGCTTTTCCTCGCGTCGAAGTCAGAAGCCACGCCACGCCAGCAGATCAGGCCAGCGCCATCGATTTCGTCAATCGCGTCAACTGGCTGTTCGAGACTTGGGACGTGGACGGCATGGTCGATGCATTTTTGCCGGACGGAGTCGCTTTCCACTTTCACGGTGTGATCCGCGGCCGAGAGGCGATGCGCCGCTTCTTCGACGACGACTATCCATATCTCATTCCGGGCGTCAGCCGCCATGCGACCAACCACATCGTCGACAGCGACGGCGACGGGGTAGCGGTCCGTTATCACAATCTTCTCGTCCGCTATGCCACGATTAACGACGCGCGCGAGCTTGGCAGCGGCAAGGTGCTACACAGCGAGACCGGCCTGCCGGGTATCTGGATCTATTCGCCGATGCTTGATCGTCTGAGACGCGTAGAGGGTGAATGGAAGATCCTTGAGCGCTATGTCGGCGGCTCCATGACTAACCGGCGGCTTGAGCCGGGCGACACCGAACCTGCTGCCTTGACGCCTTTCATGCCGAAGTTGGGAGCGCCGCTCGCCAAGAGCGCACGCCCGCAATGACCAGCTATGCTAATCTCGCCCGCCGCCTGCGGCAGGCTTATACGTTCGGCCCGGTGTCGCCGCTTCGAGACGGACTCGAACCGCATGATGTCGACGGTGCGTATGCCGTCCACTCCATTAACACCGCTTTTTGGCAAGACCAAGGCCGGCGCATCACGGGGCGCAAGATCGGACTGACGGCGCAAGCGGTTCAAAAGCAACTCGGGGTCGATCAGCCGGATTTTGGTGTCCTCTTCGACGACATGGCGATCCCATCCGGCGGTACGCTGGACCTTACGAAGATGCTGCAACCGAAGGTAGAGGGCGAGATTGCCTTCGTGCTTGAGCGCGATTTGACGGCGGCAGATCAGACCGCGGCCAAGTAGGCGGCCGCGATCCGGAGCGCGCATGCGGCCATCGAAATCGTCGACAGTCGCATTGCCGACTGGAAAATAGGGTTCGCCCATACGGTTGCCGACAACGGCTCCGCCGCCTTCTACGTGTTGGGCGAAGCCCGGTCGCTGAGCGATGCTGACCTCCAACGTTGCGAGATGGTCCTCAGGCTGAACGGCGAGCCAGCATCGACCGGAACCGGCGCTGCGGTCCTCGAAAATCCCTTAAATGCCGCCGTCTGGTTGGCACGCGAGCTCGCCACGCGCGGCGAGTTCCTCCGGGCGGGCGAGGTCATCCTTACAGGCGCGCTTGGTCCAATGGTTTCGCTACCTCCGGGCGCGCACGTGCGCGCTAGCGTCACCGGCCTGGGTGAGGTGAGTTTCACCTCTTCGGCAATCACCAAACACTGTGTCGAGTCTTGACTAGCCTCCAGACTGCGATCGATTACCGCCTCATCGCTCATCTCCTAACTTCGGGACCGCGTACTGATTTGTGGCGAAGTCGCGGACGCCTTTTTCGTCCCCGTGGAGCAGCTGATCATGCGCCTTGTGGCCGGCCGTTATGGCACCGTGCTTCATCCGCATTTTTGGGAATTGCGGCTGATCCATCCGTTTTCGGCCTCGCCGACGATCACCTAAGTGGTAGCGCCGCTCGGATCTCGCGGCCGCTTGCATATGGTGAGCCGATGGCGTGCGCCTTGCTGACGGGTTCAACGCGACCATCCATACGCGGGTTGGAGGCGAATGCGAGAATGTTGGCATTCACGTCGAGAACGGCGTGCGCTAGAACGACCTCTGGTGCATTGGTGCGCCGCGTACAGCCTGGACTGGGTGCATCACTTGTGCACGACCATTCTGCCGTTTATTTGCTTGAAGCCGTGCGCGCATCGAGTAAAGCCGCGGCATGGAGAAGGGCGCCGTCGCCTCGTTCGCACAGTTCATGATTTCGGCCTGGAATGCTACGCCTACCGTGTCGTACTGGATTGGACTACGCTGGAGAAATTTGTAGGGCGTGTCAGTCTGCCGAAGTTTCCGTCGGATCGGCCGTACGAGCGACTTCTGGACGATCTCGCCGAGGTGCAATCTGAGCTGCCATTGAGCAACCATGAATTCGCATCGAATTGTCCGCGTGTCCCAGCCCGAAGCAGGAAGAGGCCTCAAAGTTCTTTTGGCTTGAGCCGATGGCCGTGCCGAAATCCCTTCCCGTATGCTGTTGATACAGACCCAGATTGAAAGTTCGGTATCTCCGCATCTCGCCACGGCGACGTTGTGCATACCGGACGGCGCACAACGCGTTTCGAGGTCCAAGGATGCATGCCTCCTGAACGCTAGAACGACCTCCGCACCGTTCGGATCGCCGACCGCGCCGCGACGTCGATAACGAGAGAACATGACGTTTGCTCAGCGGAACGATCGGCACACGCCATGACCTCCGTGCCTTTTGTGCAGCGATCGCGCGATCCGAACCTCCCATATCGTCTTTGGACTGTCCGAAGTCCATTCGAACCGGTCGATGACTTTTCGTTCGCTTAAGTGGCTGTTCCGGGTCGATTTCGCCCGTTGGTCGGGAGGCGAACCGAAGTTCGAGAAGACCATAGTACCAACGGCAAGTGTCGAGAGTGGAACAGCCGTCCCGCCCGCGGTCAACGAACGTCAGCAATGGCCGAGAACTTGCCGCACGCCTTTACTGACCTGCGACGAAACTCAGATTCAGGTCGGGAGCTTGACTCACCAACCAGCGGGGACGTCCGGACTGCTATCCGACGCTCCCGATAGCTACTGTTCCCGCCCTCCTGAGCCAGACAGGAATCGGCCGCAACCCATCGCCCGCAAAGCAAAGCTTCCCGCCATCGCGTGTCCGCATTGCTCCGGACCCCCGACAACAGCGCCCGCATCCCGCCGATCACAATCACTGCGAACACGGCTCCACGACTCTAATCTCGAAGATTGACACCGCGTGTTGCAGCTGCGCCGCCTGATCATCAAGAGACTGTGCCGCAGCTGCCGCCTGTTCGACAAGAGCCGCATTCTGCGTATTTCGGCGAACGTGACCGCCGATTTCGGGAACGTGACCGATTCGGCAAGGTCGGGCGTTGCGCGGTGTCGATTGT
>NZ_JALQDA010000060.1:0-15852 GCF_023631485.1 Caballeronia sp. GAFFF2 | reverse complement strand
CTGGCAAAGTCAGTACGCGCGGCGTTCGACTGGTCGTCCGCGATGAACCAGTTTGCCATCCTGTTTGGAGAGCGTTTTACCAACGCACGCGGGTGACTCCGCTAACCGCCTCGCACACAAAAATGCGGACAGGTTCCGGCCACGCGACCATCATGTCGCCAATTGTCGTTTCGCACGCCAGGCCGACGCAACAGCAACTGGTGCTCGCGCATCACGCGGTAGACCCGTTTGTGATTGACGCACGGAGCACGGGTCATCTCGCGGCTGCGCCGCAGCAGCGCCCAGATACGGCGGTAGCCGTAGCTCGGCAGACCCGTCACATGCATTCGAATCTCATCGAGCAAGCCCGTATCATCGCGCATCCGGGCGCAGCGACCATCCTGCCAATCGATAGCACGGACCCGTTTTACCGCCACACCAGAGCGCGCCACGCCGAGAACTTCGCAGACCGTTTTCAATGGTCGTCCCCCGGCAGCAAGGGCGAGCGCGCAATCAGGTTTTTTGACCGTCCCCACTCGACCGCCTCGCGGAGAATCTCGTTCTCCATTGTCTTCTTGCCAAGCAGCCGCTGCAGTTCCTTGATTTCCTTGATGGCCGCGACCAGCTCAGACGCCGGAACAACTGTCTCGCCTGCCTTCACCGCTGCCAGACTGCCTTCCCGATATTGCTTGCGCCACGCGAACACCTGGTTCGGGTTCACGCCATGCCGCCGCGCTACTGCCGATACCGACGCGCCGGGAGCCAGTGTCTCCTGCACGATGGCGACTTTCTCTTGCACCGTCCGCCGCCTGCGGCGTTCCGGTTCAGCCAGAATCTCGATGTGTTCCACGTTATGCCTAGTCGTAAAGCTAGTCACAAGACTATCCCAAATTTAAGAGAGTCTTCGTGTCCTGAGATTCAGGGGGCTACTTCACGCACTGTCCGCCTCCCGCAAGATCCGAACAATCTGCTCATCGCTGTATCGACTCTTCTTCATGACGCGCTCCGTATGGATGCGCCGTTATCCTAGATCAGTTCGGTCTCAAGTTACCGGGGCAGGTCAGTAGCGTCGTGTCGTCAACGTGCATGCGCGGCGCCTGCAACTGGTGCGCGCGCAGCGGCGGCAGAAGCGCAGCGAGCAATTGCTGCGGCCAGCGTCCATTCGCACAGCGTGGCCCGCGGCAGGTGAATACCACGGCGCGCATAGCGCATCTCTTGCCGATTCAACGGCAGATGATCGACGTAGGTGCTCACTAGGATGTTTGCGAGCAGACTCGCGCTCGCGTTACTCTTGGGCAGCGGCGAGGGCTGAGCGCTCGCCATCACGATGGTCGACTCGCCATCCTTCTTCGCTGCATACTTGAAGCGGATATGTTCGATGACCGTGAGCCTTGACGGCTCGTAATGCAGCGTCTCGCTACGCCCTTCGCCGATGCGCTCAAGCGCGTCGAATGCGGCCTTCTGTTCGTCGCGCAGGTCATATTCGATGCGCGTGCGTGGTAAGTCCTTTGGCAGCCAGGGCGTCCCCGGCGGGCGTGCCCTGTGACTTGAAACTTCGCTGGCTCGGGAGGAACTGGAATATCTATGGCGGCGTCAAACAGCTCGGCCTGACCGGCCAGCCGCTCAGAGCTCGCGCCGAAGCGTGCGCGATTGAGTTGTGCAATCTGATGCTGAAGGCTCTCCAGTTGCTCCCACAACACGCACGCGAGCCGGTTCTGTTCGAGTGCAAAGGCTTGCAGAGCCTCCAGCTCTAGTGGCAGATCCCGGCAGTGACGGCGGCGGGCAGCATGTCAAGCATGATGCCCAACTCGCGCGACGTTTTACAAGCTTCGGTGAGCGCTGTGCGCGATTCAGGGCAGCGTTTAAGCCACGCGCGTCACCGCGACGGCGCGATGAGGCTTGCGCGCTGGAATCTCAATACCTTCGAGCCACGCATTGAGTTCCGCAAGCGTGAAGCCGCGTTGTGCGAGCGAGGCCGGTGATGGGAAATGTCCGTGTTCAAGTCGTTTGTACCAAAGCGCGAATCCGGTACGGTCCCAATAGAGGCACTTCACCTTCGTGCGGTCACGCCCGACGAACACGAACAAGTTGCCCGAAGCCGGCTTCTGCGCAAGCAGCGGTTCGACCAGATACGACAGAGTGTCGATCGACTTGCGCATGTCGACCGGCTCGCGGCAGATGTAGGCTCGAACATCAGCGGCGATCAGCACCGTGCACCGCAAAGCTGGCCAAGCACGAAGCGCACGATGCGCTCGGCATGCACGCCACTCATTTCGATGCGAACGCCGGCGATCGATAACGTCACGCGATCACGCGTCGACGATGCTGGCGTATCGACTGACGCAGATGATTGTGTCGCTGCAGGCTCACCTTCGAGGCGAGCAATGACAAACGCGGCGTCGGCCGTCACGGCCAGCGGACTCATTGCTGCCGTTTCGCCCGCAAACTTCTTGCGCCACAATCCGAAAGTGCTTACGGCAATGCCTTGTTCGCGACAAAAATGTCGAGTGCCAACGCCGCTCATCTTCCATGCTGCAACCATCTCTCGCCAGAACGCTTCGCCCTGGCGAGGGCGTCGCGTGCGCGTTCGCGCAGCAGCTCGGCCCACCGCGTCGTCGTCCATCGCATCACTCCAACCATTACAATGGCCAAACCTTCGCATCATGCATGCGGAAAATCAAGACGGGTTGCGCTGACGGATACCCATCGCAAAATTCGTTGTCTCGTCCCTAAGCCGTGCATTCGAGTCGCACTGTTCCTTTTCCGGCGCGTTTGGCGACGTAAAGCAGCCGATCGGCTGTTTCAAACGCGCTGGCAGCAGAGCCTGTCGTAAGAGACGCCCCACCAACACTCACCCCTATTTTAACCAAGCTGTTATTTCTCAAGTAAATGGAGTCGAAATGGCTTCGACAATGAGATTGGCAAGCTGATACGTCTGCGAGCAAGTTTTGTTATCCAAAACGAAGGCGAACTCGTCACCGCCCAACCTCCCGATATGGTCGTCAATTCCAGCAAGGGCATTCAGGCGATTTGCTACCGCTTGCAGCAGCTCGTCACCCGCACCATGGCCGAAAGTATCATTCACTGCCTTAAATCCGTCGAGCTCTAGGAACAGCACAAACACTTCCTCTGAGATGCCGCTATCATCGACACGGCGCTTTGAAAGCGTGTCGATAATTTCCATTATCTTGGCACGGTTGTTCAATCCCGTGAGCGAGTCTTTGGTTGCAAGAAACACAATTCGTAGCTGCGCATGGATGAGCGCCGCGGCCGCTCGATAAGCCTTGTCGACGGTAATAAACATGCCGACAATCCAGACGGGGCCTTGGATAGCGATCCACTTCATATGCAGTGCAGGCGAGATCGCACAGGCCGCGAGGAACGGGACGACGATCAAAACAACCTGTAGCTTTGCAAACTTTGGGGCACCGGCGTTGGTAAAAGTTGCGCCGAAAGCTAGGCCGGTCATGACACATGCGCTCATCACGGTAAGCAACATATCTCCTGACATGGCTGTGACGCAGCCAGTCGACCCGATGATCACGGACCATATCAGCCCCGAGGATATGATCCGATGCCGTGTGTAGACGCCTTCGCTGAAATTTTGATGAATCCAACGCGTAACCACGATGCGATTCACTACGCCACACACCGCAATAGCAAAAAGGATAATGCCCGTCAGGAAATCGGAGAAGGCGTAGGTCAGATCGAGACTGACGACGCTGACTCCTCCAAGTACAATCATCTCCGTTCGTCCGACGAGCGTACGGAACAGCTGCTCTTGGATAGCGTCGTTCTCTCGCGCTGTCGGCCGCGAGAGAGATTCGTAGTATTTTCGAATCCGAGTTAATAAAACTTGTTCGACTGACCGTTCCATTTAACGCCCTAAGTACTCATCGATGCACATTGAAGCTGACGACATTTATGTTTGACGATTCATCACGAAGGGAACTGAGCATGCAACACTCGAAGTCACACGTGTCAGCTTGCTACAGCGGCATGACATGCTGCTCGACGTCGAGCCAAGCCGAAAATATGTCTGCCTCCATCGGCCGGCCAGTGAAATAGCCTTGAACTTCGTCGCACCCCCACGCTTTGACCTGCCCGAGTATTTCGGCGGTCTCAACTCCCTCTGCTACGGCGGTGTAACCTAATTCATGGACAAGGCGAATCACCGTCCGAACGATTGTTGCGTCACGCGGGCTGACTGATATTGCTCTGACGAGTGCCTGGTCGATCTTCACGGTTGCCACATCGAGGTGGCTAAGCTGCGCAAGGTTGCTGAATCCGGATCCAAAGTCGTCGATTGCAAGCGCCACGCCAATCTCGCGAAGCCGACCGACTGCTAACGCGGTGCGATCGCAATGGCGCATGAGCGACCCCTCTGTCACTTCGATCTCCAGTCGTTGAGCGCCAACATTGCACGATTTAAGTGTCGATTCGACCAATGGCACAAAATTATCGCGCGTCAAGTCTGACGCGACAGCATTCACTGATACACGGAGTGTCGGATGACTCGATTGCCACATCGCAAGCTGTCTTAACGCCGCAGTGAGCACCCAATCGGTCAATGCGTTGACAAGCGCCGTGTTCTCGACGAGCGGAATAAATTCGCCCGGAGAGATTTCTCCAAGCTGGGGGTGACGCCAGCGCACAAGCGCTTCCGCGCTCACGCAAACACCATCGCTTAACCGGACGCGAGGTTGATAGACGAGACGCAATTGATTTGTTGAAAGTGCATCCTTGAACGAGTTGATCAGGATGAACGCACGATTTCGATGACGTCCCATTTCCAAGTCGTAATACACCGCACGTGTCTGAGTTTCGCGAGCGCGCTCTGATGCGAAAATCAACGCGGCGATCATGTCGGGTGGATTTACGGCGTCGCTAAGTCGAACGACACCGATAGACGGCGTGACATCGATCGGCAGGTCCACGCCCGCAGCTAAAGGCCGTTCGAACGCGCCCGTGATGCAGTCAACGAGCCTCCCAAGTCCGGTACAGGACGCTTCTGTGACGAGACCGTATCGCGCATAGCCGATTCGATAAAGCGTTATGCCCGGACCAAGCGCGTCGGTCAGTCGTTTGGTTGTCTCGACCGCTACGGCGTTGATCGACTCCAATCCGATGGCAACGACCATGCGGTTGATATAGTCCAGCGTACAGACATCGATCAACACCGCCTGCGTCGACGCATGTACAGCCACGCCGTGCTGTTCGTCGCGGAGCGCCAAATCGTCTAGAAAACGCGTCAGATTGGGCAGTCCCGTCACTCTGTCGCGACAGGCCGTCGAGCGCAACGTGTCAATACGCTGCGCAATCAGATTGGCTAACGCTGACAGATGGGATCGTTCTTGAGCGCCGAAAGACGCTCGGGGAGTCGTACCAATGATGCACAGCGTTCCGACGGCGTGGCCGTTGTGTGTCACAAGCGGTGCACCAGCATAGAAGCGGATGAACGGCGATCCGGTGACCAATGGATTGTCATGAAATCGGTCATCGTGGTGGGTATCGAGCACCACCATTGGTTCACGGGCTAAAATCGCATGTGCGCAAAACGACGTTTCCCGGGCCGTCTCGGTGACGTGCATACCAACACGAGATTTGAACCACTGACGGTCCTTGTCTACTAGGGTCACCAGCGAGATTGGCACTTCAAAAATGTCGGAGGCGAGTCGGGTGATGTCGTCAAAAACAGAGTCGGGCGGTGTATCCAAAATACACGCAGAGCGCAGCGTGCTCAGTCGAGCATCTTCATCGAGAGGATAGGGCGGTGCGATCATTGGTTGCTCATGCCAGCGGAGTATCGCTCTATCACCCATATGGAAATCGGCTGTTCCAAGTAAGCGATCGGGCTGCTGCTCCCTCGGTTTCGGAGATTGTTAGATGACCGCAATATCCGGTCACGGCCAAAAATGGAACTCTTTATTCAATGACGGCATTGGATACTAAAACTTAAGGGTATCCACTTCATTTGGTTTGACGGCCTTACCAGCCAAAGGGGACAGCCAACCTGCGCGCTCGGGATTTATTCGATTATTTTTGGAGCGCGTTCCGACAATCTACGAAAAGGTTTTGCGCGCTGCGGTCGTGGAAAAGCGCAACGTGCTGTTCGCAGTAGGGATGAGGTTCTTTGACTCAGATGCTATGGTGCGGCAAATTAATCGTGAATATGCATCCGACACCGGGCCGATTAGTTACCGTCAAGTTACCATCAAACGATTCAATGATCCCTTTAGTGATTGAGAGCCCCATGTCTAAACCACTTTTGTCTTTCGATTGTTGCGTGAAAGGTTGGAACATGGTTGCGGCGCTGCCACGAGGAAGTCCGCCGCAGTGGTCACGTACTTCGATTAAAATGCGGTCTCCTGCCGCGTAGGCGACGAGCTCCACCTCGGTATCGGTTTTGTGAATTTAAAACCGTTTTGCACTAGACTAGTCACTGCGGAATATAATTCGTCGCGGTCTGCCCAAACGGCGAGACCTTGTTCGATTGGCAGAGCCGTAAAAGCAACATCACGAACGTGCGCGGCCAACGTTGCGGCGGGCGCCACATCCTGAATAAATCCCGCCAATTGAAACTTCTCACTCGAAAGCCCTTTGTCCGTCTCTCCTTTAAGTTCGTCAAGTGACCGATTGATCAGGCTGCGTAGACTATCAAGTCCGCGCTGGAGGACTGTGCCTGTTGCGCCGTTAAGATTCAAGTTACCTTTCTTCGCCGCTTCGAACGCTATAGTCGCACTCGACAACGCGTTGCGTAGTTCGTGAACAAGTGCCGCTGTGTCTTCTCGGTCCTGTTTTCCTTGAGCGCTACGATCGGCGTTACCGCGCTGATAAGCGAACTCCATAACCGCCTTTGCGATTGCGTTGTCAAGACAACGGTTTAACGTTTGATATTCATCTACCAGAAACGGGACATCGGGTTCGCGAGCAAGTGCCATGATAACTTGGCAGAGATCGCCGTATTGATGAACGACCTCTTCTATGGACACATTCAAAAGCTGCAGCTTATTTGCGTATTGTCCTGCCGATGCGCCCATCTCGGAAGCGTCGCTCGATCCCAAACTAGGGCCGAATATGGCACGACTTGTTAGCGGGTCGCTGCCCTGTTCTACGCGCAGGGTTACGATCAATTGGTCTAAGAATAACGGGATTCCGGTTTCTAACCGTTCCGAAGCATGAGTGAAAGAAGACCGGGCGACGACGCGAAGTCTGCATCGTTCAATCAGTTCACTTCGATTGTTCGACAGGAAATTGTTCATCATGGCATTTCCCCTACGTTGGTTCACATTTTCGTAAAGCTTAATGGCGCAGCACTTAGTCCCATTTTTTTTAATCGCCGAAGAGCGAATTTTATGTAATAGGCCTCTCGCCCGTACTCGTTGGTCTTGGTTGCACTGTTCGCTTGCTATCAATCGACGCAAAAGATCCGCCCAATGGGCTGTATCTAATCCGGGCATCTGAGTAGTGGCAGAAAGCAGTTCAATCTGTATGATCATTAGCGTAATGTGCTCAATGAGCTCGTCGGCTGCGCGCGCGGAAATTCGATGTGTTTGGACCCTTAAAGAGAAAACCATTTGATTCTCCTTTTGTTGCTCTCTTCGGAGCGATAATCCAGCCTATAATTGGCGCACAACCTATATCGCCAGATATAAAAATGTCTTGCTCATCAAATTGATAAGTCGTTCACTGAAGGTTGCGATTATAGTTGGTTCGAGCGTTAATTGCTCGCGGGGGTGTCCACGCTCCAAACTTTAAAATGATCAGACGGTCAGGACCAGCGACTTAGTGGATGGAGGAAAAATGCCCCAGCCATGCCTCGTGCTCCCAAAATCCGAACGGCCATTTCATTTCCTGCCCCTGAGGCGCATTCTAGGGTAATGGCTAGCTTCGAAGTTGTTTGCCAAACCTCACTCGTCGGCGTTGCTAATGCAACGAGGCTTCAGTAGATGAGTGCTTCGTAGGGTATTTGACTTCGAGCGTCTTCGATCTGGTCAACGCGGGGGCGAGCGTGCTCTCGGCAGTGCTAGGACAGTCAAGTTTTGGTAACGCAAACGAAGTTTCGATAGAAAACTTCGATGGCTTCGGACTTAAGAGGATTGTTGCTTGGCCGTTAAGGAAGCAGGGAGCGGCCGTTAATCTGGTGGCTCCGCACACACACGCATATTCGGAGAAATAATGCGGAAAAATATTGAGAGAACCGCGCGATTGGTCCGTCGCGCAGGTGAGATCGCGCTCGTCCTCACACTGGCAAGCGGTTTACCCCTAGCAGCAGAGGGCGCGACATCTAAGACGGCGACGTTCACCGTGTCGCTGACCATTCAAGCCGATTGCGACATCACCGCCAATTCGCTCGATTTCGGCTCGACGGGCATTATCCAGACAAACATCGACCAAACAACCACGGTCAACGTGACCTGCACGAAGGGCACGGCCTACAACATCGGGCTGGATCAGGGCTCGGTAAGCGGCTCGGCCGTGGCGACGCGTCTTCTGGGCGGCATGGGTTCACCCAATCCGACAGTCAACTTCGGCCTCTATCGCGACTCGGCGCGCACTCAGAACTGGGGCCAAACGATCGGCACCGATACGCTCTCGGGCACCGGCACCGGCTCCTCGCAAGCCCTCACCGTCTATGGCCGAGTGCCGACGCAAACCGCCCCGGCGGCGGGCGCCTACACGTCGACCATCACGGCGACGGTTACATTCTGAGGCCCCGGCGATGTCCTTTTTCCGTTCTTTCAAGCTCGCGGCCGGGGCGCTTGCCGTGGCGCTCGCCGTGCCCGCGCATGCCGGTGCGCTGCAGGTTTCGCCCATCCGCGTCGATCTTTCGCCCGAACAACCCGCCGCCGTCATGAAGCTGCAGAACCGCGGCAGCGAGACCATCACCGCGCAAGTGCGCGTGTTCGGCTGGTCGCAAACGCTCGACGAAGACCGTCTCGACGAAGCGCGCGGCATCGTTGCAAGCCCGCCGATCATCAGCATTCCTGCCGGTGGCGAGCAAACCGTACGCATCTTGCGCACGAGCCGCGAAGCGCCGCGCGGCGAGGAGACGTATCGCCTGCTGGTGGACGAGATTCCGCAAGCCGAAACCGCCCGCACGACTGGCGTGCGCATGCAGTTGCGCTATTCGGTGCCCGTCTTCGCGAACGCCACGTCCGGCCCCGCCACGCCTAAGGTCGATTTCACGCTGGAGCGCGCAAGCGCCGGCGCCGATCCGAAAGCCGCGCCCGCGCGCCTGATGTTGCGCGCCGCCAATGCCGATGCGCTGCACGCGCAACTGAGCCAGGTGCGGATCGAATGGCCGGACGGCCGCGTCACCGAAATGGCGCCGGGACTCCTCGGTTACGCGCTGGCGCACGCGACACGCCAATGGCCTGTTGCGGATGCCGCCAGCACCGCAACCACCGCCACCGTGCACGCGACCATCAACGGCACGCCCGTCTCGACGCAGATCTCGCTCGCTAGCCCGCTCGTCGTCTCGTCGGCGAAGTGACGTGACGTGAAGGCCGGTCATGTCGAGAGCCGCAAAAGGCGCGGCGGCAGGCGCGCGCGTGCGCGTCTGCCGTTCGTGCTCGCGGCGAGCGCCAGTCTCAGCATGGCGGTGAGCGCCGCGTGGGCCGCGCAGATGGTGACGTCGCCCGTGGCATCCGCCAGCGCCAGTGCTGCCAGTGCTGCCAGCGCGGCCAGCGCGGCGAACCCCAAACGCGATGGCGTGCTCTATCTGGAAGTGGTCATCAACGACATCTCCACGGATCAGGTCGCGCAGTTTTTCATGGTGGACGGTGCGCTCCACGCCATGCCGCGTGAGCTCGCGGAGATCGGCATCCTCGCGGGGGAGACGCCCGTGGATGCGCAAGGCCGCGTGGCGCTTGCGACCATCGCCGGGCTGTCGTATGCGTACCGGCCGGAACTGCAGCGCATCGATATCCGTGTCAGCGACGCGCGCCGTGTGCCGTCCACACTTAACGACGGCTCGTTGCGCCGCCCGACGACCTCCACGGCCACCGGCGCGCTTATCAACTATGAATTCACCGCGCAGCCCCAATACGAGTCGCGCTACGCGCTCTTCAGCGAGGAGCGCTTGTTTTATCCGGGCGGCACCTTCAGCAACACCGGCACCGCTTACCGATACGGCGAACGCACGGGCTACACGCGCCTCGATACGTCGTGGCGGCGCTCGAACCCCGACACGATGATCACCACCCGCATTGGCGACACGATCAGCTCGTCGCTCTCCTGGACGCGCGCGGTGCGTCTCGGCGGCGTGCAGGTATCGCGCGACTTTTCGCTGCGTCCCGACCTCGTGACTTATCCGGTGCCGACGCTCGGCGGCTCGGCGGCCGTGCCCACCGCCGTGGATCTCTACGTGAACAACGTGCGTCAATACAGCGGTCAGGCGCCATCCGGCCCGTTCGTCATCAATGCGGTGCCGGCGGTGACGGGCGCGGGCGAGGCAACCATCGTCACGCGCGATGCACTCGGCCGCAACGTGATGACCACGGTGCCGCTCTATATCGACGCGCGTCTGCTCGCCACCGGTCTCACCGATTTTTCGATGGAAGGCGGCTTTCTGCGCCGCAACTATGGTTTCGAATCGCTCGGCTATTCGGGCGAGCCGTCGCTGTCCGCGTCGCTTCGCCATGGTGTTTCCGAACGTTTCACGGTCGAGGCACATGCCGAAGCGACGCGTCACATCGTCAATCTGGGCGTGGGCGGCCTGATCCGCGCGGGCGCAGCGGGCGTGGTCAACGTCTCCGTGGCGGCAAGCACGGGCAAGAGCACGGTACAGACCATCGGCTACGAGGGCGGCGTTCCCGTCGCGGGATCGACCACCACCGGCGCGGGCGCGCAGTTCAGCGCAGGCTGGCAGTACCGCGCGCCGCTTTTGTCCGTCGACATGCAAGTGCAGCGCGCAACGTCGCATTACGGCGATCTGGCCTCGAGCGAAGGCGCGCCCGCGCCGGCATCGACCGACCGCGCAACGGTGGCCGTGCCCTTGCAGATCGTCGGCCAGCCGGGCGCAGTGAGCATGACATACGTCGGCGTCAACGATAGTTACTCGGGCCGCGCGCGCATCGGCTCGCTCGCGTATTCGTCGTCGATAGGCGGGCGCGTCGCGCTCTCGGCAAGCGTCTATCGCGACTTCGGCACGACGCGCAATGCGGGGCTCTTCATCGCGCTCAGCATGCCAATCGGCAGCAGCATGAACGCGAGCGTGAGCGGCGGTTTCGACCAGCATTCGCCGCTCATGAATGCCTCGCTCTCGCGCACGCCGGATTACGACGGCGGCTTCGGCTGGCAAGTGCAGGGCGGCCAGCAGAACGGCAGTGTGCAGGGACTCGCGCAGGGCACGTATCGCAATCGTTATGGCGATGTGATCGGCTCGGTGTATCAGAACCGCGGACGCACGGCGACCGAGCTCGACGGCTCCGGCTCCATCGTGCTGATGGCAGGCGACGTGCTCGCGGGCCGCCGCATCGACGACGCCTTCGCCGTGGTCGATACGAACGGCGTGGCAAACGTTCCCGTGCTGCACGAGAACCGGCTGATCGGCAAGACCAATGGCGCGGGTCATCTGCTGGTGCCGAACCTGCTCGCCTACGATTCGAACCATCTCGCCATCGACCCGCTCGGACTGCCCGCGACCACGTCGATCAGCGCGACGAGCCTGAACATCGCGCCGCAAGCGCGCGCGGGCGTGCTGGCGCGCTTTTCCATCGAGCACTTCAGCGGCGCGCAGCTCAAGCTCGTCGACGACAACGGCAAGCCCTTGCAGCCGGGCGCGCACGCCATCGTGAGCGCAAGCGGCAAACAATACCTCGTGGGCTATGATGGCCTCACCTTCATCGACGATCTCAAGGCGCAAAATCATGTGTTCGCTCAATGGAATGCCGGTTCCTGCGAAGCCGATATCGCGTTCGCGCCGCAAACCGCTCAGTCGCTCGAAACGCTCGGGCCGTTCGTCTGCCATGCGGTGACGCGATGAAACTGCTTCGTCATGTGATTGCGCTGATCGTGTTCGTGCTTTGCGCACTGGCCGCGGGCAACGCGCAAGCGCAGGTCTGCACGGCTATATCGACGGGCATGAGCTTCGGCTCGTACAGTCCGGTGACGGGAACGCCGAGCGCGAGCGCGACCATCGCCATCAAATGCTCCGGGCTGCTCGCAAAGTTGCGCGTGTGTGTCGCGCTCGGGCCGGGCGTCGGGCAGACGAGCTATGCGCCGCGGTACATGACGAACGGCGTGAGCACGTTGCAATACAACCTCTATAGCGATTCGGCGGGCACAAGCGTGGTCGGCTCGATCTTTGGTCCCTATGCTCCCGCGTTTTACGATTTACCGGTGAACGCGGGCGCGGTGAACACGACCGTGACTGTGTACGGCAAGATACTGCCGTCACAATCGAGCGTGCAGGCGGGCAGCTTCGGCGCCACGTTCGGCAGCACGGCGATTGTCGGCTATCAGACGCTGCCGACCACCGGCACGTTTCTCGACTGCCTCGCGCTACCGGTTTTATCCGGGTCTTTCTCGTTTCCCGTGACGGCGAACGTCATTAACGACTGCACGATCTCGGCGTCGAATATTGACTTCGGCTCTAAGGGTCTACTCTCCTCGACGTTGACGGCGGCGGGCAGCTTATCCGTGGCCTGCACCAATGCGGGTGCGTATGCCATTTCGCTTTCGGCGGGAAACGGCGTCAACGCGACATCCGCGACGCGCTACATGACGCTCGCCGGCGGCAGCGACAAGATCGGCTACGGGCTGTATCCGAGCGCATCGTATTCGGTACCTTGGGGCGATGGCACGTCGGGATCGACGACCGTAAGCGGCACTGGCAACGGCGCGACGCAAACCATTCCGGTGTATTCGCGCGTGCTGCCGCAACCGACACCGCCGCCAGGCAGTTATAGCGATACGGTGATCGCGACAATCATTTTTTGAGACGTCCGGATCATCTTGCGCTCTCGAATCGACCTGTGCGCAACGCAATGAGAGATGAGCGCTGAAAAGCACCGATCGAAGTGAAAGTATCGCTGAGCGCCAAAATCGTTTATTCGGCATTTTCCTGCTCATTATGACAGTCGGCGCTAACCAGCTCCAATACTGCGCAGGCGTTCGAAATCCCGGATGCGAACGGCTTTGCCCTTCGCATCGATGAGGCCGATCTTGTCAAAACGTGACAGCGTGCGACTCACGGTTTCGAGGGTTAAACCAAGGTAACTTCCGATATCGTCGCGCGTCATTCGGAGTGTGAACTCATCCGCTGCATAACCGCGCTTGGCGAGCCGTGCGGACAAATCGAGCAGCAAGCGCGCAACGCGTTCGTCCGCGCGCAACATGGCGAGACGCAGGGCGTGATCCGACTCGCGATTGATCGCCTGTCCGAGCATCCGTAACACGCGTTTTTGCAGCGTCTCCATCTCGCGGCATATGCGCTCAAAAAGCGAATACGGAATGACGCACACAGAGCTATCCTCGAGCGCAATTGCGTCGTAGGTGTGCTGGCCGTCGCCAATACCGTCGAGCCCAAGTGGGTCGGCTGCAAGCATGAGGCCGGTGACCTGTTTGCGCCCGCCGTCACGGATCGCAACGGTTTTGAGCGAGCCGGAGCGCACCGCGAAGAGCGCGTTAAATGCGTCGCCCGCGCGGAAGAGCGCTTCGCCGCGCCGTACCAGGTGCGCGGCCGAGATCACTTGTTCGAACTTACCGATGTCACGAGCACTAAGCCCTTCTGGCACACAGAGATGGCGCACTACACAGGTGGAGCACCGTGGGGGATCGCGCCGCGCGCGGATCGCGTCGGACATGGCGGCTGTTTATTTGATTAAAGACAACTAATTGTCTCATGATTTTGCCGTTTTGCCGGGCGTCAAGATGACGCGCTCGGTAGCTATTTCTATAGTTATCGATCGCGCCACGGACCATACCATGTCCCTGCACAATGCGAAAGCGGGTCTTATTCCCGAACTGAGCGAACAACTCGGATGGAAAAGATGCGTCTTATAGCGGTTCAAATGACCAAGAAGTCAACCTGCGTGCGGGACTCGCCGCGTTCTTGGATGCGGACCGCGTGGTTCCCATGAACCTCAAACGGTTCGATCCGTTGAACCCTCACGACGACTTGATACAAATGCTTGTGGAAAACGGGCATTTCGTTTTCCCGTCCGAGCAACATGGAGGTCGCAGCCGAAGACGGCCACGAATCAAAGTAAAGATCAACGATGGTAACGTAGTCGTTGCGGCTGTAGCGCGGCTCGTTAACTCGCCGCAAGCTGGATCGACGACGATGATGTAAAGGCTTGGAAGAGCGCGAGGGGGCGGTTTTCACGCTAGTTCTTTCCAGTGGCAAACTTCCAAGGTTGGGAAAAGCAGCCATGACGTTTACGCCATCCGCGGAAAGCAGAAGGAAACGAGTCCGCTAGGGGTTGGCTCCGGGTGTTGGACCGTGAACCTCTGCAATCGGTCCAGATAGTGTCAAAACGCATTTTGAGACGCTAGATTTTTGCTGTGTAACCAAAGGGAGTGCGCAAAGTGAAGCGGTTCGTTCAAGGCGACGATCGTAACCAGAGCTTCTGCTGCCCGAAGCACTTGAGGACTACGTGACGGACACGAATCCAGTGTGCGTAATCGATGTCTTTGTAAATGAACTTGATTTTGATGCTCTCGGGTTCGATCGCATTCAATCTGCGTCGACCGGCAGGCCGTCTTTATCATCCTGAGGTGCTGCGTAAGATCTATACCTACGGCTATCTTAATCGCATTCAGTCCAGTCGTCGTTTTGAACGTGAGGCGCAGCGAAACATCGAACTTATGTGGATCACGGGTCGACTTGCGCCCGACTTCAAAACCATAGCTCGGTTCCGGACGACAACAGCAGACGTATTCGCGATGTTTGCCGTCAGTTCGTAATGCTATGCCAGCGTCTGGACCTCTTCTCTAAAGTAATCGTTGCGATCGACGGTAGCAAGTTCAAGGCGGTGAACCATCGCGACCGCAACTTCACGAACGCCAAGCTCGAACGGCGCATGCGTGATATCGAGTCGAGTATTGCTCGATATCTCCAAGCGCTCGACACGGCTGATCGTCAGGAGCCTGCGATCGTGAAGGCCAGAACAGAGCGGCTGAAAGACAAGATCGCAGCCTTGAAGGAATAAATGCAAGTTCTCAAGAAGATTGCGGTCCAACTCAAGGGCACGCGACGGACAAGTATGGCTCACGGATCCCGATGCGCGATCAATGAAGACGCGAGGCACCGTAGTCGTTGGCGACAACGTGCAAACAGCGGTGGACACGAAGCACCATCTAATTGTCGCGCATGTCGTCACCAATGACGGGTTTGACCGCGATCATTTAGCGTCGACACCCAAGCTTGCTCGTGCGGAGATGGGGGTTGAGAAGCTCACGGTATTTGCGGATCGTGGCTATTGCAAAAGCGAGGAAACAATTGCGTGCCATCAGGCTGGAACCTGCTCCCTTTTTTGCGGGAGAAGCGCCGATGCCGACACCTCGGATGAGCATGCGCAAATCGAAGGAAGTCCTGCGACTCAAGTGGGCGTGTGGCCTGACGCATCGGCAGATCAGCCGCGCCATCGGCATCAGCTTCGGGGACGTGTCGAAGTTCGCCGCGCAAGCTAGCCAGGCGGGACTCGACTGGGCCGTTGTAGAAGTGCGTTAATTCTGCTACTGGGTGCACTAATTCGCTAATGCAGCGTAGTTAGGGCAATTGGGAATGTCTGCGGGGCATTCGCTTCCCAGCGAAAGTAGTCGTTCCGCATGACATCCCCGCAGCACATGGAACAGCCCCGTGAAAGACCGGACACAGTCTCCCACTTACAATAGCGGGTAGGCATAAGACTGTGTATATGACTA
>NZ_JALQDA010000059.1:0-15890 GCF_023631485.1 Caballeronia sp. GAFFF2 | reverse complement strand
GTGATGCCGCTGAACGCGAACGGCAAGGTGGACCGCAAGGCGCTGCCGGTGCCGTCGGTGCAGGACGAAGACCACGAGTGGGAAGCACCACAAGGCGCACTCGAAACACATCTTGCGCAAATCTGGACGACGCTACTGGGCATCGAACGCATCGGCCGGAACGACAACTTCTTCGAGCTGGGCGGAGATTCGATCCTCGGCTTGCAGATCGTCGCACGCCTGCGCCAGTCGGGATTCATCGTCACCGCGCGTCAGATATTCGAACAGCAGACCATCGCGCAACTCGCAGCGGTTGCGGTCGAAACGAAAGAGAGTGTCATCGAAGAGACGGGCGAAACGGAACCCAGCAACGAACCCTTCCCCCTGTTGCCGGTTCAATCCTGGTTCTTCGAGCAGGCGATGCCTTCGCGCGATCACTGGAACCAGTCCGTGCTGCTCGAACGCACGACCGCGCCCAATCTTGCTCACCTCGACACGGCGCTGCATGCATTGGTCGCGCATCACGCAAGCCTTCGTCTGCGCTTCAATCGGACCGATGACGGCCGCTGGTCGCAACACTACGCACCCGAAGAAACGCACACGCTGATGACGGTAACGCACGGCATTCCGAAGCGCGACATCGAGCGTCATTGCGCACAGGCACAAGGTAGCCTCGACATCGAGCACGGACCGCTGATCCGCGCATTGGCGATGTCCATCGATGACGGCACGTGGCGGCTGTTCATCGTGATTCACCATCTTGCCGTGGATGCCGTATCGTGGCGCATTCTTCTCGACGATCTGCAACGCGCATGCGCGCAACTGGATGCAGGAGAACCGATTGCGCCGCCGCCGTGCACCACTTCGCTCAGTTCGTTCGCGAGGATGCAGCACCGAGCGGCACGCTCGCTCGAGATCACCACGCAAATCCCTTACTGGAACGACGTGCTCGCCGTGCCCGCGTCCCTGCCGCGAACGCATGCGCATGCCGGTCCACCCGTCAGTGCAACGATCAGGCTCGATCGCGACGCCACGCGCAGGCTGCTGCAAGACGCCAACGCAGCCTATCGCACGAGAATCGATGAACTGCTGCTCGTAGCAGCGGGGCGCGCACTTGCGCGATTCGCCCACGCAGATGGATTGCGCATCGATATCGAAGGGCACGGTCGCGATGTGCATGGCGAACATGCCGATCTGAGCCGCACGGTCGGCTGGTTCACGTCGCTCTATCCCGTCGTGTTGCAGGCGCAAGGCGAACACGCTGCTGCCATCAAACGGGTCAAGGAAGCGTTACGCACCGCACCGCAGGCAGGTTCAGGCTTCGGCCTGTTGAAGTATTCCGGTGACGACATCCACCGCGCGGTCTTGAGCAGTGAATCGAACAGCGACGTGGTATTCAACTATCTCGGTCAGTTCGGCGGTACGCTCGATCGTGATAGCGGCTGGCAACGCGCAAGCGAGCAAACGGGCGCATCGCAACATAAGGACGCGACGCCGGCTCATGCGCTGGAAATACTCGGTCAGGTAATGAATGGCGAGCTGTCCGTCACCTTCCATCATCGCCGAGGCGACCGTTACGACGCATCGACGATTGCGTCTCTCTCACGCGACTTCGAACAAGAGTTGCATGCGTTGAACGCACATTGCACGAACGGCGCGCAAGGCATTACGCCATCGGATGTGCCGCTCGCCAAACTCGATCAACCTGCACTCGATGCCTTGCCGATCGAACCTGCGCGCATCGCCGACCTGTATCCGCTGGCGCCCATGCAGGCGGGAATCGTCTTCCACAGCTTGTTGGGCGAGCATACGAACGCCTACATCAATCAGTTGCGCTTGGACCTGGACGGCCTCGACGACGCACGTTTCATCGCAGCATGGCAGGCCATCGTCGCGCGTCACGAGGCTTTGCGTACCGGCTTTATTCAATGCGAAGACGAGCCGCGCCAGTGGGTGGCTCGCAGCGTGACCTTACCCGTGTTCCAGGAAGACTGGCGAGATCGCGACGCACGCGACGATGCACTCGATACGCTCGCGACAGCGCAGATCGCGCAGGGCTTCGACATGGCCGAGCCGCCGCTGATGCGCATTACGCTCGTGAGAACGGGTGAGGCGCGGCATCATCTGGTCTGGACGTTCCATCACGCGCTGCTGGATGGCTGGAGCACGGCCCAAGTGTTGTCGGACGTATTGCAATATTACGGCAGCAACCGTCAGGAAGCCACACGTGGCCGTTATCGCGATTTCATCGCATGGCTCGCGCGTAACGAGTCGAGCCGCGAGACCGCCCATGCTTTCTGGCGCGGCTTGCTCGCACCGCTCGAAGGACCGACGCATCTGGCCGCGTCCCTGCCGCGTTCGAAGGATGATACGAACGAGACCTTCGGCGATGTGACGCTCGACTTCGACGCTGCTCGCACCGCCCATCTCACCCGCTTCGCCCGAAGCCAGCATGTCACGCTCAACACGCTGGTTCAGGCGGCGTGGCTCCTGCTGCTGCAACGCTACACCGGCGCGCCGACCGTGAGTTTCGGTGCGACGGTGGCAGGTCGTCCCGCTACGCTCGAAGGTGTCGAACGAATCGTGGGCCTGTTCATCAATACGGTGCCCGTGGTCGGCACACCGCACGCTGCGATGCCGGTCGCGCAGTGGCTCGGCGAAATCCAGCAACAGAGCGTGGCCTCGCGCGAGCATGAGCATGTCGCGCTCAACGAGATTCAGCGGCTTGCGCAGCTCGACGGCGGTCAATCCCTGTTCGACAGCATTCTCGTGTTCGAAAACTATCCGCTCGACGACGCGCTGCGCGAGTCCGCGCACGACGGTCTCACCTTCTCGAATATCGCCGCGCGCGAGCAGACGAACTATCCGCTGACCGTTTCGATCACCCAGCGCACGGGCCTGCGCATCGATTTTTCTTATGCCCGCAAGCACTTCGATGCCGCGAGTATCGAGCGTATCGCGCATCATCTGAGCACGCTGCTCGATGCCTTGACCATCGACGCCTCGCGTGCGCTTGCCGATGTTTCGATGCTCGACAAGGACGAACTCGCGCATCTGAATCGAATCGGTGAGCGCAGCACGGCGACCCTCGATGCGACGCCGGTTCATCGACGTATCGCGGCTCATGCAAGCGCCCATCCGCACGATACCGCGCTCGTACAGGGCAATGAATCGATCAGCTTTGCTGCGCTCGAACAGCGCGCGAACCGCATCGTGAACGGGCTCGCGGCAATCGGTATCGGTGCCGAAGCGCGCGTCGGTATTGCGCTGGAACGGTCCATCGATATGATCGCCGCGCTCCTTGGCGTGATGAAATCCGGTGCGGCCTATGTTCCGCTCGATCCATCCTATCCGGCCGAGCGTCTTGCCTACATGGCGCGCGATAGCGGCGTGAAGCTCGTCATCGCATCGCAGGAAGGCGCGTTCGATGGTGTCTCGACGCTCGATGTCGCCACCTGCGGCGAAGGCTGCGTCGACACTGATCCGCACGTCGCTATTCACGGCACGCAACTCGCCTATGTGATCTATACCTCCGGTTCTACCGGACAACCGAAGGGCGTCGAGATCACCCATGATGCGCTTGCACGGCACACGCAGGCCGTGACCGACGCGGCGCGCATCACACGCGCGGACCGTGTGCTCCAGTTCTCGACCTTCAGTTTCGATGCTTTCGTCGATCAGCTCTTTCCGGCGTTATGCATGGGCGCGACGGTCGTGCTGCGGGACGAGACCTTGTGGGACAGCGCGCGTTTCCTGCATGAAGTGCGGTCGCAGCGTATCACGGTGGCGGATTTGACGACCGCCTACTGGAGCGCCTTGGCGCTCGACTTTGCGAGCGACCCGAAATCTGCACGAGAAGCGCTGGCGAGCTTGCGCCGCGTGCAGGTCGGCGGCGAAGCGATGTTCGGCGACAGCTTGCGCGCCTGGAAAGCGGCGGGCCTCGCCCACGTGGAACTGGTGAACATGTACGGGCCGAGTGAATCGACGGTCACGGCGACGACGTTCGATTGCACGCGCTACGTCCAGACGCAGGATGAAATACCCGTGCGCATCCCCATCGGCAAGCCGTTGACGGGAAGAAGCGTGAACGTGCTGGATGCGCAACTCATGCCTGTACCGATGGGCGTGCCGGGCGAGTTGTACATCGGTGGAGAACTGCTGGCGCGCGGCTATCGAAGCCGGCCCGGTACGACCGCCGAGCGTTTTGTCCCCGATCCTTTCTCGAACGAAGCTGGCGCTCGCATGTATCGCGCGGGTGACATCGTTCGCTGGAATGCGGAGGGCGAACTCGACTATCTGGCCCGCACCGATCAACAGGTCAAAGTGCGCGGCTATCGCGTGGAGCCGGGCGAGATCGAGGCGCAGTTGATTCGGATGCCGAATGTAAGAGAAGCAGCCGTCATCGCAAGATCGTCGCGACTGATCGCCTTCGTCACGTTGGACGGAGAAGCAAGCTCCACCGATCTGCGCGCGCGACTGAGCGAAGCGTTGCCGGACTATATGGTGCCGGCCGCGCTCGTGATCGTCGATGCCATGCCGCTCAATCCGGCAGGAAAAATCGACCGTCAACGTCTTCTAGACGACGACGATCATCACGACAGCACCGCACAAACGTTCGTGCCACCCGAAGGCGAGACTGAAAGCACGCTCGCGCGCGTATGGACCGAGGTGCTTCAGGTCGCACGCGTCGGCCGGCACGACACGTTCTTCGCCCTCGGCGGCGATTCGCTCGCCGCCATGCGCACGCAGGCCGCGTTGCGCCGCGCGCAGATTGACGCGCCGCTTGCCGTGCTGATGAGCCATCGGCCGTTGCACGAAATGGCCCGTACATTAAGCGATGAAAGCCCCGCCGGCACGACCTCTGCAAGCGATGCCGCGTCCCTGCTCGATCTCATGAACACGCTTTAGCGCGCGGTTCTGAAGCACTGTAGGGTAGTCGCATGAATGCGAATCGTTTGCATTTGCGTCGCTGGCTCGGTATAGTCGCGCGATGTTTTGGAACCTTCGCATCGGTTCGCGGCGAAAAGCTCCGTTTGAGCGCCGCGATTCTTTTAACCAGAAAGTCTATCGAAAGCAAAAGGCCGGGCATGAGAGCGCGCAGGCTTCAGCAAGCAATGAACAGAGGGGAGAGGGCAGAACGCTCGCGGACTTCGCGGATGACGCGCGGCATGCGTCGCCGCCATATCGCGATGGCCGCGATGGTGATGCTCGGTGGCGCCGCACACGCCCAGAGCGCGGATCCCGCGACGGGCGCATCGTCGCCGAAAGCGGGCAGCGCCGATGCACAGCAACTCAAGCCCGTGACCGTCACGGGCGAGCGCGAGAAGGAAACCGCGACGAGTCCCGTCGAAGGCTACGTGGCCAAACGCAGCGCCACCGGCACCAAGACCGACACGCCGATCATCGAGACGCCGCAATCCATCTCCGTCATTACCGGCGACCAGATGCAGGCGCAGGCCGCGCAAACGGTCGGCGAAGCGCTGCGCTACACGCCCGGCGTGATTGGCGAGCAATACGGCGGGCTCGACACCACGGTCGATTACTTCACCGTGCGCGGCTTTTCCAATACCTTCCCCTTCGTCGATGGCCTCTCGACGCAGGACTTTTTCACTGTGCTGTCGCCGACCTACGACACGTATGGTCTGGAGCGCATCGATATCCTGCGCGGACCGGCATCGGTGCTGTACGGACAGAACATTCCGGGCGGCATGGTCAATCTCGTGACCAAGCGGCCGACCGAAGACGCGTTCCACGAAGCCTCGATCGAAGTCGGCACGCGCGGCACGGTGGGCGGTCGCATCGACATGAGCGGACCCGTCACCAAGGACGGCTCGCTGCTGTATCGCTTCACGGCCGATTCGAGTAGTGAAAGCACCCAGACGGCCTTCGTGCAGGACAAGCATGTCTATATCGCGCCCGCGCTGACATGGAAGCCGAGCGCCGACACGACCTTCACGCTGCTGTCGCATTTCAGCTATCGGGACACGGGCCGCCAGAACGTCGACCTGCCTTCAGTCGGCACCTTGCTCGCAGGGCCGGGCGGACGCATCGGCACGGGCACCTTCCTCGGCGAGCCGGACTTCAACGAATATCGCCGGACCGATGAAGCCATCGGCTACGAACTGGAGCACCGCTTCAACGATATCGTCACCGTGCGCCAGAACCTGCGCTATACGCATACGCACCTGGATCAGAAGATCGTCGGTGACGCGGGCCTCGAGGACGATCAGCAAACGCTCGACCGCTACGCATACGCCGCAGTGGCGCAGTCGAACGTCTTCACCGTCGACAATCAGGCGCAATTCAAGTTCGGCACCGGTCCGGTCGAGCATACGCTGCTGGTCGGTCTCGACTACACGCGCTCGGTGGACAACTGGGACGAACGCGATGCCGATTCGGTGCCATCCATCAACGTCTATTCGCCCGTGTACAGCGGCGCGAGCAGCATCGTGCTGCCGAGTTCGCCGGATTACAGCGTGCACAATACGCTCAATCAGCTCGGCCTCTATGCGCAGGACCAGATCAAGTTCGGCAAGCTGGTGGCGACGCTCGGCGTGCGGCAGGACTGGACCAGCACCAAGCAATACGACAACATCGCCGGCACGAACAGCCAGGACAACGATGCGAACCGCTTCACGTATCGCGCCGGTCTGGTCTATCTGTTCGACAGCGGCTTCGCGCCGTATGTGAGCTATTCGACCTCGTTCCAGCCGGGCCTCGGCAGTACCTTCGACGGCTCGGCGCTCAAGCCGACCACCGGCCAGAGCGTGGAAGCGGGCGTCAAATACCAGCCGAAGAATCAGAAGAGCTTCGCGATGGTCTCGGTCTACAACATCAAGCAGAAGAATGTGGTGGAGCCGGACTTCGATCATCCGGAGGGCAACTTTGTCGTGCAGACCGGCGGCATCCGCGTGCGCGGCATCGAACTGTCGGGACTCGCGGATCTCGGTGCGGGCCTGAGCCTGACCGCCGCGTACACCTACATGGACGGCAAGATCACCGACAGCGATCAGGGTTATGCGGGCAATCGTGCCGCGAACGTGCCGCACAACATGGCGAGCCTGTGGCTCGACAAGACCTTGCAGACCGGTCCGCTCAAGGGCCTCGGTTTCGGCGGCGGCGTGCGCTATATCGGCTCGCAGTTCGGCGATCAGGCCAACACGCTCCAGCTCGCGTCGACCACGCTGTTCGATGCCGCCGTCCATTACGACATCGCGCACTGGCGCTTCTCGGTGAATGCGCAGAACCTGTTCGACCGCATCTACGTGAACTGTCAGAGCGATACCTACTGTAGCTATGGTTTGCGCCGCAGTGTCATCGGGCGCGCGACTTACCAGTGGTAACCTGCGCATTCCGCGCAGTGCTTGAAGTCGTCATGCAAGACGATGCCGGCGCCGCTTGCCAGCATCGGAGAGGAGAGCAAGTATGTCGCTGATCTGGTATCTGATTCGCAACTCCCGCTGGACCCTGCTCGTCGCGATGGTGACGAGCATCATCAGCGGTCTGGCAAGCGCGGGGCTGGTCGCACTCATCAATCAGGCGCTGGGAGCATCGCGTGAGCGTCTGGCCGAACTCGGGCTGCGCTTTCTAATGCTCAGCGTGCTGGTGCTGGTCACGCGTGCGGTGTCGTCCACGCTGTTCATGAAGCTCGGCCAGAACGCCAAGGCCACGCTGCGCATGCGCACCATTCGCCGCATCGGCGCAGCGTCGTTCCAGCATCTGGAAAGGCAGGGCGCATCGCGCGCGCTGTCCGTGCTGACGGCGGACCTCGACTCCATCGTGGTGTTCTTCGTTAGCCTGCCGACGCTCGCCATGCAGGGAGCAGTCATCATCGGCTGCCTGATGTATCTGGGCTATCTGTCATGGCAGATCCTGCTGTTCGCCATCGTCACGATCTTTCTCGGCTCGCTCGGTTTTCATCTGGCCAACACGCGTGCGGCCTTTCATCTGCGCGCATCGCGTCTGCGTGAAGACGATCTGGTGAAGCACTTCCGCGCCTTGTTCGATGGCGCGAAGGAACTCAAGCTGCATCGCAAGCGCAAGGAAGCGTTCATTGACAACACGCTCGCCACCAATATCGAAGCGGTGCGCGTGCAGCGTACGCGCGGCTATGTGCTGTATGCGGCGGCTGCGAGCTGGGGCAGCTTCATCTTCTTCGCCTTCATCGGTTGCGTGCTGTTCCTGCTGGCGCGCTATTACCCGGTGCAAGGCCCGGTGATGTCCGGCTACGCGATGATCTTCCTCTACATGATCATGCCGATCGAAGGCGTGCTGTCCGCGCTGCCCAACATCAGCACCGCGAAAGTCGCGATCGAGCGTATCGACGCGATCAACGCCGATCTGCCGCCGGAAGACACGCTGCCCGCCGATACGGTCACCTCGTTCGACAGCATCGTGCTGGAAGGCGTCACGCATCGCTACTATCGCGAGCGCGAGGACGAAGTGTTCACGCTCGGACCGATCGATCTGGCGTTCAGGCCCGGCGAACTGGTGTTTCTCATCGGCGGCAACGGCAGCGGCAAGACCACGCTGGCGAAGATGATCGTCGGCCTGTATGCGCCCGAAGGTGGCCGCATCCTGCTCGATGGCAAGCCGGTGAACGAGGCCGAGCGCGATATCTATCGTCAGCACTTTTCCGTGGTGTTCAGCGACTTCTATCTGTTCGAGGCCTTGCACGGCCTGAAGCTCGACGGTCTCGATGCGCGCGCTCAGTCCTTGCTCAAGGCACTTCATCTCGATCACAAGGTCAAGGTGGAACAAGGCAAGTTCTCGACCACCGACCTGTCGCAGGGCCAGCGCAAGCGGCTCGCGCTGCTGGTCACCTATCTGGAAGATCGCCCCTTCTACGTGTTCGACGAATGGGCCGCCGATCAGGATCCCGTCTTCAAGGACGTCTTCTATCGCCAGCTGCTTCCCGAACTCAAGGCGAAGGGCAAGGCCGTGCTCGTCATTTCGCACGATGACCGCTACTTCCATCTGGCCGACCGTTACGTGAAGCTCGACTACGGCCAGCTCGTCGAAGAAGGCTTGGGCGATGCGCTCAATAATGAACCGCCCACGCGCGAACGTGTCTCGCTCTAGGTAATGGTTCATCGTTTCATGCCTGATCCGAAGCGCCGCCGCCTGCTCGGCGGCCTTGCGTTCTTGCCGTTCACCACGCTGGTTCAGGCGGCGACGCACGTGAGTGTGCCTGTGCGTGTGGCCTCGCTCAGCTGGGCCGGTGCGCAGATGCTCGTGTCGATCGGCGCGACGCCGCTGGCGCTGGCCGAACGCGACAGTTACCCGGAAACCGGCGCGCTGCCCGTCATGCCTGCGGGCGTGCTCGAACTTGGTTCGCATGGCGAGCCGAATCTCGAACTGCTCGCGCAACTCAAGCCCGATCTGATCGTGCGCGACGATGACCAGTCGAATCTGGACGCGCAACTCAGATTCATCGCGCCGACCCATAGCATCGACATCTACGACGCACAACGCGGCAAGCCGTATGCACGCGCGGCGGAGGAAACCCGGCGTCTCGCGGCGGTCTTGAACCGCGAGCCAGAGGCTTCGATCTATCTCGCGGATGTCGATCGCCAGATCGCCGAATACGCGCAGAAGGTCGCGAAGCTGAATGTGCGGCCCGCGCTGGTCGTCGATCTCTATGACGACGGCCGGCATCTGTTCGTCTACGGACCCAACAGCATGCTGCACGATGTCATGACCCGTCTGGGCGTGCGCAATGCGTGGCATGGCGACACCAACAGCGGTTTCGCGTTGCTCGATATCGAAGATCTCGCCTCGATGCACGATGCACAGTTGTTCTACATCAGCCACGGCGAGCGCGATGACTTCGCCTTGCGCAATCTCTCGCGCAGCCTGCTGTGGCGCAGTCTGCCCTTCGTGGCAGCAGGGCGGGTGCATCCGTTGCCGGGCTTCTTCACTTATGGCGCGAGTTCCTGCGCCGTGCAGTTCGCCACCGGACTGGCCGATGGACTGACGGTGACGCATGGCTAAGACCGTCGCCATGAATGCGCACACGCGCCGCCTGCACATGCATCCCGCGTGGCTCGTCGCCGCGCTGTGCCTCTGCGCACTATTGCTGTCGATGCGCCACCTCGCTGCGCTGCTGCCCGCCGATATGTGGTGGCGCGCGCTCACGCGCCCGGACCTGAGCGATCTGCGCCAGATCATCGTGCATGAGAGCGTGTTGCCGCGTATCGCCGTGTGCCTGCTCGGCGGTGCGCAACTTTCGCTGGCGGGCGCGATCTTTCAGCAGGTGTTGCGCAATCCGCTGGCCGAACCGACCACACTCGGCGTATCGGGGGGAGCTTCGCTGGCGCTCACTGTCGTCACCCTCGTCGCGCCGCAATGGCTCTTCGCGGGGCAGCAATGGCTCGCGCTCGCGGGTGGGACGCTGGGCATGCTCGTCGTGCTGATGCTGTCGTGGCGCAGACGTTTCGCACCGGTCGCGCTGATACTCGCGGGTCTCATTGTCACGTTCTATTGCGGCTCGATCGGCGCGGTGCTCACGTTGCTGCATCGGGAGGCGCTGCAATCGCTGTTCATGTGGGGCGCGGGGTCGCTCGCGCAGAACAACTGGGACGCGCCGCGCACGCTGGTGCCGCATCTGGCAGTCGGTGCCGTGCTCACGGTTGCGCTGGTGCGCCCGCTGACGATGATGTCGCTGTCCGATGCTGGCGCGCAATCGCTCGGCGTATCGTTGCGCATGGTGCGGATCGGTGCGCTGGCGGTGGCGGTGTTTCTGAGTGCGTCAGTGGTGGCATCGGTGGGCGTGATCGGATTTCTCGGCATGCTCGCGCCGTTGATCGTGCGTCTCGCGGGCGCGCGGCGCTTTCGTGCACGGTTGGCCTGGTCGCCGCTGTTCGGTGCAGCCTTGCTCTGGATGACTGATGAAATCGTCCAGATGATTCCCGGCGGCCGCTCCGGCATTCCGACCGGTGCGGCCATGTCGCTGCTCGGCGCGCCATTTCTGTTCTGGCTGCTGCCGCGTCTTCCCGCGCTGCCGAATACGGTCGACCTGTCTTCCGGTGCAAGCGAATTCCGTCATATCGACGTATGGCGCTGGATCGTGCCCGGCCTCGTGCTGCTGGTGCTGACATCGATGCTCGGCCTGTCGCTTGGCGTATCGACGACCGGCTGGCAATGGAGCGTCGAGGCCCTGCTGCACTGGCGCGCGCCGCGCGTGGCCGTGGCGCTGTCCGCCGGCGCGATGCTCGCTGTCGCCGGTGCGATCCTCCAGCGCGTCACCGGCAACTCGATGGCCAGTCCCGAAGTGCTCGGCATCTCGTCGGGCGCATCGCTCGGCGTGTTCGCGCTCGCCTTCATCGCGCAGGATGCGGGACGGTTCGCGCAAACCGGCGCGGCGGCCATCGGCGCATTCGGCACGCTGGTCGTCATGCTGGCGCTGGGCCGCCGTTACCGCTTCGCGCCCGAACGCATGTTGCTGCTCGGCGTCGCCCTCGGCACCGCGTTCAGCGCGCTGATGAGCGTGCTGTTGGCCACCGGCGATCCACGGGTGGCCAATCTGCTCGCGTGGTTGTCCGGCTCGACCTATGGCGTGGCATCGAACGATGCGGCGTTTTCGTGCGCGTCGTTCATCGTGCTGATGCTCGCGTCGCTGGCCTTCGCGCGCTGGCTCGACCTGCTGCCACTGGGCGATACCGTTTCGCGCAGTCTCGGCGTGCCGCTCGACACGAGCCGCCTGGCGCTGATGCTGCTCGCCGCCGCGCTGACCGGAGCGGCCACGCTGGTCGTCGGCCCGTTGAGCTTCGTCGGCCTGATGGCGCCGCATCTTGCCCGCATGCTCGGCTTCCGGCGTCCCGCCGCGCAACTGGCGGGCGCCGCGCTACTGGGTGCGCTGGTGATGGTGCTGGCTGACTGGCTCGGCCGCAACTTGCTGTTTCCCTATCAGATTCCGGTGGGCCTGCAATCCACGCTGGTCGGCGGAATGTATTTCATGTGGCTGATGCTGCGTGGACGCACCGCGCTTTGAGGACGCGATGAAACCAATCGTCAAGAATCACGAAGTATTTGAAGGCATCACCTACGAGGCAGAGGAAGCGTCGTTCTCGCTGGGCACGCGCGTGCTGCTGCATCCGCTGAACCTGACGCTGCCCGCGCGGCGCGTATGCGGTCTCATCGGCCATAACGGCTCGGGCAAGAGCACGCTGCTCAAGCTGCTGGCGCGACAGCAGAAGCCGACCGGCGGCACCATCCGCTTCGAGGGACGCGCGCTCGATGAATGGGAAAACCGTGCGCTGGCGCGCAAGGTCGCCTATCTGCCGCAGCAGCCGCCCGCAGCGGACGGCATGACGGTGCGCGAACTGGTGTCGCTCGGCCGCTATCCGTGGCATGGCGCGCTCGGCCGCTTCGGCGTGAAGGACGGCGCGAAAGTGCTCGAAGCAATGGAACTGACCGATGTGGTGCGATTCGCCGATCGTCCCGTCGATAACCTCTCGGGCGGCGAACGCCAGCGCGTATGGCTAGCCATGCTCGTCGCGCAGGACAGCGACTGCCTGTTGCTCGACGAGCCGATCTCGGCGCTCGACATCGCGCATCAGATCGAAGTGCTCGGTCTGGTGCGCGAACTGAGCCAGAAGCGCGGGCTGTCGGTGGTGGTGGTGCTGCACGACATCAACATGGCGGGGCGCTTCTGCGATGACCTCATCGCGCTGAAGGGCGGCCGTCTTCTCACCAGCGGGCCAGCAGTCGAACTCATGCGCGCCGACACGCTCGAAGCCATTTACGGCATTCCCATGGGCATCGTGCCTCATCCGCGCGGCGGCACGCCGATCAGCTTCGCGCATTGAACACTACTCTTATGCATCGATTGATTGCTGGCTTGTGCGCGGTGGCATCCGCGTGTCTCTTCGGTTGTGTTTCGCGTCAAGATTTCACCGCTTCCACTGAAACGCATGCGTCTCATCGTGAATACAAGGCCGATATCTGGCGCACCAGCGATGGCGTGCCGCATATCCGCGCATACGACTGGGCCGGTCTCGGCTACGGCGTGGGCTATTCGCAGGCACAGGACGATCTCTGCTCCCTGGCCGATTCCTTCGTCACCTGGCGCGGCGAGCGTTCCGCGTACTTCGGCGGCGAAGCGCGGGCGAGCGCGCCATCATCCTATGGACAACCACGTAATCTCGACTCGGATTTCTTCTTTCGCATGATGGCGGACGATGCCGCCGTCTCACACTACAAGTCGGCGCAACCCGCGAAGCTGCGCGAACTGATCGATGGCTACGCCAGCGGCTACGACCGCTACGTCGATGAAATGCATGCTGCACGACACCCGGGCGCGCATGCGCAATGCGCGAGCGCGCCGTGGCTCGGCCACATTTCCAGCGATGACGTGTACCGCCGGCTTATCGCACTGAGTCTCGCGGGAGGTGCCGCGCGCTTCGTGGAAGGCATCGCGAATGCCGCTCCGCCCGGTGCGAAAGAGGCCACCAGCAAGAACACGCAACGCGTATCGATGGACGTCGGCGGCCACGCAGGTATCGGCAGCAACGCACTCGCCTTCGGCGGCAAGGTGACGGACGACGGCCGCAGCATGCTGTTCGGCAATCCGCACTGGTTCTGGAGCGGTCCGGACCGTTTCTATCAGACGCAGCTGACCATCCCCGGCCAGCTCGATGTGGCAGGCGTGTCCTTTCTCGCGGTGCCGGTGGTCGTGATCGGCTTCAATGGCGACATTGCGTGGACGCATACCGTATCGAGCGCGCGGCGCTTCGGCGTATTCCAGTTGACGCTGTCGAAGGACGATCCGACCCGCTACGAATACGATGGTCACGAAGAACGCATGGAGCCGGTGCACCTCACCGTGCAGGTGCGCGACGACGCGGGCGGCGCCACCCATCCGGTCACGCGCACGCTCTATCGTTCGCGCTTTGGTCCACTGGTCGATCTCTCGTCGATGGCCCCGCAACTCGCGTGGACCGGACAGCAGGCCTTCGCGTTGCACGACATCAACGCGGACAATGCGCGTGCCTTCGCCAATTTCCTCGCGTGGAATCAGGCGAAGTCGCTCGACGATTTTGTCTCGATCCAGAAGCAGTACGCGGCGATGCCGTGGGTCAACACCTTCGCGATCGGCCGCAACGACCCGCGTGTCTGGTTCGCCGATATCGGAGCGGTGCCGAACGCACCGGATGCGCTGGTGGCCGCCTGCACGACGCCACTCGGCCGCGCCTTCGATGCGAAGGTGCCCGGCGTGCCGTTCTTCGATGGCTCGCGTTCGGCGTGCTCATGGACCGTGGGCGAACATAACCCGCTGCAAGCCGATGCCTTGCCCGCCGCGCGCATGCCGAACCTGCTGAACACGGACTATGTCGGCAACTTCAACGGCAGTTACTGGCTGACGAATCCGCGCACGCCGCTGACCGGCTTCGATCGCGTGACCGGTGCGACGGGCGCCGAGCAGTCCTTACGCACGCGGCTCGGCCATGCGCTGGCCGCGCAACTGATCGACGATCCGCGCCACGTCACGCGCGATGCGCTGGAAGACACGGTGCTCGATAGTTCGTCGATGTCGGAGCGCCTGTTCCGTCAGCCCTTGCTCGACTCGGTATGCAAGGTGGGCAGCGTATCGCGTGCGGTGCAGGTGAAGCAAAAGGGCGGCGCCAGCGTGACGGTCGATCTGAGCGAGTCGTGCCGCGTGCTGCGCGCATGGAATGGCAAGGGCAGCGTGGATGCACGCGGCGCGAATCTCTGGGATCAGTTCTGGCGACGCGCCAGCGATATTCCCGATGCCCAACTCTACACTGAGCCGTTCGATCCGAAGCGTCCGCTCGCGACGCCTGCGGGGCTGAAGCCCGACAATCCCGCACTCGCTCAGGCGCTCGCGTCGGCCTCGCTCGCCTTGACGAACAACGGCTTTGCGCTCAATTCGGCGCGCGGCGACGTGCTCTATGCGCTCGATCACGACACGAAGATTTCGCTCTACGGCGGCTGCGATACCGAAGGCTATTTCACTGTCGAATGTCCGCTGCACGACCTGAACAAGCAGGGCCTGGTGCTCGACCGCGATGCACACGGCAACAGCTATATGCAGGTGGTGCGCTTCGGCGATGACGGTCCGCAGGCCGATACGCTGCTCGCCCATTCGGAGTCGGACGACCCCGCCTCGCCGCATTACCGCGATGGAACGCGGCGTTATGCGCGGCAGGCGTGGTCACGCTTTACCTTCACCGCGCAGGAGATCGAGGCATCGCCGGGCGTGACGAAAACGGTGATCGACAGCTCAGGGCGCTGACACGGCCGCATCGTCTTCTACGCGCGTGCGGGCCATGAACCAGTAGAACAACGCGGCACACCCCGCAATCGCGCCACCGATCACGAAGGCCAGCGAGTAAGAGCCGGTGCGGTCGACGATGAAGCCCGCTGCCACCGGCGAGAACGCGCCGCCGAAGTAGCCGCCGAAGTTCCGCACCGCAGACCGAAGATCGCAACTTTCTGTCAAGACGTTGCTGGGTCCACGCTTAAGATGGCCTGTGGATCGTGCGCTTTGCGATGCATTGATGGCGGATACGGCTACTAGCTGGCCCATACCGCGTGATCGACGCTTAGCGTGCGACGATCATAGCTGTAACGGCAATCGAGCGTTTCTATGACGGACGGCAGGCTTGCGGGCGGCCACTTGGCGGGATTTCTTCTTCGTTTAGCGCGAAGACGCTCGCAGCGCAATCGGCCTGGCCCGGACGCGACGGACGTGACGAACGGGAGACTGCTTTTGATACCGACGCGGATCAGGTCAAAGCAATACTGCTTCGTGCAGGAGCTCGAGTGCCGTCAACTCGTCTAGTCGACCCGTGCGTGCTTTACCTGCCAACTTCTTGAGCAGCGCTTCAGCAATCGGCGAGATACCGTCGAGACCTTGCAGACTTGTTGCCGACGCTGGTGGAGACTCA
>NZ_JALQDA010000058.1:0-17376 GCF_023631485.1 Caballeronia sp. GAFFF2 | reverse complement strand
GGCGCGGGTGGCCTACAGTATGATCAAGAGGAACCAGCCGTATCGGCAATTCTTCGAATTCGGTTTACCCAGTGGATCGATCCCTCTCTCGGCTGCCGTAGGGGCGCAGACGACCCCGTAGACAATGCTCGGACCTTCCGCTGGGGCTTCTATGCTGTTTTAGGTACGGTGAAGATCACGCGCGTGCGCGATGAATCTTGTGTCCACTATGGTCAGCAAGTCCCCCCGATTATGCGGAAGACCACTGGTTGATTGCTCTTTGTAATCGCGGCGAACGGCATCGGCCGCGCGCCCGGATGCGCTTTACCTGTTTTGGCGGTTCTGCTTGACAGTTAGTACGTTGTCCACCGTGATGGAAGCAGGCAAGCCGCGCATCTCGCGTAACCGTTCAAGCACCTGCTTGACCCGCAGACCCGGCAACGAGCTATCGACCTCGATAGCCAGGCACTCACGCGTGTAATCGTCGACCACGTTCAGACAGCGAAAGCGCCGACCATTGGCCAACCCGTCGCTGACAAAGTCCATTGACCAGCTCTGGTTCGGTCCCGTTGGCACCGGCAGCGGTTTGCGCTCGACAGCGGCAATGCGCTTGCGTCGCCGCTTGCGCAAGCTCAGTCCGGCCTTGCTGTACAGCCGCCAGATGCGTTTGTGATTGGCCAGCCAGCCCTCGCGCCGCAACAGCACGTGAATTCGCCGATAGCCATAGCGTCGCTTTTGAGCTGCGATGGCCATCATCCGGCCAGTCAGCGCTTCGTCGTCGGCTCGTCGGCGCGACTCATACTGGAACAGCGAGCGCGTAATCCCTACCAGCCCGCGGGCCCGGGTGACACCCATGGCGCGTTCGGTCATCACCATCTTGACCGCCTCGCGTTTGGCCTGCGGGCTTGCTATTTTCGCGACAACAGGTCCTTCAACGCAGAGTTGTCGAGCATCGATCCGGCCAGCAGCCGCTTGAGCTTGTTGTTCTCCTGCTCCAGCTCCTTCAGGCGCTGGGCGTCGGAAACCATCATGCCGCAGAATTTCGCCTTCCAGTTAATGGTATGGACTGCTCCACCAGGCGTATCGTAACTGCTGGCGTTCTCGTTCATAGGAGTGTCGTCATGGACACCATTCGGTTTCTTGCTATCGATCTCGCAAAGAACGTTTTCCAGGTGCACGGCGTGGATGCCGCGGGCAAACTTGTGCTGCGACGTCGCGTCGGTCGCGCCCAACTGGTGGAACTGACTCTTCGACTATCGCCATGCACTATCGGGATGGAAGCCTGCGGAAGCGCTCATCATTGGGCGCGACAGTTTCAACAGCAAGGTCACGTGGTCAAACTGATCAGCCCGCAATTCGTGAAACCCTTCGTGAAGGGCAACAAGAATGATGGCAACGATGCCGAGGCAATCTGCGAAGCGTTGCAGCGACCATCGATGCGCTTTGTGCCGGTCAAGTCGGTGGAGCAGCAGGATGTGCAAAGTCTTCACCGCGCACGTACACGTCTCGTGAGCAACCGGACTGGACTTGTAAGCCAAATGCGGGGCATTCTCGCCGAACGCGGCATCGTATTCGCGCAGTCGAGTACGCGCGCACGTCGAGAGATTCCGGCCATCGTTGCCGACGTCTCGAACGCCTTGACGCCGCTCGCCCGTGAAATGCTCGCCGATCTGATGGAACAATTACGTGGGCTGGACTACCGCATTGCCGGCTTCGACAGGCGCATCGATATGGTATTCAAGGCCAGTGAGACCTGTCAGCGCATCGCGCAGATTGAAGGAGTCGGTTCCAAAACAGCGACAGCGATCGTCGCGGCGGTATCAGATCCCAAGGACTTCAAGAATGGCCGCCACTTTGCAGCCTGGCTTGGTCTGGTGCCCCGGCAGAGTTCCAGCGGAGACCGAACGCACCTGCTCGGCATCAGCAAGCGAGGGGACCGGCATCTACGTACGTTACTCATACACGGTGCGCGCGCCGTACTCAGAACCGCACCCACTAAACATAACAAAAAGCACGCCTGGGCTCTTGCCGTACAAGCCAGAAGAGGCGCCAACCGAGCCATCGTTGCGATCGCGAACAAGATGGCCCGTGTCATCTGGTCGATGCTCGCCACCGGCCAGTCGTATCAAAAAGCAGTGTAGCAATGTCACCAACGATGCGTTGACGAATTGACGAATGGCACTCCGGTCGATCCGGCGAGCAGGGAACCTGATTTCTATAACGGCCCCTGAGGTCTTCCAGTTGTTGAGGCCTGCACGCGCGGAATTCCAGTTAGGCGCTGGGCTCCGCCCTGACGCCGGATATAGTGGAATGGCCTCGTCCTACCTTCGATGGAGGAATGCTAATGATCTCGATGGAAGTGCATGGCAATATGAACAGTCCCTGATCCACGAATGAACGGAGGCCGTCATGAGCGTCGCGTTGCTGAGCATCGATCTAGCCAAGAACATTTTCCAGCTGTACGGCGTTGACGAGCGCGGCCACCCGGTATTGAGCCGGCGAGTCAGCCGCAACAAGCTCTTAGAAGCGGTTGTCTGCCTACCGTGTTGCCGCATTGTGATGGAAGCTTGTGGTGGAGCGCACTACTGGGCTCGGCGGTTCACTGCGATGGGGCATCAGGTCCAGATTATCGCCCCGAGATTCGTCAAGCCGTTCGTCAAATCTCAGAAGAATGATCGAAATGACGCGGAAGCCATTGTCGAAGCCGCATCTCGTCCAACGATGCGCTACGTCGCAGTCAACAGCGTGGAGCAGCAGGACATCCAGTCCATGCACCGCATCCGCAGTCTTCTGATGCGAGACCGCATCGCGCAGATCAATCAGATTCGAGGCTTGCTGGCTGAATACGGCGTGGTTATTGCGCAGACACCTCTCAAAGCGCGGACACAACTTCCCACCATTATCGATGACGCGCACAACGAGCTGACAGAACTGACCCGAACAATGATGCGTGATATGTACGAGCGACTTGCCTTGCTTGATAAGCAGATCGCGAGGTATGACAACCTGATCCAACAAGTGCACAATGCATCGCCCATAAGCAAGCGCCTCGAAAAGATCCGTGGTGTCGGACCGATGATTGCAACCAGCGTCATTGCCGCGGCTGGCAGCGCCTCTGAGTTCTCAAACGGTCGGCAGTTTGCAGCGTGGCTTGGCCTGACACCACGTCAACACTCGTCGGGCGGTAAAGATCGGCTGCTCGGTATTACGAAGCGCGGAAACGGGTATCTGCGAATGCTGCTGGTACATGGTGCGCGATCGGTTGTCCAGCAAGCCGTAAGGCATACGGACAAACTCTCCCAATGGATACTCGCCGTTCAGGCGCGTCGCGGAACAAACGTCGCTGTCGTAGCACTCGCGAACAAAATTGCCAGAACGATCTGGGCGTTGCTCGCACGTGGTCGGGAGTATGCGCCGCCGGTATGAGCGGAATCCCGATCACATCCTGCGTCGTTGTTGACCTCTTCATTGGTTGCACAGGTGATCTGATTCAATGGCAAAACAGGTTGGACCGTCGACGACTGAACCTGCGCGGACTTAGGGCTTTCGAAGCCGTGGATATATGAAGGAGTCGTCGGGCGAAATCCATTGGGGCCAGGCACACCCGTGCCATCAACAGGCCGAATGTATATATGCAATCCAACACCTGCTCGCTGTAGACCAGATGATTTGGCAAATGGGACGAGGCCATGTATATGTACGCAATCGACTCCGTGTCTGTCAACTTCCGTTTGCTATTGGGAGCAGTCCATATATGTAGTAGGTCGCCTCAGAGATGCCGTGCTTTCGGCACAGCTCTGCGGGCTTCAAGCCAGCCTCGCCCTCCCTCAGCATGCCGATAATCTGTTCTTCGGTGAATCGCTTCTTCATGACCGCTCCTTGTCGGAACGGACTCTACACCGTCAGCGTACTAATCTCGGGGGGCAGGTCAGTTCCGAATGCTGCGCCGTTGCTGATCGTATTCCAGTGGTTTGCCAGCGGCTGACCGAAACTATTGAAGTTAAGCAACGGAGAAATGACCTCCGCCCCGCTTCAACGGGTGTCGCGTGGCACGCGAGATGCTCATCATCCACCTGTTCATACGAAAAAAATATCAAATATGTGCCCCGACACTTTGCGTTTATCTGAGGAGCGAAACTTTGTTAGTTTGAGCGAGTTTATTCGAGTGGATCTCGATGCCATCGTTAGCGAATTTGCCGACTTTGCAAAATCGCATCTCGAAAGCGCTACGCGACTCTCCAAAGAGGAACTCCAGGATACGGCCGCAGAGTTACTGTTGAACGTCGCACAAGACATGGAATCGCATCAAAGTGAGGCGGGCCGATCTGACAAGAGCCGCGGCGATTTGCCAGAAAATTCTCCCGCACTGATCGACGACGCGAAGGGTCACGCGCAAGATCGGTTCGCGTCGAGCTTTTCGCTGTTGGAGATGATTTCCGAATACCGAGCGTTGCGGGCAAACATTCTTCGGCGGTGGCGTGCTGCCGACGTTGCCGATCCCTCCACAGCAGTTGAAGAGACTATACGGTTTGGCGAAGCTGTTGATCAGGCGCTAACCGAGTCGATCGCCTGGTACACATCGCGCACCGACCGCGCCCGCGAGTTGATGGTTGGCATGATCGCGCATGATCTGCGTAACCCTTTAGGCGCAATCATGATGTCGGCCCAATACCTCTTGCGAAGCGATGCGGTGAGTGGATCGGAAATGAAGGCGGTGGGTCGCATCTTGAGCAGTGCCAGTGCGATGGAAAAGATGGTTGGCGATCTCCTTGATTTTGCACAAGTACGCATGGGAGGCCGTGTGTCGATCAAGCCGGAATCTGTATCGCTACGCGATGTGTGTGAGGACGCGGTCGGTGAATTGAGAGCGTTTCATCCTGATCGGCTGATTGAACTCGACGTGGGCGATACACTCGATGGGAAGTGGGATCGAGACCGGTTACGGCAGATTATCTCGAACCTGACGAGCAATGCGCTCAGTCACGGAGCCGCGGATGCACCCGTACTCGTCAACGCATTTCGAGCTGGAATAACCGTGCAGCTGTCCGTCCATAACGTCGGTGAACCTATACCCTGGGAGAAGCAATCCGACATCTTCGATCCTCTGAAGCGTCTGCCGACGGCGAGCAAGCACGATCGAGCTAGTGCGCGCGGCATTGGCCTAGGCCTATTTATCGTTAAAGAGTTGGCTAGGGCGCACGGAGGTTCGATCTCACTCACGTCCAGCCGAGACGCTGGGACGACCTTTACAGTGACTCTTCCTGTTACGGCTCCGATAAATAGGGAGTGAAAAGTCGCATAGCGCGACCGCAACGTGCCCTGATCCACACAGTGATAGCCATCGGCAATCATCGCCTATCTGCCGATCCGGCTTGACAAAAATGGCGGATCAGCGGCTTGAACATGCGAGCGTCAAGCGGCTTGGCACAGAATGCGTCAAACCCCGCTGCGTGAGCGCGCTCCAGGTCCGCTGGTGCCGCGGCAGCTGAATGCGCAATCAATATAATTGAGGACGTGGCGGAGTTCGCCCGAAGGCGCGCAGCGACCTCAAGGCCCGAGATATCGGGCATCCAGATATCCAATAAGACAGCGTCAGGCCGCCATTGCTCGGTCGTTCGAATAGCGGTATTCCCGTCGTAAGCCACCTGAGTTTCCATTTCATCCAGCGTCAGAACGGTGCTGATTGCATCCGCAGTGTCTGTAAAATCGTCGACTACCAGTACGCGCGGGATGCCAACGTCTTTTTTAAGTCTGGTTGTCCAGATTGAGCAGCGCAGATTCTCACAAAGTGTCATCGTTATTTTGCAGGCAAGGCGTGTAAAGCTTTGCTAGCAAAAATCATACAAGAAAGAGCATGGGGTCCTCGTTTTGGCATTGGCTCGTTATTCGATCTATACAACACGGTGACGCTTCGTGCCGTGAAGCCGTTTCGATCGATGACGACATCGATGCATTGCTTGGTCCGGAAGTCGCGCGCCTGGTTCTAACCGGGCGAAAAATGTCGGTGTTGATTGCGCTTGTACAGACGTATGGCGCTGATCTGCTCGGCAACGACCTTGCGCTCGTATGACAACGTGTCGTCCGGTCTCGGTGCTGTTGCTGATCTCCAGTTCGTCTTATTCGCAGGGTCAGCAAGGGCGTCAAATCCGTCCGAATCGTGCGCGGCGCACCGGGAAAGGATGCTGAGCCGAGGGCTGGGCGGCGACAATTGCTTTGGCCGGTCGTTGACGATTGCTTTGGCCGGTGGTGAGGAGTCATAGGCGGCGTAGCCGCCGGAGACGACGAGCCAACGGCAGCGCTGTGTCGGCGGGGCTTTAGGATGGGCTGATCGAAGCTTAAAGAGGAAGCGGTCAGCTCATGTCTGGAACCCGCATTACCGACCAACAGGTTCGTCTTTACATGAACAAGCGCAAACATCATTCGCAGGAAGTGGCCGCCGCCAAGACCGGCATCAGCGTGCGTACGGCGCGCCGCATCGAGCGCGATGCCACGCTGCCCTCTCAGAAGCTGCGGAAATCATGGCGTACCCGCCCTGATCCCTTCGTCGACGTTTGGGACAGCGAAGTCGTTCCGTTGCTAAGCAACGCGCCTAATCTGATGGGCATCACGATCTTGCGCAAGCTGCAGGATGATCATCCGGATCGTTACCCCGATAGCATGCGTCGCACGCTGGAGCGACGTATTCGCCAGTGGCGGGCACTCGAAGGCCCAGTCTGGAGGTGTTCTTCCCCAGGAACATCAGCCCGGCGTGCGGGGACTGTCGGACTTCACCGATATGAGCAAGCTTTGCGTGACGATTGGCGGTGCGCCATTCGGCCACCGGTTGTATCACTTCGTGCTGGCGTTCTCGCGCTGGGAGTACGCGAATGTGATTGAAGGCGGCGAGAGTTTCGAAGCTCTCGCCGCCGGATTGCAGAACGCGCTGTGGCAGGCAGGCGGCTGCCCGCGAGAACATCGCTCTGACAGTCAGTCGGCTGCATTTAAGAACCTGACGGAGCAGGAGGACTTCACGACGCGTTACGCAGCGCTGCTTGATCATTACGGCATGGAGGGTACGCGCAACAATCGCGGTCTGGGTCACGAGAACGGCAGCGTGGAATCCTCGCATCGATATCTGAAGGAAGCGGTCGACCAGGCCCTGATGCTCCGCGGCCATCGTGACTTCGCGGACCGGGTGGCCTACGATGAATTCATCCGTGAGGTGGTAATGCGCCGAAGCCGGCGCAACGCTGCGGCGTTTCGCATTGAGCGCGCACAGTTGCAGGATTTACCTGAACGCCGTACCACTGACTTCGTGGAGGAAGAGGCGCTCGTGACCCGTTGCAGCACGTTCACCGTGCGCGGCATCCTGTACAGCGCGCCGTCGCGCCTGATCGGCCATCGCCTCAAGGTGCGTCTCTACGAAATTGGCTCGAATGCTATCTGTCGGGCGCACTGATGCACAGCACGCCGCGAGGCTCCCGTGCCGCCGATAACCGCCACGCGCTTGATTACCGCCACTTCATCGACTTGCTCAGGCGCAAGCCACAGGCATTCATGGGGCTCGCGTTTCGTGATGCTCTGTTTCCTCGCGAAGCCTATCGCCGGACCTGGGAGCAGTTGGAGGGGCAGCGGTCGCAACGTCAGGCCTGCAAGAGCATGGTGGGCCTGCTCGAACTCGCGGGACACCACGGCGTTGAAGCGGTGCTGGCCGAACGGTTTGAAGCGTTGCTCGCAGCCGGCGACCTGCCCGATCTGAAGCAGTTGCGCGATGATTTCGCGCCACGTCAGGCAGTGTGCCCTGAGGTGGTGGTCGAAATGCCCCCGGTAGCGATCTATGACGAGTTGCTCAGCCAGGTGGCAGCATGAACGCTCCCGCCCATGACAACGGCCGTCTGGCCCTGATGCTCAACGAGCTACGTTTGCCGACCATCGGCAGGTTGTGGCCCGAGTTCGCGGAACGATCTGACAAGGAAGGCTGGCAGGCCTCCCGGCTACTCGGCGCATTGCTCGAGCACGAACTGGCTGAACGAGCCAAACGACGCATCGAGCGCCACCGAATCGAGTCACATCTGGACCCGACCAAGACACTTGGGACCTTCGACTTCGGCATGGTGCCGATGGTCTCGAAGGCGCATGTTACTGCGTTGGCAACCGGAGAATCCTGGCTGGAGAAAGGCGCCACAATTCTCCTGTTCGGGCCACCTGGCGCTGGCAAGAGTTATCTGGGATCAGCCATAGGACACGCGTTGATCGACGCTGGCTATCGGGTGCTGTTCATGCGCACCAGCGAACTCGTCCAGAAGCTTCAGGCTGCACGCCAGAGCCTGCAATTGCCATCCGCGCTTGCGAAGCTCGATCGCTTCGATCTCATCATCCTCGATGACCTGTCGTACGCGCGTAAGGATCAGGCTGAAACTAGTGTGCTGTTCGAACTGATTGCCGAGAGGTATGAGCGCAAAAGTCTTTTAATAACGGCCAATCAGCCGTTCTCTGGCTGGAATGATGTGTTCCCCGACCCCGGCATGACGGTCGCAGCCATCGACCGGCTCGTCCATCACTCGACGATCTTCGAGCTGAACGTCGAAAGCTATCGCCGCCGTAAGGCCAGCGACAAACAGAGCGCGCGCCGGCGACAATTGCGATGGAGGCGCGACAACTATGAGTTAGCCAGCGACAACTACACCCGTCGACCGGCCAAGATAGTTGTCGCTGACCAGCCGTGCTGCTTGACGCCGTCTAGCGATAAGTTAATTTTCTCCGTAGGCGAAGATGAGGCACTACGCCGCCAAGCAGGTGCGCTGTTCAAACTGCGGGCATACGGACGATTTGGCAGCACAATCGCGTCGAGCGCGCGACGCAGACGCAGACGCAGCACACGTTGCCACTGCATGGCCACCAGCAGGAATGAGCTTCGCTATTAAAGACGCGGGCATGCCACTAGCTGACGGCGAGGCGTGCGGTGCCTCTATTCCCTGTCGCATGCCGCAAAGAATGACTTCGAGTCGTATGATTTCACGTTCGGCGAGCCTTGTTGCTCGCGCGGCCGTTTCTCTATGAGAGGACCTCTACGCGACGCAAAACAGCCGCTTACCTAAAGGCGCATCTAAACGATAAATTATTTCGAATCGGTAAATGTATCGAAGCCGCTATGATGGTTGTCGTGCGCGCACCCCGCATTGCAACGAACAGCCGGAGATCGCGATCCTTGATCGCTGCAATCCCCTCCTCTTCCTGCGTCCGGTCCACGGTCACGCAGAACCATTTGACGAGCTCGTCTGTATCGTCGAAGATAGGCACGATGCGCGCCGTCATCGAACGATAGCCTTGCTCGCGCTGCATCAAGCGAAACGCTAACGTGCTGCAGAGCCGATCCTCAACGACGCCACGCCATTGACGACGGACGCGTTCGCGGTCGTCCGGATGCACGGCGTCGAACCATCCTGCATCGATTTGTTGGCGCGTGGCGAAACTAGTCCGATGTGGTCGTTGGTGCCTGCCCGAATAGCGCTTTGAAGCAGAACAAATCTTCGTGACTTTTCCATCAACGCCGCGTCGTCGCCAGACCAGTGCTGCAGTAGCGATTTCACACGCACCAATCCGGGGGTTAGTCTTAGATTGAGGCACGCTATGCAAAGGCTCTCCTCCCAGCCCTGCGACTCACTTCGATTGACGCGCGCTTCGCGACGCAACTGGTCTGGGCCTAAATTTACGGTGATAAGTGTCGTTAGCTGGTCTATCCCCCAAGCAATTGATAGCCATGCATCGATTCACGCCCCATTCCTCCGCACAGGCCGCCAGATTCGTCTTAGCAACGCTTCTGACGGTCTTCGTACTCTCCGGTCTCTGGGAACTGAAACTCGAAGGCTGGACGACGGCCTTACTGGGTCTTTCTTACGAATCTAATTTCGAAGCCGCAGAGCGGTGGCGCTTTATCTTGACCTCGACCGGGTTTTCAGCGCTTGCTCTGATAGTGCCTGGCGTGCGCATAGCGCGGTTACTTGCCATCCAGCGCAAAGCGTTCGCTGCGTTGCGGGCGGAGCAAAGCAGAAGCGATTCCCTTGCGCGGCATGATTCATTGACGGGTCTATATAATCGCCGTGTTTTTATCGAAACCCTGGACCAACGGCTTGCAGTTCCACATGAAAAAACTGCGGTCCTGATCATTGATTTGGATAGGTTCAAACCAATCAATGACACTTACGGTCACGCAACTGGTGACAAGGTGCTTTGCGAAATTGCGGTGAGGCTTGCCGAGTTTGGGAGCAATCGCTCGGCTACGGTTGCCCGGCTCGGGGGAGACGAGTTCGCGATGTTCATCCCCGAAGGCAGCAGAGAAACGCTTGCGCTAATATCGGAGAGCTTACTGCAGAAGATTGGGGCGCCCCTTTCCGGGATTTCAGGAAATGTGTCGATCAGCGCAACCATCGGGATCGGAATGAGCCCGTTTGACGCCGCCACCTCTGAAGGCCTTCTGAAATGTGCTGACCATGCGATGTACCGCGCTAAAAAAATGGGGAAGGACAGCTACCACTTCCACGAACCGCATTACGACCAAGAACAAAAAGCGGCGGCCCAATTTGAAGAAGAGCTAGCGTATGCCGTCGCAAAAGAGGAGATCGAGCCTTACTTCCAACCGGTCGTGAGTTTGCCGGACCAGCGACTCGTCGGGTTTGAAATCCTAGCGCGTTGGCGACACCACGATCGTGGACTTCAAATGCCAGATACTTTCATCCCCATCGTTGAACGATTGGGCTTGATGCCTGAAATGAGCTTTTCGTTATTAAAGTCGGCGATCGCTCACGCCCTGACGTGGCCTGGCGAAATGACTCTGGCGCTAAATGTGACCGTCGGCATGCTTGAAGACAGCACGCTTCCCGAACGCCTTTGCAGCATCCTTGAGCAAGCGAACTTTCCCTTCAGTCGCCTGGAGGTCGAGGTGACCGAGCAGGCTCTGGTTGGCAATCTGCCCGCCGCACGGCGAGCGTTGCACGCTTTACGAGCAAGAGGCATCAGTGTATCGCTCGACGATTTCGGAACAGGTTACTCGGGGATTTACCATCTAACCCAGCTTGCGATCGACAAAATCAAAATCGACCGATCATTTATGAATGACCCGGTTTTAGGACGCGATAAAGTGATCTCTGCCGTGCTGGCGTTAAGCAAAGGCCTAAAGATGCTGACAACGGCGGAGGGCGTCGAAACAGACGAAGTGGCAAAGATACTCAGCATCGGGGGGTGCGACTTTGGTCAAGGGTATCTTTTTGGCAAACCTATGTCCGGGATGGAAGTAGACCGCGTATTGGCGCGTACGCCGCTTAATACGCTTGGGTTCCGAGCGATTGCACAGCCGTCTGATAACACACTTCAAAGCGTCACGTAATGTTCTCGCGCACCTTCACGGAAAAGCTGCCGTCGACAAGAAATCCGCGCCGATTGGCGCATCGATGATCAATAGGTATCAGGCGGAGGTTGGTTGTCCATGAGCATTCGAATCCACAGGAAGGTTGGATCTCGCTAGGTGCTCAGATTAAAGCCGACGCCAAAACAGCCGTTATCCGTGTCATCGTACAACGTTGAGGCATACTGGCCATGCGCCACCTATCGGTTCGAAGCAGCTTGCTAGCCGTCTCCGTGGTTTTCGGAGCGATGGTCCTATTCGGTGGAATTTTGGGAGTCGTAACGCTCAGCCGGGCAAATGCGAGTCTGAACCGAATTAATGAAATCGCGTCGCAGGTGACGGTCGTCAACGATGCTTATAAGAACTCAACCCGCACACGGTCCGCGTTGACGCGAGCCTATTCGGCACTAAAAGAGCGCAATGATGGAGCAACGCGCGATTCGGCGGTGAGCGCCGCCGCGACGACCATTAAGCGCGCTGCCGACGAAACCGAGGCGTTCCGCAACGCCGCTTCCGTCGAGGGGCAGGACGATGCGCTAAAGCACCAGTTGCTCGAGTCGTCAAACAAGCTCGCGGCGTTACTAAAACAGGCCTCCGATGCACTGCTCGCGGGCGACACTAACGCCTATGCAACGATCAACGATCGCGACATCACCTCTTCGGGCGCGGCGTATTCAACCAATGTCGAGAAGTTTCAGGCCAGTGCGAACACGCTGTCCAACGATGCCGTCGCGCAGGTTGATCGAGAATATAAGTGGGTGATCGCCCTCGTGGCGCTCGGCGTGTCTACTGCGCTCGCGTTAATCGTGGTATCGCACTTCGCACTTCAACGCATCGTCACGAAGCCGCTGGCCGACGCGGCAAACCTGCTCGACCGCATCGCGGCCAACGATTTGACCGTGCCTATTCCCGAGGCGAGCGCCAACGAAATTGGCCAATTGTTGGCGGCAATGCACCGCATGCAGCGCGGCTTGACGCAAACAGTGGAGAATGTCCGCACCAATTGCGAAGCCATCTACGGCGGTGCGCGCGAAATTGCCGCGGGCAATCTTGATCTGTCGAGCCGTACCGAACAGCAGGCGGCGGCGCTTCAGGAAACAGCGGCGAGCATGGAGCAATTGACGTCGACGGTGAAGCAGAACGCCGATAACGCGCAGCTAGCCAGCACTCAGGCATCAAGCGCGGCGCGGGTTGCTGAAAGCGGGGGCGAGGTCGTCGAGCGCGCGATCCGTACCATGACCGCGATCAGCGGTAGCTCACGCAAGATCGCCGATATTATTGGCATGATCGACAGCATCGCGTTCCAGACCAACATTCTTGCGTTAAATGCGGCGGTCGAATCCGCGCGCGCTGGCGAACAGGGCCGAGGCTTCGCGGTGGTAGCAAGCGAGGTGCGCAGCCTAGCGCTACGCAGCGCAGGCGCCGCCCGCGACATCAAGGCACTCATCACCACGTCCGTGGCCGACGTCGAGCACGGCAACGATCTCGTCGCGCAGGCTGGGCAGTCAATGAAGCAGATAGTCGGCGCGGTGCGCGATGTGGCCGCGCTGATGGATCAAATCCGGTCGGCGACGATCGAGCAGAGCACCGGCATCGAGCAAGTCGGTGAAGCGGTTTCGCAAATGGACCAAGTGACCCAGCAGAACGCCGCGCTCGTTGAAGAAGCCGCTGCGGCTGCGAGCTCGCTCGAACAACAGGCGCAATCGATGACGGATGCCGTTTCGGTGTTCAGACTCGCTGCGCACTGAACAATGCGGAATTAGTGCGCCTCGACGCGCGGGCTACCGCGTACGCAAAAACAAACCCGTTTCCACTTGGAGTATGTAAATGAAGATGACGAAGATCGTCGGCGCAATCGCCGTTCTCTTGGCGGCCAGCACAGCCACCAGCACTGCGCAGGCCGCGACATACGCGTACGTTTCGAACGCAGATAGCAAGGACATATCCGTTTTCAGACTCAACGAGTCTAGCGGTGCGATGACTGCCGTCGAGACCGTCTCGGTGGGCGGGACCGTCATGCCGATGGCGCTCTCGCCCAATCATTTGCGTCTTTACGCCGGACTGCGTTCGAAGCCCTATAGCGCGGTAAGCTTCGCGCTCAATCCCCTTGACGGCAAGCTTATTGAACTGGGCAGGGCACCGCTGGCCGAGAGCATGGCGTATGTATCGACCGATGCAAGCGGCCGCTTTCTGTTCTCCGCATCGTACGGCGGAAATATGGTAGCGGTGAATCGGATTGGCGTGAACGGCGTGGTGGGCGACGTGCAGCAGACGATCAAGACCGGTCCAATGGCACACGCGATCCGCAACGCGCCAGACAACCGCGCGGTGTTCGCGTCGGTGCTCGGCTCGGATGCCTGGCTGCGCTTCGGATTCGACGCCTCGAACGGTCAATTGACCCAGGACGTGGCGCCGGCTTATTCATTACCTCCGAAGTCGGGACCGCGTCACTTTGTCTTCTCGCCGGATCAGCGCTTCACTTATCTGATCGACGAGCTCGATGGCAATTTGCACGTGCTGTCGTTCGACAACAAGCACGATTTGGTGAAACCGATTCAGACCGTCTCGATCTTGCCACCCGACTTCTCCGGCGGCAATCCATGGGGCGCCGATCTGCACCTGACACCCGATGGCCGCTTCCTGTATGCATCGGAGCGAACGTCGAGCACGCTCGCGGCGTATAAGGTCGACAAGGCGACCGGCAAGCTGACGCGTATCGGCACGTTTTCGACCGAGAAGCAACCGCGAGGGTTTAATATCGATCCGTCCGGCAAGTACTTGCTGGCTGTCGGGCAACTGTCGCCTAAGCTAAGCGCTTACCAAATCGACGCCAAGACCGGCAAGCTGACCGCAATTGGACAGTATCCGGTTGGCAAGGGCGCGAATTGGGTCGAAATCGTCAGGTTTGATGGTTCGAACGTGGAGTAATATGGATTGCGACGTCGTCACGATTCATGTCTTTGCTTGGGCGAGGTGAGCGACGTCGTTGGTAGAATTGTGTTGTCGAACTTTAGGCACGCACAATGGGTTTCGAACAGCTCGCCGCACTCAAGTTGCAGCTTAGTCAACGCGAGGAAGACAGTGAGGCTACATCACCGTTAGTGTCAGCGCCCGTGGACGCAGGACAGGGAATCAAGGGGCAAAAGCGTCCGCGAACGTCTGTTGATGGAGCCGCGCGCGCAGTCACTATCCTTCAGCGAAATTTCCCGCGCGCATTTCCGCGAAGTCCTGCATCTAAGGTTCCGCTTAAGGTTGGGATTCTCAGGGACCTGCTCGCCCGGGCGGCGACGCTTAGAATTAGCGAGCGAGACATTCGTAACGGTGTGAAGCTCTGGTGCCGTGGCCAACGCTATTGGACTTGTCTCGTCGAAGGTGCGGTACGCGTTGATCTCAATGGCAAAAATGCTGGATTTGTAACCACCGCCGACGCCGAGTACGGCGCAAGTCAAGAGAACATTCGACTTGCGCGCAAGCGGGAGCAGATTGCAAATATACGACGCGTACGACGGCGTTGATTTTTAATTGTTGTCCCTATTGCCTTTTCCAGTTCTGGACGACTGTCAGTGCCCTAAACCAACCCACTTCGGCCCATCGTCTCATCGCGACCGCTACTGCCGCTTCCAATGTACAACAAACATTTCCGCGGTCGCCCCCTTTGCGCGGGAAGCCAAAGCATTCCCGGCAGCCGCGTCAACTGGGCTCTCGCGGTCGTCTGTCATGCGTCCCACAGGCGACCTCGAGATGTTAAGCAATCACCATGTTCTAATTACTGGGCTGCTTCGCGAACCGATTTTGAGCGGAAAGAAGAGCGAAGAAAGCGCTGCCCTTCGAACTGCTCCGGTACAACGCGGTAGCGCAGGTCCTCTTCAAGCATACATTCAGCAAAGGTCTTCTTTAGCTTGTCGCAAGGCTCTGCTGCCTCATTGGTGTTCCATTTCTTTGCCATCATGTTCCGGATTTCGTCCGTTTCCTATCCTCCCTCACCGGGCTTGTTAATCCCACATGCGCAAGATATGCCGCATCGGCCAAAGCAAACTCCAAATGGATCAGCCCACTCGGGGTTACTTTCACCGGAACAGAATAATCAGAAGTGTTGACTGTTGGTTTGCACGGAATCCGCACCCCCCTCTTCATGGCGAGTCCTCTCGCCTGCTTTGTAACCGTCCGACCCTGACCGTATAGACGGCTGATGAAGGCAGAGCCATGCTTTCCCGGGGCACAAATGTGACTGTGTCCATAAGGGAATCATGGACACAGTGACTGAATTCACCGAAGTTAAAAGCGCCCGGAAATATCACCGGCGTACCGTGGACGAGAAACGCCGGATCGTCGAAGAGACGTTATCCGGTAAACGTTCGGTGGCGGAGATTGCACGCCGTCACGAAGTGAACGAGAATCAGCTGTTTGACTGGCGCAAGCAGTATCTGGAGGGACGCCTTGGTGTGAACGATCGCGAATGCGCCTTGCTGCCGATCACTTTGAATGAGGCCAGCGACAGCGACAGCGACAGCGGCGCGGCCCAACAGGCCGCTTCTACGCCTTTAACACAGGGGCTCGGCACCGATCCGGATCCAGTTGCCACGAGGCGAGATACACGTGGAAGGGGGCGTCGATCTCGACACGCTGCGCGTTGTGATCCAGTGCCTTAGCCGATGATTGGTCCGCTGACAAACACGCGCATCTGGGTTGCCGCCGGATTTACGGATATGCGCTGCGGCTTCGACGGCCTGGCCGCGAAGGTGCAGACTGTGCTAGCGAAGGATCCATTCTCTGGTCACATCTTCGTGTTCAGGGGCAAACGTGGCGACCTCATCAAATGCCTGTACTGGCGCGACGGCGGCCTATGCCTGTTCGCCAAACGTCTGGAGCGTGGGCGCTTTGCGTGGCCTCGTGCTGATGGCGGTGTTGTTTCGCTGACCAGCGCTCAACTCGGCCTTCTGCTCGAAGGATTCGACTGGCGACAGCCCGTCGATGCAGCGCGCCCCTCCAGCGCTTTGTAAACGTATGTGACAACGCAGGCTTGGGGCAATGCACGCGCGTAAACTGCGTGCATGGCATCCAGCGACGCTATCCTTCCGGACGATATCGAGGCTTTGAAGGCGCTCCTGATCGAGCGCGAGGCGGCGTTACGTGAGCACGAAGGCGAGCTTACGGATCTGCGCGACACTGTCACGATGCTCCGGAAGACACTCTCCGACCGGGCGCTCGAGATTGAGCACCTGAAGCTGTGGATTGCGAAGCTGCAGCGCATGCAGTTCGGGCGCAAGTCGGAGAAGATTGATCGTCAGATCGAGCGACTCGAATTGCGTCTCGAAGATTTGCAGGCCGACGATGGCGCGGCAACGGTCGACGCACCAACAAGGCCTCGTTCTGAGACCGGCAAGTCGTCGGGACGCAAGCCGCTTCCGCAACATCTTCAGCGCGACGACGTTGTACATCAGCCCGAGGACGCGTGCTGTCCGCAATGCGGTGGCGCGCTTAGCGACCTCGGAGAGGACGTCTCCGAGCAACTCGAATATGTACCTGGGCATTGGCGAGTGATTCGTCACCGCCGACTCAAGAAGGCCTGTACTTGTTGCGACTGCATCGTGCAGGCGGCTGCACCCAATCGGCCAATCGATCGCGGCATGCCCGGCCCCGGGTTGCTCGCACATGTTCTGGTCGGCAAATTCTGTGACCACCTTCCCCTGTACAGACAGTCAGTGATCTATGCGCGAGACGGCGTGGAACTCAGCCGTTCGACACTTGCGGACTGGGTCGGCCAGTGCAGTGCGTTGCTCCGGCCACTGGTAGATGTCGTTCGCCGATACGTGATGGCCGCCTCGAAGATCCACGCGGATGACACCCCGGTACCGGTGCTCGAGCCCGGCAATGGCAAGACCCATACCGCACGTCTCTGGACATACGTTCGGGACGACCGGCCAGCGGGCTCCAAGTGCGTATTTCGGCGAACGTGACCGCCGATTTCTGGAACGTGACCGATTCGGCAAGGTCGGGCGTTGCGCGGTGTCGATTGT
>NZ_JALQDA010000057.1:0-21751 GCF_023631485.1 Caballeronia sp. GAFFF2 | reverse complement strand
ACTACAATCACAAACGTATCAAGATGAAGCTAGGAGGCGTGAGCCCGGTCGCATACCGGTCTCTGCTCGCAACAGCACAGCTGTCACACCGTCCAACTTTCGGGGGTCACTTCAAGGCAGACCGATCCCGCTTCGTCGAGCAGGGGTTTCGCATCGGCATGAAAATTCAGCGGATGAGCGACGAATCGCGGGGCGAGTGCACGCCTGAACGCGGTCTCAGGGCATTCCTCTTCGCGCGGCAATTCGACGGCAGCAAGCGTCGTGCTTTCAATCATCGTGCTCATTGCAGATAGGTGACGCGGCGTTCACGATTGCGCAGTGGCACGCCGACATCGAAGAGCGTCGTCGCGAAGCAGTGTGCGATGTCGCGAAAGCGACACGATCTCGCCCGACGAGAACCAGGCATTCAGCAGGCTGCGCGCCGACACGATATCGTGCGACTGGAAATGCGCGAGCACCTGAAGCAACTGGGTTTCGTCGTAGGAGAGTTCGGACGAACAACGGCAGCGGACGTCGAGCGGGCGCCGCGCCGCGATCGACCATTCCCCCATCAACAGGTCGAAACATTGCAGGCCGTCGCGCGACAGACCCGCGTCGAGCAACACGTCCTGCCAGGTCTTGCGCCCGCGCACCGCATCGCAGTCTGGGCGAAACCACGCGCGCACGGCGTCGGTCACGAGTTGATCGTCGGCATCGGGAAATTGCTCGAATGCATCGTCAAGCAGGGACGGGCCGCGCATCGGGAGCATGCTGATACTCATGATTCGCTCACCGCGGAAATGATGGCATGCGTGTGCCCGACGCCGGTCCATTCGCGCAGATGCGCGGCGCACGCGGGGCGTTTGGCGCTGCGCGACTGTTGTTTCGGCGTGCCGATGAACAGGAAACCCAACAGGCGTTCATTGGCATCGAAGTCGAGTGCTTGATGCAGAAGCGCATCGTAGGCATCCGCGCCGGTCGCCCAGAAACCGCCGTAACCGAGCGCATGAATGGCGTTGAGCATGTTCATGGCGGCCGCGCCGACCGACAGCAGTTGCTCGACTTCCGGAATATGCGATGCAGGATCCACCGCCGCGCCGAGCGCGATGACAAGCGGTGCGGCCGTCGCGCGCTGCCGGCGATGTTCATGCGTTTCCGCCGGTTCAGCCGGGGCGCGGGCGCGAGCGGCATCGACGAGCACTTGGCCCAGCGCCTCGCGCGCGTCGCCACGGACCAGCACGAAGCGCCAGGGACGCAGGCGGCCGTGATCGGGTGCGCGCAATGCCGCATCGACGATCAGCGCGAGTTCGTCATCGCCCGGTGCCGGTTCGACGAGCGGCCAGTGTGACTGGCGCGAGAGCAGGGATCGCAGCACGGTGTCGGCGTCCTGCCGGCGTTGAGCGGCGAGGTTGGCGCCCTGGGTATCCTGTGCGGCTTTAGGCGACAAAACGGTATCCATGTTCGGCGGAAGATTCGCTTGAAAGACCCAGATGATCGTCCAAAACGTACCTAATTGCAAATCATTCGCATTTGCAAGTCTAGCTGGACCGACTGTTTCCGCGCTGCGACGAAGGCGCAACTGCCGGTTAGGCTCGGCCGTTTGGCCAGCTTGCGGCGCTTTTGAGCTCGAGAAGATTGATGCAAGTTTCATCAGTAGCCGGCCCATCGTCATCGACGAGGCCTGGCTCGACAACCTCGACGCGCGCCTTGCGCAAAAAAGGGCGCACCCGCCATTCCGATGGATCGCTTCTGGCCCGACGGGGTGGTATCGGGACTCGGCGGGATCGAAGAGGATTTCGTCGATACGCTAATTTCCGACGGCATCGTTCTGCGCATGGTCAAGCCCTGCGCGCGCTGTCCGATCACGACCATCGTCCAGACACAGGCCGAGCGTGACGAGCGCTGGCCGAACGAGCCGCTCGATACCATGCTCGGCTAGCGCGTGAATTCGCGTCTCGATGACGGGCTGACGTTCGGGTAAAACGCGTTTGCCGCCATGGGCGTGGGAAACAAGTCGCGCGTATGCGCCCAGGGCCAGGTTCGAGTTTGCGTTTACGGATGCTTTTTGACATTGGTGCATGCCGTGTGAACGCATCATCAGCGCGCATCGTTCGCACGCCAGCCGCCACCCAGCGCGCGATACGTCGACACCGCCGCCTGCAGCCGTGCGAGACGCACCTGCACGCGCTCGTCCTCGGCAGTGTAGAGCGTGCGTTGCGCGTCCAGCACGGTGAGCGCGGTTTCCGCGCCCGCACGGTAACGGCTTTGCGCGAGTTCGAGCGTGTGGCGGGCTTCGCGCAGTTCGTCGTCCTGGGCCCGGCTCTGTGCGTCCGTACCGGCGGTGGCGTTCAGCGCGCGTTCGACATCCGCGAAACTCGTGACGACGGCTTGCCGGTACGTCGCCAGCAATTCCTCCTGCTGCGCCAGTGCGAGATCACGTCCGGCGGCCAGCGCGCCCGCGTCGAAGATCGGCGCAGTGAGGCCCGCCGCGATGGTGTAGAGCGGATTGTCGAAAATGCGTTGCGCGCGGTCGCTGCCGGTGCCGAAGGACGCCGACAGCGTGATGGTCGGGAACATCGCGGCGCGCGCGGCGGCGACATTCGCGTGGGCGGCGGCGAGTTGCGCTTCGCTGTAGGCGATATCGGGTCGCCGCATCAGCAGTGTTGACGGCACGCCCGCACCGATGTCCGGTGCGCGCAGGGCATCGAGCGAGCGGGTGCCGATCGTGAAGCCGGACGCCGGTACGCCGAGCAGGGTCGCAAGCTGCGCTTCGCTGTCACCCGCCTGCTGACGCAGTTGCGCCACTGCGCGTTGTTGCGCGGCGACCAGCGTGCGCTGCTGCGCGGCATCGAGCGCGGTGACGAAGCCCGCGCGGTACTGCGATTCGACCGTGCGCAGAATGCCGCGCGCGGTATCGAGATTGCCTTGCGCGATCCCTTCGCGTTCGCGCAGCGCGACGGTCTGGAGCCATGCATTCGCGACATCGGCGCTCAGCGTGAGCTGCACGGTCGCGCGGTCGAATTCGGAGGCCCGCACCCGTGCGATGGCGGCATCGCTGGCGGCGCGGTTCTTTCCCCAGAAGTCGATTTCGTAGCTGGCGAGCAGGCCCGCGTCGAAAGCGCTGCCGCTCGGCAGATCGTTGTTGACCATGAAGCCGCCCTGACGGCTGGCATCGGCGAAAGCGCTGAGGTTCGGCAGACGCGCCGCGCCGGCGATGGTCGCATTGGCGCGCGCCTGCTTCACGCGTGCGATGGCGGCGGCGACGTCGTAGTTGCCGATCGAAGCCTGGGCGACCAGCCGGTCCAGTTCGTCGCTGCCGAAGCCGCGCCACCAGTCGGCGCTGACGGCATCGCCGGTAGTCGAGGACGATGAGAAGCGGTAAGTCGCCGGCACCGCAACATCGGCGGCGGGCGGTGGCGGATTGCTCAGGCACGCGGACAAGATGAGCGGCAAGGCGAGCGGCGAAATGAGCGGCAGACGTCGTTTCATCGCATCCTCACTCGCTCGACAGCGCTACGACCGGATCGAGCCGTGCCGCCTTGCGCGCGGGCATGAAGCCGAACACCAGACCGGTGGCGAGCGCACACGCGAAGGCCCCGAGGATCGCCCGCACCGAGAAGATCGTCGGCACGTTGGCGGCGATCAGCACCGCGCCGATCAGCACGCCGATCACGACGCCCAGCGCTCCGCCGATGCCCGATACGAGCGTCGCCTCGGTCAGGAACTGCCGCAGGATATCCCGCTGGCGCGCGCCCGTTGCGATGCGGATGCCGATCTCGCGCGTGCGCTCCTTGACCGTCATGAGCATGATGTTCATCACGCCGATGCCGCCGACCAGCAGCGAAATGCCTGCGATCAGGCCGAGCATCAGTGTGAGCATGTCCTGGGTTTCGGTCTGCGCCTTGACGGACGCGGCGCGGTTGTAGATCTGGAAATCGCGCACGTGATGCGCGCGTTCGAGCACGCTGCCGATCTGCGTCGCGGTCTCGGCGGCGAGATCGAGTTCGTCGATCAGCACGGAAATCCACGAAAGATGCGTGGTGCCGAGCACGCGGCGCGCACCGGTGGAGTAGGGCACGAGGATCACGTCGTCGTCGTCGGCATCGCCCGAGGTCGCGCCTTTTTCTTCGAGCTCGCCGATCACCAGAAACGGTACGTTGTTGACCAGAATATGCGCGCCGACCGGGTTCGCCGCGCCGAACAGCTTTTCGCGCACGCGCTTGCCGATCAGGGTGACGGTGGCGAGGCGGCGCTCGTCGTCGTCGTCGAAGAACACGCCGTGCACGGGCGTCCAGTTGAGCACGCGCGAGGCATCGGGGCTCACCGCCCACAGGCTGGTGTGGATATCTGCGTTGCCGTGACGCAGCGTCACTTGGCCCATCAGAAAAGGCATCGCCACGCCGACATTCGGTATTTGGGCGACGCGCGCTACATCACCCATGTCGAGGGTGCCGCCGGGGCCACGCGCATTGTCGCCGCCGGGCGTCACGTACATGCGGTTGGTGCCGAAGCTCGCCATTTTGGCGATCACTTCGCGCTCCGTACCGCGCCCGATCGCGAGCATGACGATCACCGAGGCCACGCCGATGATGATGCCGAGCAGGGTCAGCAAGGTGCGAAAGCGGTTGATCCACACCACGCGCCACGCGGCCCGCAGCGCTTCGCTGGCATCGGCGATGAACGAGGCGGTGCGCGCCGAGGACGAAGACATCGAGCCGAGCAGGCTTTGCGCATCGAGCACGCCTTCGCGCGACGAGGGCTCCGTGCTCGCGTGCGCCGAATCCGCGACGATCTCGCCATCGCGAATCTCGATCACGCGCCGCGCGCGCGCCGCCACCTGCCGGTCGTGCGTAATCAGGATGATGGTATGACCCGCCGCCGACAATTCGTCCAGCAGCGTCATGACTTGCGCGCCGCTCTTCGAATCCAGCGCGCCGGTCGGTTCGTCGGCCAGCAGGATATGGCCGCCGTTCATCAGCGCGCGGCCGATCGACACGCGCTGCTGCTGTCCGCCCGACAACTGGTTCGGCCGATGTTCCAGCCTTTCGGCCAGTCCCAGCCGCGCCAGCAGTTCGGTGGCGCGGGCGCGGCGTGCCTCGGGTTTCACGCCGGAATAGACCGCGGGCACCTCGACGTTTTCGCGTGCCGATTCGGTCGCAATCAGGTGATAGCCCTGAAACACGAAGCCGAAGGCCTCGCGCCGCAGCCACGCGAGTTCGTCTGCGCCGAAGCTCGTCACATCCTGACCCGCGAAGCGATAACTGCCCGATGTAGGGCGATCGAGACAACCGAGGATATGCATGAGCGTCGACTTGCCCGAACCGGATGCCCCGACGATCGCGACGAACTCGCCCGCCTCGATGGACAGCGACACGCCGCGCAGCACGTCGACGGGCGGCTCGTCGCCGTGGCCCCCATAGGACTTGCGCACCTCGCGCAGCTCGATCAGCGGGCTCACCATTGGAACTTGCCGTCGGCGGCGCGCACGCGGCGGATACCGGTGACGAGCTGGTCGCCGGGCGCGAGGCCCGAGCGGATTTCGGCGTTCAGCCGGTCGTGCACGCCGACGCTGACCTGCCGCGTGATCACGTGTCCGTCATCCAGCACTTGCGCGGTGTAGCGGGACTTCGAATCGTCGGCCGGCTTGAGTGCGGACAAGGGCGCGACCACCACGTCATGCGCCTCCTGCGCGACGAAGAACACCTGCGCGCTCATTTGCGGCAGCAGTTGATTGCTCTCGTTGCGCACGTCGAACAGCACGGTGTAGAGCACCACCTTGCCCGTGTTGTTCGCGCTGGCGGCGGGCGGCGGCTGGCCATCGGCCGAAGGCGCGGCGGTGTTCGGCGGCGCGGGCAGGATTTGCCGGACCGTGCCGGTCCAGCGGTGGTCATCCGCGCCGAGCGTCGTGAAATAGACCGGCATGCTGGGCCTGACCTTCAGCACATCGGCTTCCGAGACCTGTGTCCATACCGTCATGGTCGAGAGATCGGCGATCCGCAGGATGATCGGTGTCTGATAGGTCGCGTTGAGCGTCTGCCCTTCGCGTGCATCCAGGGTGACGATGGTGCCGGACATCGGCGCGTAGATTTTGGTGTAGCCGAGCTGGGCCTCGTCGCCGGAGAGCGTGGCGCGTGCGCCTTCGATCTCCGCGCGCAGATCGTCGAGATTCGCGCGCGATTCCTGCTGCGCGGCGTAGGCGCTTTGCAGGTCTTCGTCGCGCGTGGAGCCTTCGGACATCATGCGACGCTGACGTTCGTACTGATGCTGCGTGAAGGCGAACTTCGCCTGCTCGCTCGCGAGTTTCGCGCGCAGGCTGGTGAGGGCGGAGCGGTCCACATCGTATTTCGCCTGCTGCACGCTCGGATCGATCTCGACGAGCAACTGGCCCTTCCTGACCACATCGCCCGGCTGCACGCCGATGCGGCGGATTTCGCCCGAGGCCTGCGAGCCGATATCGACATAGCTGTGTGGCTGCAGCGTACCGAGCGCGGCCACGCTCGACTCGATATTGCCGCGCCCGATCTTCACGGTATCAATATGTTCAGTGATCCGAAACAGCAGCGCCCAGAATAGGACCGCGAGACAGACGAGAGCGAGCAGGAGAACAAACCGAAAGGGTCCGCGTTGGAGGCGTCTCATTGAGTGTTCGAATAATGGGATCTGCAGCGAGGTCACATGAAGCATCGTGACGGGCCGCGTTGGGCCGGTTCGCCGTCGGCCGCTGAGTATAAACAATTCTCATTTACACGGTAAACCCTCATCGCACCTCGGCGAGCCGCGCCGGTACTTGAACTGGCGGCCGGAAAGCCGTCGGATGACCCGGTCGTTACACTCGAATGAATATCGATATCGGCCTCGATGTCTTGACTTCCTGCCCTCAACCCTCTATCGTGCTCTATCTAAATAGGAACGATTCGCGTTTACACGTAGTAAGGTTTTCACAAGAATTTCACGTAAAAAGTCGTGTGAAGGGTGAGTATCCCGCACGAAGTTTCGACGACCCGTCTCATCGTGTCGTCATATTCGTGAGTGATTCTCAATTAAGCGCGGCTATCAAGGAGCAAAGATGAGCTGGGGCGATGACACCACCACCTTCCACGTCGTCATGAACGACGAGGAACAGTACTCGATCTGGCCGGATTTCAAGGCGATTCCGGCGGGATGGCGCGCCGTCGGCAAGTTCGGCAACAAGGCGGATTGCCTTGCGTATATCGACGAGGTGTGGACCGACATGCGGCCGCTCAGCCTGCGCAAGCACATGGCCGACGAGGACGCGAAGCGGGCGGCGCGCACGGCGCACTGAAGCGATGAGCGCATTCGTCGACGACACGGCCATGCAACTCGTGGACCTGATCTGCCTGCCGCACGCAGGCGGCCACGCGCTCTTGTACCGACGCTGGGCGCAAGCCTTGCCGTTCGGCGCACGCGTGCGGGCGCAGGATCTGCCCGGTCACGGAGCACTGCGCGCGCTGCCGCCGCATACGGCATGGCCCGATCTGACCGATGCGCTCGCTACCTGCGTTCTCGCGCAACTCGACGCAAACGTTCCCTATGCCGTGATGGGTCACAGCATGGGCGCGCTCACCGGCATCGAACTGATTCGCGAGATCGAACGCAGGACGGGACGGCAGCCGGTGTGGTTCGGCGTGTCGGCCTGTGTCGCGCCTTCGCGGCGTGCGCGTGAGGAACACTGGCTCACGTGCACGCGCGACGCCATGATCGAGCGTTTGCGCAAGCTCGGCGGCACGCCCGAGGCCTTGCTCGAAGACCGCGAGTTCGTCGATTTCATGTTGCCCGTGCTGCGTGCGGACTTTCATCTGTGCGGCACCTATCCCGTGCAGGCGCGCGGTGAGCCGCTGGCGTGTCCGATCGATGTGTTCATCGGCGACGGCGACAGCGCCACGGCGAATCGCGACGACGTGAATGCGTGGTCGCACGAGACGCGACACCGCTGCACGGTGCATCGCTTCGCCGGCGGGCATTTCTTCATCGAGGAGAAGCTGGACGCGGTGCTGGCCATCGTCGCATCGACGCTGGTGGAGGTTCGCACGCAACAGCCCGAGTTATGGACGCACTGATCAACATCCCGGAAATCGCGCTGCACGAGCGCGTGATCGAACATCACGGTACGCGCGTGCTCGAACTCCGCCCGGCCGATGGCGAATTGCCCGATGCCTGCGCGAGCGGCTTGCAGGCACGCATCGAACAGGCGAAGCGCGAATACGGTGGCGTACTGCTGCGCGGATTCGCGTCGTTGGGCGCGCAAGGACTCGACCGCTTCGCGTCGCTGTTCGGCGAAACCTTGCAGGCCTATGAGTTCGGTTCCACGCCGCGCAGCCGGATTGGCGGGGCCGTATTCTCATCGACCGAATATCCGGCTGACCAATGGATCGATCAGCATAACGAACAATCGTATACGTTGCGCTGGCCGGAGTCGATTTTCTTCTATTGCGACATCGCCGCCGAAGAAAACGGCGCGACTCCGGTTGCCGACAGCCGCGTCGTCTATCAACGGCTCGATCCGGCGTTGCGCCGGCTGTTCGCATCGAAGCAGATCATGTACGTGCGCAATTTCGGCAATGGTCTGGATGTGCCGTGGGAACAGGTGTTCGGTACCGAAGACCGCGCCGAGGTCGAACGCTATTGCCGCGCCAACCGGATTGCATTCGAGTGGCTCGACGATGGCGAAGCCTTGCGCACGTGCCAGGTGTGCCAGTCGGAACTGGTCCATCCACAGACCGGCGAGACGGTGTGGTTCAACCAGGCGCATCTGTTCCACGTATCGAACCTGCCGGACGACGTGCGCGAAGCGCTGCTCGAAATCGTTGATGAAGACCGCCTGCCGCGTAACACCTTTCTTGGTGACGGCGCGCCGATCGACACCGCGATGCTCGATGAAATCCGCGCTGTGTACCGCGACACCATGCTGTCGTTTCCCTGGCAGCCAAACGATCTCCTTGCGCTCGATAACGTGCTGATGTCGCACGGTCGCGCGCCGTTCAAGGGCAAACGCCGCGTGCTCGTCGCCATGACCGGCCGATAGTCGACAGCCGATAGCAGCAGTCCAGGACATTCAGGCAACACAAGCAAAGAAAGGACATCCACATCATGACGCAGCCCGTGCCACCGCTCTTCGACTTCAGTTCCTTCGATGGAAAGAGCGAGCACTATCTCTCGCTCATCCGGCAGTTCGCCGCCGCCACGCCGTACCGCAGCGCGACGGTCGATGAGCTGGTGCTGGACAGCGACTATCATCGGCGCCCGCTGCGTCCGGAGGATTTCGAGTTCCTCAAGTTCAGAAAGCCGGTGCGCAACCATAACGTTAGCCGCCTGCCTGCGCTGGCGTCGAACCGCACGCTGCTGTCGATCTATGAACTCGATGTGGCACGTCTACCGAACGATACGAGCGCGGCAGAATGGTCGCGTTATGCCGACTTCTATCGCGACGACACCCGCGCGCTCGGTGCGCAGATCGCGCCTTTCCTCGAAGCCTATGCATTCGAGTATCTGTCGCTCGACGCCGATTCGACCGAAAGCCCGGACGCCGCCGCCGCGCGTCTGATGCAGATTGTCGATGAAGAAAGTGCCTTCTGGGAGCGTTCGTTCGCGCGTCTCGTGCGTCAGGACTATCTCGAAGAAGGATTGCGCTTCATCATGGTTCAGCGCTGGTCGCTGGCCTTGTCGAAGCGTCGCGCCCTGGCGCGAGCCAGCGCGAGCGGATTTTTCGACAGCCTGCCCGTGGACACGCGCCCGACGCTGTCAGGTGATCTTCCCGACGATGCACTGCTGCGCCGCGTTGCTGGCTTTGCGGGTCTCACGCGCGAGCAGCATGCGTACTGGCAGTTCTATCTGCCGACGAGTCTCGCCAAATGCAACCTGCTCTACGCGCTCGCGCGCAGGCCGGACCGTGCCTTTGCGTTCGTGGGCGCGGCCTTTGCAGCAGAAGCCGAGTGGCTCGCGTTCGGCATCGGACTGGAGAAGGCGTGTGCGCATCTTCAGCCGACCAGCCGCAAGCCCGCGGATGTCGTCGTGCGTCGTGCCGAACTGGCGGCGCGCTTCGCGCAGGCGCTCGAACACGCCGCGCAGCAGGTCAACGGCGCTGCGGTCGCGCAGGCCGTGCAGGGTGTGATCGCGGGCGAGCGTCTGGCCGAGCGTGCGCGCTGGGATTTGAGTGAACAATTGCGCTGGCTGTCGGCCATCCGGCGCTACGTGGAGTTCGCGCATCGCATCAGCGCGCGGATCGATCGCGAATGCCCGGATATCGATCGCGAGACCTTCGTGGAACCGCTGGAAATGTGCTCGACCACGCATGTCCACAACGATCATCGGCTAGTCACCATTCAGGAAGGCGACATGCTGTTCTGGGGCAATGTCGGCATGCAGCTCGACATGCATCCGGGCGACATGGTGCTGATTCCGGACGGACGCCTGCATGGCTCGACCGTTACCTCGCCGGAATGCACCTACCATCAGCCGATCATTCCCGACGACTGGGTTCAGGCGCTGGTCGTCGAACTCGACGCGCACGCATCCGCGTGACATTCCAGGCGCTTCGACAGAAAGCGCAGGCAGACGCACCCCACAAATCGAGCAGCACGAAAAGCCCTTGGAAACAGGGCATCGACGAGGCGCGCCGGCCACGCTTTGCCCAGTGGCGCAATGAACGGCACACGACGCGCGTCGCATGGGTGGTGTTGACCAACAGGAATGACAATGCAATCAAACGATGACGTTGCGCACTTCGATGCCAGTGACTGGACCAGCCGCGTGATTTCGGGAACCCGCACCGGCGCGGCGGCGCAGGCGCCTGCGTGGCTAGCGGGTTCGTATGCGACGCTGCGCGAGCAGGTGATGCATCCGGAATACCCGTGCTTCTTCGGCACCATTGCCGAGCGGCGCGGCGAGATGTTCTATGCGTGGGTGAACGGCAAGGACATTCGCGACCTGCCCGCGACGATGCAGACCTTCTCGACATTGGCGTCCCGTCCGGAGTTTCGCCGCAACAACATCGCCGTGTTCTTCGAGCCGGACGACGAGCCCTTGACGCACGAGCAGTATCAGGACCTCTTCTGGCAGACGCTGCAACATCTGCACGATGTCGATCCCGATCCCGAAGCGGACAAGCAGCCCGATCCGTCGCAGGAAGAATGGGAGTTCTCGTTCGCGGGTGTGCAAATGTTCGTGGTGTGCGCGCTGCCGACCTTCAAGGTGCGTCACAGCCGCAATCTCGGTCCGGGCATGGTGTTGCTGTTCCAGCCGCGCAGCGTGTTCGTGGACACCATCACCAACAAGGTGATCGGCCGCGAGGCGCGCAATCAGGTGAGAAAACGCCTTGAAACATGGGACGACGTGAGCGCGCACCCGGATCTCGGCTTTTACGGCGATCCCGGCAATCTCGAGTGGAAGCAGTATTTCCTGACCGATGAAAACATCGCCGCCGAAGACCGCTGCCCGTTCCTCAAGCGCAAGAAGGCGCAGGGGCAAGCGCATGCGCTCGGTCATGCCTATGCGCCGCGTCATGCCGCGCCGCAGCGTCACACGGAGAAGCTCAATCCCGCGCGCCACGACAGCATGGGCAAGCGCCTGACGAGCGTCGATCAATGGCAGGCCGGCATGCCGCCGCGCTCGAAGACGCACAACGATCAGAGCGAAAGCTGAACATCGCAGGACAGAACATAGAGACATGAGCGACACGACACACGCAGCCGTCCCCGATTTGCTCGCCGTATCGAAGGCATACGTGCAGTTGCCCGCCGAGAAGCGCAGGCAGTTCCGTCATCAGTTGCGCGCGCGCGGCATGCAGGCATCGCGTCTGCCGATCGTGCCGTTTCCGGACCGTGGTGCGATGTTTCCGCTCTCGCATGCGCAGGAGCGCATGTGGTTCCTATGGAAGCTCGATCCGGCGAGTGCGGCGTACAACATCACCGGCGCGGTGCGCTTGCAGGGCACGCTGGACCGGCGCGCGGTGCGGGCGGCGCTCGATCGTCTGGTCGCACGGCACGAGAGCCTGCGCAAGCATTTCATCGAACGCGATGGCGTGCCGATGCAAGTAACGGGAACGGCGGACTATGCGTGGCGCGAGCGTACGTGTCCTGAAGACATGCAGGCCGCGCTCGATGCGCTCAGCAACGAAGCCTTCGATCTCGAACACGGACCGCTGCTGCGCGTGACCTTGCTGCAGAGTGCGCCGGACGATCATGTGCTGCATATCGCGATCCATCACATCGTGTCGGACGGCTTGTCGATGAGTGTGTTCGTCGATGAATTCGTTTCTGCGTATCGCGCCGAACTGGGCGTTGCGCCGTCCACGCACGGACGCGATGACGAACCGATCCAGTACGGCGATTTCGCGGCGTGGCAGCGCGAATGGCTCGACGACGAATCGCTGGCCGGTCAACTGGCATACTGGCGTGGCGAATTGGGCGGTGAGCAACCGGTGCTCGAACTGCCCTTCGATCGCGTGCGTACCGGCATGCGTCGTTCGGCGGGGGCGAGCGTTGCGCGTACCGTCGATGCGCGCACGGCGGCCGCGTTGCGTCGCGTTTCGCAGGCTGCCGATGCGACCTTGTTCACGACGCTGCTGTCGGCTTATCAGGTCTTGCTCTCGCGTTATGGCGGGCAGGACGATATTCGCGTCGGCGTGCCGGTGTCGGGACGCGACCGCGACGAGACCGAGCGGGTGATCGGCTTCTTCGTCAATACGCTGGTGTTGCGCGCGCGGATGGACGAGGCATCGACGTTCATGCAACTGCTCACGCAGATGCGCGCGCGCACGCTTGCCGCCTATGCGCATCAGGACGTGCCGTTTTCGCGGCTGGTGCAGGAGTTGCAGCCGCAGCGCAGTTTCGGACACACGCCGCTGTTTCAGACCATGTTCAATTACCTCGGTGCGCAGGGCGGCCCGATCGAACTGCCGGGTCTGACGGTCGCGGATATTTCTTCGGAGATGCAGACTGCGCGATTCGATCTGGTGTTGAACGCGCGTGAGCGTGGGGACGGACTGGAGGTGTCGTTCACCTACGCGCGTGACGTGTTCGATGAATCGACTGTAGCGCGCTTGCTCGATCATTACGTGTCGCTGCTGAGCCAGATTGCGGTCGATGGCCATGTGCACCTCGGCGCGTTGACGCTCGATGCACCGGCTTCTGCTCCTGCGCTTGCTGAACACGCATTCGCGCCCGTTGGCGCACGCGTGGCCGAACAACGCATCGGCAATGCGGTGCATTGCGAAGGCGTGCGCCTGAGCTATGCCGAGTTGCAGGCATGGTCGGCGCGGATTGCGCATGCGTTGATTGCGCGCGGCGTGCGTGCGGAAACGCGTGTGGGCCTGTGCTTGACGCGCTCGCCTGCGTTAATCGCTGCATTGGTAGGCGTGCTGCGTTCGGGCGGCGCTTTCGTGCCGCTCGATCCGGCTTATCCCGCCGAACGCCTGCAAACTATGCTGGACGATGCCCGCGTGCAATGCGTGATTGCGGACGCCGACACGCTCGGGCAATGCGGAGCCTTGTTCGAAGGCATCGATGTGATAGATGTGAACGGCGTAGGGATGCTTGCGGACACGGCACCCGATGTATCGATCCACCCCGAACCCCGCCCCTACGTGATCTACACGTCAGGTTCCACAGGCAAGCCCAAAGGTGTCGCGGTGAGCCACGTCTCGCTGTCACGGCATCTGGACGACTTCATCGGGTGCTACCGCATCACATCGGACGATACGCAGCTTCAGTCGTCGACCATCAACTTCGACGTCGCATTGCACGAAATGCTGCCTGCCTTGATGCAAGGCGGACAAGTGGAAATGCGTGGCCCGCAACTCTGGGATATCGACACGACGAGTCGCCATCTGCGCGATGCGCGCGTGACCTTCTCGCGCATACCGACCGCGTACTGGCAGCAGTGGCTACGCACACCACCGCCCGCACATGAACTGGCCGCACTGCGCCAGATCACCGTCGGCGGAGAGGGCTTGCCGGGCGATGCCCTCGCGCAATGGCGACGTGGACCCCTTGCGCACATCCGCCTTGACAATCTCTACGGTCCCACCGAAACGACAGTCGCCTGCATGTATCGGCAGACGAATGAGGCGGACACCCGGCAGAGCATCGTCTCGATCGGCGAGCCGTATGCATCGCGCTGCGTGCAAGTGGTGGACCGCTTCGGCAACGAAGCACCGGTCGGAGGACTCGGCGAGTTGTGCATCGGCGGGCTGACGCTCGCACGCGGCTATCTGGGCCGCGCGGATATCACGGCGGAGCGCTTCGTGCCGGACCCGCGCACGCCGGGCGCACGGATGTACCGAAGCGGAGACCTGTGCCGTCGCCGCGCGGATGGCGGCATCGACTTTCTGGGGCGACTGGATCAGCAAGTGAAGCTGCGAGGCTTCCGCATCGAACTGGGTGAGATCGAAGCAGCGCTGCGCCAGATCGAAGGCGTGAGCGCGGCGATCGTGGCGCTCACAGGCGAAGGCGAATCACGTCAACTGGTCGGCTACGTGGTCGGACAGGATGACGTACGCCTGCTGCGTCGCACGCTGGAAGCACGGCTGCCGTCGTACATGGTGCCCTCCTCATTCGTCGCACTCGATGCCTTGCCGCTGATGCCCAACGGCAAGGTGGATCGCGCGGCACTCCCGGCACCCGAAGCGCCCTCGCACAAGGAACACGTCGCAGCCCGCACACCGCTCGAAGCCGAATTACTGTCGATCTGGCGAAGCGTGCTGAATCGAGCCGATATCGGCGTGACGGAGAACTTCTTCGAAGCGGGCGGGCATTCGCTCTTGCTGATGCAGGTGGCCTCGCGCATTCGTCAGGAGATGGGGCGTGAGGTATCGCTGGCGACCTTGTTCATGCATCCCGTGCTGGAGAGTCTGGCGGCGGAGTTGGAAGCGAGTGAACGTCAGACGGTCGAGCGGATTCGTGCGCGTGCAAAAGACAGTCGCATTCCGCTGACGCACGCGCAGGAGCGTTTGTGGTTCCTGTGGAATCTGGAGCCGCAGAGTGCGGCATACACGATTGCGGGAGCGGTGCGACTGAAGGGCAAGCTGAACAAGGCCGCGGTGCGCACGGCGCTCGATACGCTGGTGACCCGTCATGAAAGCCTGCGCACGCGCTTCGTGGAAGAGGATGCGCAGACGTGGCAAGTGGTGGATGAGCAACCGCGCTACGGCTGGCACGAAGCCGCGTACGAAGGCGAAACGCAACTGCAAGCGCTGTCTCACGCCCCGCTCGATCTGCGTCAGGGTCCGATGCTGAAGGTGGCGCTGCTCGCTGTGAACGAACAGGAAGCGGTGTTGCACTTCGCGATGCCGCACATCGTGTCGGATGCGTGGTCGCAGGGCATCTTGCTACGCGAGTTCTCTAACGCGTATGCAGCGGCGTTAGGTCATGAGGTGACCCCACCCGAAGCACTGCCGATTCAATACGGCGACTATGCTGCATGGCAACGCGAGCACACCAGCGACGCGATGCTGGAAGCGCAATACGCGTATTGGCAAGCCACCCTCGGCGACGACCATCCGGTGCTTGAACTGCCCGTCGATCGTGTGCGGCGTGGCCCACGCACCAGCGCCGGCGCTACACTCGAACGCCGCCTCGATCCGACGCTCTCTCAAGCGCTCGATACACTCTCGCAAACGCAGGGCGTCACGCGTTTCATGACGATGCTCGCCGCCTTCGGTCTCCTGCTCGGCCGATGCAGCGGCCAGCGCGATATCCGCATCGGCGTGCCCGAAGCGGGACGGGACCGTCTTGAAACCGAGCCGCTGATCGGCTTTTTCGTGAACACGCTCGTCATCCGCATGGAGGCACGCGGCACGCAGCCCTTCGAGGCCTTGCTTGCCGAGGTACGCCAGCATGTACTCGATGCCCAGTCCAACGCCAGCGTACCTTTCGCGAGGCTCGTCGAGCGTCTGCAACCGCAACGCACCACGAGTCATACGCCGCTGTTTCAGGTGTTGTTCAACTACAGCGAACAGACCGCCGCCGAACTGAATCTGCCGGGCGTGCAGATCACGCCGCTTTCAAGCACGACGAACAGCGCGCAGTTCGATCTGTCGATGGAAGTGACCGGCGACCATGCGCTCACGCTCGGCCTGAACTACGCGACCGATATTTTCGATGCATCGACCATTCATCGTCTGCTCGATGATTACGTGACCGTGCTAGAACACATCGTCCGCGATGCGGGCATTCGCGCGACGCAGATCGAACTGGACCGCACGGCGGATGCGCAAGCGAACGCGCGTCCGTTGATTGACTACACGTTCACGCCGACACCCGCACTCATCGCGATGCAGGCCGCGAGCACGCCCGATGTCATCGCCGTGCGCTGCGGCGACGAATCGACCACATACGCCAAACTCGATGCATGGGCGAACCGCATCGCAGCGCATCTGCACGCCAGCGGCGTACGACACGAGGCGCGCGTGGGCATCTGCACGGCGCGTTCGGCGGGCATGGTCGCGGCGCTGATTGGCGTCATGCGTTCGGGTGCCGCCTATGTGCCGATCGATCCGGCGCTGCCTGCCGAACGCATCGCCTACATGCTTGACGATGCCGGCGTGGCATTCGTGATCGCAGACGACACGACGGCGCGATCGTTCGATGGCGTCGTCGCCCGCGTGATCCGTCTCGCACAGACGATGAATGCGCCCTCGCACGACGCAGGTGTTTTCGCTAACATTCACGCCTCGCAACTGGCGTATGTGATCTATACGTCGGGCTCGACGGGCAAGCCCAAAGGTGTCGGCATCTCGCACGATGCCTTGGCGCGCTTCCTCGCCAGCATGCGTGTGCGCCCCGGCATCGGCGCTGACGACGTGATGCTGAGCGTGACCACGCTGTCGTTCGACATCGCCGCGCTCGAGCTCTATCTGCCGCTCGTGACCGGCGCGCGTATCGAGCTTGCGCGGCGCGAGGACGTCACCGATGGCGAACGTCTCGCGGCATTGATCGCACGCTCGGGCGCGACCATGATGCAGGCCACCCCGATGGGCTGGAACGTATTGCTCGGAGGCGGCTGGCAGGGCACGTCCGGCGCAGGCGCGACATTCAAGGCCTTGTGCGGTGGCGAAGCCTTGCCCGCAGAACTCGCGTCACGCCTGCAGGCACGCGGCGTCGAACTGTGGAATATGTACGGTCCGACCGAGACGACCATCTGGTCGAGCATCGCACAACTGAATGATTCACGCGCCACGCTCGGCGAGCCGATCGAAGGCACGACCTTTCATCTGATCGACGCCGATGGTGCCAGCGTGCCGAAGGGCGGTATCGGCGAACTGTGCATCGGTGGTACGAACCTCGCGCGCGGCTATCTCGGCCGTGCCGCGCTCACGGCCGAACGCTTCGTGCCCGATCCATTCACGCACGGCGCGCGGCTCTATCGAACCGGTGATCTGTGCCGCATCGAAGGCGGACGCCTGGCGTACGTGGGGCGTGCCGATCATCAGGTGAAGCTGCGCGGTTTTCGCATCGAACTGGGTGAGATCGAAGCGTCGTTGCGCCGTCTGGAAGGCGTGCGCGATGCCGCCGCTGCGGTCAAGGTGGTCGCCGGCCAGCCGATGCTCGTTGCGTATCTCGTCACTGTGGGCGGCATCGATGCCGAGACCGCCGGATGGCAGGCGGAACTCGCGCGTCATCTGCCGCCCTACATGGTGCCGCAGCGGTTCGTCCCGCTCGATGCGTTGCCGCGCACGCATAACGACAAGCTCGATCGCAATGCCTTGCCCGTGCCTCGGCATGAGACCGATGACGCGATAAAGGATGCCCCGCGCACCGCCACGGAACTCGCGATCGCGAATATCTGGCAGAGCGTGCTCGGCGTCGATGCTGTGAGCGCGAACGACGACTTCTTCCTGCTCGGCGGCGAATCCTTGCGCGCGTTGCGCATGATCGCTGCCATCAGGACCGCGTTCGATATCGATCTGCCTGTGCAGGCCGTATTTGCGCATCCGGTTCTTTCGGCGCTTGCATCCGTGGTCGACGGGGCGCGCGACAGTACGCGCGGTCCGCGAAGCATCGCCGTGCATGAGGACCGTCGCGCGCCTGCGCCGCTTTCGTTCGAGCAGGAGCGTTTGTATTTCTTCTCGCGCCTCGATCCCGAAAGCGCCGCCTATAACCTGTCGGGCGCGGTGCGGATGGAAGGCGCGCTGGATCGCGATGCCGTGCGCGCGGCGATCACGGCACTCGTCACGCGGCACGAGAGCATGCGCACGACCTTCGTCGAGGGCGACGAGGGCCCGGTGCAGATTGCATCGCTGATTGCGGAGCCGGCATGGTCGGTGCTCGATTTCGCGGACGTTCCGGAGGCTGTTCGCGAGGAAAGTGTCGATGCCGCGCTTCGCGCCATCGCGCGTGCGCCGTTCTCGCTCGAACGCGGTCCGCTGTTGCGCGTGACGCTGCTGCGACTGGCGACCAACGAGCATGTGCTGCAATTCGTCATGCATCACATCGTGTCGGATGCATGGTCCGTGCGGATCATGATCGACGAGTTCGCGCGCGAATATTCGAATGCGCGAGGTGGCCGGAGTGCGGCGCTCCCCGCCTTGCCGATTCAGTACGCGGACTATGCACGCTGGCAGCGTGACACGTATGCCTCTGCGCGCCTCGACGACGATCTGGCGTACTGGCGCATGCGACTGGCCGGCGACGAACCCCTGCTTGCCCTGCCGTTCGATCGCTCGCCTCAGGGCACGCGCAGTCAGGATGGTACGCGTGTGAGCATCGCGCTTGAAGCGTCCGTGCAGCGAGCGGTGACGGCCGCGGCGCAACGTCATCGAAGCACGCCGTTCGTCGTGTTGCTCGCGGTCTTCGACGTGCTGCTCGCGCGCTACAGCGGCAGCGATGACGTGCGTATCGGCGTGCCGGTGGCGGGGCGCGAACATGGCGACACGCAGGCGCTGATCGGCTTCTTCGTCAATACGCTGGTGATCCGCAGCGAGCTGGCCACGCTGCGTAACGTGGACGAGCTGATAGCGCACGTCCGCGAGCGCGTACTCGAAGCGCAGGCGCGTCAGGCGGTGCCGTTCTCGCGCGTGGTCGATGCCTTGAGTCCGGGCCGCAGCCTGGCGCAGACGCCGCTGTTCAACGTCATGTTCAACTTCGAACCGGCGCTCGGGCGTGATGCGTTCGCGATGCCGGGGCTGCGTGTGACGCCGATGGAATCGGGTACGGGTGCGGCCCGCTTCGATCTGGTGTTGAACGCGCGTGAGCGTGGGGACGGACTGGAGGTGTCGTTCACCTACGCGCGTGACGTGTTCGATGAATCGACTGTAGCGCGCTTGCTCGATCATTACGTGTCGCTGCTGAGCCAGATTGCGGTCGATGGCCATGTGCACCTCGGCGCGTTGACGCTCGATGCACCGGCTTCTGCTCCTGCGCTTGCTGAACACGCATTCGCGCCCGTTGGCGCACGCGTGGCCGAACAACGCATCGGCAATGCGGTGCATTGCGAAGGCGTGCGCCTGAGCTATGCCGAGTTGCAGGCATGGTCGGCGCGGATTGCGCATGCGTTGATTGCGCGCGGCGTGCGTGCGGAAACGCGTGTGGGCCTGTGCTTGACGCGCTCGCCTGCGTTAATCGCTGCATTGGTAGGCGTGCTGCGTTCGGGCGGCGCTTTCGTGCCGCTCGATCCGGCTTATCCCGCCGAACGCCTGCAAACTATGCTGGACGATGCCCGCGTGCAATGCGTGATTGCGGACGCCGACACGCTCGGGCAATGCGGAGCCTTGTTCGAAGGCATCGATGTGATAGATGTGAACGGCGTAGGGATGCTTGCGGACACGGCACCCGATGTATCGATCCACCCCGAACAACTCGCCTACGTGATCTACACGTCAGGTTCCACAGGCAAGCCCAAAGGTGTCGCGGTGAGCCACGTCTCGCTGTCACGGCATCTGGACGACTTCATCGGGTGCTACCGCATCACATCGGACGATACGCAGCTTCAGTCGTCGACCATCAACTTCGACGTCGCATTGCACGAAATGCTGCCTGCCTTGATGCAAGGCGGACAAGTGGAAATGCGTGGCCCGCAACTCTGGGATATCGACACGACGAGTCGCCATCTGCGCGATGCGCGCGTGACCTTCTCGCGCATACCGACCGCGTACTGGCAGCAGTGGCTACGCACACCACCGCCCGCACATGAACTGGCCGCACTGCGCCAGATCACCGTCGGCGGAGAGGGCTTGCCGGGCGATGCCCTCGCGCAATGGCGACGTGGACCCCTTGCGCACATCCGCCTTGACAATCTCTACGGTCCCACCGAAACGACAGTCGCCTGCATGTATCGGCAGACGAATGAGGCGGACACCCGGCAGAGCATCGTCTCGATCGGCGAGCCGTATGCATCGCGCTGCGTGCAAGTGGTGGACCGCTTCGGCAACGAAGCACCGGTCGGAGGACTCGGCGAGTTGTGCATCGGCGGGCTGACGCTCGCACGCGGCTATCTGGGCCGCGCGGATATCACGGCGGAGCGCTTCGTGCCGGACCCGCGCACGCCGGGCGCACGGATGTACCGAAGCGGAGACCTGTGCCGTCGCCGCGCGGATGGCGGCATCGACTTTCTGGGGCGACTGGATCAGCAAGTGAAGCTGCGAGGCTTCCGCATCGAACTGGGTGAGATCGAAGCAGCGCTGCGCCAGATCGAAGGCGTGAGCGCGGCGATCGTGGCGCTCACAGGCGAAGGCGAATCACGTCAACTGGTCGGCTACGTGGTCGGACAGGATGACGTACGCCTGCTGCGTCGCACGCTGGAAGCACGGCTGCCGTCGTACATGGTGCCCTCCTCATTCGTCGCACTCGATGCCTTGCCGCTGATGCCCAACGGCAAGGTGGATCGCGCGGCACTCCCGGCACCCGAAGCGCCCTCGCACAAGGAACACGTCGCAGCCCGCACACCGCTCGAAGCCGAATTACTGTCGATCTGGCGAAGCGTGCTGAATCGAGCCGATATCGGCGTGACGGAGAACTTCTTCGAAGCGGGCGGGCATTCGCTCTTGCTGATGCAGGTGGCCTCGCGCATTCGTCAGGAGATGGGGCGTGAGGTATCGCTGGCGACCTTGTTCATGCATCCCGTGCTGGAGAGTCTGGCGGCGGAGTTGGAAGCGAGTGAACGTCAGACGGTCGAGCGGATTCGTGCGCGTGCAAAAGACAGTCGCATTCCGCTGACGCACGCGCAGGAGCGTTTGTGGTTCCTGTGGAATCTGGAGCCGCAGAGTGCGGCATACACGATTGCGGGAGCGGTGCGACTGAAGGGCAAGCTGAACAAGGCCGCGGTGCGCACGGCGCTCGATACGCTGGTGACCCGTCATGAAAGCCTGCGCACGCGCTTCGTGGAAGAGGATGCGCAGACGTGGCAAGTGGTGGATGAGCAACCGCGCTACGGCTGGCACGAAGCCGCGTACGAAGGCGAAACGCAACTGCAAGCGCTGTCTCACGCCCCGCTCGATCTGCGTCAGGGTCCGATGCTGAAGGTGGCGCTGCTCGCTGTGAACGAACAGGAAGCGGTGTTGCACTTCGCGATGCCGCACATCGTGTCGGATGCGTGGTCGCAGGGCATCTTGCTACGCGAGTTCTCTAACGCGTATGCAGCGGCGTTAGGTCATGAGGTGACCCCACCCGAAGCACTGCCGATTCAATACGGCGACTATGCTGCATGGCAACGCGAGCACACCAGCGACGCGATGCTGGAAGCGCAATACGCGTATTGGCAAGCCACCCTCGGCGACGACCATCCGGTGCTTGAACTGCCCGTCGATCGTGTGCGGCGTGGC
>NZ_JALQDA010000056.1:0-22923 GCF_023631485.1 Caballeronia sp. GAFFF2 | reverse complement strand
TAGTCATATACACAGTCTTATGCCTACCCGCTATTGTAAGTGGGAGACTGTGTCCGGTCTTTCACGGGGCTGTTCCACCGCCGACCGCGCTCATGCAAGGCTGAACTTCCAGTTCCTTTAAGTTCGAACTATCCGGTTTTTGGTTCTCTAGAGAGCGTCAAGCAGCACGGCCGGTCGTGCCGCTTGACGCTCTCTAGGCAGAAGCTCCAAATCGCCTGACCTACGGTGTATTAGCAGAATTAGTGCACCCAGTAGCAGAATTAAAGCCCCTCAACAACTTCAGCGTCGACGGCACGCTCATTCAAGCGTGGGCGGGGCACAAGAGCTTCGTGCCCAAGACGAAATCGAATGACGATTCAACGCCTGGGGACGGAGGCGGCTCGCAGAAGAACTGGCGCGGCGAGAAACGCAGCAACGCTTTCGCCTCTTGCAAGGACAAGCGCTTCACGCCTTCATCGTTCGCCCGCCAGTGGGAAAAATGTCACCTAGAAAGCCTGCCAGTCGCCATCGCTTGATACGGTTGCTTGCCTCGATGCTGGCGGTCGAATTGAGGCGCTCATCTTCTTTGAATGTTTGGGACGAGCTAAAGGTGGAAGAGAAATCAGCGGCGGCGTAGACAGTAATTCGGTCGAGACACGCACCTCGGCGCAACTGATCCCAAGCTGGAAAACCGATACCACATCGCGGAGCGCGCCTGATTGCTGAGCCATCGATTGGGCTGCCGCGCTCGCTTGCTCCACCAAGGCGGCATTCTGCTGCGTAACTTCATCCATTTGAGAGACGGCCACGTTTACTTGCTCGATACCGGCGTGCTGCTCGGAGGACGCGGCCGAGATCTCACCCATCAGGTCGGCGACGCGCTTGACCGACTGTACTACCTCATTCATCGTCTGACCGGCTTCTTCGACGAGTTGTGAGCCGGCACTTACCTTCAACACCGACACGTCAATGAGGTCCTTGATCTCCTTGGCAGCGGTCGCGCTGCGCTGAGCCAAGGTTCGTACTTCACCGGCTACCACCGCAAAACCCCGGCCCTGCTCGCCTGCGCGCGCGGCCTCAACTGCCGCATTTAATGCAAGTATGTTGGTCTGGAAAGCGATGCCTTCGATTACCGTGATGATTTCCGCGACCTTCGCAGAGCTCGCGCTGATCTCCTTCATCGTATCGACCACACGGCTAACGACCACACCGCCGCGCGCGGCCACTTCCGACGCATTCGCCGCCAGGGTATTGCCTTGCTGCGCATTTTCGGTGTTTTGCTTGACCGTTGATGTCAGTTCTTCCATGCTGGCGGCCGTCTCCTGAAGCGACGCCGCCTGCTCTTCCGTGCGCTGACTAAGATCAGTGTTGCCAGCCGCGATCTGTGCCGAAGCCGTGGCAATGCTCTCGCTACCACTGCGCACACGTCCGACAATGTCGGCAAGCCGCTCGTTCATATGACGCAGTGCGCGGAGCAGTTGTCCCGTTTCGTCCGCGCCATCATCGATAATTTCGGAAGTCAAATTTCCTTGTGCGACGGTCTGCGCAACCTCAAGCGAACGGCGGATAGGCGCGACGATTGATCGAGCGATTAAGATCGCCCCAACAACGCTGAATGCAATGGCCAGAGCTACCAGCACAATGGTAGTGACCAATGTCTTTTGATAGTCGTCAGCGGCTGCTGCTGCGGCATCGTTGGCCCCCTTCGTATTCAGTACGATGTCGCGCGTGATCAGATCAGACACCGTCGAGAATAAAGCCGAGGACTGATTTGCCGCCAACTCCCTAGCTTCAATGTAATGGTCTGCTCCACCATCGTTCAGTGCGTTGACCTTGTTGTCGACCGTCAAATAGGCCGCCCAAGCCGTCTTGAAGTCCTCGAAAAGCTGCTTTTCATCCGGCGAAGATATAAGCGATTGGTATTTAGCCAGCGCGCCGTCGAGACTCGCTAATGCATCGCTGCGCTTCTTCTCTTGCGCGGCCTTCTCGTGCGCGTTGGTTGCCAACAGCGCCCCCGACGAACCACGCCTTACCGCATTGGTTGCCGAGCGAACTTCCCCCAGCGTCAACACGCTCGGCATCCAGTTGGTCGCAAGGTCATTGGTGCCTTTGTACACCCGCGACACCTGTACCAGTGCGAGCCCGCCGATCAGGCAAAGCGCAACTAGCGTCAACCCGAAGCCAACGCCAAGCTTCGCCCCGATACTAATATTTCGTAAAGCTTTCATTGAACTCTTCCCTAGTTGTACCACGCAAGAACGAGCTACGAATTCGACACGTCCGATCTACCTTTTCATAACTAACGGCGATAGCGCGTGTAACTTTAGATTTTTCCAATTCAAGAAAGGGTGTTCGACTAGAAATCAACAAATAAAAGAAAAAGCCGGCACAAAGGCCGGCTCTAAGAGCCTGTAACGCGGGGAACGAAACAGGTGAAGAGCGCTCATCATACGATTGGTGGCACTGCATCACAACTTCTATTTTTGCCAATTTTTTCTATCGGATCGATTGCATTCCCGCAAGACACGACCTTTTATCCCTCAAAAGGAGCCCTTAACGGCCAACCAACAATCCTCTTAAGGCCGAAGCCATCGCAGTTTTCTATTGAAACTTCGTTTGCGTAATACCGCGCGGCAGCCTCAAGCATGCGCCGCTTTTCCGCCTTGACGTAGATCGAGGTCGTCTGCAGCGATGCGTGACCAAGGATCGACTGCACAACATGACGCGCTCCGTATGATGCGCCGTTATCCTAGATCAATTCGGTCTCAAGTTACCGGGGCAGGTCACAACCTCTGGTTTTGACAGTGTGTGGCTTGCGCAAATCTATCCGGAATCGTGCCGGACGCTCGTCCGTTGTTTCGAGATGAAAACCGCACCAGTCGAACCTCAAAATGTCGGCAGCTGCTAATGAGCTGTAGAACTTGTCAGGTTATTCGTCCGGTCGCTGAGCCGTTGGCCATCAAACTCCAGCAGTCGCAAAACCTGGTTAGCAAAATCTCAACTTTTGTGAATCAACAACGAACCTTGATATTCCGTATGCTTCGTCAGAACGGCCCAAGCGATCCGAGCAAGCTTGTTGGCAAGCGCGCATGCAACCACATTCGAGTGTCGTCGAATCAACATCGAACGAATCCAATCTCCAAGCCTGTCGTTACGTTTTTGCACGCGCTATATGACAGCACGCGCGCCTTGCACGAGCAGACGGCGCAGATGTTTGTCACCGCGTTTGCTGATGCCGCATAAGGTCGTTCGTCCGCCCGTGCTTTTCTGACGTGGGACTAGTCCGATCGATGCGGCAAAATTTCTTCCACCCGCATACTGTGTGATGCTTCCGATCTCAGATGCGAGCAAGCTTGCCGTGATGGTGCCAATCCCCGGAATTGAAAGCAATCGAGCGGCGTTTTCGTCCTCGCGAAGCTGCGCGACCAGTTCCTTCTCGATTTCGACAACTTGGGCGTCAAGATATTTATAGTGTTCGTGCAGTCGTTGAATGATTTGGAGAAGCCTCGACGGGAGATCATTGAGCGCGATGACATCAGGCAAACGACGCAAGGTTACTTTGGAAATTGGCACCACGACGCCAAATTCGAGCAAGATACCGTGAATTCGATTGATGGTGGCCGTACGCTCCGTTACCAAACCCTCACGCGTTCGATGTAGTGCGGCTAGAAGTTGCTGGGCTTCCGTTCGAGGCTCGACGAAGCGCATTGCTGGTCGGGATGCGGCTTCACAGATCGCCTCAGCATCAATGTAGTCATTCTTATTGCTCTTCGCAAACGGCCGCACATATTGCGGCGAAATCAGCTTGCTCGCGTGCCCCATCGCATTCAGCTTGCGTGCTAGCCAGTGTGAACCAGCACAAGCTTCCATGACGACAGTAACGGCTTTGAGATTGCTGAAGAAGGAAAGCAACTGCTGACGCGAAAGCTTCTTGCGAAAGACCGCATGGCCCTTCGCATCCTGCCCGTGAACGTGAAACACATGCTTGCCCAGATCGATGCCGGTCAGCGTGACCTCGTCCATGTCACCCTCCATCTACGTTGGATCGAACCTCTCATAGTAGGACGATCGCTGGGTTCGGGCTGGCCATTTCATTATGTCGTGTTTCTGCCAAGTAGATGGAATGGTCGCCTCCCGCCTCAAGGTGCCGTCCGGCGCTGCAGACTTTCGTTCTGAGCATGCGACATTGATGGTTCGGCACTACAGCCGCCAAGGAGAACCAGATGGAACCGACGATCATTGCCACTGACTTGGCCACGCGCGTTTTCCAGATTCACTATGTCGACCCTGAATCCGGCGCGATTCACAGCAAGACACTCAAACGCGCTCAACTGGTGCCGTTCTTCTCGAACCGGCCAGCGAGCCGCGTCGTCATGGAGGCATGTGGTAGCGCCCATTATTGGGCCCGTGTTCTGGCGCGGCTTGGTCACGACGTGCAACTGATTGCAGCGCAGTTCGTGCGGCCGTTTGTGAAGTCGAACAAGAATGATGCGGCCGACGCCGCGGCCTTCTGGGAAGCAGCCCAGCGCCCAGGGATGCGGTTCGTGGCCGTCAAGACGGAAGACCAGCAAGCAATGCTGGCAATGCATCGCATACGCCAGCAACTGGTCCGGATTCGCGTCATGCAGATCAACCAGCTTCGTGGGGCTGCTCTATGAATTCGGTGTCGTGCTGCCGCAAGGCCGGCGTGCGTCGGTCGAAGCCGCCAAGGCGGCGCTGGCATCACTGGCCGATCAGTTGCCGGCGATGCTCACAGACAGCCTCCAGGATCAGTTGTCCCGACTACGAGTACTTGACGAACAGATTGCGCGACTCGAACACCGCATCATCGAATGGCGGCGCAATGACGATGCGTGCCGACGCATCTCCGAAATCCCTGGCGTTGGCGTACTCACGGCGACTGCGGCGGTTTCAGTCATCGGACAGGCAGGAACGTTCCGCTCCGGGAGGGAGTTTGCCGCTTATCTGGGCCTCGTGCCGCGACAGAATAGTTCCGGCGGCAAGATAAAACTTGTCGGCATCAGCAAACGTGGTGACGTGTATCTGCGAACCTTACTGATCCACGGCGCGCGCTCGGTCATCTCAAGTTCGAAGCACCTGTCGGACCAATTGCGCGCGCTGTTAGCCCGACGCCCGACCAACGTCGTTGCTGTTGCGCTCGCGAACAAGATGGCCCGCACGATCTGGGCGTTGCTGGCGTATGGACGAACGTATCAGCCTGCACCAGTGCAGTAAGCGAGCGTCAATCCTATAGCCCATTCACGGTTGTACAGGCGTATTGATCGATGGCAAGACAGGTTGGACCGCGCAGAGGCAAGCCTGAGACATTACTCGGACGTGAAGTCCGACAAGTAGATTAGGACCTTTGCGGCGAAATCCATCGGGGCCGGCGAGTACATCTCGCGATCGAGTCCGGATATAGTGGAATGGCCTCGTCCTACCTTCGATGGAGGAATGCTAATGATCTCGATGGAAGTGCATGGCAATATGACATTGTGTTGATGTAATCGAATTAATGATTACAAATCAATTAGTTAAATGGCATCTCCATCGATCTTAAACTTGTTAGCTACTAGTCTAGCTACTAATATGTAGACCGCTCGCTCATGCCCGAACACAACTTCAAGCCAAAGATTGTTTGCTGGCTCTTGGATCACACCCACCGCTGGAATAAGGCGCTGCACGAAGAAATCGAAATACGAATTCATCGCGCTCACGCTGAGATGTATCCGCGCGGTAATGACGAAGCCGACGTCACTATCAACAGAATGAGAGAGTTCTACTATCAACGAATGATGATGACGGCAATGCTTTTGCTCTCGGCTTCCGCTCTCGTGGTTGCCCTTGCCTCGTTGGTGGTATCTGTCATCGCGCTTCGGACTCATTGATGAACTAACGTCATGGCTAAACACCGAGCCATCACTGAGCGCCGTCGCGGCGAGTACGACGCACATCGAAATGACCTGTACGCGTTGCGGCCGACGCGGCACGTATGCCTCAATCCGTTTGATCGCTCAGTTCGGCGCTGACTTCGCGATGACGGACATAGGTGCTGAACGCGCAAGATTCCTTGACCGCACGGCATCAATTCAGTGCGCGCAATGGCGAGACGAGAGTGAATGCAATGCAAGAGTTTGGCTGCGCGTTTGGGACTCGGGCGACAGAAACAGACGACGAAGACCCGCAAAACAGACGCATCCAGGTGTTTGATTGCTGACATAGAAAAAAGCCCGCAGGGAGAAGCGGGCCAAAGCACTCAAGACTTGCGCCATAGCGACGCGAACCTAGTCTAGGAAACTTATCGCCGAAGTGCCAAGAAAATGCGCAATTCGGATGCGCCAGCGTGTTACCTTGGAACCACTGCGCCGCTTTCAGCGCCATTCAAGGCTACCTATGTCGCGCGACGTCGATGTATCCCACATTGTACAAGTCATACAAGCCCGATTGCTTGCTGCGCAAGCATTCGCCGACAGTTCGGCTCCACGCCGCGACGAAGTCACGGCTTGTTGGCACCTACTCATTCGCTTTTTCAACGAGCATGATGTCAGCAACGACCACGCGCGCCGCCTTATCGCGATGATCGAAAACGCTGCATAGAGAAAGAAAAGCCCGCCATGAGGCGGGCGATCCTATTTCAACTACCGCTAGAAAAGCGTGGCATGTAGGACATTATGCTTGGGTTAAAGATTCTCATCGAGCCACGTGATGCGCTGTTGAAGCCAGTTCTTCACGTAGTCCATTTCACCTTGATATGATCCAGTAACGACCGGGTTGGGCCACACCTGCTTATCCAGGATCGGCCAACGCACAAAATTGCGCTGCTCGCTCCCACTAGTTTGCAATGCCGCAGCGCTACTATCGAAATAGGAAGGCAGTGTATCGATGTGGGCTGCTTTCTCTTGCACCCATTTCGCTCGTATGCGCGTCTCGAAGGTCGGATCCACGCTCTTCATCCGTGAAATCCACGTGTTGTCGGAAATCCACCATCCGAGCGGGTACTGCGCACCTGAGTAGTTGACGTTACCCGCCGCGACGTCGAAATCCCAAAGCGGGCCGTATTTCAGTTTGCCGCCGGCATCTTTGTACAGGTAGATGCTTGCATACCCTTGCGCATCCTGATTCTTGAAGACCTCATTGACGAGGTACCAGTTAATCAATGAGGCAACATCAAAATATTTCTCATAGCCAGACGCAGGATCGGTAGCCGCGTTGGAAAACAGCGTGTCCTCTGCTGCTTGTACATACTGCTTGATATACGCCGCCTGCGCAGTTGAAGCCGGCGACGGCGTATCGATGCAAATCGGCACTCCATGCGTCGTGGTCCAACACACGTCATCGTCCAAGCGACCGTTAATCTCCAAGATAAAGCCAGTGTTCTCCGGAGCAACGGTATTGTCGGTATCGGCGATATTGACGCGGTTTTTACCGATCCTGATCGACTCGACCAGATCATAGACCCCCAGGTATTCGCCGTTGAGCGTCACCTCAACGGGCTGGTCTTGCGGCGTCCATGCCATCCCCAGTCGCTTGCCCAGCTCGAATGCCGCTCGGTTTCTTAGCAGCGTCTTGTCGGAATAATTTGCCAGCAAAACCCAATTTTTGTCCTTGGGCAATCCCAGTAAGGCAGCCTTCTCATCGAGCTTAATCTTATAAGGCTTCTTCGGCATCTCCCACGTACTATTTCCACGACCTCGAATGGACGCTCTTCCGGAGTACACGTAATTGCTATCGGTTTTAGCGATACTGAATGTCGCGCCAACGTAGTTGACCTTATCCGCTATGGGCGCACCGCCATCAGTGGTGATTTGCACGGTGGCTGGGAGCAGGCTGTTACCAGTGACAGCCGGCGTGGACGCACCAGTGTCGGCGGTCGGACTTGAAGTCCCACTAGCCACCGCTGGGCTAGATGCCCCGCCGCTTGATACAACGGGGGTACTAGCCGGCGCGGTTGAAGCGTCGGAATCACTTCCTTGCGCACTTCCTGATGACACAGTCCCGCTCTGCGAAGGGGACGATGCAGCAGGCGTCCCGCTTGAAACGGTGGTCGGCGCACCCCCAGCGTTTGTCGCCGTCGGAGACGATGAGTCAGAGCCCCCACCGCCGCACGCTGTTATTACGCTCGCCAGTAACAGGGACGCCGCCCCAGCGACCAATGCGCGTTTTCGCATCGATGTATGTACGTTCGGCAATACTTCTTTCATATTTTAATCAACCCCGGTTCTTCAGCTTTAAGTTCTATGAAATGACAAAAAATCGCGTTTTTCGCGCGAATATGAAAGTTTCATGAATATAAAGAAAAGGCCGAGTTATTAATAAAGAGTTACCAAATTCTTACAAATTAAACGGTCACTCCCCGCAAGGTGATGTCCAGCGAAACGTCAGAGAGGTTAGACGTGATCGCTCTAACCGTCGCCTGCGTAAAGGGGTGCACGTTGGCGTCGCCTAATCAGGTCGCAAGGCTTACGTCAATACTCCGGGAATCGATCATGCTCAACAGTCTCGTTCCTGTGAGGGCTTGACCATGCCATTGACCATCGAAACCTTCGAACGGCAACTTGCAATGCTTCCGCGCGATGAGCCGCATGCCACCAATAGACCTATCAAAGCACATTGTCATACGCTGGCTATTCGGTACAGGGCTTGCTCGAACACCGGTCGAGTCTAACCACGAAGCCGGCTTGCTATGTCACAATCCACGCCCTCACGTACCCGGCCGGTCACGGTATTACTTATTGACGACGATCCAGACATCGTTCAAATCTGGGAACTCGTGCTTTCGTTTGAAGGGATGGTAGTCATCACTGCTCGAACGGGCAGTGATGGTTTAGCGAAAGCCTTGCAAGGAGGAGCCGACGTCATAGTCTGCGACTACATGATGCCCGGCATGGACGGTCTAGCAGTATGCCGTGCATTGCGGTCCGACGAACGAACCCATAGTCTCCCAATGATTCTTTGCTCCGCTGCAAGAGGCATTCAAGCGGAAGGCTTAGCCAACGTCGTCTTAGAAAAACCCCTTTCAGTGGAAGCGTTAGTCCAGCATATCCGCGCGCTTTCGCGCCGTCCGTCAGGTCAGTAAAATCTTCTTCTAGGCTCGACGCGTTGCAGAAATCAACGCGCGTTCGAGCATATGTGTGTCTCTAATGGCCGCCATTAATCAGGGTTATGCAAGGCCTATACCCTAATTAGAGGGCCGATCTCAGCCTTGCTCCTTGAATTGCGCCGCAACGATCCCAGTAAGATTCATGCAAGAGGCGATTTCGCCCGTGGTCGCCTTGACTAGTATTTCCAACTGGACATCGATGATGACACCTTTCACGTCCCGCTCCTGGCCGAGCCCCAAGACGCGAATTGAAAACATTTCGCTGAACTATGACCGTTTGGCCGCCGATCCGGTCCTGAAACGGCAGCAGGAGTTTGAGGAACGGATGCATGTCTACGACGTTCTGATCGTCATCGGGCTTGCCACGGCCGCAATGGGTTTGCCGACGGTGTTTATTATGTTGTACTTTTTGAAAATGTAAGAGGCATTCGTTCTCAGACGGCATGCTTTCTTCTTGTCGAACATGGACGGTGCGAGGTTGCGATCCCTCGTACAGTCAAAACGCGGGAAGGGGTGCCAAAAAAAGGGCCCGCCACCGAGGGCGAGCCAAACTAGTGAGAGACAGCAGCCAAGGTGCTGCATCCTCCTATTAAGGGCACCAGCATTGCAAAATTGAGCGGCTCGTTTCATAAGTCTCAACGGTCAACTTCAACCTGAACGAGACGGATAGAATCAACCACGTCGCCGACAAGGTTTTGTCCACCGGTGTATCGTACAGCTTCAGTTGCCGTCCACAGATTCAAGATACGAGACCGCGATGCCGCAGAATCCTATCTTCGCCGACCCCAGCCGCGATGGGGAGATCGCTCGGGCCATCAGTATCGCGCTAGAGGCTCTAGTGGTTCATCACGGAATCGCCGCCCACGCTGATGGTGATGTCAGGCGTGTTGATTTCAGTCAACCTATCGAATCGTTGCGTGCAGCATTGGCTTTGCTCGGTGTTGGGCGAAACGAGTTTTTACCCTACATGCGTGCACCGGCAAAACCGGATAGAAAATGAAGGGGTGCGGCTGAATTCCGATTATGGTCGGTACTCTGCAGACAGAACTGTCACTAGACAAAGTCGGTCGGCACTCTCAAAATTTCGCGATCTCTTGGCAAACATCACTCGCTGAGAATCCGGAGCCACCTATGTTCGACGACCTCGACGAAGAGGCTACTTCTTTTTTCGCGGCGCATCCTGAACGCGCTTACTTTGCCGTGCTTCAGAGCGGCAACGCAGGTTGCAATACGCTTACGGTCTATAGCCGTCGCGATCAAGGAAGTTACTTCGACGGCGAGCCAGAGGTCATTGATTGGTGTCCTTCGGGCGGGGTATCTGCAATACCAGCTGTGCAAAGCTGGCTGCTACGGTCGCCGGAAGCCGATGACTTCATCGCGCAGGCGTTGAAAAATGCTGGGTACAGTAAGGGCTAACCGGGCCGGCGCACTACACTTGTGACTTGCGCTCGCCCACGTGCCATCCTCCTGCAAGTTTTCTAACTGGCTCCTTCCTTGCTTGCGTAACATAAAGAGTTTTGCCCGCAAGCCTTCGGAGGCCCCATGAGCATCATCGACGATCTGTGCGCAAGTTTAAGTTTCAGAGAAAGCGCGCGAGAGGCTGTGAAGGAATTCTTCCAAGACAACCATCAAGAGGAAATACACGGAAAGCGCGGCGGGACCTTTGATGCGGATGTAACGAAGGCGACCGTCTCGCTTGACGAAGTGAAGCCAGACACGATAGACGGTTTATCTGCAGCCATTGCATTAGCTGGCAGGGTGGTCCTTGAAGTGCAGTACATGGACGAAGATGGAGACGATCAGGAAAGAACGGTGGAGGGCACTTTCGACGGCTCTCTTTCCGTTGAATTTCCTTACGACCTTCTGGCTTCCGACGACCGCGACGCCCTGCTGTCCAACGTCGCAATTGAAGACGTCACTTTGAAGTTCTCGGCTTACGATATGGGAGATTAGTAAGCTTAAGTATCTTCCCTTGTCACCGAGCGCTGACCCCTAATCGAGGCCCCGTGTCATGCCAGACGTACCTGCTTTGACCACCGGCTCAAGTTTCCGCCGCACCCTCCGATATCCCAACCACTACCAAGCGTCGGGAAAGGGCCATGCAGCGCATCAGCGAAATCATTCTCCAAGCTAGCCTTGCGCTTGGCGTCTTGACGATAGCCCTACCGTCTGTAATTGCAATTCAAGAGCGCAACGAATGCCTTGATGCGTCAAGAGCGCAAACAAGCGCCCAGCCCTCAACCGGAACGGTAAATAGCAAGAGCGTCCACGACTTGACCGATGCCGAACTGCTAGCGGCCGTTGACGGTTTGCCCACTGCGCCGAGGTCCTGTCGCGACCTATCGGATATCTGGTTCTACGGCGTCCTGGCAGTTTTTGTGTTTCTGACCGTAGTCGTTGGCGCCCACATCTGCTGGCTAATTGGCCGCGCGTACAAGAAAACGATGAGCAGACTTACGTAGCCTGTTGCGTAGAAATGCTGGGATGCAAACGCGCAGGCGGAAGAGGTGTCTGTTTCTCTGACAACTTCAACGTCTTGTTGATCAATGGGTAGCGGGGTATAGCAGTGATTGGGACCGCTGGCCATGCCCGTACCACCTAGTTCGTGCTCGCCGTGGTGAACTGCGCGCAATCGCTTTTCCCAAAACGCAACCGCATGATTTCAACGCCATATTCATCGCGATAAAGATAGGTCACAGGGATATCGTTTTCGACGAACACCTTCATGGTGTCGCCTTTGCAGACAAAATTCGATGCCCGTGGGAGCATCACCTTTCTTAATGCATTGATGTCCAGATCAGACGCCTTATAGCCAACAAGCGTATAGCTGTAGGTCAACTGCCGCCCCATGCCATTCACATTGTCCAAGCGTGTCACCTTGTCGACCATAACAGGCGTATTCTTATTCATCTGATTCATTAACTCAACTAAGCTCGTCTGTATCTTTTCTTCTCGCTGAGAATGATCATAAGCATGCACCGCCGCACTTCCTGCTGCTGATCCTACACCGAACGCAAATACTTTGAATAAAAGCGCGGCTGCTGCCGCTCCAATTACGCCGACGACGCTCCAGAACTTTTTCCGTGGCACTGGCACTAATGTAATCGGCTGCGTAAGTCGGGTCTCAACGTTGCTGGCTGACCAAGTTGGTTCGGTCTTGGAAGACTCACTTTGGCCTTTCTCATCGCCAAACCAATTAGGTCCGTCTGTACCCTTGCGGAAAATCAGCGCCAGCCCCCACACAAAGTTAGCAAGTGGGACCCATAGCAGGACTGTCCACCAGCCAGACGCGTCAAAATCATGCGCGCGCTTTATAGCGGCAAATGTCCACGCGATGCTGATCGCGATAAGAAAGACTGCTTCTATCGCTTTGCCGTCCTTCTCGGCCATTGCCTCTAAAAGGCCGTAGGACGCCCCATAGAAGCAACTCAGCCCTAAAGCCGTTAGAAGGTATTGCATGCGGCCAATGCGTCCACGATGCTCGAATAACTGCCCCAATAGGCCTGGCTTGCTATGTGTCATGATCCGCTCCCGATGTTTGCCAACGATATAACGGCGCATGGCACCATCGGCTTTAGCGCGTCTCGGTTAATGACGAAGTAAATTACTTAGCGTCCTAACTAATCCTGGCTTTCAGGACATCGTCAAAACCAAGGTGCGACTTTTTCGAACCTGATCAGCGGTTACAGCAGAATTTGCTGTAACCGGATGTTTTGCAAATAAAATCAATGACTTAATCGTGAAAACCGCGCGCCGGTTACAGCGGTTACGCTACTTCTAAAAAGACCTAAAAGTGATTTTGTGTTTATGTTAGATACCCAGAATCGCCGTAACTCCTGTAACCCGAGCATCCACAAATCGCTGGAACCCTTGCTGCGTAGGGGTTTAAGCCGGTTACAGCAACCTGACGCTGTAACCGTCCTGAACAATATCAATCTCGACACAATAAAGATCGTCATGTTCCCGATTCAGCGCAACTATACCAATAAGAGAACTATACCAACGCAATGTCGTTGCGCATTTTTGGTTTCATACACCTAAACTCACTTGCGGAGCAAGAAATAACCGTTTATAGTTATTCCACGCAATTGCTTTAGCACTTGCAAAGACAAAAAAAAGCCGCGCTCATAAGAGGCGGCTAAATCACTAACAGATGGAGTAATTATGCACATTAACCGTGCTGTTAACAAGCATGCGATCCTGGACCCGCTGGACGGCGATCCGGCCTTTGAATCGTTGGTAATGGATTTTGAATACCGCGAGAACTGCGTCATGCTCGCGAACAAGACGATTCGTCTGTCTCGCGTTCGTCCTTCGGTCCACTTAAATCAGTCCCGAGCAATCCGCCGTGTTCGTCACCCGCACGCTTCGCGTCGTCGTTCTGCCGCATCGAAAAATTCATCCAGTGACGGCGATGGCCCTGGAGAGCCACATGCGGTAATTCGTTCGGCGCGCGTCAGCCGCTTGGGAGGTGCAAAATGAATGCACGCCCGAATTTCAATGATGAATTTTCCAAAGCACGCGCAGCACTTGCATATCTCGATCTAGCCGACCGCGACATTTGGGTTAAAGCCGCAATGGCACTCAAAAGCGAATTCGGTGATTCGGCCAAAGAAAATGTGGCTCGAAGCGTCGGCCAATTGCAGCAACTTCAAACAAAGCTCAGCCGAATCGACGTGGAAATCCGTTAAAGCCGGTGGCGGCGTCAGCCTTGGTACGCTCTATCACTTTGCCAAGCAGAACGGATTTGATATTGCGTCGTTTCACCCACCTGTCATCAGCTCGGCAGAAATACATGCGCGTCGTCGTCAGCGAGAGGAAGCAGACGCGCGAGCAAACGAACAACGTCAACTGACGGCGGAGGCTGCGGCGCGACAAGCGCAACGCGATTGGGACTCATCGGAGCCGATCAGCGCGAACCATCCATACGTCGTTAAGAAGGGCATCAAGCCGTTCGGTGCTCGTCAATACGACGTGGACGTTATCCTGGCTATTAAAGACGTTGACGGTACGATTCACAGCCATCAACGCATCGCCCCTTCGGGCGACAAGCGTTACCTCGCAGGAGGCACCAAGACCGGCCATTTCGTTAACGTAGGCAATGAGATTACCATTGCTACGGACGAGATACTGATCGCCGAGGGATGGGCCACCTGCGCCAGCATTTTCGAAGCCGTCGGAGGTTGTGTAGTCGCGGCACTCGATGCGCCTAACCTCGGGCCAGTGGTTAAAGTGCTCCGATCACGTTATCCCCAGGCCAAGATTGTCCTGTGTGCCGATGATGATTATGGAACAGAAGGCAATCCCGGCTTTACTGCTGCTGAAAAGATTTGGCGCTCTGTTAATAACGTGACGATGTGCATGCCGGAATTCAGCAACCGGCCTGACGTATCGAACGAAACTTTGGTCCATAAGAGTTTTGTTGACTTCAACGACCTGGCGCGCGCGGATGGAATCGAGCAGGTACGTCTCTGCCTTAATCGTGAATACGTATGTCCTGCTGAAACAACTGAGAGTAACGACGACGCTCCAATCGCTGCTGTCATGAGCGTAGAAGAAATGATTCAGAATTTCGTCTTCATTGGTGACGGCAGCTTTGTCGCGAATATCAACAAACCGAATAAGCCAGTTAGCTTTTCAAATTTTAGGCAGCTTACAGCGGCGTCATACACCATGAAGGGCAAGAAGCAATTGCTTCACGCCGATGAATGGCTTAAACACGAGCAAAGACGTACTGTAATGACGCTGACCTTCCGTCCGGGCCATTCAATTTTCACGGAAGACCCGCATGGCAATACGGCGGTCAACACATGGCGTCCTATTACTCGCGGGCCAGCTACTGTGCACGTGACACCGTTTCTTGAGCACGTCAAATATCTGTTCGGCGAATACGCCGACAAGTTCTTGGATTGGCTAGCGCATATTGAGCAAAAGCCCGGCGAACTGCCGCACTATGGCTGGTTGCATATTGCGCGCGAAACCGGGACAGGTCGCAACTGGATCGCAAGCGTGTTGAGCCGCCTTTGGAAAGGCTACTTTGCGGCAAACGTAGACCTCGGCGCGCTTCTTGAGTCCCAATTCAACGGCGCATTGGCAGGAAAGCTGATGGCGCAGGTTGACGAAATCCGAGAAGGCGGCAGCGATAGCTTCCGGCACGCCGAAAAGCTGAAGTCGATCGTGAATCCGGAGTTTCGCGATATCAATCCGAAGTTTGGACGCCAATTCACGGAGTTTAACGCATGCCGGTGGCTCGCATTCTCCCAGCATGCGAATGCTCTGCCGCTCGCGGACAATGATCGTCGCTGGTGGGTTTGCAATACCGAGGAAAAGCCGCGAGATATTGGCTACTACATTAAGTTGTATGCCGCTCTGAACGATGAAGGCTTTATCAATGCTATTGGAGTGTTTCTGGCTGAGCGCGATATCAGCGAATTTAACGCTGGCGAACGCCCGCCATTGAGCCAGGCCAAGCAAGACGCTATTAATGCGAGCAAATCCACAAGTCAGCGTAACGCCGAGGATTTAGTTCGTGGATGGGAGGCCGATATTATTGTGAACAACGCTGCTGTATTGTGTCTGAATGACGGCGAGCAGAACGGCAAGATGACTTCGGCCCTGAAGAATGCACTAATGGATGCGGGAGCAGAGGCAGGTGCACGTGTTGTCAAGATTAAGGGTGAGCCATGCCGTTATCAAATCCTCCGCAATGCGGACAAGTGGCGCGTTGCACAACCGCATGAAATCTCAGCAGAGATTTTGAAAATCGAGCCCAATTTTTGGGCAAATGCTCACCAAACCCTCCTCGATAGTCTCTCCAAAATGGAGGTGTCGAGGTGAGCAATGCTAAACAGGCTGCGGCCTATTACGCCGCAAATCGTCAAAAAGTTTTGAAGAAGCGCCAAGAACGGTACCGTGCAAACATTGAGGCTGAGCGCGATTATCAAAAGCGATATTACGAACAGAACCGCGACGCCATATTACTAAAACACCGGCAGAAACGGGAGGCACGCGATGTTGATTAAATTCAACGACCAGCAGCAGCGTGCAATTAATCAAGCGGTCGATTGGTTCAGAAAATCTGCTAAGCCGTTCTTCAATCTCGGAGGCTTTGCGGGCTGCGGAAAGACCACCGTCGCCCGCACTATCGCCGAACTATGTTGCCCCGATGGCGACGCGACGTACATCGCCCCGACTGGCAAAGCTGCAGCGCGGCTCCGCGAGAAGGGATGCAGCACCGCCATGACGCTGCATAGGCTCATCTATCGATTCAAAGGCACGGACGCATCCGGCAAACCGATATTTCACGACCGCGATGCATTAGATTTTCGTCCTCGATTGGTTATTTGCGACGAAGCATCGATGGTAAGCGAGCGTCAAATGCACCACCTTCTGCAGCACGGCATTCCTGCCTTGAATCTTGGTGACCCTGGGCAACTTCAGCCAGTCGGAGGAAAGCAGTTTTTTCGAATGGACAATCTTGATGTTCTTTTGACAAAGATTGAACGACAAGGCGCAGGATCATTGATTGTCGAGGCAGCGCAATATGTCCGCCAAGGCGGTGTACTGCGCGTCGAAGGTGAAGATGAGGGAATTCGTGTCAGACACGGACGGGCGTCCCGATCCATAGTTTTGGAACATACTGGCGACGATTACTCGCAGATTGTGTGCTCTAGAAATGAGACTCGCGTGACTATCAATCAGAAAGTACGCGATCTGTACGGCTTTAGTGGAAGCCTTCCGCAAATTGGCGAGAAGGTGCAATGCCGGTTCAATCAACACGATGCGGAATTAATGAATGGCGAATTGGGCTTCGTACTTGATATAGATGACGGCGAAATTGCGCTTGACGTTGGTGGTCGCCAGGTCATCGCTGAATTCAAACCTTCGATGTTTAACTCCGAAGATGATAAAGGTGTGGGGGCTTTTGCTCATGGCTACGCGATCACTATCCATTCGAGCCAAGGCTCCGAATGGAAAAAAATCCTAATGTTCGACGATATAACCCAGCGCAACACGTATTCACGGCTGGCTTATACCGGTTTCACACGCGCTGCTGAACAATTGACGATCCAAATCTAAGGAGATCACCATGCATGAAGAATTTTTTGCAGCCCTTGATGCCGCCGAAGAAGACGAAGCGGACTTTCGGCACGCCATTGATGATTTGGTGCAGCTGTCCGAGGTTCAGGTCGCGTTTGCTGCCGGCCGCGCCTTCGACATTGCCGATATCGAAGAGGAATTGTGAGGATACCGCTGCCACAGGCCGGTCGCTGCTTCCACGACGCTCAGGAGCCGCCGCACGAGACGGTCAGGAAGTGCGTGCACCGCCGGTGTTCAATTCCTTTGCGCGCGTTACGCCCTCAAGTCGGTGGCCTTTGTGTCGTTATTGAAGATTCCGCCTAAAACTAACACTGATCGCTGCGTTCGGGTCAAAGGGCCCCGAGGAGAGTACACCGTGCACACGCAACAAACACAAAGCGAAATACTGAGGCTGGAAGTGCTACGCTCGTTGCGGCTGCTCGACACGCCAGCAGAGGGCTTTTACGACAGTATTACCGATCTGGCCGCCAATATATTTGGGGTACGTTCCGCGCTCATTACTTTCGTTGATGCCGAGCGGCAGTGGTTCAAGTCGCGTCATGGATTTGAATGCGAAGAGACGCCTCGGTCTGTGTCGTTCTGTTCCCACGCGATCCGCGAATCCGGTTTAACCGTCATCCTTGATGCGTCTCAAGACGGAAGGTTTGCTCATAATCCTTTGGTGGTCGGAGAACCCGGCATCCGTTTTTACGCTGCCGCGCCTCTTGTTATCAACGGAGGGGTAGCCGTCGGCACGCTCTGCTTGATCGACGGTCAACCGCGCTCCAGCTTCAGTCAGAGAGAGCAGTCTATGCTTTGGGCCCTTGCGCAGGCAGTCATTGAGCGGCTGGGCGCGCTTAATTCCTTGGCGTACAGTGACGAAGCGACAACACTCCCAAACCTTGCACGTTTCAATCTTGACGTTGCTGCCTTCACTTCGAATAATTCGCAGGCGGGATTCACGCATGCGGTGATGATTGATATCTGCCCGCTGGAATATGTTAACCGTATGGTGGTAGCGTTGGGCGTCGAGACGACGGTCCACGCCGCCATCCTTACGACAGAACGACTGAGCGCGGTCTTACCCAAGGGCATCACGCTTTATCGGGTGGGCTACGCAAGATATGCATTCCTGGTGAAAAGCGGCGCCGAGATCGCTCGCCTGCTGGCAGAACGATGCGTAGCTAGCCACGCGAGCCCGTTAATCCTCAACCGTTCCATTCCCGTTGAGGTGGTCTCTTCAGCAGGAATTTCCTCGCTTGCCGCCCCAACTGACCCTGCACGCTTACTCGGAGCGTTGATTACTGCAGCAGACGCTGCGCGTGAATCGAACGCAGCAGTCTTGCTTTACGATGACAAGATGAAACAAAGCCGCGAGCGAGCATTTGTCATCTTAAACTCGATAAAAAGTGCACTCGGCGGCAAGGACCAATTTTATTTGGTCTATCAGCCTCGCGTTCGTCTGTCGGACAATGCCTGCGTCAGCGCAGAAGCCCTCTTGCGTTGGGACCACCCTCGCCTCGGGAATATTTCTCCTGTCGAATTTATTCCTATCGCTGAACAGACGCTGCTCATTGAGCTTGTGACGGATTGGGTCTTGGAGGAAGGCATCCGGCAGTTGTCGATTTGGCGAGAAGAATTTCCGGATCTGATCATCTCGGTGAACATCGCAGCATCCGACCTTTGCCGGGCAGATTTTGTTGAGCGAGTCACCGCTGAGCTTTCCCGGTATGGCGTACCGTCGTCGTGTCTGGAGCTCGAAGTGACTGAGGGTGCTGTTGTGCAGAGCCCAGAAGTGGCGGCGTCGGCGCTCGATCGTTTGCGAAAAGCAGGGGTCAGTGTCGCAATCGACGACTTTGGTTCAGGGTTCAGTAACCTTACCCAACTTCACAATCTACCGGCGGATGTGTTGAAGATTGACCGGACCCTCGTCTCGTCGATGCTGGAAAGTCATCGGGACGCTTTAATCGTCCACTCAACGATGGAACTAGCCCACGACCTCGGCTACAAAGTTGTGGCTGAGGGCGTCGAGAATGCAAAGCTTTATGCCATGCTGGCTGAAAGTCGATGCGACGAAGCTCAAGGCTATTTCATCAGCCGCCCGCTCGGTCGCGAAGCCTTCGAGCAATGGATGAGATTGCATGCTACGGCGTTTGTGCCACCGGGGCAAACCAAGAAGCCTTGATAGTCCAGCGCGACACGATGCCTGCGCCGCGCGGCTATCGTCGTCGGTTCAACAGCTCATTCAGCCGCGACGCCCGTTCCGTTTTGATGCTGCCACCAACGGCCGCTTCTGCTGACTCAAAGCTCACGTAAATCGTGGTAGCGGGCAGATACTCATTTGTTTGGAAGTATCGCGCCAGCGCAACGTCTCGATCTTCATCAAGCACGACGAGCGGCAACGCATCATCCGGCGCCTGCAACAGCTCATCGAGCGCGGCCAGCTGCGCGCTATCCATGCGGCCCACTGCTGCCCGAATATCATCTAAAGTCATGTGCGCTCCTGGTACTCTACATCGGTCGCGCCTTCGACCGGCTTGCCAACTGCCCGCAAGAGAGCGGCGATACCTTCGATACGATCTGCCGCCGTCAAACCGTCGTTGATGTTGACTTCGGCGCGCACTTCGGCCGGCAGCATCTTTGACCAAATCGAATAGAAGGCGGCCGGGTCGGACTTGCCCCAGCGAACAAGTGCATCGACACCGCCAAGCTGTTCGAATGCCTCTGTCAATGCGCTCTTGACGCTAGCAGTCGTTTTGTTCAATACACCCTTGCGGCCCTTAGCGCGGCCAGCGTCAAGGTTCGCCAGCGATTTCGGATTGAATGCCATCTCTACTCCTCTACCATCCACGCGGGGCGACAACAATCACGCTGGGTGCGGGTATCCCGGCTGGCATCGAACCAAGCTGATCGATTCCTGACATGCTCGACTCGCACATCATCAGCGCGTCATAGCCCGACAATACCGGTTGCCCTGCACACTCCGCATGCCTCGGGTGTCGATGCAACTCCGCGATCCATTCTTCCTGAGACAACCGAGTGTTGACGCATTGGTTTGCAAAAATGAACGTCTGGCATTGTTGAGCAGCCGGGGGCGGAGTACCACAGGCGGAGAGTGTTAAAGCCGCGACGATGATCAAATATTTAATGCGCATGGCGGCCCCAGACAGTCGAATTCGTCACAGGGCGCACCTCGGGATATTTCGTCAGGTCTCTTGTTTCAAAGTGAATTTGATCACTCAAATTAATGGCCAGGAATTCGAAGCGGCCGATCTCCTGGCTGTCTCGTCGCAAGATTACATAAGGAAGTTCGAACGAGCACTGCGAATGGTTTGGGAAAGGCATCTCGCTTTGGCCTCTCGTCAAGTATTCTTCGATCACGCGATCAAGAAGTGCATCCCATGTCGCGCCGCTCAAATTGATTTGCATGTTCACACGCTCGCGACAAAACACGCGGTTAAAGGGTCCCGCTGCTCATCCGTTAGCCACGCGCGGCGACGAAACGCAAGCTGACGGCGATAACAATCCACATCAGCCGCACTGAGCGCAGCTTCAAACGCCTGCATTGGCTCTGCGTCTGGGTCAACCCGGCCTCGCCCACGTCCACGATCTTTGTCTCGACGGCGGCTGGCCTCGGGTTCGTCATCGGTGACGCCGAAGAGAACTGGCGCTTGACTTGCGCCAACGTCGAAGAACGATTCAAGCAAGCTCATGTGGCCTCCGTTAGCGATGCTTCGGCTTTGCAGCCTCGTTCATCTGCGCGATACGCGCGTTGATCGCGGCAACGCCATCTAGGCCAATCACATCTGCCACGGTGCCTTTCGCTGGAGAGCAATCAAGTATGACTGTCTGTTGTGCGGGTACTTTCACCGTCACGCGTTGACCCATCGTTGCGACGATCACAGGAGGCTCATCTGCCCATGCCGCCGCCGTGACCGTCAATAGTGCCGCTGCTGCAAATCTCATTGCCTCTGTCCTTTAGGGGGCCGCTCGTCAGCGGCCAGCTATCGATAGCTTCCGCACCCTCGATTGGCCGATCTCGGGCTAACGGTGTGCAACGCCACCTGGCCTGGCTTTGTTGCATTCCTATGGTCCTGCAAAAGCTCACCTTCAAAAACTTCTTACTCGCGCCTCAAATCGTCATTGATAACCGCTTGCCTTGCGGGGCGGTATAGTTCTCCAAGTCATTGATTTGCTTACCCTTATTCTAGATCAGTGCGTATGCACTTACTAGTGCCGGCTTACAACACCTTCATCATTAGTAGTGCATATTTGTGTTGTATACGCACGCAGACGTGCGTAAAACTTATGGACATACGAACGGAGGATTAGATGGAGCGCTTCAACGTCAACATTCCCGCACATATTGCCGCACAGTTGCGCCAGATTGCGGAGGAAACGGGCGCAACAGTAGCGGAGCTAATTCGGCGCGCGACCTACGAATTCATCACGAATTTTAAGCCGAAAGGCTGAAAAGGCGACGGCCAGAGCGTTCGAGCGCTCCAGCCGTCATTAATGCAGCAAAAACTATCAGGGAGTTTTCGCCATGAGCATTTTGACATATTTGCAGACGCCTGAATCAACCCTGCCCCGCATTGCTTCGCTTACCGACGCAATGCGCTGTTGGCCGCACAAATTAGCGTACTGCACGATCAGATTTTGCTTGCTGAAGTAGAGAAGTTGTTCGAGTAAGAGGCGGCGCGCGTCGTGCTGGACACATGACGCGCACCTAACCACACCCGTTTGAGAGGCAAACGAACATGGCTGATTTCATTTTATCAACTTGTATCGACTGGACGATGCGAGACATCGAATCGAGCATTCGTGAAATTGCTGCACAAAACCGGAAGATCGACGATCAAATCTCTTCGCTGGAGTTTCAGGTTGAGGTACTGATGAGGTCAAAGGAGGCAGCATGAAATCAATCGTCGTAATGACTGCGCTCCTGGCATCAACTGGTGTGCATAGTGCAGTGCTGCTAGGCCACGACCTTTCACAGCCGCTTTCCTCGATTCCTGACACGCGCTCCGTGTCATCTGGCGTCGCAGATTTGGAGCCACAGACCCGACCGGCATGGGCGCAAGGCGTAATCAGCCTGACCGTTCAAGACGGACGCGTTAGCCAAGCATTCATTGCTGCGCCTAAGCCGGTCGTGCTGCCTGACACTGGGCCGCTGGATGATGCGCTCATCGCCCATACCGGCAACACCTGGACTTACGCAGACGGCTCGAAAGCATCGTACATACAACGCCTGCCCGAATCTCAAATCGGGGTAATCGCCATAGAGAACATTCCGACAGCCGTCTTAGTGAACTCGTTGAAACCGCAGGATCATCCGGTTAACTGGACCTGGTGTGTCGGCTTGTTCGCCGCGCTTGTCGTGGGCGGGTTCATCCGCAGAAGCATGAGCAAATGAAAGCGCTAATTGTCGCTGCATTCTTAACCGTTGCTCCCGTCGCTCATGCCGATGAGTTTTGCGGGCCAAACGGACCACGTACCTTGACCGGCAATTCTTTCGCAGAACAGTTTTGTGCCCATGAGCACATGGGCGGTGTCCGTGCTGGAACGGTCATCGAAGCACAACCGGCACTCCCCGTACCAACGGAAAGCGGATGGCTGCTCTATACGGGCGTCTTCGCCGCGAGCTTTGTGTTCGGTGGGGCACTTTGCTGGCGATTGCTTTGTGCATATTTCGGCGAACGTGACCGCCGATTTCGGGAACGTGACCGATTCGGCAAGGTCGGGCGTTGCGCGGTGTCGATTGT
>NZ_JALQDA010000055.1:0-35043 GCF_023631485.1 Caballeronia sp. GAFFF2 | reverse complement strand
TCTCCAGGATCACCTGCGCGTCCTTCGGATCGTTCTTATCCCATGAGTTGAACAGCGCCTCGCGGTAGCGAGCCTGCACCACCGAATTTATGCTGACGACATCATGTCCGGCCCGTAACAGCCGGTTGGCCAGCGGTCGGTGGTAGTCGCCAGTGGGCTCAAGCGCTACGCGGCAATTGCCGCGTAGCGCTTGAAGGAAGCTCAGCAGCCGCTCAAAATCTGCTGCACTGTTGGCCATCCGGAAGCGTTGCTTCTTGCCTCCTGCTGGTTCGATCAGCACAGCATTCCAGTAGCGACCGACATCAATTGCAACCAGATTCAAGGGAAGTTCCTCAGCCATTTCGTTCTCTCCGGTGGTGAACAGACAATCCGGAGGATGCTCCTTACACCGATGGCTGGCATTCTGCATGTACTACGGTCCGGAGTTCGCTGGTAAGGTGCTGGATGCGTGGGCTTATGAGGCGGGTGTTACGCTGTCGTTCATCCGGCCCGGCAGGCCCGTGGAAAACGCTTACATCGAGAGTTTCAACGGGCGATTCCGCGGCGAATGCCTGAACGAGCACTGGTTCGTTTCCATGCGCCATGCCAGGCATTTGATTGAGGAATGGCGTATCGAGTACAACACTGAGCGGCCCCACAGCTCGCTCGGTTATCTGGCGCCGATGCAATTCGCGCGGGCGCACGAAGCGAAGGAATTATTAACCTCGGACTCTAACTCCACTTCGTACTAAAACCGGGGGCAGGTCAACGAACTTCCGCTTGTCTTAAAAGCGGCACCGCCGATGCCTGGTGAGTCAGCACTGTACGCTCAGGTCAAGGGCTTGCTCATGGCCGCTCAACGAGACCCAGCTATCAAGTCAGCGATCGTCGACGAGAGCAAGAAAGCGGAGGCGGAGGTCATTTCTCCGTTGCTTAACTTCAAAAGTTTCGGTCAGCCGCTGGCAAACCACTGGAATACGATCAGCAACGGCGCAGCATTCGGAACAGACTATTTCACCCGTACCGCTGTGGCAAGGTCCAACATTCTCGTCAACAAGAGCAATGAGACCAAGTACTTTATCTCGACAACGACGCGTCCGGCCAGCGGTTGAATGGCTCACGCGCATACACCGTGACGTTTTGCAAAAGGCTCGACACCGCCCGTCAAGGGTTTCTGGTCATTGACGTTGTACAACGCTCATCACTTCTTCGCTCCGAACGAAATCAAGCGGTATTCGGTAGGTACAAAGAACGAGGACCTAAAGCTCAATACTGACGGCACGCTCACGATTTACATTCAAAGTACGCCGCCAGAGGGAGAAAAGCGGGCCAATTGGTTGTCGTCTCCTGCGAATGAGGATTTCTCGTTGTATGTTCGTGCCTATTGGCCGGAGCCTGCCGTGCTTGCTGGAACGTGGACTCCGCCCGCAGTTCAAGCAACGCAATGACCAATTCAAAAGCGAGAACGCAATGAACCTTCGACTTCGCCTGACTGTATGCGCAGTAGCACTTGTCGCAAGCAGCATCGCCTACGGTCAATCACCGCACTACAGCGAACTTGCCAACCTACCTTTTCCAGGCGGCTACCCCGCAACGAAATTTGTTCAACCCTTGCAGGACGAGTGGCTTTTCCAAAGGGCTGTGCAGGTCTATCTGTGGACACTTCCCGCCCTGAGCGTCTTTGCAATGAAGGAAGGCTCGGAGCAAAAGTTTGGCGCCGGCTACAACGTTCTGCCGATCTTCAAACATCGTCTCGATGCAAAGACGCTTATACCACGCCGAATTCGGATGTGATCTACGCATTGGGCTATCTTGACCTTGCGAAGGACGGTCCGATCTTGATCGAGGTGCCGCCCGGATTGCAGGACATCCTCGACGATTTCTTCCAAAGGCCGATCTGTGGGCCGCAAGCGGAAGGGCATACATGGTGTGGCGATGTCGGCCTGCCGGGGCGGACAAGGGGCAGGGCGGCAAGTATCTCTTGGTCCCTCCGGGTATACAAAGCGAGGTCCCTGATGGCTATTCCGCTTCGTACTGAAACCGGGGGCAGGTCATCTTAACTCTTACATTCTTATTCAGCGAATAGCCGCCAACGCGGGCTCGCTTCCGCACCCTGCATGACTTGACAAAAAAGTTGATGACGTTCGGGAGGAGCGCAATCCCGTCAGCCACTCTTGGCCCATCTGAGTTGTCTATCGCGGGCGTGCAAATTTATTTTGTCCGCAAGAAGGGCCGCAAGAGTGCGCAGCGTCGTCACTTGCGAGGTTTTGAATCTTCGCGGGTCACGATCGATGACGCAGAGGGCGCCAAGCGGGAAACCTTCATAGTCGATTATTGGTGCCCCAGCATAGAATCGAATTCTAGGATCGCCTGTGACAAGGGGATTGGCACTGAAGCGCTCGTCTAAGGCTGCATCTTCTACAACGAACACGTCTTGCTGCTCAATGGTGTAATTGCAGAATGCGTTTGCTCTGGGCGTCTCTTGGACATCAAGGCCGAACCGCGCTTTGAACCATTGTTTTTCAGCCGTAAGGAGCGTAATCAGCGCAATTGGCGCCTTTAAGACGCTTGCTGCCATTGCGACAATCGCGTCGAATTCTTCCTGCCGCGGGCTGTCCACTAGATGCGTTCGAGCCAAAGCCTGCAAACGCGCATGTTCTTGAGTCAGCGCCTTGTTTGTCGCGGCTTTGTAATGTGGCGCGATCGCGGCTCGCAACTCGTCGTTACTCGCATGCTTGCTAACTACGCGTATCTGAGCATCACCGAGATCAAATTTAAATTCTTCGGGAGTCAGGGTCGACAAGACGACCACACGCGAATCGGAGAGCCTAGGCGATGCGAGAAGGCGCTTGAGTAGGGCGATCCGTTCCCAGTCGAGGCGATCAACCTCTAACACTAGCGCAGACGGCGTCTGATGCCCTGCCTCGATCAAACCAAACAGCGCGTCATGGACAACGGCGACCCGGATAGCGTGTAGGTCAGCGATGCTTTCACTGCATCGCTTCGCCGCTGCTTCGCTTGCGATCACGAGCACCGTGTGCAAGGTCTGCGTTGGTGCGACCACTCGTCGCGCACGCAGCGCAGCCACGGCACTCTTGCGAACGCGTCGGTGTCCGCCAGGCGTTTTCCAAGACTCGATAGCACCTTCCTCCACCCAAGTTTGCACGGTGCGGACTGACACACCTAGTATTTCCGCCGCTTGGCGCGTGGTCAAAATGGGATCGCTTTCCATTGCTTCTGAGCTCCTGAGGGCTTCGGTTGAGTATTCAGAATAATGACTAGCTAGAAAAAGTGCAAACTGCACCACTGGATTCGGCAAAATTAGAAGCTTGCTCATCAGCTGGCCGTGTCGCAATGTCACCGGTCTCGACCTGCTTTGTTTCCCACGAATCAGGAATTTTTAGCCGATCTGCAAATCGGCATTTTCTTCTGACGTCGTAACGTCTCGAGCGACATCGAAAATTCGGAAAAATTAAAGTTTGTCCTCGCGCGGCCGTAAGGCAAAACATGGCGCGGCGTACGAAGTCGTCCTTCCTGGACGATGCCCTTGTAACTCACTCGCCGAAACGACAACAAGGCCTTCTATGAAAACGTTGAGAAATATTAAAATCGGGGCGAAGCTTGGTATCGGCTTTGGCATCACGTTGCTCTCTCTTTGCTTGATCGGGGGACTTGCCCTATTTCAAGTTTCTCGTGTCTATAAGGGAACGGATGAGCTGGCTAACGATTGGATGCCAAGCGTGCTCACGCTTGGGGAGATCCAATCCGCGACAAACGCAGTAAGGCGGGGCTCCATGGGCGCACTTCTGGCGACGAGTCCGCAGGAGAAATCTGCGCAGGTGCAAAAGCGCAAAGATGGCCTAGCGACACTCAATCGTGCACTCGCTAAATACCCCTCGCTGATTTCGAATCCTGAAGAAAAGCAATTGTTTGACGCATTTAACGCGGCGTGGGCGGCGTATCTGGTCGCCGACAATAAGATCAATGCATTGAACGACGCCGGCGAGCAGAATTTTACTGAGGCCCGCGAAATTGCGGCTAATGAATCTGCGCCGTTGTTCGCAACCGTCTCTGCGCTGATCGACCGTGACGTCGCGCTCAATACAAAAGGCGCGAGCGAAGCGGCTGGAGCAGCCGCCATCGATTATCAGCGAACACTGGTTTTCACTTCGATTCTCATTGCATTGGCAATCGTACTCAGCGTCGCGGTCGGGTTACTCATTACGCGTTCGATCGTTACGCCGATTCGTCGGTCGCTCAAGGTTGCCGAGACTGTCGCCCAGGGTGACTTGACCTCAACCATCGTAGACGATGGTAAGGATGAGACGGGTGCATTGCTTCGAGCTCTCGGCAACATGAATGAGCGGCTGGTCGACATCGTGGGCCGCGTCCGAAACGGCAGCGAAAGTATTGCGACAGCCTCCGCTGAGATTGCAGCGGGGAACACCGATCTCAGTCAGCGAACGGAGGAGCAGGCGGCCTCGCTTCAAGAAACAGCGGCTAGCATGGAAGAGCTGACCTCGACGGTCAAACAGAACACGGAGAATGCGCAGCAAGGAAATACGCTTGCTGCGAACGCTTCGGAGGTGGCGGCGCGAGGTGGTGCTGCCGTAAGCCGCGTCGTTGACACAATGAAAGACATCAGTGCGAGCTCCGAAAAAGTCGCGGAGATCATCTCCGTGATCGAGGGCATAGCTTTCCAAACCAATATTCTTGCGCTCAATGCGGCTGTGGAGGCTGCGCGGGCCGGCGAAGAGGGACGAGGCTTCGCCGTAGTTGCAGGTGAGGTTCGCACGCTTGCCCAACGAAGTGCCACAGCGGCGAAGGAGATCAAAGATCTCATAGGCGAATCGGTCGCCAAAGTAAATGCTGGCTCTGATCTTGTTGACGAGGCTGGGCGGACAATGAACGAAGTCGTGCAATCAGTTAAGCGAGTAGCAGACCTTATGGGAGAGATCTCAGCTGCTTCGTCAGAGCAGCACACTGGTATTGAACAAGTGAATGTCGCTGTGTCTCAGATGGATGAGGTCACACAGCAGAATGCAGCGCTGGTTGAGCAAGCGAGCGCCGCGGCGCAGTCCATGGCGCAGCAATCGAGCGCGCTACGTGACCTAGTGTCGGTCTTCAAGCTTGGAAGCACTCCTCAAACTGATGCGGGCAGGCCGGAAGAAGTGAGTCGGACAATTCCACCCCGAAAAAAGGCACCCGAATTGCGCTCTAAAGCGTTCAACAATGGCATGCCGATGGCTGTTCCAATCTTGAAAACTGTCCGCATGACGCAGTCCGTTATGGACGAATGGCAGGCGTTCTGATTCCGATCAAACTCGTCCCTTAATGGACGTACCACAATGAATGCTCGCAAATCGAATCCCGTGCGTGGGCTCGGCTTCGCCCGGCGCGCGTACGCGCTACGAACGGTTGGACTGACCCTAGGGCTTGTCTTTGTCCAGATGATCCTATGGCGTGAGCATTCTTCGGATATTGCGAAGGCCTACATTGCAGTCTATTGCGTTGTCTGGCCTCACGTCGCATACCGTCTCGCATGTCGGTCTCGCGACCCCGCTCACGCGGAGCGTCTGAATATGTATTTGGACGATTTCGTGAGCGGAACATCCGTCGCGGTGATGAATTTCACGTGGCTTCCTAGTACGCTTGTACTGCTGATGTTCATGATGAACAACGTTGCCGCAGGCGGCTGGCGCCAATTGGCTAAAGGGTCGTTGCTTTGTGTATTAGGGACGGTAGCCGGCGCGGTGACATTCGGCTCGCGGGTCGAGCCGCAGTGGATTCCTGACGCAACAACGTTGTTGGCTTGTTTGCCGATGTTAGTGGTGTATCCCTTGTCGTTAGGCTTTGCTAGCTACCGCACCGCACTCAAGCTAGCCGAGCGATCAAAAGCGTTAAGACGCCTTAGCGAACAGGATCCGTTAACTGGCCTGCTGAATCGGAGCACTCTTAACTCACAACTGGCCCTGCGACTTGATGTACGAGATCCAAGTCATTTGCTCAACGTCCTATTTATCGATCTAGACGATTTCAAAATTGTCAACGACTCGCTCGGCCATCGCGTTGGGGATCAACTCCTAACAATTATCGCGGCTCGACTGAAAGAGGCGACCGATCAGGCCACTGAAGACATTGCTCGCTATGGAGGAGACGAGTTCGTCATCGTCTCGGTGCGTTCGCCTGCGGAGGCTGTCCGGGCGCTGGCCAAGGAAATTATCGACGAGATAAATGAACCGGTCTCTCTGGCTGGGCAGAGAATTCACGTGCGTGCCAGTATTGGCATTAGCACATTTCCTGATCATGGTCACAATCCCCAAGCGCTTCTGAGTCGAGCAGATGTCGCGATGTATGCAGCGAAGGCCGCAGGGCGCAATCGGATAGAACATTTCAATGAGCAGTTGCATTTAGCTGCCGCGAAGCGTCTCGAAGTGACGACGCGCCTTCAAAACGCCCTTTCGAACAAGGCCCTAAAGCTGCATTATCAACCGCAGGTCGATATGGTGTCCGGAGAGATCGTCGGAGTCGAAGCCCTGTTAAGGTGGCAAGACCCCGTGCTCGGGAACGTTTCCCCCGCTGCTTTCGTACCTATTGCCGAGTCCGATGGTCTGATTCATACGCTTGGCGAGTGGGTGTTGAATCAGGCGATTGAAGAAGCACAGCTGTGGATAGCAACAGGGCTACCGCCGATTCGAGTAAGCGTGAATGTTTCTCCCGTGCAGCTGGAAAACCCAAACTTCTTATCGATGATTAAGCGTTCGCTGCATTCGCACGGATTTGCGCCGCATTTGTTGGAAATCGAGCTTACCGAGGGCGCGTTAATACGCGATATCGAAGTTGCTGAGCAAGCACTCAGAAGCCTTAAAGAAATTGGACTATCTATTGCCATTGATGATTTTGGAACTGGATATTCCAGCCTCGCCTCTTTGCAGTGCTTCGATATAGATCGAATCAAAATCGATCAAAAATTCGTTCAGGCGATTGGGGTGGCGCCACGAGGCGAGGCAATCATCAAGGCGGTGATTACCCTTGCACACGCCCTAGGCTTTCATATTCTTGCTGAGGGCGTCGAGACGGACGAACAGCGAAAGTTTCTCATACAGAGCGCCTGTAAGGTCGGACAAGGATACCTTTTTGACCAGCCCCTGTCTGCAGCTGACATGAGAGAACGGTTGCGCCGACGTCCGCTTTTGCATAGGGACGCCCTGGCAATGGATAGCTCGCTGAAGGCAATTCCTAGTAATCGACCAGACGTTGCGCGTACCTGCGTTGCCAACTTAACGTCGTGAGACAACATCGATAGAGAGGATGAGGGATGCATGATCAAATGCGGCACTCCTTAGTCGCGCAAGTCTTCGAATGCATCGTAGCGACTCACGATCGCCACGTCATGCTCCTTGCTGGGTTGGTGTGCGCTGTGGGTATCTATGCTTCATTCGCTATTGCCCGACATGCTGCGCGTTCAACGGGCGTCGGTCGCACGCAGTGGGGCCTGACGAGCGTGATTGCAAGCGGCTGCACCGCTTGGGCAACGCACTTCATCGTTTTGCTGGCCTATCAGCCAAACATGCTGGTGGCCTTTGAGCCTGTCCTCACAGCGGTCTCGCTCACATGTGCCATTCTGGGCATTGGCGGCGGCGTAGCAGTCTCCATTAACAGTAAGCGTGGCCCCCGGCAGTTTATCGCCGGGTTGATCATCGGCGTGGGCGTTGCCGCATTACACTACATTGGGCAGAGCGCTTACTTGGTGCAAGGAGCGATTAGATGGAACCTCGGGCTCGTTATTCCGTCGATTATAGTCAGCCTGCCGATCTTCGGCCTGTCCATGGTGGCTGTTGCAAGCCGAAGTCGCCTTCTGCAGATGTGTGGCGCGCCGTCGATGCTTTTGGGAATCACGATACTGCATTTTTGCGGCATGGCGGCAATGACTTTAGCGCAAGATTCGAGCGTTGAGTTTCCGGCGGACGCTGTTGCTCCTCAAACCATTACTCCAATCGTTGCGGGGATCTCACTGGCCCTTATCGCACTGGCACTTCTGGGTTGGCGCTTCGATCTCGCCGCTAAAGCCAGAATTCGCCAAGACCGTAAGAGGTTGCGCGACCTCGCCGACGTGGCGCTTGAGGGGTTGCTGATCACTCAAAATGATTTGATCATAGCGGCTAATAAAAGCATTGAACGCCTATCCGGTTTCAACCAAGACGATCTTACGGGGAGCGACATCGTTCGAATCCTGCCAGGGCTTGAACTCATTGATCTTGCTGAACACGAAGAGCGCGAAGCGAACCTTTTTGGTGTTGACGGGACTGTCATTCCAGTGCGCGTGCTGCGCTCCAACGTCCCGCTTGGGCACAAGGTGCAAACCGTGATTGCTGTACGCGACCAGCGGGAACGGCTTCATACCGAGGAAAAGATGCGTAGGCTGGCGTTTGTCGATCCGCTAACCGGCTTGCACAACCGCACGAAGTTCACGGAGTTGCTTGAACGCTATACGTCGACTGCACGACACTCGGAAGAAAAGCTTGCAATTCTGTTGATCGATCTTGATAGCTTCAACATAGTGAACGACACGTTTGGGCATGCAGTCGGTGACATCGTCCTCCAAGAGGTCTCTCTTCGTCTGTTGTCAGTTGCAAAAGAGAAGGGTGTGGTTGCGCGGCTAGGCGGCGATGAATTCATCGTAATGCTAACGGGGCAAGCAAGCGTCATAACGGCCGTCGATGTCGCAGCTGAGATCATCGAGGAGTTGAGCGCTCGACCCTTCGGACCTGACGGGAAAACTATCCATATTGGTGCCAGCGCCGGGCTGGCGTTATTTCCAGAAGATGGAAAAGATGCGACATCGCTGTTGAGGAACGCCGACCTTGCTATGTATTTAGCAAAAAGCGAAGGCAAGGGCACATTTCGACGCTATCGAAAAATTCTACACGACAGACTTCAAGAGCGGCAGACCCTAGAGGCAGGACTGCGAGCGGCGTTGTCCGAAGGACATCTCGAACTGCACTACCAGCCCCTTGTTGACACCTCGACCGGGCGCATCACGTCCGCAGAGGCTTTAGTGCGTTGGCGCCATCCAACGCAGGGCCTTATCGCACCGGCTACTTTTATCGGTCTCGCTGAAGAGACTGGGCTTATCGTGCCGCTTGGAGCCTGGGTATTGCGCACCGCGTGCGCTGAAGCGTCGACGTGGCCGGCTGAGATTGGTGTTGCTGTTAATCTCTCGCCGGCTCAGTTTCTTGATCAATCCCTCGTCTCGGTAGTGGCATCGGCCATACGAGATGGCCATATCTCTGCCCAACGCCTTGAGGTTGAGGTTACCGAAGGGGTGTTGCTTACCGAAAGTGGATCAACTCTTGAAGCGCTCAACCGTCTACGTAGTATGGGAGTTCGGGTTTCGATGGATGACTTCGGAACCGGATATTCATCTCTTAGTTATCTTCGAAAATTTCCTTTTGACCGGTTGAAAATCGATCGATCGTTTGTGCGAGGGATTCCACTGGACGCGGAAAGCGTTGCTATCGCTCGAGCTATCATTACCATGAGTACATGCCTAGGTTTGCTGGTGACCATGGAAGGGGTCGAAACGGCTGAACAATATGCATTCGCTGTTTTAGAGGGATGTACGAGTACCCAGGGCTACTTCATAAGTCGACCATTGGCCCCTGCCCGGTTTGCAGCATTCCTTCGTGCATGGAATAACCAAGCAATCGATACACTTGCGTCGCCTGCTATTGAAAACGAATGTCTTACTCAAGACAGCTTTCACGAGCTTGGAATTAAATCGCTGTGATATCAACATCGTCTGCAGGCGACGCGCGTGCTGTCTTTCACAACCGGAGGCGAGTACTACAAGCGATTGCGCGGGCAGCTAAGCAACAATGTTGTAAGCAGCGAGACGCCTAGCCCCTCAAAAGGCATCGCGGTACGTACAAAATTGTAACGCCTCTATAACATCCAGGGCACTGTATAATTATCATACGAAAACGATATATTGGTTGTGTCCACTAAGTAAGGGACCTGTTCTTCCTCCTCTCAGGTTCTGGTCCGACTTCTCGGAAAGGCCGGGACCTTTTTGCCGACCTGACAGGTCGGCTTTTTTTGCGTCTTGACTTGTTACCAGCAGGCTTGACCATTCGTATGCGAGGTTTATGGTTAAGTGGCAGCAAAATCGGTAAATAATGACAGTTTATTGCCGTGCCGGGATTCGTGCGGCAGGCCCATAAAGTTCAAAAAGACAGTCACGCTGGCCCACCCTGCGCTGAACGAGGCGTCTTTCTTACCTTAACCAGTTATCTGCCTTTGCAACTTAACCACTTAGGTGCGTTTCGAATGCCGTAGTAGGCAGCAAATGGACGTCGAGCCGTCCGACTGTTCAGTGTGTGAAGCCAAGACCGGCCTCCCTTTATCAGTACTTTCGAGACGTATGCCGCGGCCATAAGAGGAAGTCGTAGGGTGAAAAATCGTGTCTCGACGATGACACGGCAGACGCGATCCACTTGCTGCTTTAACAAAAAGAAGAAGGGCGGCGGGTCGTATCGACAACCGCCTTCGAACGCCGTGGGTGTTTTCGTAGGACCATAACTTGCGGGGCTTGCCAATTTATCTTGCCCGAGGCGTATCAGTATGGCTGACCACTCCAAACTTCCAATCATTGAAACCGGGATCCCTGAGTTAGATGTCATTTTGAGGGGCGGTCTACCAAAGAATCGGTTGCATCTGGTCGAAGGTGCACCGGGGACTGGGAAAACCACGCTTGGCATGCGTTTTCTGCTTGATGGATTAGCCCGCAACGAGCGGTGCCTGTACGTCACACTATCGGAGTCGGTCGAGGAACTTGTCACTACTGCGAGCACACATGGATGGAGTACCGACGGCATCGAATTCTTTGAACTGATTCCCGAAGAGGCTCGTCCTGAGCGACAGCAAACTGTGTTGTTCCCGACGGAAGTAGAATTCGGGAAGACTATCGAGCAATTAACAAATCAGATTGCTAAGTCGAAGCCAGATCGCATTGTTATCGACAGCATATCGGAAGTGCGAATGCTCGCACAGGACCGTCTGCAATTCCGCCTGCAGATGACGTTCCTCAAGCGCTTCCTACAAGGCGGAAAAGCCACGGCGCTGCTTTTGGATGATCTGACGGAGAACGACAAAGGCGACCTGCATAGCTTCGTGCATGGCGTGCTGTCTTTGCGCCTGTTAGAGCGAAATTACGGGGCTGCGCAACGCCGCGTGCGCATCGCCAAGATGCGTGGCGTCAACTTTCAGAGTGGGTGGCATGACTATGCCATCGTGACTGGCGAAATATTGGTATTTCCTAGTCTCATTGCCGAAGAGCATGAGAGCAATGTGCAGGGCGAACCGCTTTTGAGCGTCTTTGACGATTTGAACAATGTGTTTTCGCAGGGATTAGACCGCGGAACGACAACCATGCTGATTGGTCCTTCGGGGGCAGCAAAGTCGACCATTGCGATGAGTTATGCGCTTGGCGCCACACGCGGCGGTGAGTCAGCAAGCTTCTTCTCGTTCGACGAGACTTACGAAACGTTCGAGCGGCGCAACGAGTCTCTGAGCCTTAGTCCAGCCGAGGCAATGCGGGCAGAGAAGTTCTATTGGCGACGCATGAATCCCTCACGAATCTCCCCGGGGGAATTCGTTTGGCAGGTTCGACGGGATGTCGAAGATCGCGATGTTCGCGTGGTTGTGATTGACAGCATCAACTCATACCTGAGTACAATGCCCGAGGAGCAGTCCCTGATCTTGCATTTGCACGAGTTGCTGAGCTATCTCAATAAGCGGGGCATTGTCACAATTCTGATCCTCGCACAGCAAGGCGTCGTGGGCGACGTCGAAAATCCAATCGATCTTAGCTTTCTGAGTGATACGGTAGTGTTGTGCCGCTTCTTCGAAGCCGCGGGCACGCTACGTCGCGCATTGGCTATCGTCAAGCGCCGTACAGGCGCTCACGATCTGTCAATCCATGAATATCGGCTTTCGTCTACGGGCATGCAGTTAGGCCCAGAATTGTCAGCGTTACGCGGCATCTTTACAGGCGTGCCTGATTACACAGGCGCAGGTGAGGAACTGTTGTATCTAAACCCCAACGATTGACCGGCCAATCGCGCAATGAACACATACGCTAGTCCTTCTGCGGGCTCGATCGCCATTTGTGCGCCATCCGGGATCGATGCAAAGACGATCTCTCAAACGATCAATGCGATAGATCTCAAGACGAGCATCCTTGACACTCTAAACGAGTTTGGTGCGCGCCTATCAGAAGATGACGGCTCTACGTTTGCCGGACTGTTTGTCGCCGAAGAGGCGCTAATCGATGAGATGTCGCTTGCTGATGCGCTCCGTCAACAACCAGTCTGGTCCGATTTGCCTGTCATCATTCTGACCGTTGCCGGACACCGCGCCAGCAGCCGCAAGCGCTGGATGCTCTTCGAGAGCCTGGGCAACGTCACCCTGCTGGCCCGTCCGCTGCGCCGGGAGGATCTCGAAAGTGCAGCACGCGGTATCGTCAGGGCACGCACGCGACAGCAGGAAACGCGTGCACACTTGCTTGAGCTCAAACTCTCCGCACAAGAGTTAGAGCGACGCGTAGATGAGCGCACAACAGCATTGATGGACGTCGAGGCAACGCTGCGCCAGTCGCAGAAGATGGAGGCGATTGGTCAGTTGACCGGCGGTCTCGCCCACGACTTCAATAACCTATTGCAAATCATCAGCTCGAACACAGAATTGATCAAACTGCGGATCCGGCACGGGGACGTGACGAACCTTGGACGCTACGCAGATAACGTTTCAGGCGCCACCGAGAAAGCGGCCGCATTAACGCACCGTTTGCTAGCGTTCTCGCGCCAGCAAACGCTTGATCCAAAGCCGGTGGATATCAATAGGCTGGTGCTCGAGATATCAGACTTGGTCAAGAGCACTATTGGCCCGTCAATCAGGTTTAAGGCGACATTACATGCCGATCCGGTGTTGACGTTGTGCGACGCGCCGCAGCTCGAAAATGCTCTATTGAATCTTTGCATCAATGCGCGAGACGCTATGCCCAACGACGGCCAAATCGACGTTACGACCGATCGCACGACCCTCAGTGAACAGCACGCCAAGCGCTTAGGACTTGCAGTTGGCGATTATGTCTCGGTCGCCGTAAGCGATAACGGAGAAGGCATGACGCCTGACGTTGCAGCGCGTGCTTTCGATCCATTTTTTACCACTAAGCCGATGGGACAAGGGACTGGACTTGGCCTGTCCATGGTCTACGGCTTCGCGCGTCAGTCGCAGGGACAAGCCATTATCAATACGGTCGCGGGGAAGGGGACTACGGTAAGCCTGTGGTTACCTGAGCTTCAAGCGGCGCCATGCGCAACCCATAATGCCAGCTCATCGGAAACTACTGTCGAATTATCGACGGCCACGAATTTACTTCTCGTTGACGACGAGGCGGGGGTACGTATGTTGGTGGCCGAGATGCTTCGCGAAGCGGGATACAAGGTCACCGAAGCAAGCGATGGAGTTGAGGGGCTTGAAGTTCTGCAGTCGAGAGCACCAATTGATTTAGTTGTGACCGACATTGGCATGCCCACATTGAACGGCTTGGATATGGTCGAACAGGCACGCGCTTTTAGGCCGGAGCTCAAGGTGCTATTTATTACGGGTTATGCGCAGCAGCAGGGAGCTTTGAGTCGACAACTCGATCGGAATGCTCACGTGCTGACGAAGCCATTCGTGATGAACGCGTTGCTTGAGCGCGTCGCTGTAATCTTGAATGAGACACCGGCTCGTTAATTGTTCGACGTCTGGGTACAAGATACGCCATCACACACTGTCTGGTATGTAGCGCGCATGTTAGCTGCGGCTTTCGGCCCAGGCCGGTGGCCCAAAGCCCGCGCGTTCTACATGCGCGGCCGACGAGAATGTGTTCGAGGCTGCGTTGCAAAGCGGCCATTCCGACATCGTCAATCGGTGTGTGAACAATAGCATCAAACAAGTATCGACTGGAGTATCTAGCGACAACCCAAATAGTTTCGACTCGACGCCTGGTTTGACTGCCACAACATGTCTTAATCGTCAGACGATTGATGGCAATTTTTACGGATTAGATTTGGAGCATTGCGAAAATTGTTTGGGAGCTTGCGCTTCAGTAGCTTAGATCCTTGTCGTTAAGCGGAGAGTAGACAGCTTCGTGCCACATCTCGTGAGTGTGCGGCTTATCTATCAGCCCGGCTAGACTTGACGGTCGCCGGTTCAGAGCTCGACTCCGTGTTCACGATGACCGCTTCGATTTCTCACGATATTCTTGCCGTTCCCGCAGCCGAAACGACGGCATCCGTCGCGCCGATCACCTTCACGCCGCCTATCACGCCGTGCCCCGCACCAGCGAACATCGCGGCCAGACCGCCGTTCCCGTTGCCCTCTCCCATGCCGACGCAAGAGGCTTTGCACGGCGTGCGCTTCGACTTTAACGACGGCTGTCGCGTAGTTTTGCCCGAAGGCCAATGGCGTGTCGTGCTGCGTGATTACGAGACCAACAACGTACTGTTCCAGACGGATATCGGCGTGGGCGCGGTGGCAAGCGGAAAGAAGTATTTTGTCCCGTTCGAACTGGAAGTCCAGAGCCGCGGCAAGCATGCCGATGCGGCATTCATTCATCGTTTCGACGCAAACGATCGCGAGGTGCTGATTCAGTTTCCCGTCGGCACGCTAGGCGACCTGATGGGCTGGTTCCCTTACGCAGTCAAGTTTCAGCGCAAGCACCACTGCAGGCTTACCTGCGCGATGTCCGCGCTGATCGCGCCGCTTTTTCGCCGCGCCTATCCGGAAATCGAGTTCGTCACGCACGAAGAAGTGAAGCCGGAGCGCTATTACGCGACGTACAACATCGGCCTGTTCTTCGACGATGAAGCGCACACCTGGCAGCCCGCCGATTTTCGGCACGTCGGGCTGCATCGCACCGCGGGTCACATTCTCGGCGTGGACCCGGAAGAGATGCGCCCGGACATCGTGCTCGCGGACGACACCCGGCCGATCGCGGAGCGCTACGTCGTCATCGCGGTGCAAAGCTCGACGCAATGCAAGTACTGGAATCATCCGACCGGCTGGCGCGAGATCGTTGCGTTCCTGAAGGATGCCGGGTATCGCGTCATCTGCATCGATCAGAAAGCGACGCATGGCTCGGGCATCGTCTGGAACCATATCCCGCACGGCGCGGAGGACGAAACCGGTGATCGCCCTCTGGAGGAACGCGCACGCTGGCTCAAGCATGCCGACTTCTTCGTCGGCCTGTCGAGCGGACTCGCATGGCTCGCGTGGGCATGCAATACGCCAGTCGCGATGATCAGCGGCTTCACCGCCGAGAACAACGAGTTCGCCACGCCGTACCGCGTCATCAACTACCACGCCTGCACGGGCTGCTGGAATGACGTGCGTCATCGCTTCGATCATCAGGACTTCTTCTGGTGCCCAAGGCATAAGGACACCCCGCGTCAGTTCGAATGCACGCGCCTCATCACGCCCGAGCAAGTGAAGCGCACGTTGCAGCGCATTCCCGGCTTCGGCGAAGGGTTGAAGCAAACCGCCGCCGACTGTTCCTGATCAGACCGCGACTCCCGAACATTTTTTGCCACCGCGCTTTCATCAACGAGCGTGAGGGCCGCACTCATACCAACACGAAGAAATGAAGCCGCTTACTTATCGCCGCAAGTTTTGTCTGCATGTGTTCGGTAGCCGCCGACGCGGGTTGTCGCGCCTCCTCTCGGGCATGTTCGCACTGCTGGGACTTCAGGCCTCCCTGATGCCTGCGGCGCAGGCCTACACCGCCGAGGTTGCGAGCGGCACCACGGTCACCGGCGAATCCGTGACTGGCACGCAGAACGTGTCGGGCGGCGGCTACGCGAATGCATCGACGGTCTACGGCACGCAAAACGTTCTCGGGGGCGGCTCCGCGTCGACCACGACCGTGTATGGCGCGCAAAACGTCGCGTCGGGCGGGCGCTCGACGGGCGTGACCGTTTCGGCAGGCGCACGCGAAACGATCGCCGCAGGCGCGACGGTAACGGGGCTTGCCGTGACCTCGGGCGCGGTGCTTATCGCCACGACCTCGGGCACGATCAACGGCACGAACGCGGACGGCTCGACGTTCAACGTCGGCGGCAATGTTGCGAGCGGAATCAAGCTCGCCAGTCAAAGCCAGCTCGAAGTGCTGGCGGGCGGCGTGGCGAGCACCACGCAGGTGCTGGGCGGCACATTGAACGTGGATGCGGGCGGGCGCGCGGTCAACACGCTGGTCACAAGCGCCGGCACGCAGAACGTGGCGGGCTCGGCCTACTACACGACCGTCACGAGCAACGCGCTGCAAAACGTCCAGGCGGGCGGCGTGGCCAGCAACACGACTCTCACGTCGGGCGGACAGCAGTCGGTAGCGGCGGGCGGCTCGGCGGCGGCAACGACTGTGAACAGCGGCACGTCGCTGTGGACGGCGGGCGTGGCATCGGGCGTCACGGTGAACTCGGCGGGCAGTGTTTCGGTGGCGAGCGGCGGGTCGATCGCAGCAGCAAGCGTGCTGGCCGGCGCTACGATGAACGTCGCGGCCGGCGGCGCAGCAAGCGGTTCGATTTTGTCGGGCAATGGCACGTACTACGCACAGCAGAGCGTCGCGGGCGTCGAAACCGGCACCCATGTCGGCGCCTATTCGACCGACACCGTGTTGGCAGGAGGTGTTGCCAACAACACGACGGTCAATGGCACGAATGCATCGCAACTGGTGACTTCTGGGGGGCAGACCAACACCGTCGTTGCACTCAATGGCGCTCAGGTCCATGTGCAGTCCGGCGCGAGCGCAACGGCAGCCGTGGTCAGCTCGGGCAGCACACTCACGATCGATTCGGGCGCAACCGCAGTTGGCGTCACACAGGCGGCGAGCGGCGGACTGGTTGCAACCACGTCCTCGACGGTGCTCGCAGGCGTCAACACGCGTACGGATGGCACGGGCTTTTCCATTTCAGACGGGGTCGCCTCGCATACGCAGATCGTCGGCACGGGTCATCTGACGGTGCTCTCGGGCGGCGCGGCGCAAGACACGGTCTACTCCGCCGGCGGCATCTTTCAGGTCGCTACGGCCGGCGCCGCCGATACCGTGCATCAGGGCGCGGGTGGTCAGATCGTCACGAACACATCGGCGACGATCACGAACGGCCTCACGGATTCAGGCCGCACCTTCTTCGTTTCGAACAACTATGCATCGGGCGTCATGCTCGACGGCAGCGCCGCGAATCTCGAAGTGATGAGCGGCGGCGTGGCGAGCAACACGCTGCATTCGGCAGGCATCTTCCAGGTCGATGCGGGCGGTTCAGCGAACCAGGTCGCGCAGAGCTCGGGCGGGGCGCTCATCACCAATACCTCGGCGGTCATCACGAACGGCACGGACCGCATGGGTGCGTTCTCGGTGGTCGGCAACGTCGCATCGAATCTCGTGCTGGAGAATCGCGGCAGTCTGACGGTGTTTAACGGCGGCTCGGCGACGTCGACGACCATCGGCACAGGCGGCAACACCACCGTACAGGGCGGCGGCTACGCAGTCTCGACGACGGTGGCCAATTCCGGCCGCCTCGAAGTCGATGCCAGCGCCGCGGCCGATACCGTCAACGTCGCGTCGGGTGGCGCGCTCGTCACCAACACATCGGCGACGATCACCAACGGCACGAACCGGCTGGGCGCGTTCTCGATCAACGGCAATGTCGCCTCGAACGTGGTGGCAGAAAACGGCGGCGCGATGACCGTGCTCGACGGCGGCACGGCCTACGCGACGACCGCGGGCAGCGGCGGACTCGTCACGGTGTCGGGCGGCGTGGCCCAGGGCGTGACGATCAACTCGGCGGGCGTCGGTATAACGACCGGCAGCGGCGTGATGAACGACGCGGTGGTCAACAACAGCGGCTCGCTGGTCGCTTCGGGCGGGCTGACGAGCAACACGACCGTCAACTCGGGCGGCGTCGTTACCGTGACGGGCACGGGCGTGACGTCCAACACGCAATTGCAGAGCGGCGCACGGGAGCAAGTGTACGGCGGTACTGCGAGCGGCACGGTCATCTCCGCAGGCGCGACCGAAACGGTTCAAGGCGGCACGACCAGCGGCGTCGTCGTCGCAGGCGGCACGCAACTCGTTTCGGCAGGGACGACCTACGGCACGCAGTTCAACAACGGCACGTTGATCGTGAGCGGCGGGGTGGCGTCGGGCACTGCGGCTGCGGCGGGAACGCTCGTCGATGTACAAGGCGGTACGACCGTCGGCACCGTGCTGGCGGGCGGCGCGTCGGAAGTCGTGACGAGCGGACGCGCGAACCTGACGTTCGTCGGCAGCGGCGCATCGCAAACCGTCGGCGTGTATGGGTATGCTTCGGCGACGCAGATCAAGGCCGGCGGCAACGAAGTGGTGAGCGGTTCGAGCATCGGTGCTACGGTCTCGGCGGGCGGCAATCAAACGGTCACCGGCGTGAACGCACGTACAACCAGCGCGACGGTGCTCGCGGGCGGTGCGGTCACGGTGCGCGACGGCGCAACGACCGCTGGCGCAAGTCTGCAGGGCGGCTCGCTCACTGTTTCGTCCGGATCGACTGCAACCAGCACCGATGTGCTGAGCGGCGGCAACCTGACCATTTCGTCCGGCGGGGCCGCGTATAGCAACCGCATCGGCAGCAGCGGCGCGCAAAGCATCGTTTCGGGTGGCACCTCATACAACGATGTCGTCTCCGGTGGCACGCAGACCATCGGGAGCGGCGGCGTGGCGCAAGGCGCGGCGGTTATCTCGGGCGGCGTCCAGAGCGTGCAGGCGAACGGCGTGGCGAGCGCGACTGTCGTATCGTCGGGCGGTACGCAAGCGGTGCAGAATGGCGGCCTGGCCTATGGCGGCGCCGTGCGGGGCGGCGTGCAATCGATCCAGGGCGGCGGCGTGGCGAGCAACACCGTGGTGTGGTCCGGTTCGCAGATCGTGAGCGCCGGTGGCGCCGCGAACGGAGCGACGCTGCGCGGCGGCGTACAGCAGGTTCTCGCGGGTGCGCATGCCTCCGGCAGCACCATCGTCGCTGGCGCCACGCAAGAAGTCGATGCGGGCGGCGTCGCCTCGGGCACGACGCTCAACGCGTCGGGCAAGCTCACCGTGCAGGCGGGCGGCTCGGCGCTCGGCATCGTGCAAAACCTGGGTGGCGCGCTCGTCGTGGATACCGACACGGTGATCGGCGGAAGCGGACCGAACGGCATATTCAGCATCTCCAATCACGTTGCATCGAACGTTTATCTGGCCAACGGCGGACAGTTGACCGTGCAGTCGGGCGGCTCGTCGGTTGCGACGCGCGTGGCCAGCGCAGGCGGCGAGATCGTTGCGGCGGGCGGTGTCGCCACGGGGACGCGCGTCGATCTGGGCGGCGTGCAATCGGTCACGTCTGGGGCGAGCGCCGTATCGGCGACAATTGGCGGTGTACAGAACGTCGATGGCGTGGCGTCCGGGACCATCGTCGTCGCAAACGGCACGCAAAACTTGAATAGTGATGCTCAGGCTTCAGGGACCATCGTGCAGGCCCTCGGCGTAATGACCGTGGCGAGCGGCGCGCTCGCTACGAACGCAAGCATCCGTGGCGGCGCGCAGACCGTGCTCGCGGGCGGAACAGCTGCGGGCACCACGATACTGTCAGGGCAGCAGAACGTGCAGGGAACGGCCACGGGTACGGTCATCTCCGGTGGCGTGCAGACCATCGTCGCGGGCGGTTCGGCCAGCAACACGCTGGCCACGGGCACAGGCGTGCAGAACGTGACGGGCGGCACGACCGACGGCACGACCGTCTTCTCGGGCGGCAGGCAAACCATCTCCGGCAACGGCGTTGCGAACACGACCGTGGTCGGTTCGGGCGGCATGGTGGCCATCTCTTCGGGCGGCACGCTGAACTCGGCGTACGCGTCGGGTGGCGTGGTCCTCGTGGGCGGCGGCGGTGTTGCGGCGAACACTTCGGCCATCAATGGCGGCGCGGTGCTGCTTACGTCGGGCGGCATGGCGAGCGCGACGAACGTCGGCTACGGTGGTCAGATTCAATTGCTCACCGGTGCGAGCGCGTCGTCATCGACCTTGATGAACGGTGCGCTGATGGTCGTCTCCGCGGGCGCGAACGCAAGCGATGTCGATCAGCGCGCGGGCGCCGCACTCATCACGGATACAGGCGCGAACGTCGCGGGCGTGAATGCCAACGGGGCATTTTCGATCGCGAATAACGTGGCGACCAACGTCGTCGTTGAAAACAGCGGACGGCTCACCGTGACGTCGAACGGCGCCGCCAGCGGCACGTATATCGGTGATCGCGGCACGGAGAACGTGCAGTCCGGCGGCGTGTCGCTGAACGCCGTCATCGCCGGCGGCGAGCAGTCCGTGTCGTCGGGTGCGAGCGCCAGCGGCGCGTTGCTGCAAGGCGGCGCGCAGTACGTCATGGCCGGCGGTTTTGTCAGCGGCACGCAGGTGACCGACGGCATCCAGTCCGTCATGGGCAGCGCAACCGACACCGTTCTCACGGGCGGTACGCAGAGCATCGGCGGTGGCGGCGTGGCGACCAGCACGAGCGTCGGATCCGGCGCGTCGCAGCAAGTGCTCGGCGGCATCGCGAGCAACACCACCGTGGCCTCGGGCGGCGTGCAGGTCATCAACGACGGCACGTCTTTGGATGCGGTGATCTCGGGCGGATCGCAGCAAGTCTTCAATGGCGTTGCAAGCGGCACCCTGCTTCAGGGCGGATCGCAAGCAGTGAACATTGGCGGCGTTGCCATCGGGACTGTCGTGCAGTCGGGCGGCACGCAGACCGTGAGCTTCGGCGGCATCGCATCCGGTAGCGAGATCGGCGCGGGCGCTTCGCAGCTCGTGCAGTTGGGGGGCGCGGCGTCTGGCACCACGGTCGAAGCCGACGCGGCGCAGGTCGTGTCTGGCAGTGCGTTCGATACGGTCGTGTCGGGCACGCAGATGGTGTACGGCAATGTCGATAACACGACGCTCACTGGCTTGGGCGCGACGCAGATGGTCGCATCCGGCGGCGTGGCGATCGGCGGCGCCGTCAGCAATGGCGCGGTTCAGACGGTCGCGTCCGGCGGCTACGCGAGCGGCACGACGATCGGCGTGAGCGGAACACAAAACGTGGCGGGCGAGGCCGACGGCATGATCGTCGCCGGCGGCGTGCAAAATGTCTCGGGTGCTGGCGCGCTCGCGCTCGGCACGACGCTCGTTTCCGGCGGTCAGCAAAGCGTGGGATCGGGCGGCACGGCAGCATGGTCAAACATTGGTGCAGGTACGACGCAGATGGTGCTCAACGGCGGATATGCGAGTTCGAGCGTGATCGGCGCGGGCGGCGTTCAAACCATCGGGGCTTCCGGCAGTGCGACCTCGTCGACCGTTTTGTCAGGCGGCACGCTGACGGTGTCGGCAGGCGCGGCACTCGATGACGTCGATCAGCAAGCGGGCGCGGCGCTGATCGCCAATACGTCGGCCACGATTACGAACGGCCACAACGCATCGGGCGCATTCTCGGTGCTGAGCAACGTTGCATCCGGCGTACTCGTCGAACATGGCGGCAGCTTCACGGTGCTTTCCGGCGGACAGGCCTCGGGGACGCAAGTCGGTATCGGCGGGGTGGAGACAGTTGCGGTCGGCGGCATCGCTTCCGGTTCGATCGTGTCGGGCGGCGTGCAAACCGTCAGCGGCACGGCAATGGGCGCGTCGGTGCTCGCGGGTGGTTTGCAGACGGTTGCGTCGGCGGGGAGCGCGGTGGGCAGCATCATCGGCAATGGCGGCCATATCGCGGTGGATGGCGTCGCGAGCGGCACGCAAGTGCGCAGTGCGGGCGTGATGTCCATCGGCTCGGGCGGCAGTGCGTTCGCAACCAACGTGAACAGCGGCGGCGCGGTGACGGTCGCTTCGGCAGGTCTTGCGAGCGCAACGACCATTGGCGCGGGCGGCGTGGAGACGGTCGCATCGGGCGGCGTGTCGAAAGACGCGAGCGTGTCGAGCGGCGGCATGCAAAGCGTCGCGTCGGGTGGATCGGCGAGCGGCACGGCAGTGTCTGCCGGCGGCTTGCAGGCCGTGCTGTCGGGCGGCGTCGCCTCGGCGTCTCGCGTGCTGTCGGGCGGCCAGCAAAACGTCACGGCGGGAGGCAGCGCGGTGGCGACGCTGGTGGCCAATGGCGGCGCGCAGACCGTGCAAACCGGCGGGACCGCCATCGACACGACGGTGGCGAGCGGCGGCGTGCAGGAGGTTGCTTCCGGAGGGACCGCCACCGGCACGCTGGTGAGCGCAGGCGGCGTGCAGCGTGTGTCGTCCGGCGGCAACGCAGGCGCGGTCACGCTCGGCAGCGGCGGCAATCAGTATGTGTCATCGGGCGGGGTGGCCAATGGCGTCTCCGTGACCAACGGCGGCACGCAGACCGTGCTCGCGGGCGGGATCGCGAGCGGCACGATGGTATCCGGCGGTGGCGCGCAAGCGGTGTCGTCGGGCGGCCGCTCGACCGGCGCGGTCGTATCCAGCGGCGGCCGGCAGACGGTGACGACGGGCGGCGTGACGAGCGGCACGCTGGTGCAGAGCGGCGGTGCGCTGACTGTATCCAGCGGCGGAGCGGCGGGGCAAGTCACCGTGCAGAACGGCGGCCTGACGACCGTGACCGGGGCGGGCAGCGCGACGATCAGCCAGCAAAGCGGCGCGGCGCTTGTCACCGACACGTCGGCGACGGTCAGCGGCACGAACACCGGCGGCATGTTCAACGTGGCGGGCAACGTCGGCTCGAACGTGCTGGTCGAGAACGGCGGCGTGTTCAGCGTGTTGGCGGGCGGTGTCGCCAGCGACACGCGGGTGGGCTCGGGCGGCATGGAAATGATCAATGCAGGCGGCTCCTCGCTGCGTTCGATCGTCTCCGGCGGTACGCAGCTCGTCGAGGCTGGCGGCACGGCCGTGGGCGCAATCGTCAGCGCGGCGGGCGTGCAGCAGGTGGCCTTCGGCGGCAACGCGACGAGCACGACGGTCGCGACAGGCGGCATGCAGGCCGTCGCGGGAACGGCAGCCAGCACGATGGTGTCGGGCGGCACGCAGACGGTCTCTGCGGGCGGTGTGGCGCAGGACACGACGGTCGTGAACGGCGGTCAGCAGGTGATCAGCGCGGGAGGGCTCGCCATGACGACGACGCTCCTTGCAAACGGCACGCAGACGCTGACCTCGGGCGGCGTCGCCAGCGCGACGACGATCAACGGCGGCACGCAGAATATTCTGGCCGGCGGCGTCGCCAGCGACACGACCGTCAATTCAGGCGGCCTGCAATATGTCGATGGCGCCATCGAAGGCTACGCCTACAACACGGTCGTCAACAGCGGTGGCGTTCAGCAAGTGGCGTTCGGCGGCTTCGCGGGGAATGCGATCGTCAACGCTGGCGCGTTGCAGGATGTGCAGGCCGACGGCATCGCGAGCGCAACCACGCTCAACGGCGGCACGCAGGTCGTCAGTTCAGGCGGCGCGGCCGATACGACCACGGTCAATTCGGGCGGCGTACAGCGCGTGCGCTACGGCGCGACCGTGACGAGGACGCTCGTCAACAACGGCGGCATGCTGACCGGCGACGGCAACGTGGCCGGCGTGACCGTGACGAGCGGCGGTCTGGTGCAGAACCTTGCGAGCGCGAGTCTCGGCATCGTCAACGACGGCGGCACGGTGCAGGTCGATACCATCACGGCGGCGAATGTTGCGGTGAACGCGGGCGGTGTGTTGTTGGGGAGCGGCTCGCTCATCGGCAACGCGACGTTCAACTCGGGCGGCGCGTTGGTCGCGGGCACGCCGGGTCAGGCGTTGCGCGTGAACGGCACGCTCGCATTCAACGATGGATCGACCTTCGTCGTCAGTGCGAACGCGGCGGGCCAGACCGGCAGCGTCGCGGTGACGGGCGATGTCGACATCGCGCAGAGCGGGGCGAATGGCGGGGCGAAGGTCGTCGTCAACGCATTGCCCGATGCATGGAAAACCAACACGAAGTACACCATCCTGACTTACACGGGCGCGCTCAACGGCACGTTCGCGGGCGTCGGCATGGACTACGCGTATCTCTCGCCCACACTCTCGTATGCGCCGGGCGAAATCGACCTGACGCTGAAGATCGCATCGATCTTCTATCAGGCGGGCGACTTCTCGGGCTTCGGGATGGTCGGACAGAACCGTAATCAGTTGCAGGTGGCGAGCGCGTTGAACCGCGTGCTGCTTGCGGGCGGCAACGCCATCACCGATGCCTTGTTGTTCGAAACCACGGCAGGCGCGCAATCTGCGCTTGCGCAGATGACCGGTGTCGAGGCGACTGGCCTGCTGCGCGTCGCGCGTCAGAACACCGAGGCGCTGGGCAATACGGTGAGCGAGCGCATGACGTCGGTAGCGCAGGTGCGTCCGTCGAACGACGTGTGGGCGTCGGTGCGATATGGCCAGTCGCATGTATCGGGCGATGCAACGCTTGGCAGCAACGCACTCGATACGCGGTCGAGTTCACTTGCCGTCGGCTACGACCGCGAAGTCGCGCGCGACGTTCGCGCCGGCGTGGCGGTCGATGCAGACTACAGCGATCTCGGCTTCAATGCGCCGGGTGCGAGCGGTCAGACGAACGGTTGGCAGGCGCTGATTTACGGCGCGTGGCAACCGGCGGCGCAGCCCTTCTTCGTGCGCGGCATGGGAAGCATCGGGCGATGGAGCAATGCGGAGAATCGCGTCGTCGGCTTTGCCGGTTTGTCGGGCACGCCGCAAGGCAGCGTCGAAACGCGCGCCGCGACCGCCTATGCGGAAGGTGGTCTGAACTTGCATCTGCGCGATGACATGGCGCTGCAGCCGTATGTCGGCATGCGCGTGGGCCGGTACGCACAGGACGGTTTTGGTGAAGGCAAGGGCGGCGTATTCGATCTCGTCTATCAGGGCAGCACTCAGGCCGCGACGACCGGTATCGCAGGCGTGCGGTATCTTTTCACGCAGAAACGCCGTGACGGAGCGACCAACACATGGGAGATCGATGCGAACGTGCAGCAGCGCATTGGCAGCCTGGGGCAGACGCTGAATGCGTCATTTGCTCAAGCGCCGGGCGCGGTGTATCAAGTATCGGGCACGCCCCTCGCGCGCATCGTGGGCCATGTAGCGACGGGTGGAGCATGGGAGATTGGCAAGAACATGTCGGTGTTCGCACGTGCTGGTTTGGACTTTGCGAAACACGAGCAAGACTACAGCGGCATGGCGGGCGTAGGCTGGAAGTGGTGAGTCATCAGAAAAACAGCAACGAATCCATCGCAACATGACGTTTAAGTCTTGAGCACTGCTAGGGCTCGTTGCTTGATTCAGCCGCGTTCGCCGAGAGCCAGGCTGCCGGCTGAAACTTCCGATTTATAAGCGCAGAATTTTGTTCAGCGCCGCGCCGGTTCGACGGATGAACACGCCAATCATATAACAATGATAGTAACTCCAAACGCTCACCCATACGCGGGGATGACTTATGCATCGCCGTCCGATTGCTGGCAGATGGACGGTGCCAGGTCGACATCGGGCCGGCAAGCTGTCGATGGACATCGATTTTGACAAGCGGAAGCAATTTCTTTCGCAGTTTGCAATGACGCTGGGATTCGCATGCTGCCTGCCGCAGAGTGCGCTGACGTCCAGCATGGCGGGGAAAGGTCGCCGAGCTTATCGAGTTCCGGATTTTCCGCCAGTTGTGTTCCCAGATCGAGAGGACAAACAAACGGTGTCCGATGTTTTATGCGTCGTGGCAATGCTATATAAAGCCAAGACCTTCAGATCGGCTTAACCCGACGCGTCTCGGCACGTCAAGATGTGCCGGCTCGGGCATTACGATTGCGTAGAGTTCGATCAATCATTAATCGAGCTAGGCGCGCGGGAAGCAAAATGACCGATAGACATGACGAAAGCGTAATAACCCATTATCTTGCAGAGTTCGAAAGAGTCGCCGCAAAAGCAGAGAATGGCGACGACGTCTCCGAGCTTATTACGATTCTCGCCGAAAATGCCTTAAAAAATTTAGATATTTGGAGCGACGGAATGCAGACCGACAACAAATCAAAGTTGGTGGTGCGGCTTAGAAAGAAAGCGGATTTAGTGGCTCGAGCATCTCCTCGCGCCGCCAAGGCGTTAATAGTTGCCGCGGAGATGCTAAAAAAAAATCGCAAGGATAGTTGATTTAGACAGGACAGGCTTGGCGAATCAGTCACCACTGTGTTCTAACGCAACACTTTGCGATTAAAAATATCCTCTCTTAGCAACAATCGAATATCCGCAGCCATCTGTTCAAGCAGCGTCGGTTTCAGCATGAGGCTATCAAACGGTGGATCGTCGAAAGTTGTTCTCGCGGACGTCCAAAGAATGATTGGTATCAACCTAAGCGCGGGGTCAGTGCGCAGGTGACGACAAAGTGCCAAGCCATCCATAATCGGCATCATATAGTCGGTGATAACCAGGTCGGGAAGCCACGCACGGGCTTTGTCTAACCCTTGTGCACCAGTATCCGCAGTGATCACGTTATACCCAAGAGCTTCAAGGAGCAATTCCCACGCGCCCAATGTATCTAGCGCATCATCAACAAGCAAGATCAACGGCCTTTGTCTGGCGGATTTGACTTCAACCACGCGTATGCCTTGTTATGCCGAGACAGTATGTTGTAGGACTCACTCAGCCTTCCTCGTGTTAAAAACCGTCAGGACGATCATCATACCAAGAACGTGCTCAATTTCTGCTCTCTCAAAATCAGGGCGTTGATCGCGTTGTCCTGCCGATAATTATTGCTGTCACAGAGCTTTCTGAAGCGTTTAAGTAAGCACGACACCCGACGAACTCACGATGCTCTGATCGTATTTGGATCGTTCGAGCAACGCGCTCGTTTTGCATCATGTTGCGACCGTTCCGCTGGTTAAAGAGGTGTGGCGTCAAGCGCTTAAAACGCGGCAAGCTGCGTCGGGTTACTCGGTCACGATCGTTGCGGCGGTCACAGTGACGATGCTAACTAACTTAGGCGTCTCCGGAAGGCAACTGATAAAATAGCTCATTCATTTTCCGGTGTGCACGATGGGATTCGAAAAACTCGCGGCGCTCAAAGCGCTCTTGGATCAAGGCGTAAAAAGCGAAACCGTTGCGTCACGCTCAATGTCACCGCCATTGGACGAAAAGCGGGCGTGCAAGCTGCCAACGAGGCCTCCTCGAACGTCTGCTGATGCAGCTGCGCGCGCAATTATCACGATTCAACGGCATTTCCCACACGCCTTTCCACGCAGTCCCACGCCAAAGGTCCCTCTCAAGGTTGGCATTCTCAAAGACTTGATTGCCCTCGCAGTGTCGATCGGACTCAGCGAGCGAGACACTCGTAATGGCATAAAGCTTTGGTGCCGCGGCCAACGCTATTGGATCTGTCTCGTCGAAGGTAATGTGCGCGTAGATCTAACCGGAGCAATTGCTGGCGTTGTTACCGCAGCCGAAGCAGACTACGGCAAAAGTCAGGAGAGAACGCGGCTTGCGCGCAGACGAGACCGGTTCGCTAAGGCAATGGTCGATCGCTCGCGGAAATGAGTGACGTATGTGTTTAGGTATCCTACTTTATATCGACGATTCGCAACGATTCTTAAACAGATAAGCATTGTTGGCGTCCTACCGCGCCAGCCATAAGCAGACCCGCCCGTCCGCGACCGTATTTAACCGCTGGTCGGCCCGCGGCGCCATCGCCGCGCGAACTCTGCGCTAAGCGCCTTTTGAAACGAGCCCTCAGTCAAGTGAGGCGAGGAATGCGCGGAATTTGTCCCTGTCGCCGAAATCCACGATCACTGCTTCCAACGGCGCGAGGTTGGCGGCGGTCAGAAGGGCGCGGCATTTTCCCAGGGCGGTTTCGACGCGCTAGACCGTGAACGAGACGCCCGCAGCCCACTTTGCCCAGCGCTTGAGTTCCGCCGGAGCCATCTGGTCGATGTCCAACGGCGCGAAAGCGCGCAAGTTTTCTTCCAAATCGACGATCAGAAGCTCGCGCAGGTCGTTTTCTTTGCTCAGCGCGTCCATGTGGGCCACACGCCCCGCGCTCTCTTCGACGTATTGTAGGCCTTGATTCTCACGGCCGCTGGCGAGGGCCATCCTGCGCGCCTCACCGGCAGTGGCCTGGCGCTGCACGCGCACCTCGAAGTCGCCCGTCCTGAGCATCGCGATGACCCTTTGGACCACTACGGCGGGGCAACCGTGGTTTAGCTGAACGAGCGCGCGCGAACGTTTGTGCGTCCAGTCTGCCCCGCGTCCTTCGGGACTGTCTCTTCGGAGTTTCGCAATTTGCGCTTGCAGGCCGTCGAGCTGGAACGAGAAGCTCCAAAGCCGCTCGCGGTTTTCTTTATTCGCAATGTCGCGATCGAACTGGCGCGACATGTCTTCAAAATCAACACCGAAGTAGTTTGCGCCGCAGTCTTTTCCGATGTTCGTCACGCGCCCGCTTTTGGTCGCGACCAAATACCCGCGCCCATGGGGCGTCCGGCAATTGGAGAGCCCGCAAGAGATTTTCGGCGAAAACGTAGCTGCCGATGGTGGACGCAAGCTCATGCGCGTTGGGGTCCAAGCGGCCGTCGAAGTCGGGGCGAGCGAGGACCTCGTCCCAGCTCTCGATGCGCAGCAGCTCTTTTTCGCCGTTCAAAGTGATCATGTCGAATGCGTCGGTTTGGCTTTTAATGGGTGGCTCGCGCCGCAAACGCTCTTCCGCGGGCAGCGCAACACTATAAACCTCCTTGAAGGGTGGCGGCGAATGGCGCGACGAACGGTCTTGTCTGCCCGCGTAGCTCTCGGTAAATTGAGTGTTGATAAAGATTTCGAAGCTTAGTGAGTGAGTCGCCCGTTTCGGGATTGAGTGCTGGAGCGCGATGCTCTTTTTAGCGTGGCCCATCCGCGCCGTTCACCCATTCCCTTGAGGCTCGCGATGAATTCCCTCCTGCCGACCTCTCTTTCGTTGATTCGAAGAAGCTTCGAAGTTTGCTGGCAGCGGCGCACTTGATGCGATGACGGCCGATCGCGGGGGCATGACGGCGCTGATGCGCGCCGCGGGGATCGGAGACGCCGTTTGCGTCAAAGCGCTGTTGCCGCTCAGCGATCCCCATGCTGCCCAAGAGTTCGGCTCGACGGCGTTGCTTTTTTGCGGCGGCTGAGGAGCACGCCGAATGCGTGAAGCACTTGCTGCCTGAAAGCGGTCCGTGCGTTACCGATGCCAACGGCCAGAATGCTCTTATGCGTGTGGCCGAGGCTGGAGCCGCAAACGCCGTCACCTTAATCGCACCGTTGAGCGGCTTGGGCGCACAGTTTTGCGTGCGCATAAACACCTGTGAATAATATTCGATAAGGATAACGAAGTAAAATGTGTTAATGTTACTTATGTAAAATTCAATGCAGGAATTGGCATTAGCGATGCCACCGCGCTATTGAACTCTCAACTACCGTAGTCGGCCAGTCAGCGCCGTTCGCCAAGATTGTCATCCGGCATTCAAACGTCCGAGCTGCCCTAAAAAGCTGCCAGTCAACTCCCGACGGATGTTGCTTCATCCATCGAAGGGACATTCATCGCCGCATGGTGTCAATGTCCGTACGATCTAGTTCGTAGTTGGCTTTCACCTAAATAACGCGTCCACCGTAGAGACGAACATGACTGAGCTGGCAAAAAATATGGAAACGGTCTCACTGGGTGGGTGGCAAAGGACGTGGCTTCCGCTCCGAGTCAGTGGCTACGAAAGTCAGGGTGGCCTCCGTCACCTTGACAACATCGGCTGCCAAGCCCATGCGTTGTGCGAAGACTTCCACGTTGACTGTGATCGACGTACGTCCCTCGCGGACGATATTTGCATAGAAGCTCAACAGATCGCCGATAAAAACAGGCTGCCTGAATGTAAATGAATTGACGGCGACGGTGACGACACGTCCGTTCGCGCGCTGGCTGGCGGGTATCGACCCGGCGATATCGACATGCGACATGATCCAGCCGCCGAAGACATCGCCGTGCATGTTGGCGTTCGACGGTTGCGGCACAACCCGCAATAAGCTCGCCCAGATTGGACATACGCTTACTAATTTAAACCCAGCCCAAGCACAGGGTCTGCTTGCGTTCGGATCGACCATATTGCAGGCCAATGACGGCCAACACAACCTTGGTCAATCAATCGGTTACGGTGCCGGGGCAGGCATGAGTGCTTTTAATGCACAACGGCAAGTTGAGTTGCAACAAGCGGCGGCACAGCAGCAAGCAGCTTTTGAAAGGCAGAAGCTCGGACAAGAGCAACAGCGATGGCAGACGGAAACCAATCTCAAGACGCAACAGCAGTCGTTTGATCAGCAATATCGGACTCAACAAGCCCAGTTCGAAGGCTATAAATACGCGCATCCGAACCTTGTGCCGACGCAGACGAGCGATGCACAGGGAAATGCAGTGACAATGTTTGTCGATCCGCAGACGGGGCGTGTCGCGCCGAACTCCCCCGCACTACCTGCTGCACCAAAGTATGCGCAGGTTGATACGGGCGGTGGTGTGTCGATCTATAACGAGAACCGTCCGCAGGCGGGTCCGGTTGCGAACTTCAACAAGTCGCCCACGCCGCAGATGATGCAGCAGCAATCCCAGCCCACTGACGGGCAGATCAAGGATTACGACGCCGCCGATACGACCATCCGTGCGCAACGGACCAACGCGCAGAAAGCTACTGATACGGCTAACGCGATCATGCGCAACCCGAGCGATAACGGCGCGATTGCATCGCGGTGGAATCAGTGGGTTGGCGATCCGAGCGCGACGCAGGTCCAGTATGACCAAGTAATCAGCGCCGCGACGAAGGCTAACTTGGCTGGCCTTGGATCGGGTAGCGGCATCAGCGATAAGGATATGGCCTTCGCGGCTCGCGGTTTGCCCGGGCCGAACGCATCGGCTGCCGAGAAAGCGGCGTTCCTTCGCGGCTACAGCAAGATCACCAACGCACTGGCCGATCAGACGCAGGACGTTAATGATTTCTCGCGCGCCAATGGTCGATTCGGTCAGGGTCCTTCGCAAGCGCCGATCACGGTCAACGGGATCGGTCTCCCGGCTGGCACTAACGCGACACAATTTGCAACCAAGGCGTCAGCGCTGCGAACCGCCAATAGCGTCGCCATGCAGTCGGACGCCGACCTGAAGAAGCAGGCAGGCAATGACGGTGCAGCATTCCACACGCTCGAAGTACAACGCGCACAAGCGCGCCAATTCATCGAAACGATGCGTCAGCAAGGGGTAATCAAGTAATGGCGAACCTCCAAGATAACCCGTTCTTTGCGGCGTTCTCGTCCGCTGACGCATCGGCACCCGTCACGCCTGCAGCACCATCCGCAGACGCATCTGACTTCATCGCGCGTATTCGGGGTGCTGAGTCGAACAACGCGCCAGATAGTTCGACCATCACCAATCCGAAAAGCGGTGCGATGGGCGCTATGCAGGTTATGCCTGCGACTTCCCGTGATCCTGGATTCGGCATTAAGCCGAGCAATGGCACTCCGGAAGATAACGTGCGCGTGGGCAATGAGTACGCAGCGCAAATGCTTCAACGTTATAACGGCAATCAAGCTCATGCTGCTGCAGCATATAACTGGGGTCCCGGGAATGTCGATAAGTGGATTGCGGCAGGTGCAGACCCGGCCAAGCTGCCCGCCGAGACGCGTGGATATGTGGCAAAGGTGGCAGGCCTGCAACAGGTGCCGACCTTTGGCGCGCAACCTCAGCAACAGGCTTCAGCGCCGGTCCAGCAAGTGCCTGACTCGCTGAAGGGCAATCCTTTCGCAGAGTCTTTTTTTGGCTCTGATGTAGTGGGCGGCAAGCGCTCTGATACTGCGGCCGTAAGCGTATCGGGTTCGCCCGTTAGCCAAGCTGTTCAGCCGTCGCAACAACAAGAAGACAACACCTATCTTGGACGTTCGATTCGCGACGCAAAGACGTTCCTGTCGCATCCGCTGGACGGTATTTATTCCGCCGCTGCTGGCGCAGGTAACGAGCTTTGGCGGGTCGGCGCACGTGCTGAACATGCCATTGGCGCGGGTCTGTCGGGCGTTGGCTTGACGGGCGCAGGCAACGCGCTTCAAGGCAACGCAGACTCGATCTACGACAGCGCGAACCGCCGCGACCGCGCGACGCCTCAACCTGCTATGGCGGTCGGCGGGGCCATGTTGCCGCAGGCGGGGATTGCTGTCGCCGCGCCCGCAACGATCCCGGCTCAAGCGCTCGTCGCTGGTACGCTTGGAGCGAGTGACGCCGCAATGAATGGCGGCAGCGGGCTTGATATTGGTATTGGTGGCGCGACTAATGCGGCGCTCGGGGCATTTGGTCAAGCGCTTGGGCCGCTTGCAAGTACGGCTTATCGCGGCGCGCGTAATGCCATGACGGCACTATCCCCGGAAGCCTCGGCGGCTGCACGGGCTGCTGGTGCTGTTGAAGGCGATATTGGAAATGTCGTTAGTAACCTCCGCGCGAATGCCGATTCACCTATTGCGGGTGTTCAGCGCACGGCAGCAGAGGCCGCCGACAACACCGGAATTACGGGCTTGCAGCGTGGGCAGAGCGTGCGGGATACGGCCTTCGCGAATCGTGCCAATGAGAACAACGCGGCCCGCCAGAGCGCAACGCGCGCCGCTGTTGGCGACTTAGATGCGGATACGGCAGCGTTCGTGCAGGCCCAGGCAGACCGCGTTGCAGCGGGGCAAGCAGAATTGCCGCCCATTAGCCAAGCGCAAGCAGATGCGATGCAGACGCCAGTGTATGGGCAGGCGATCAGCGATGCCCGAAAAGCTGCGAGCAATGCCGCAGCAGGTGGGCGTACGGCCTTCAATGCTCAAGCTGATGCGGTGCAGTCGGATTTACGGCAGGGTATTGCAGACGTAGCGGGAACGCCAGAATCGTTGGCTGCGATGCGCGCACAACGCGGCGCAACCGCTGCTGACGACTTCCTGAGCACCCACGTTGGCATTAGAGCGGATGATCCGAAGTTCCAGGCATTGCTCCAGAAACCCGCTATGAAGTCGGCGATGAATCAGGCGTCGATTGACGCGCAGAATTCTGGCGGCAGCCTTTTCGCAACCGCCGCGAACCGAGCTAAGACGAACTTAGGCGGCTCGGCACCGCAGCCAGTACAGTATGTGTCGGGCCGTGGCTTGACGTTGGCGAAACAAGCGCTTGATGACCAGATCGGTGCGGCTGCTCGGGCGGGTGAAAGCGGTAAGGTTGCCAATCTTATGGGCGTCAAGCGTGACCTAGTTGGCTTCCTCGACCAGAATATCCCTGAGTACGGTGCAGCACGCGACGCTTATGCAAAGGCGAGCGGACCGATTGACGCTTTGCAGACGCTGCAAGATTCCTTGCGCAGCGCAGTCAACCCAGTGGATGGAACCGTCAATGCTGGAGCCTTGAAAGGCGCTATCGACCGCATCCTGCGCGAGCAAGCCAAGCCCGGCATTCGCGCGGCTGACAAAGTGTCGTCGGACCAACTCGCTGCGCTTGTCGATCTGAGCAAACGGGCCGCTAGTGCTGAGCGAAACATGGTCGGACTGTCGGGGCAAGGCCAAGAGGATTTGCGTGTTGCGCTCGCTAGTCGTGCTGGTCGCAACGACCAGGCAGCAGCGGCAGCTAAAGACTCGTTCGACCAGTACCTGGCTTCTCAGTCTCCGAACTACGCCGAATATACGCGCGGTGCAGCCACGACCGGACGTGACATTGAATCGCGCGGCATCCTCCGCGACTTTGCTAACAAGGTTGACTTCAACGCTAATGACGCTTCGGGCGGTCCGCAGATAGCGTATAACCAAGCGCGCTCATCTCTGCTCGACAAGGGGTTGATGGGCGACGCGGGCGTTTATGCTGGAAATTTGCTTGACGACCTGAAACGTGCAACAACCGCTGCGGCACCGGTCGGGCCGGCAGGATCACAGACCACAACGAATGCGGCAGGCCTTCTTGCCTTGCTCATGCAAGGTGGCGGACTTGGCAATGCTGCGACCGGTGCTACGGCTGGCGCAGGTATCTTTCACGCGCTCTCAAGCGGGACGCTGGAAGGCACAGGAATCGCGGTTGGCGCGCTTGTCGGCAAAGCAGCGCTTAACCGCATTACAAGCAACCTCGCGGCTAGAACCGACAAGCAGTTAAGCAACCTGCTGCTTGATCCGAAGAAGTTGGCGAGCGCTCTGGAGAAGTTTGCGAAGACCGACGCTGAAAAGAAGGCGGCGACCGAGCTTATCAAGCAACGTGTCGCCGCATCGGGCCGGGTCGGCGCGAGGGTGGTAGCGAACTTTGAAGCAGACCGCGAAGCGAATCGACGCCATAAAGAGACTAGTGCAGCAGCAACGCGATAAAGCAGGCGCATGCCGTTACTACACCGGCATCCAGTGCGATCAGGACGGCGCTCTTACGGCCGGTCTTGATCGATTTGGGATAAACAGGCATCGGCTGTGCAGGCTGTCTAAATAACTTCCACGCGCGTCGGATGGCTTGGCCGCCAAGGTTGCCCCAAATAACCAACAGCACTAGGCTTGCTGCTCCGAAGATGGCGAGGCAAAACATGCTGATTAGGTCGTTGAAGTGTGCTGCAAGCCAGATCGTCGTAGCGAATACAACGGCGCTGATTGGTGCGAGCAGCAGCCAGATGACCCGTTCTCGGGTTTCGAGAATCGTCGGTATTGCAGTGATGAAGAGCCATCCCGCGATGAGGCAAGAGATTAGAACGACAGCGAGCATGATTTTTAGCCGAGAGTGATGGCACGACGTTCGGTAAATCGAACGTCTTCAATATCTCCGCATTCCACACCTTGAGCTCTCCAGTCTGCGGGTCTTCCCGCAAAGTGCGTATTTCGGACGAAGGTGACCGGCCGCTTCGGGATCGTGACCGACGATTTCGGCAACGTGACCGGCCGTTTCGGGAACGTGACCGTACGGACCGGACGACAGGACTGGCGTTGCGCATGACATCAACCACGCGAGCTATGCTCGCCGGCTTTGGCCGGAGAAA
>NZ_JALQDA010000054.1:0-96376 GCF_023631485.1 Caballeronia sp. GAFFF2 | reverse complement strand
GCAGCGAGCTTCGCTTGTTCTGCATATTTTCCCAAGACATTCCCCAAAGATAGGTGCAACCTTCGGGGGTCAGTTCAATTTTACAGAGGACATCACGGCAATACAATGAGCGCGCTATCTTAGTGATTTCCCGAATTGGATAATAAAAACGTTTCATAGAAACGTTTTTATAGTTATCTTTGATGCCTGAGCGAGCCGTGCGATGCCTGTCCCATCACGCCTCGCGCACCGCTTCGCGTCCTCGGGCAACCGCATGTCACCCATGCCCGCGCCGCGAATCGCACAGACCAACAAGGAGGAGCACGTGGACAAATCATTCGATGGGGCCGCCGGTCTGACGCCTGGCGAGACGCGCGAGGCAACGCTGCTTCCGGGCACGGCCGAGGAACGCGCCGCGCTCGTCAGACGCGCGGTGTTCGCCAGTCTGGTCGGCACGGCGGTGGAGTGGTACGACTACTTCATCTTCGCGACCGCCTCGACGCTCGTGTTCGGCGAACTGTTCTTCCCCGGCACCGATCCGATGATCGGCGCGATCAAGGCGTTCGCCGTGTTCGGCGTGGGCTTCTTCGTGCGGCCGCTCGGCGGCATCATTTTCGGCGATATCGGCGACCGCTTCGGCCGCAAGAAGGCGCTCGTCATCACCTTCATGACGATGGGGATCTCCACGTTCCTCATCGGGCTGCTGCCGACGACGCAGAGCATTGGCCTGTGGGCGCCGATCCTGCTCGTCGTCCTGCGTCTGTGTCAGGGCTTCGGCGTGGGCGGCGAGTGGGGCGGCGCGGCGCTGGTGGCGGTCGAATATGCGCCGAAGGGCAAGCGCGGCGTGTTCGGCAGCGTGCCGCAGATTGGCAACGCGATCGGTCTCGTGGCCGCGACCGGCGTGTTCGCGCTCGTGTCGCGCATGCCGCGCGAAGACATGCTGGCCTGGGGCTGGCGCGTGCCGTTCCTGTTTTCCATCGTGCTCGTGGTGGTCGGCCTTTTCATCCGCTTCCGTCTGACCGAAACGCCCGCCTTTCTCGCCGCGCAGGAAGCCGCGAAGAAGAAGCGCGCCGGCGACATGGCGAAGAAGGAACCGGTCGATACGAAACTGCCGCTTTCGCTCGTGCTCCGGCACTTCTACAAGCCGCTGCTGCTCGCCATGGGCATGCGTCTGGGCGAAGCGTTCTTCGGCTACATCACCCTGACGATCGGCCTCGCTTACGCGAGCCACTACACGACGGTGCCGAACACGCACATTCTGTGGGCCGGCACGGTGGCGGCGGCGGGCGGCGCGTTCACGTACTACTTCTTCGGCGCGCTGTCGGACAGGATCGGGCGTCGCGGCACGTTCATCATCGGCGCGGTGACCGGCATTCTCTTCATCTTCCCGTTCTTCTGGATTCTCAAGTCGGGAAACATCCCGATGGTTTATCTCGCCTACTTCATCGCGTACACGGTCGGCGTCGGCGCAACGTATGCGGTCGAACCGAGCTTCTTCTCGGAGCTGTTCGGCACCAAGGTGCGCTACACCGGCATCTCGCTCGCCGCGCAGATTCCGAGCATTCTGGTCGGTTTGTGGCCGATGGCGTCCGCCGCGCTGCTCGTCTGGTCCAAAGGCGATCCGTGGCCGATCGCCGCGATCACGGCGTTCACCTGCCTGATCGGCGCGGCATGTGCGTTCATCGCGCCGGAAACCAACCGCGCCGATCTCACCAAGCTCGATCACGACGAGCACGAGACCATCGCGCGCTGATAAAGACGGACTGCCCGACATACCGGAGACATCAAGAAGATGAGTCAGACGACGAACACGGAACGCCCCTGGCGCGACCTGACCGACCCGCGCCGCGCGGTCGGCGTGGACGATCTCGAAGCGGGGCTCAAGGAGCCGGTATTCGAGAATCTCGACATACCCGAGGCGCTCGGACCGGTGACGATCACCGTCGACGATCACAAGATCAAGCGCTTTTCCTTTACTCAGGACGATTATTCGCCGTGGTATCTGCAGGACGGCGCGAGTCCGTTCGGCGGCGCGCGCATCGGCCAGCCGTGCCTGCTCGGCAACGATCTCGTGCAACTGTTCACCACGCGCTATCGCGCCAGCAAGACGGTAGGCTTTCATACCGAAGAGCAGATGTGGTTCGACAGCCCGGCGAAGCTCGGCGAGCGCGTGACGATGAAAGGCACTTACGTCGAAGCCTACGAGCGTCGCGGACAGGGCTATGTCGTGATGGAAGCGCAGGCCACCGGGGAGGACGGACGCAGCATCGTGCGCCATCGCGGCGTGGAGATCTTGCGCACCGTGCCGGGCAAGATCGCGGGCCGCGGCAGTGAGAAGCCTGAAAAACGCGTGACCGGCGAAGTGAGCAGCGACGCCCGCCGCATCGAAACGATCACGCGCGATGTGCGCGCAGGCGACGTGCTCGCGCCGACGGTGAAGACCATCACGGCGGAACAGGCGGCGGTCTTTTCGCGTATTGGCGAATACGTGCACAACATCCATAACGATCTGCGCATCGCGCGGGCGGGCGAGTTGCCGACACTCATCGTGCAGGGTCAGCAGCAGGCCGGTCTGATCGGTGAGGCGATGGCGCGCGCGTTCGGCGCATCGTTCTTCACGGACGGCTGGTTCAAGGTCAAGTTCGTTGCACCCCTGCAGGTGTTCGATCCCATCGAACTGTCGGGCGTCGTCACGGACGTGACGGAAGCATCCGGCGGCAAGCTCAGGGTGGAACTGGAAGTGTGGGCGCGGCGCGCCTCCGATCAACGGCTCACGACCGTGGGCTGGGCCTCGGGCATCGTCGATCGATAACGTACGCTCGCTGTGCAGCGACATCGTCTAAACATCTCACTATAAAAACGTTTTTATAGAAACGTTCTTATGTTAGATTGAAGTGGTCAACGAATACTCAGGAGGGGTACATGCAGGTCACTCAAGGAGAAGTCGCGGCAGTGGCGCAGCCGCAAACCGTCGCCCATGCAATGGCGGCGGCGCTCAAGCGTCACGGCGTCGAAGTGATCTTCGGTCAGGCCATTCCGGCCGCGCTTTTCCTGGCGACGAAGCATTACGGCATTCGCCAGATCGGCTATCGCGCCGAGAATGCCGGCTCGTACATGGCCGACGCCTACGCGCGCCTTTCGCACAAGGTGTCCGTGGTGACGGCGCAGAACGGGCCGGCGGCGACGCTGCTGGTCGCGGGCCTGGCGGAAGCGCTCAAGGCTTCCGTGCCGGTCGTCGCGATCGTGCAGGATGTGCATCGCAAGCAGACGGACAAGAACGCATTCCAGGAACTCGATCACCTCGAACTTTTCAAGGGCGTGTCGAAGTGGACGCGCCGCGTGACCGAGGCGGACCGCATCGACGATTACGTGGACATGGCCTTCACCGCGGCGGCATCCGGCCGGCCGGGACCGGTCGTGCTTATCGTGCCGATCGATCTGTTCAACGAGCCTGCGGCCGTCGTGCCGCGCAAGCATGCGTCGAATCTCGGCACGTTCCCGCTCGACCGCTGCATCGCGGACCCGGCATCGGTCGCGGCTGCTGCCGGGCTGCTTGCGAACGCGAAGGCACCGCTCATCATCGCGGGCGGCGGCGTGCATGTGTCGGACGCGGCGCAGGAACTCGCGGACTTGCAGGAAGCCGCCTCGCTGCCGGTCGGCACCACGGCGATGGGCAAGGGCGCCGTGAGCGAGGACCACGAACTGTCGCTGGGCGTGGTCGGCTATTTCATGGGCACGCGCGGGCGCACGCGGCATCTGCGAGAGATGGTCGAGAACGCCGACGTCATCATGCTGATCGGCAACCGCACCAATCAGAACGGCACGGATAGCTGGAAGCTGTATCCGCAGAGCGCGCGTTATATCCATCTCGATATCGACGGTCAGGAAGTCGGCCGCAATTACGATGCCCTGCGGCTCGTCGGCGACGCGAAACTGACGCTCTCCGCCCTCACCGAGGCGCTGAAAACCCGCGATCTGAGCGCACGCCACGCCGCGCGCCCTCAACTCGCGCAAATGATTTCGGCGGCGCATGAAGCGTGGCAGGCCGACATGAAGCAGGCCGTCGATCTGAACGCCGCGCCCGTGCGGCCCGAACGTCTGATGGCCGACCTGGACTCCGTGCTGACCGAAGACATGGTCGTGGTCGCCGACGCGAGCTATTCGTCGATCTGGGTCGCGAACTTCCTGAAAGCACGCGCGCCGGGAATGCGCTTCGTGACGCCGCGCGGCCTGGCCGGTCTCGGCTGGGGCCTGCCGTACGCAATCGGTGCGAAAGTCGCGCGCCCCGACTCGACGGTCGTGGCGCTCGCGGGCGACGGCGGCTTCGGGCACGTCTGGTCCGAACTGGAAACGGCGCGCCGCATGAAGCTCAATCTGGTGCTCATCGTGCTCAACAACCAGATTCTGGGATACGAGAAACACGCCGAGAAGGTCATCTTCAACGACTACACCGACGCGTGCGATTTCGAACCCGTCGATCACGCGGCCATTGCGAAAGCGTGCGGCTGCGAAGGCGTGCGCATCGAGAACCCGGCCGAGTTCCTGCCGGCACTGAAAGCCGCCTGCGCGTTCGAAGGCGTGACCGTGATCGACGTCGTGACGGACCCGGGCGCCTATCCGCCGGTCACCATGTTCGAAGGTCAGAACGTGCTCGAAGGCTGACGCGAACGCAGGAGACATATGTGAAAAAACTCTTGAATCGACCGGATGCCTACGCCGACGAAGCGCTCTTCGGACTGTGCGCGGCGCATCCGGACATCTATCGTCAACTGGGCGAAACCGGCCGCGTGATCACCCGCGCGGGCGGCGTGCGCGAGGGCAAGGTGGGCGTCGTGTCGGGCGGCGGGTCGGGGCATCTGCCGACCTTCACGGGTTACGTTGGCGAAGGCTTGCTCGACGCCTGCTCCGTCGGCAACGTCTTCGCGGGACCGAGCGTGCTCGACTGCATGGAAGCGGTGAAGGCCGCCAACGGCGGACGCGGCGTACTGCTGCTGTACGGCAATTATGGCGGCGACAGGATGAACTTCGACATGGCCGCCGAAATGCTGGAAATGGAGGACATTCCGACGAAAACCGTGCTCGTCGCCGACGACGTCGGCAGCGCGCCACGTTCGGAGCGCGAGAAGCGCCGCGGCGTCGCGGGACTCGTCTACCCGTACAAGATCGCGGGGGCGAAGGCCGAACAGGACGGGGCGAGCCTGAACGACGTCAGTTCGATCGCGCAGAAAGCGGTTGATGCAACCGTGACGATCGGTGTCGCGCTGACGCCGTGCACGGTGCCGGAAGCGGGCAAGCCGACTTTCGGTATCGGCGATGGCGAAATGGAAATCGGCATGGGCATTCACGGCGAGCCGGGCATCGCGCGCGGGCCGCTCAAGAGCGCCGATGAAGTCGCCGACGACATGCTCGCACGCCTGATCGACGATGCGGGCATCGGCCGCGGCGAGCGCGTGTCGGTGCTCGTCAATTCGCTCGGCGCGACGCCGCTCGAAGAGCTGTACATCCTCTTCGCCCGCGTGAGCCGGCGGTTGAAGGAGCAGGGCATTGCCATCGCGATGCCGCGCGTGGGCCGCTATGCCACCTCGATGGAAATGGCGGGCGCGTCGCTTTCGCTGTGCCGTCTGGACGGCGAACTCGAAGCGCTGCTCGCCGCGCCGGCGAAGTGCCCGTACTGGAGCGCGCTCTGACATGGCGATCACAGTCGAAGCATTGACGGCCATCTTGCGGCGCAGCGCGTCGCAGGTCGATAGCTTCGCCGCCGACCTCAACGAACTGGACGGCAAGCTCGGCGACGGCGATCTCGGCGCGACCCTGCAAAAGTGCGCGGCGAACATGCTCACGGCGCTCGATCAACCTGCATCGGGCGTCGACGCCGTGTTCAAGGCGTGCGCCATGGCATGCGCGCGTGCCTCCGGTTCGAGCTTCGGCACATTGCTCGGCGTGGCGTTCGTCGCGTGCGCGAAGTTCACGGCGGGCCAGTCGTCGATCGAGGCGGCGCAGATGCCCGCGCTGCTCAAGGCCGTGCTCGACGCGCTGATTGCGCGCGGCGGTGCATCGCTCGGCGACAAGACCGTGCTCGATCCGCTCGACGCCGTGCGTGCGGCCAGCGCCACGGCCGGCGACCGCCAGGCGCAATATGCAGCCGCCACGCGCGCGGTCGATGCCACGCTCGACGCATTCCGTGCCCGGCCCAACCGCATCGGGCGGGCACGCATGTTCGCGGAACGTTCCATCGGCATGGACGATCCCGGCATGGTGGCGTTCGCGCATCTGCTGCATGCGGCGGGCGGCGAAGTCTTCAACCACGAAAAAGACAGTGAGGAAACAGATGGCAGGCGCGCTTGAAGGCATCAAGGTACTGGATTTGTCGCGCTTCATCGCGGGTCCGTTCTGCGCGATGCAGCTTGCGGACCTTGGCGCGGATGTCGTGAAGGTCGAGCGTGCGGGCAAAGGCGAGGAGACGCGCCAGAACCTGCCGCAGCTCAACGGCGAAAGCCTGTATTTCATGACGTTCAATCGCAACAAGCGCAGTCTGACGCTCGATTTCCGCAGTCCGCGGGATCAGGAAACCTTGCGCAAGCTGATTGCGAAGGCGGACGTGCTGATCGAGAACTTCCGGCCCGGCACCATGGAGAAAATGGGCTGCGGATGGGACACCCTGCGCGAACTGAATCCGCGTCTCGTGATGGTGCGCATCTCCGGTTTCGGGCAGACGGGCCCGCTTGCCCAGCGTCCGTGTTTCGATGCGATCGCCCAGGCCATGAGCGGCCTCATGAGCATCACCGGCCAGCAGGACGGCCCGCCGATGATGGCGGGCACCTTCATGGTGGACTACGCATCGGGGCTTTACGCGACCATCGGCACGCTCGCCGCGCTGAACGTGCGCAGCCAGACCGGGCGCGGTCAGCTCGTCGAATCCACGCTGCTGGAAAGCGCCATCAGCATGCTGATTTCCGCGATTCCGGCGCAGGCGCAACTCGGCGAGGCCATGGAGCGCTGCGGCAACGTGGATCGCTACACGGCGCCCGTGAACAGTTATCCGTCTGCGGACGGCGCATTCGTCTATCTCTCGGCGGGCACGGACGCGCTGTTCCCGCGACTGGTCGAAGCGATGGATCAGCCGGGGCTCCTGGCCGATGAGCGCTTTTGCACCGCGCATGCGCGTCTGTCGAACGCAGTCGCGATCAGCGATATCGTCGCCGCGTGGGTGCTCAGGCATGACGCCGCCGAGGTGGTCGCCGCGATGGACCGCGCAGGCGTCCCATGCGCCAAGGTCGCAACGATGGACGAAGTGGTGACCAATCCGCAACTGCTGGCGCGCGGGCAGATCGTCGATATCGACCATCCGGTGGCGGGCCGCTATTCGACGCACGGCGTGACGGTATCGCTGTCCGACACACCCGGCGAGATACGCCGTGCGCCGCCGCTGCTCGGCGAGCATACGGAAGAAGTGCTGCGCGGATGGGGAGTCGCCTGACGCGCAGAAAATAATGACGGAGACCGATGCGAATCTCTTCGCATCGAAAGCAAGGAGGCGCACTTTGGACGCGACACAACGAGCCGTTCACGATTCCCGCTCGCCCGCCGACGCGGGACGATGGCGCGAGACGATCGGCACATGGCGCACGGAAATCGGCGTGGGCCTGGGGCTTCTGTTTCTGATCGCGTTGTTCAGCGCGATCGCCCCGCATTTCGCCAGCCTCGACAACGCATCGTCGATTCTCACGCAAACCTCGGTCACCGCCATCGTCGCGGTCGGCATGACGATGGTCATTATCGCGGGCGAGATCGATCTTTCGGTGGGCGCGAGCGTCGGTCTGGCAGGCACGCTGTTCGCGCTGTTCGTCGTGAAGGCCGGCATGCCGATGTGGCTCGCCTTCGTCTGCGTGATGGGCGTGGCCGCGCTGACCGGCGTGTTCATCGGCGGGCTGCGCGTGCTGTGGGGCATTCCGTCGTTCATCACGACCATCGGCTTGCTGTCGGCGGTGCGGGGTTTCGCGTTTCTCGTCAGCGACAGCACGAATATCGGACCTTTGCCGGATTCGCTGGCGTCGCTCTGGTTCGGGCATCTGTTCGGGCTGCCGGTGCCGATCCTGCTCACGCTGATCGTCGTTGCCTACGGATGGTTCACGTTGTCCAGCACGCGCTTCGGACGGCATCTCTATGCCCTGGGCGGCAACGCGGTGACGGCGACGCGCTACGGCATTCCGGTTCTCCGCATGCGCATCTATGTGTTCGTGGTCGTGCAATGCCTCGCGGCGCTCGGCGGCGTGATGTTCGTCGCGCGCCTGAACAGCGGCAGCGCGTCCGTTGGCGACCTGCTGGAACTCGACGTGATCGCGGCGGTCATCGTCGGCGGCACGACGCTCGCGGGCGGCGCGGGACGCATGGCGGGCACCGTGCTCGGCGTGCTGTTCGTCGCGACGCTGCGCAACGGCATGGTGCTGATGGGCGTCGATCCCATCGTTTTCATGATCGCGCAAGGTCTGGTGATCATTCTGGCCGTGTGGTGGAGCATGCTGCGCCGCGCCGGCTGGCGTCCGGAGTAAGCGACCATGAACCCTTCCTTTCTGATGAAGGCGAGCGACATTCGCAAGTCGTACGGCGCGGTCGAAGCGTTGCGCGGCGTGAACTTCCACATCTCGCGCGGCGAGACCGTCGCGCTCGTCGGCGACAACGGCGCGGGCAAGAGCACGTTGGTCAAGATCCTGTCGGGTGCGACACGGCCCACTTCCGGCGGTATCGAGTTCGATGGAAAGAACGTCGCGCTCGACAATACCGACATCGCCCGCGAACTCGGCATCGAAACGGTGTATCAGGATCTCGGGCTGTGCAGCAATCTGACGGTCGCGGAGAACATCTATCTCGGCCGCGAGATCGTGCGGCGGCTCGGGCCGTTCAGGATGCTCGCCAAGCGCGAGATGCACCGCCGCGCGGCGCATGTGCTGAAAGATTTGTCGATCAACGTGCCGCGCACCTCGGCCAATGTCGCGGGCCTGAGCGGCGGCCAGCGCCAGGCGGTGGCGCTCGCACGGGCGCGTCTTTGGGAACGCTCGATGATCCTGCTCGACGAACCCACCGCCGCGCTCGGCGTGCAGGAGACGCGGCGCGCGATGGACAGCGTGCGCCAGATCCGCAACGAGGGGACGGCGGTCGTGCTCATCACGCACAGCATGCCGATGGTCATGGAAATGAGCGATCGCGTCGTGGTCATGCGACGCGGCGAGAAAGTCGGCGACGTGCCCACGTCGAAGCTCGGCAGCGCGGATGCCATCGTGTCGCTCATCACGGGCGCGACCGAACGCTGGATCGAGGAGCCGACGCCATTCGAGCCGCGCATCGCGGAAGGCGCCGCATCATGACCGGCAAGCTCGTTTCGATGGACGCCGCGCTCGATGCGGTGCGCGACGGCATGTCGATCACGGCGGGCGGCTTCGCGCATTCGCATCAGCCGATGGCGCTGCTGCGCGCACTCATCAAACGCGGCGCGAAACATCTCACGTTGATGGGCGTGGCCGAATGCTGGGTCGCGGAGTTTCTCGCGGCGGCGAACGCGCTGGACCGGGCGTACTTCTCCAACTTCGTGTTCGAGGGCTTCGGCCGTTGCCGGCGCTTTTCGGAAGGCGTGGAGCGTGGTGCGATCGAAGTCGAGGATCACAGCCACTTCGGCATGGTGAACCGCCTCGGCGCGGCCGCGATGGGTCTGCCCTTCATGCCGATGCGCTCCATGTCCGGCACCGATATCCTCGCCACGCCCGGCTTCGAGCCTCGGGAAGCGAAGTCGCGTCTGATCGAATCGCCGTTCGATGCGCGCGACAGGGTGCTTGCCGTGTCGCCGCTCACCCCGGACGTGGCGATCATTCACGCGGCGCGCGCGGACGAGCAGGGCAACGTGCAGTTGTACGGTCCGACCTCGGTGATCGTGGAGCAGGCGCGCGCGGCTCGGCATGTGATCGTATCGGTCGAGGACCTCGTCGATACGCAAACCATCCGGCGCAACCCCGAGTTCACGGTGTTGCCCGGCCTGCTCGTCGATGCCGTCGTGCATGCGCCGTTCGGTGCGCATCCGCTCGGCAATTTCGGTTACTACCTGCACGATCAGCCGCATCTGCAGGACTATTACGATGCCTCGCGGACGCCGCAAGCCACGCAGGCTTTTCTCGACGAACATGTGCACGCGCCCGCCGATCACTGGGCGTATCTCGACCGTATCGGCATTGCGCGGTTGCTGCGTCTGCGCGTCGATCCCGCGCTCGGCTTCATTCCCGCGGAGCGTGGCCATGCGTGACATCTCTCCGGACGAAACCATGGCCGTCGCGGCCGCGCGCGAGATTCGCAATGGCGACGTCGCGTTCATCGGAACCGGCCTGCCGATGGTCGCGGCGTATCTCGCCAAAGCCACCCACGCGCCCGATGTGAAGCTGGTATTCGAATCGGGCATCGTCGATCCGCAGCCGCGCGAACTGGCGAGCGGCGTCGGCGATTACCGCCTTGCATGCGGCGCGCCGATGATCGCGGGCACGGCTTACGCGTTGAGTCTGCTGCAAGGCGGCGTGATCGATCTGGGCTTTCTCGGCACGGCTGAAATCGATGCGCACGGCAATCTGAACTCGACCGTGATCGGCGATTACCGCGCGCCGACAGTGCGTCTGCCCGGCAGCGGCGGCGCGAACGATATCGCCAGCATGGCGGGCCGCTTCGTCGTGATTGCGCGGCTGGACAAGCGGCGTTTCGTCGAGCGGCTGCAATACGTGACGACCCCCGGTTTTCTCGATGGCCCCGGCGCGCGCGAAGCTGCGGGGCTGCCAGGCGCGGGACCGGTGCGCGTCATCACCGATCTCGCGGTGCTCGGATTTCATCCTTCGACACGGCGCATGCGAATCGATGCGCTTTATCCGGGCGTGAGCGTGGACGATGTGCAATCGCGCTGCGGCTTCGAACTCGGCCTCGCCGATTCGCCCGGCACCTTCGCCGCGCCGACCGTCGAGCAATTGCGTCTGCTTCGAGATGTCATCGATCCGGACGGCGTGTATCTCGGCGCATGAGGCATTCCATGGAACGACAACACAAGGTAGGCACGCTGACCGATGCCGTCGCCATGATTCGTGACGGCGCGACACTCGCCGTGGGCGGACGCGCGAACCGCCGCGTGCCGATGGCGCTCGTGCGCGAGATTGCGCGTCAGGGACGGCGAAGTCTGCGGATCGTCCGGCTCGACCGCGACATGAACCTCGACGCCTGGATCAAGGGCGATTGTCACATCGTCGAGGGCGATGAGCACGTGCTGCGCGCGCGCCTCGGTGCCGCGGCCGCCGGCCTTGCCTTCATGCCGCTCGATCCTTCCGCCGATTGGAGCTCGGATCGTGCGGTCGAGGCCGTCGATGATCCGTTCACCGGCAAGGCGGTTCGGATCGCCGCCGCGCTGCGGCCCGACGTGGCGATTCTTCATGCGCATACGGCGGATCGCCATGGCAACGTCGCGCTCGACGCGGACTGCGACCCCACCGCCATGTTCGACGCAACGATGGCGCGCGCATCGAAACGCGTGATCGTATCGGTGGAACAGATCGTGAGCGACGAAACCATCCGTCGCAGCGCGCCACGCCTGCTGCTGCGGGCGGATCAGGTGGCGTGCGTGATCGAGGCGCCTTACGGTGCGCATCCATCCGCCTGCGATGCACGTTACGACCACGATCCTAAAGAGTTCGAAACGGATGCTATCGATCACGATGTGTATCTGCAGCATGTCGGTGCGCGCCGACTGTTCTCGCTCACGCGGCGGCTCTCGACCAGACTGTGAAAAACGGCCTTGACGCATTGCAATGAAAACGTTTTTTCGCGGGGACTAAAGATGCAATAATGGCAGCCAGATGAACCGGTGGTCTGCCGCCACGGAAGCGGCGCGCCGGTGGGCCACCATGGAAGATGCAATGGTCAAAAAAGCCACAGCAATCAAAACGAAAGTCTCCATACACGATGTCGCCCGCGAGGCGGGCGTCGCGCTGTCCACCGTGTCCAATGCGCTGTCGGGCAAGGACAACGTCAAGGAGTCGACGCGCCAGAAGGTACAGGAAGCCGCTGACCGTCTGGGTTATCGTGTGTCGGTAGTGGCGCGTGCGCTCAGAATGCAGCGCACCTTCACGCTGGGCGTGCTGCTGGCCGATGTCGCCAACCCTTCGTCGCCGGACTTTCTGCGCGGCGTCGAGGACATGGCGGAGCGTGAGTCGTGCAGCCTGCTGGTCTGCAACACCGACGGTTTGCTGGAAAAGCAGATCGCGCAGATGCATGTGCTCCTCGACCGCCGCGTGGACGGCCTCGTGCTGCTGTCGCAGTATTGCGATCCGCCGCTCGTGCGCGAACTGCTCAACTCGGGCACGCCGTTCGTGCTGCTTCAGCGGCGCTCGCGTCAGTATCAGGACGATTACGTCGGCGCCGATAATCACGAAGGCATCACCGCCGCCATCGAACATCTGGTGGGCTTCGGGCACAAGCGCATCGGCCTCATTCGCGGGCCGACGGAATCCACCACGGCGGACGAACGACTCGACGCCTATCGCATCGCGATCGAGCGCCTGAAACTCGACGACGATCCCGCGCTCGTCATCCAGGGCAATTATCAGGTCGATGGCGGTTATCGCGCGGCGCGCGAATTCATTTCGATGAGCCAGCGGCCGACGGCCATCCTTGCCGCCAACGACATGAGCGCCATTGGCGTGATGAACGCCGCTTCCGAAGCCGGTCTGTCCATCCCTGGCGATCTCTCGCTGGTCGGTCTGGATGACATCGAGCTGGCGTCGTATGCGCGGATCGATCTGACGACCATCGCGCTGCAGCGTCGCGACATGGGCGCGGCCGCCGCGGCGCTGCTCTTGGACCGCATCCGCAAGAAGCGCAAGAAGGCCCGGCAGGTGCTCTTTCCGATGAAGCTCATCGTGCGCGGATCGACGGGCCCGGTTCCGTCGAAAAAGAAGTCACGATGATCCGCCTCTGCATTCTCGATTTCGACGGCACGCTGTGCGGCACGCACGATGCCATTGCCTTCTGCATCGACCGCACCTTCGATCACTACGGCGTCACGCGTCCGGGCGTCGAGCGGCGCGAGGCGGTCATCGAAACCGGCGTGGTCATGGCCGAAGCTATGGCGATACTCAACGCCGGCACGTCCCACGCGCGCGATGCCGGGCAATGGGCGGTCACATACCGCGCGCTTTATCGCGAGCACGGTATCGCGCACAGTCATCTGTTTGCGGGCGTGAAGGAAGCGCTGGCGCAACTGAAAGCGAGCGGCCGCGCGCTCGTGATCGCGAGCAACAAGGCGCCTGCATCCGTGGATATCGCGCTTGCGCATTACGGTCTGGCGTCCTTCATCGATCTCGCGGTGTGCGACCCGCAAGGCGTGCCGAAAAAGCCCGATCCGGCTTCCTACACGCAATTGATCGCCCCTGCGTTTCCCGGCATGAAGGCCGAAGAAATCGTGATGGTCGGCGATACGGCGGCGGACCTTGGGTTTGCACGAAATATCGGGGCTTATTTTGCGTGGGCGAGCTACGGTTACGGCGATCCGCGCGCCGGGCTTGCAACGCGTTCGGATGTCGTGCTGAAGGCGTTCGCGGACTTGCCGGACATCATCGATACGCTCGCCGCGACGCCTCCGCTTCGTTAGTCACGCAGCGCGAGGATATTGCGCGGATCGACCTCCCTGCGCAGGATGCTCAGTTCTTCGTCGCTCGGAGCCTGCGTGCGCTGCACGCCGTCGAGTTCGCCGAGATCGAAGCCGGTGGCCTCGCGTAGAGTCTCTTCGCTCACGCCCGCGTGAATCGACGCGACCTTCATGCGGCCCGCCTCACGGTCGAAGTCGAAAACGCACCTGGGCGTGACCACCATGCACGGACCGCCCGAGCACAAACCCAGTTCGCGCCGTCCTGCGAGACCGCCGGGATAGCCAACGCCCGATACATAGTCCACTTTCTCGACGAAATTGCGCCGGTCGTGATGCGGCATCATCACGTATTCGCGGCCGAACAGCGTCATGTGTTCCGGCTGCAAGATCGGTCCGACGAGCCGGACCTTCGGCTTGTCATGCGCGCCGATGCATACGCTGTTGATGTTGCCCATGCGATCCACCTGCACGGCACTGCTGAAGCCGAAGCGCACGTCGCCCCGCTTGAGGACCCACGGGCCGGGATAGTTGGTCATCTGCGCTTCGCAAGGAAGGTCGCGTAGCAGGGCATCGTGCTCGGAATCGGGCAGGCGTTCGAGATCGTCGAGCACGGGATTGTGATAGCAGCCCGCGAGCAGAATCGTCAGATTCGGGGCTTGCATGCGGCGCGCGAGTTCCATCGCGGCGAGCGGGATCGACGTGCCGTATGCAGCGGCGGCGGCGCCCGTCAGAAGGCCGGTGAAGCCCACTTCGCCATCGACGAAGGTGCGGGCCAGAACGACGGCGAGCGTCTCGTGAAGGGTGGCGGACGGGTTCATAGCAGGGACTCAAGATCGAAAAGACGCGCAAGACGGGCCGCGCCGACGCGCTCTAGATAATCGTGCTGGTCGTGCGGCTCGAAGACGTAACGTTTCAGGTAGGCATCGAATGCGTCGGGACTCGACGATGCCTCGACGTACTCGCTCATGTGTTCCTCGTCGGCGAGATAGCGTGACAGCACCGGCGTCGGATGCGCGCCCCACGGCACTTCGACCACCGCTGTCGTACGGTACGACGGTACTTCATTGAGGTGCGCATGCTTGCGGATGAACGCCTTCGAGACGATTTTCTCGACCGTCACGATGACCGTCTCGCACGAGCGCGCGAGCAGCACGTCGCCGTTCTGCGGTAACAGCCGATGCGCCGGAAAAATCACGTTGCCCTGCTCGTCGGCCGCGACGGCGTGGATCACGACGACATCGGGTTTGGCGGCGGGCAGCGCCTGCATCGGGCGGCCGGTGATCGGGCACGCGAACGTCTTGATATCCGGGTTGTGCGTGAGCACGTCGTTGCCGCCCAGAAAGCTCACGGGCCAGAACGCGAGTCCTTCCTGACTCGCGCGAAAACGGTCCCAGCTCGCCATCTCCGGATAATCGACGATCTTCAACGCGCCGCTTTCCGCGCGGCGACGGAAGTTGCGCGCGAGGCCGTGTTTTTCCAGTCCGACGTAGGAGGTCTCGACCGCCTTCAGGCAACCCGCGCCCGCGAGCAGATCGATGTCGTAGCTGTTGGCGGTGCCGACGATGGTGAGATCGCGGCGTCGTGCGCGGGCGAGCGCGCGCACGAAGGCCATCGGCTTCTGATAGACGGCGAAACCGCCGAGCGCGACACGTGCGCCGTCGGGCACGAGCGCGACGGCTTCGTCGAGTGTTCTTAGCTTGCTGGCTGGTGCAATCATTTCGTTCCGGGTGGATTCACGACAGGGATTTCACGAGGTCGAGATATTGCTTCACGCTTGCCGGGTCTTCCCTGGTGTAGAGCTTGGGCGGCACCATCACGTAGCGCTTTTCATTCGAACCGCGTTTGGCTTTCACCGCCGTTTCGACCGCGAGATAGCCGACGCGGTACGGTTGCTGGTCCGCGACCGCCGCGAGATTGCTTTTCGGGTCGAGCAACATGCTGGCGAGTTCCTGACTCATATCGATGCCGTACAGCCTCGCTTCGGCTTTAGAGCGCGTGGCCGCCACCGCCGCGCCCGCCACGGTGCCCGCATTGGAAGCCCACACGATCTGCGTGTGAGGGTCGCGCTGCAGGATGTTCTCCAGCCCGTTGGCACCCTGTTCCGGGGTGCTTCCGGACACTTCCGCGACCACCTTGAGCTTCACGTCCGAGAGCGCCTTCAGCATGCCGTCGCGGCGCGGTCCGCTGTTCGCGTTCATCGGCGGCAGCGAGATCAGGCCGATGGACGCCGCACCCTTGAGCTGCTTCTCGATGTAGTCGTGCATCTCCTTGCCGACCGCAGAGGCGAGCGCAAAGCTGTCCACGCCGATCGAGTGACTCGCAATCGACTTGTCCGCGAGTTGCGTGTCGTATTCCACGACCATGATGCCCTTGGCCTTCGCGAGTTTGGCCGCCGCCTCCGTGCCTTGTTTGTCGAGTGGCGGGACGATGAGCGCATCGACATTGCGCGTCATGTAGTCATCGACGAGCTGGCTTTCCACCGGCAACTGCCGTCTGTTCATGCCGACGAGCAGTTCCGCACCATTGGCCTTGGCGGCATCGCGCATGCCGCGCTCGATCTGCTGCCAGAACTGCGAGTCGCGCGCATAGATGATCGCGCCGATCGTGAGCTTGTCGCCCGATGCCGCGCGGGCCGCGCCGACCGGCGCCAGCAGCAACGGGCCGCCGAGCACGCCGGCTGCACCGAGCTTGAGGATGTCGCGGCGGCGTATGCCTGTCCGTCCGCGCGTGATGGGCGCTTGCGGATAGCTGGACATGGTTGTCTCCTGTCTGGGTGGAATGGCGACGATGGCGGTTTCTGATTCCGTGCCGTGGACTTGGCAGCGAAAATGTAAAACGTTTTAATAAAATGACGCCATTCGTCGGGAAAAGGTCTGCGCACCGGCCATTTTCGCGCCTGACGCAAGAAAGTGCGGTAATCAAGCATCGGAAGGCCTCGCTGTCATCAGCCGCATCTTGTCATATCGGGTCATCCCTGTTGCGTTCGATAACATGATGAGTCAGAATTATTGAAACGTTTTTATTCTGATGCAAGCTCTTTTTCCTTGGGTGTATCCCTGATGTCGAAGCAGACGACGGTGCCCGAGCCGCTTGAAGCGACCGAGCGGCCCACCATTCTCGATGTGGCCGCGGCGTGCGGCGTGTCGCCGGCCACGGTGTCAAACGTGCTCGCGAACAAGCCTTACGTGAAGGAGCAGACGCGCCTGCTCGTGCAGCAGAAGGTGGCCGAACTCGGCTATCGGGTATCGCGCGCGGCGCAAAGCCTGCGTACCGGTCGAAGCGGGTCGGTCGGGCTCATCATCGGGGACATTTCCAACCCGTATGTCGCGGAGATCGTGCGGGGCGTGGAAGAGGTGCTCTGGGCGAAGCGCAACAATCTCATCCTTTGCAATACCGAGTTCTACGCGGACCGCAAGATGGCTTATGCCGGTTCGCTGCTGGATCAGCATGTCGAAGGTCTGATCCTCGTTTCGCAGACCTTCAGTGAGGACGAAGCACGGCTGCTCGGTCTTGCCGATGTACCCGTCGTGACCGTCAATCGCCCATGCGAGGTGCTGAGGGCGGATCAGGTCGGCGTCGATGGCGCGGGCGGCATACGCGCGGCGGTGCAGTATCTCGCCCAGCTCGGGCACCAGCGCATTGCGTTCGTGAAGGGCGCGGCTTCGTCGCCATCGGCCAACGATCGCTACGCGGCATACAGGAAAGCCGTGCGGGCCCACGGTCTCGTATCGGACGCGGCGCTCGTGGTGCAGGGCGATTACACGATGGAGTCGGGCAGCATTGCGGCACGCGAATTGTGGACGCGTGAAGCGGCGCCTACCGCCATCGTCGCGGCGAACGATCTGATGGCCATCGGCGCGCTGGGCGCGCTAAAGGAAATGAGCATCGACGTGCCACGCGATGTCTCCGTGATCGGCTTCGACGATATCTTTCTTTCAAACCATCCGCTCGTCCGGCTCACGACGGTGCATTACTCGAAGCGCGATATCGGCCTCAACGCGGCACGCCTGCTGATGCGCCGTATCGAAGGCGAGCGCAGCGACGGACCGCGCACCGTGACGCTCGACACGTCACTCATCGTGCGCGGCACCACGGCGCCGCCCCACGCGCTCAAGGGGGTGAAACCGCTCAGGGCGCTCAAGGTTCAGAAAACGCACGACGCCGACGCTTCGGCGAAAACGCAGGCCCAAAGCACGCGCGCTGCTTCGATAGCGCGCTCATCCAGGAGGACCTCTCAATCATGAAGGACAAGCTGGTCGATCTCGACACCGCGCTCGCGCCGGTCGAATCGGGCTGCACGCTGGCGCTCGGCGGCAGTCTGCTCAGGCGTCAGCCGAACGCCGCAGTGCGCGCGCTCATTCGACGCGGCATCAAGGATCTGACCTTGCTGACGTGGGCCACGACCACCGCGACCGACATGCTGGCGGCGGCGGGTGCCGTGCGTCGCTGGGAAGGCATTTACGCGGGCATGTTCAGTCATGGTCTCGCGCCGAATTTTCGCCGCGCGGTCGAAGCGGGCGAAATCGAGGTGCGCGACTTTTCGGAAACGGCGATGGTCGCGCGCTTTCGGGCGGCCTCGGCGGGCGTGGAGTTTCATCCGATCCGCACGCTCCTCGGCTCGGATGTCGCACGCTTCAATCCTGAACAGATTCGCGAGTTCGCGTGCCCGTTTTCCGGCAAGCCGCTGCATGCGATCGCCGCGGCGAAATCCGACTTCACGATCATTCACGGGTACGTGGGCGATCGCCATGGCAACGTGCAATGGCCGATCGTGCGCGACAGCGACGACATCGACCAGATGATCGGCAGCTCGGCCAGGCGCCTGATCGTGACGGTGGAAAAGATCATCCCGCACGACGAAATCAGGCGCAGGCCGACGCTCACCTACATTCCGGGCAACTGGGTCGAGGCGATCGTCGAAGCGCCTTACGGCGCGCATCCGGTCGCCTGCGATGGACATTACAACGAGGATGAAGCACATCTCGCCGAATACCTCGCAAGATGCCGCACGCGCGAGGGCGCGTCCGCCTATCTCGATGAGTTCGCGCGCAACGTGGCATCGCACGAGGCGTATTTGCAGAAAGTGGGCGGCATCGACGCATTGCGCGCGCTCGATGTCGCTTCCTGAGGACATTTCATGATCACAGAGACCATCGAAACTTCCGCCTTCACGAGCAACGAGTTGTTGACCAGCGTGGTGGCGCGACAGGTGCGCGACGGCGATCTGGTGTTCGTTGGCGTGGGCACGAACGGGCGCGCATTCACGCTCGCGGTCGGCATTCCGCTGACCGCCGTGCGTCTCGCGCAGCTTTTGCACGCGCCGTCATCGGCCGTCTACTGGGGCAATCTGCTGGAACCGGATCTCGGTAACGTGCCCACCGATATTCGTCAGGATACCTTCACGAAATGGCCGGCGGCGGCAAGTCCGTCGGATACCGGCGTCAAGTGCGACATGCTCGCGCGGTTGGCCTTCGACATGTGTTTCGATTCCGCCGCTCAGATCGACCGGCATGGCAACCTCAACATCACGGCCATCGGGGATTATCGGCACCCGAAGGTGCGGCTCGTCGGCTGCCTGGCGCAGACGGAACATTTTGCGTTCGTGGCGCGGCCCGTCGTCGTCGTCGATCTGGATCGCCGCACCTTCGTGGAGGAGGTCGATTTCATCACGAGCGTGGGGCATGTCAGCCGCGGACGTTCGCGCGAGGAACTGGGCTTGCCCGGTGGCGGCCCGCACCGTGTCGTCACGGACAAGGCCGTGTTCGACTTCGATCCCGCGTCGAAGCAGATGCGCATCGCGTCCTTGCACCCTGGCGTGACGCTGGAGGAAGTGCTGGACAACATGTCGTTTGCGCCGCTCAGGCCCGCATCCATTCCCGCGACCGAGTTGCCCAGCGGCGACGAATTGCGCCTGATCCGTACCGTGATCGATCCGCATCGTGTGCTGTTGCGTGCCTGAGCCCGATGGAGACTGCAGACATGACCTCATCCAACGAAGAGACGACGCGCCCCGGTCCGCTCGCGGGCCTCAAGGTGCTCGACCTGTCGCGCTTCATCGCCGGCCCGCATTGTGCGATGCAACTCGCCGATCTCGGCGCCGACGTGACCAAGGTCGAACGCGTGCGCACCGGCGACGACACGCGTGCCCTCGCGCCGAAGATCGAGGACGAGAGCATCTATTTCATGGTGTTCAACCGCAACAAGCGCAGCCTCACGCTGAACTTCCGCGAGCCGCGCGCGCAGGCGCTGTTGCGCGATCTGATCGCGAAGGCGGATGTCGTCGTGGAGAACTTCCGGCCCGGCACGATGGAGAAGATGGGCTGCGACTGGGACACGCTGCACGCGCTCAATCCGCGGCTCATCATGGCGCGCATCTCCGGTTATGGGCAGACGGGATCGATGGCCGGCGAGCCGTGTTTCGACGCCATCGCGCAGGCATCGACAGGCCTGATGGATCTCACCGGCCAACCCGACGGACCGCCGACGGTGGCGGGCACATTCATCGTCGATTACACGACGGCGCTCTATACGACAATCGGCGTGCTGTCCGCGCTCGCGCATCGCGACAAGACGGGCGAAGGGCAGATGGTCGATGTCAGCCTGATGGGCAGCGGCGTGTCCTTGCTGCTGACCGCCGTGTCCGAGCAGGCCCTGCTTGGGCGCACGATGACGCGGGTTGGCAGCCGGGATCGTTATTCATCGCCGGCGCAGACCTTTCAGTCTCGTGACGGTCACTGGGTTTATCTCATCGCGGGCAACGATGCACATTTTCCGCGTCTCGCACGCGCGATGCAGCGTCCGGAGTTGCTGGACGACCCGCGCTTCGCCACGCATGCGGCGCGCATGAGCCATATCGTGGAGATCGAGGCTGTCGTGGCCGAGTGGGTAGCGCATCACGATGCCGACGAAGTCGTCGCAAGATTGCGCGCGGTGGAAGTGTCGTCCTCGAAAGTGGCGACGGTCGCTGATGTGGTCGCCAGTCCGTACATGCGCGAGGCCGGTCATGTCACGACCGTGCATCACCCGAAAGCCGGCGACGTGCCGATGCAGGGACTGCCGATCCGCTTGTCGGCCACGCCCGCGAGTATCCGCAAATCCGCGCCGCTGCTGGGTGAGGACAACGCCAGCGTACTCGACGAATGGCTGGGTCTGAGCGACACCGATGTTGCGGCGCTGCGTCAGGACGGCTTGATCTAGTGGCGAAGCGGAGCGCCACGCGTGCAAGCACACACATATAACAACCGACGTTAAGGGTCCCCAGCCGTCGCAAAGTCGTCTGGCGGTGAAGGGCGGCTTGGGGTCGCACGACTCGACGCCGCTTCCGGGCGAATCAGCGGTCATTAACGAGCCTGCCGTCAGACGATGTTTCCACCGGCGCGGCAGAAAAAGTTGCACTGCATTGCAGCGGATAGGCGTGTTTGCGATCGTTGAACCCATCATTACATAGCGCAACTGAATCGGGCTTGAGCATGACGCGGATCGGCTGTTTGGATGAGTGCCTCAGACGCTCGTGTGAATCGCTGAGGCAGAAAACTGCCATTTTAGCTGCGTCGCTCTGGGACCCCACTGACTTTGTGATAACGTTGTCAGGGAGGATTCTAAAAATTTAGCCGTCGCAAACTTTGCGTATCGTCCTCGACTTCGCATTTGGTGCCTTCCCCGTCAAGTGGAAAGCCGCGTCGGGGATACTCGCCCTTCTGCTTGGCAGACAACGATTGCAATCTTATGGCCCCTGTCAGTCTTAACGATGTCGCTCTCGCGGCCGGTTGCTCTGCTTCAACGGTGTCGCGCGTGCTGCGCACACCGGATATCGTTCGTGACGAAGTGGCACAACGCGTCCTTGCCGCGGTGCGAAAGCTCGGCTACACGCCGAACAATGCAGCGCGTGCACTGCGCTCGCGTCGCACGCGTATGATCGGCGCCGTTCTACCCACGCTCGAACACGCCATTTATGCGCGGCTTGCCAATGCGCTCGAAGTCCACCTTGCGACCGACAACTACTCGCTGATCGTCACGACGTCCGGCTTTGACGTACGTAAGGAACTCGAGCAGGCGCAACTCTTGATCGAACGCGGTGCAGAGGGCATCGTGCTAGTAGGTGACGCGCACGAGCGCGCGCTCTACGACTTCCTCAGCCTTCGCAACGTGCCGTACGTCAACACGTATGTGTACACGCCACAATCCGCGCATCCTTGCGTGGGCTTTGACAATACGCGCACCGCGCGGCAGGTCACCGACTACTTGCTGAGTCTAGGGCACACAGAGATTGCGATGCTCACTGGCGTGCGCAAGGATAACGATCGTGTACGCGCGCGCATCGAGGGCGTCGAAGCGGCATTGAAAGCGCACGGTTTGTCAATTCCTCCAGAACGCATCATAGAAGGCACCTATGCAATCACGTCGGGTCGCAACGGCATGCGGAAGCTACTCAACTTGCCTGTGCGCCCGGAAGCAGTGATCTGCACGAGCGACATTCTGGCGTTTGGTTGCCTCGCCGAATGCGAAGCGGCAGGCATCGCAGTACCCACCGACCTTTCGATCACGGGCTTTGACGACCTCGACTTCGCCGCGCATCTAAACCCACCGCTCACGACCATGCAAGTGCCCGCGGCTGAAATGGGCACGCAAGCAGGACAATATTTGATCGATATCCTTGACGGAAAGTCGCCTCTCGATAGCGTCGAACTGGAGGCGCGTCTCGTCATTCGCGGTACGACAGGGCAGGCGGCCGCAGCAAGACGGCCGCGTTCGTGACAACGTGATTCAGGCGGTGTGATTGCGAATCATCATGGTGGTGGTCTCACCTGTGTGCACGCATTCGCCCCGTTGGTTGAAGACATCGATTGCCAAGACGACTATGCCACGGTCCGGCCTTTTTGTTTCACGTTTCGACTTGACGCGCATGGTCGCCACAATGCGATCGCCGCTCAGCACCGCCTGCTTGTAGTCCCACTTGAGCGAGAGCGTGGCCACCGCCTGCAGACGCCACGAACAACGCATCTTCATTGCATCGACCCGCGCTACGATCAAAAGGCCATGCGCGATTCGACGCTCGAAGCCTAGTGTGCGTGCGGCTTTGTCATTCGTGTGCACTTCATAGAAGTCGCCGCCAACGTGGGCAAAAGCCATGATGTCAGCATCGCTGAAGGTCGCTTCGCCCAAGTCGATGGATTCGTCCACTTCGAGGTCGTCGAAGAAACGGCCCAATGCTTCGATTTTGCCTGCCGCGTTCATGTCGTAGTGACCCATTTGAGAATGTGTTGAGCAACACACACCAGTTCGAGAGCCTGATTGACGATTTGTATTTCCGACACGGCGCGACGGCGAGCAACATCGACTTCGCGAACAGTGTATGTGATTGTGATTGTGTCACCAGTGAACACCGGCCCAAGAAAGCGCACGCGATCATAGCCGAGCGATACTGGCGTTTCGTGCTCTCTCGCGCCGCTGACGCGCTCTACGATCTCCGTCGAACACGACGACATGAACGCGATCATCAGCGCGCCATGCGCGATTACACGGCCGTAAGCGCTTGCGTTCATTGCTGCCTCATCAACATGATTGGGCGAGTGATCGCCGCTCAAGTCTGCAAACGCTCGAATGACTTCGCTCATGACGGTGCGTTCCTGGGAAACGGTATCGCCGGGCTGAAGGTAGAAGTCGCTCATGCTGAAGCCGCCGTTTGCGATATACCGCGTCCGGAGATCACGCCGGCATCAGCAAGCGACCGAATGCCCGAATCGCCATATCCTAGCTCTTCGAGTATCTCCCGCGTATCGTGGCCAATCTCGATCGCCAGATGGCGCACGGGAGGCGTCGCCCCGTCGTAGCGTATTGGATGGTTGATCAACATTGCCTGACCGCTCTTGATATCAACGGTTTCGAATACACGGTTGTGGATTGCCTGCGGATTCTCGCGCAAATCGCTGTAGTCGTGCACCGGTGCCCACCACATGTGCTTCGCGTCGAGTGCGGCCGAGAGCGCAGCGAGGCTATGCCGTTTGACAGCCGCAGCAGTGGCACGTGCGTAGGCGTCGCGTTCCTCATAGGGGTTGCATTGCGCGAGTTCACGCAAACCGTTATCGTCGAGCGCTTCTGCAAAGACCGATGGATTGTTCAGCGAAATCGCCACTGGCTTGTCGTCGGCCGTGCGGTAAATGCCATAAGGCGCTTGATGGAACCACGTTGCAAGATGCTCGTCTCGCCCAAACACCGATGCGTTCTTTTCCGCCGTCAGATAGTTGGTGATCGCTTCGGCCTGAAGGTCGATGCCTGCGTTGAAGAGGTTGCCCTCCACGCGCGTACCTTTTCCTGTCTTCATGCGCTTGATGTACGCGCCGAGAATACCCATGGCGAGTAGCGCGCCACCGTGTTGATCGCAGATGGCCGCGCCCACCGCCGTTGCCCCGCCCGCCGATGCCGCCACGAGTCCCGTGCGCGCCTGGATCATGAGATCTTGCCCGGGCATATCGCGCATCGGACCTGATCCGCCAAAGCCGCTTGCCGATGCGTAGATAATGTCTGGTTTGCGTACCTTGACTGCTTCGTAGCCAAGACCAAGACGATCAAGCACGCCAGGACGAAAGTTCTCGACGACTGCATCGGCTCCATTGATTAGCTTTTGCGCGATGTCCAGTCCTTCAAGCGACTTAAGGTCCAACGCAATCACTCGCTTGTTGCGATTGGCACAAAGAAAAAACGCACTCACATCTTCAACGAACACGCTTGCGCCGGACCAGTGCCGCTCGTAAGCACCGCCGATCGCTTCGACCTTGATGACGTCTGCGCCCATGTCTGCAAGATATTGCGTCGATGCTGGCCCTTGCAAATAATGACAAAAGCTGACAATGCGCATTCCTTCGAGCATTCCTTTCTCCCTGTGTGTTCAGAGTTAATGTAGGTTCAAGAGGCGGACGGGTTTGGCAGCGGCGACGATGGCTCCGCATGTGAACGGCGCACGCTGCTCGCCAGCGCGACTGCCACGATCAGCGAGCCGCCCATGAAGAGATACGAAGAAGCCGGATCGCCAGTCAGACCCGTCAGATAACCTACTGCATAGGAACCGAGGAACGAGCCAAGCGCGCCAACGCTATTGATCAACGCAAGTGCGCCACCTGCAACAGTGCGCGGCAAGACTTCGGGCGCAATTGAAAAGAACGGCGGAAACACGACGTACATGGAAATGCCCGCGATCGTCAGCAACGCAAACGACATCCAGAAGCTGCCCGCGCCGACGAAGTAGAGCGCGAAAAACGACGATGCCGCAATGGCGAGCGGTACGGCCACGAAGAGCTTGCGGTTCTGCATTCGGTCTGATACCCAGGCGACAGGGAGCATGCAAAGCACTGCGCCGAAATAAGGCACGGCAGAAAGCCAGCCCGTGTTGACCATGCTGAGCGTTGCGCCGTGCCGCAAAATGGACGGCAGCCACAACAGGAAACCGTAGAAGCCGAGGCTTTGAAAAAACAACACGCCTGCGAGCTTCCACACGGTCGTAGACTTGAAAGCTTCGCGATAATTCTTAACCGGCGCGAGGTCTTTTTGTTCATCGGCAAGCGTGGTTTCAAGCGCGAGTTTATCTGCATCGCTCAGCCAGTTCACTTGCGATGGCTTATCCCTGACCACAGCGATCCACACGAACGCCCACAGCACAGCGGGAAGGCCCTGTGCGATGAACATCGCCCGCCAGCCCCACGACTGCACCATGTAGCCGGACACCACGGACATCCACAGGATGGTCGCGGGGTTGCCAAGCAGGAAGATGGTGTTGGCGCGCGATCGTTCGCGCCGCACGAACCAGTTCGACACATACACGAGCATGCATGGCATGACGGCCGCCTCGACGATCCCCAGCGCAAAGCGCACCGCCATTAGCATCGGGATGCTGGTGACTACACCTGTCAGCGCGGCAAGACCACCCCATGCGATTAGGCTGAAAAAAATCAGCCGCCTCACGCTGCGTCGCTCGGCATACATGCCACCTGGAATCTGGAAGAAGAAGTAGCCAAGAAAGAAGAGCGAGCCAAGTAGCGATGAGGTCGAACGACTAATACTCAGATCGTGATCGATACCGGCCGCCGCTGCGAACCCATAGTTCGCGCGGTCAAGGTACGCGAGGCTGTAGGTGACGAAAGCGATTGGCAGGATGATCCACCATCTTTTCATGGGAAGCGGTGTCCCGGGCATCTCTTGTCTCCAGGGGGTCATGTGGTTGTGGTCACGCACGGCTGCACACCAGCGAAAGCTGCCGAGACGTAGGAAAACAATCAGCAATTGCGTCAACAATAGGTGGCATATGACAGCGATGTCAAGTCACAGTCGCGATAGCTTCAGTACGTTTACCCTGATTTATGCCCGCAAACGGCTTTAGTACTCATATTGAGGCCGTTAAATCAAACTTTTGCCAGGTTGTGACGCTTGCAACGAAATCTGTTTTGACGCAAAGTGACAACGTTGTCAGTAGCGTAACCGTCAATTTAGAGGCGGACGTCTATCAACGGGAGAGGATATGAGCAACTGGTTAGACCAAGGAATCGAAGCAGCCGTCGATAAGGTGTGTGCGCAGGCGGATCGCGGCGGCGACTTCCCGCATATCACACAGCATGGGGAATGGCGGTATACGTCTGATGGCGTCTGGACCGGTGGCTTCTGGGCGGGCCTCGTTTGGCTGGGCTACGAGGTGCGCAAAAGTCCTGCTTTACGCGACGCGGCTACATCGCTAACCGATCGTCTGTTGCCGCGCGCGCTTGACGCCGTGAACCATGACCTCGGTTTCATGTTCTATCCGAGCGCGGTAAGGGGCTGGCGTCTCACCGCAGATCAACGCTACTTTGACGCGGCCCTGACTGCGGCTCGAAGCCTTGCGGCGCAGTTCAATCCGAATGGCGGCTTCATTCCCGGCTGGGGCTTCTTTGGAGGCGAGAATTGGTCCGGCTCGGTGCTCATCGACACATTGATGAATTTGCCGCTCATCGTATGGGCCGTGAATCACGGTGCGGATGAACGTCTGCTTGAGGTCGTACATCTTCATGCAAGGACGACGCTGAACAATCATCTGCGCGCGGATGGTTCCGTGTATCACGTATTCACGTTCAATCCTGCGGACGGTACGCCGTTGCAAGGCGACACCTACCAGGGACTCGATGCCTCGAGCGCATGGTCCCGCGGTCAGAGCTGGGCGCTCGCCGGCTTCGCCATGCTCGCCGACATGACTGGCGCAGAGGACTACCTCGCTGCGGCGCGTGGCGTCGCGGGTTTCGTGAAAGAGAATCTGCCGGCAGATCGCGTGCCGCCTTGGGATTATTCGGCAGGCGACGCGCCGGTCAAGGATTCGTCGGCCGGCGCGATCACTGCCTATGGACTGATTCGGTTGTGGGAACTCACATCGGAATCGAGCTACCTCGACCTCGCGGAAACGATGCTTGAAGCGTTGTGCTCAAACTGCCTCGCATCGAAGAATATTGCGCCCATACTCGTACATGCAACGGCGGATCTGCCACACGGTCTGGGCATCGATGAATCTACGATCTATGGCGACTATTATTTTCTCAAGTCATTGCTGGCATTGCAGGGCATCCGTGAGCAAGGGCGGCGCAGCGGACGCGCCGTGCATGGTTCGCTCGCACAGACCTCGAACGAATGAACAGGGTTACGAGCAAGGACATGATGGAAACGATCTGCCAAGAATGCATCGGCGCGGTTACTGTACTGACGCTCAGTCGGCCCGAGCGAATGAACGCACTTAACAAGCCTTTGCTGCAAAGCCTCGATGATGCCTTTGCGCAAGTCGCGAGTGATGAGCGCACGCGTGTGATCGTGTTGACCGGCGCGGGTGAGAAGGCCTTCTCGGCTGGTGCGGATATCAAAGAACAACGCGGTTTCTCCAGCGACGATGCGTATGCGCACATGCGTTGGGGACAGGCCATTTTCGATCGCATCGAGATGTTCACGAAGCCGACGATTGCAGTGCTCAATGGCGTAGCGCTCGGCGGCGGTCTAGAGCTGGCGCTTGCGTGTGACATGCGGGTTGCTGCAGATACAGCTCGGCTCGGCTTCCCGGAGATAACCCTAGCGAGCTTTCCGGGTTGGGGCGGCACGCAGCGTTTGCCGGCGTTGATCGGCGCATCGCGCGCGATGCAGATGATGTGTTCTGGGGAGATCCAGAGCGCGCAGTGGGCGTTACAGGCGGGCCTTGTTAATGATGTCGTGAGTGCGAGCACGGTGATGAATCACGCAATAACGCTAGCTGCTTCGATTGCGCGGCATTCAGGCGAGGCTCTCGCGATGCTTAAATCTGTGGTCAGGACCGGGTTGACCGATGGACGCGTAGCAGGACTGGAGGCAGAGGCACGCGGTGTCGCCGCGTTATGGGGAACGCCCGCGCAGCAGGCCGCGCAAGAAGCGTTTTTTTCCCGGAACAAGACCGCGACAACGTTGCCGCCGTTTGATATAGCTGGCTAGTCAAAGTAAGGTTCCAAGACCCCTTCAATCCACTTCATAAAAGCGCGTACGCGTTGGGACAGGTTACGGCGATGAGCCACGACGAGGGACGCTGCGAGCGGCTCGGGACGTAGGTCAGGCAAAATTTCCATGAGCGCGCCGCTTTGGATGTGATGCGCGAGTGCTGAGTATCCGGCCTGAATTAGTCCGATACCTGCAAGCCCAGCTGCATGATAGGTCTGCACGCTGTTAACCTGTATCGAGGTGGGCAGCGGAAGTGACGCGTATCCGTCGCCGGACGGGTATTCCCAACAGGCGTGCCTTGCACCGAGTGTTCGCGTGTAGCTAACCATCCGGTGCCTTTGGCTGCGCAGATCATCGAGCGTGCGCGGCATACCGTACCGTTCCAGATAGTTTGGACTCGCCGCGTTTGTCATGCGCAACTTACCTAACGGCCTCGCAACCAGCGTCTCATCCACAATGGGTCCTAGGCGAAGAACGCAATCGAACCCTTCCTGAACTAGATCAACCCGCCGGTCGGTGCTAGAAAGTTCGAGCTCCAATTCCGGATGCGTCATCAACAGATCGGGAAGGGCGGGAATCACGACGCTTCGTGCCAATTCGGTAGGCAGGTCGACGCGCAGGCGACCTCGGAGCGACGCTTGACCGGAAAACATGGATTGCAACTCCTGTGCGTCGGCCAGCAAGTCTCGTGCGCGCGAATAAAAGGCGCGTCCGTCCTCAGTCAACTGTACCCTTCTCGTCGTCCGGTGCAACAGAGCAACGCCCACCTCGCGTTCGAGCCCACGGATGACGATTGACACCCGTCCTTTCTGGATTCCCAGACTGTCCGCCGCGCGCGAGAAACTTTTCATTTCGGCGACACGAGCAAAAACCAGAAGCGCGTAGAGGTCTTTCATCGTTATTCAAGGGATAACAGAGCGTTTAATTTACACCATTTATTACCGAAATTAGCGTTAGTAGACTAGCCCTCTACGTCGCCCACATCGGGCAACTTCAAGAAACGGAGTATTTATGAGTCAACACACCTCTTCGATCAGCGCAGTTGTGATCTATCACTCTGGCTATGGGCATACCGCTCGTATGGCAAGCGCTATCGCGGAAGGCGCCGGTGCCGGACAGATTGCAATCGACGCCGACGGAAACATTGGGGATGACGCGTGGGCAAAACTTGCTGCCGCTGATGCCATTTTGTTCGGCTCGCCGACCTACATGGGCGGCCCTAGCTGGCAGTTCAAGAAGTTCGCGGACGCATCTTCCAAACCCTGGTTCGAAGGGGCCTGGCAGAACAAGATTTTCGGCGGCTTTACGAATAGCGCAAGTCTGAATGGCGACAAGCTCAATACGCTCGAATATTTCTTTTTGCTCGCCGGGCAGCACGGAGGCATCTGAGTCGGGATGGATATTAAGCCCGCAAATGTGAAAGCCTCGACGCGTGACGACCTCAACCGCATGGGCTCCTACATCGCACCGATGGCACAGGCACCGGCCGATGCTTCGCCTGAAGAGATGTCGTCAGGGGACCTCGAGACCGCTCGCCGCTATGGCGCTCGCGTAGTATTGATCGCCGGTCAGCTCCGGGCCGGAAGATCCGGGATCAGATGAAATGCGCAAATACAAAACGCGACGGCTACACGCCGGTCGTTCTTTCTGCGGCTTGTCTCTTAGGAAGTGAGCGTGAAATATAAGCAGCTTGGCCGGACCGGCCTCTATGTATCCGAACTGTGCCTCGGCACGATGACATTGGGAGGCAATGCCGATGCAGGCATGTGGGCGTCGATCGGCGCGCTTGGGCAAGATGAAGCGAACCGGTTGATCGCCCGCGCGCTTGCTGCTGGAGTCAACTTTATTGACACCGCCGATATCTATTCTTTTGGCCAATCCGAACGCGTCATCGGGCATGCGCTGAGAGAGCTTGGAGTGCCACGCAGCGAGATCGTGCTGGCTACCAAGACAGCCGGCGTGATGGGCCCCAAACCAAATGATCAGGGGGCATCGCGCGGCCACATCATGGATTCCGTACAGAAGAGCTTGGAACGGCTACAGGTGGACCACATTGACCTTCATCAGATTCACGCCAGCGATCCGGTCACGCTGGTCGACGAGACGCTACGTGCTCTCGACGACCTAACGCGACAGGGACTGGTCCGTTATGTCGGCGTGTCAAACTGGCGAGCCGGCAAGATTGGTAAGGCGCTTGGGATGAGTGCAGCGCTTCACGCCACGCGATTCGAGACGCTCCAGGCCTACTATCGATCGCCGGACGCGACGTAGAACGAGAACTGGTGCCACTTGTAGTCGAGGAGGGGATGGGACTGCTCGTCTGGTCGCCGCTCGCCGGTGGATTGCTTCCAGGAAAGTTTGGGCCCGGCGCACCCGCCGACGAAGATTCGCGGCGTAGCAAGTTTGACTTCCCACCCGTGGATCTTGATCGGGCGTGGCTGTGTGTTTCGGCGATGCGCACCATCGCCGATGCACGCTGTGTCTCTGTCGCACAAATCGCGCTGGCCTGGTTGCTCGCCAAGCCGCAAGTCACTAGCGTGATTATTGGCGCCAAACGGGTCGAACAGCTCGAAGACAATCTTTGCGCCGTCGATATCGTTCTATCCGAGCACGAGCTTGCCTCCCTTGACGCCGTGAGTGCCCTACCTCCCCACTATCCGGGCTGGATGATTGAGCATCAGGACGCAAGTAGGCTTCCTCGGCCTTTCATGGACGCCGCGACGGAGTAGACCCGCTACCGCTTCCCACATCTGCAGTGCAAACATTTTTAGCGCCTAACCCGGGCGTGATTTGAATCTGCCAACCACCAATGGATGTATAAATGCCAAAAGGCTTTTTAATCGTGCACCTTAGCATTTCAGATGCACATGCGTATGCGATTTATGCGGAGGCTGCCGGCGATGCAATGAAAAGCTTCAGTCCAAAGGTCATTGCGTCTTCGGGACGTTATGAAAACCTTGAAGGCGAGGCCCACGATCGGCACGTGATTTTCGAGTTTGACTCGTTCGAAGAGGCCAAGCGTTTTTACCAAAGCGCCGGATACCAGGCGGCGAAGGCTCTCAGGGCTACGGCGGCAACAGGAAATTCTGTCTTACTCGAAGGAACTTCATGACTGTCCCTGCAGTTCAGTGAATGCGACTTTTTGGACGCAAGTACCGAGTTCTACATCAAGCCGGCAGCGCACAGTTTCGACGCAAGAGATTGCGTTCGTTTAACATTTTGCTGCCCTCATTTGCAGGACACATCGGACGGCGACCGTTCGGAAATAGTCGAACGTCGCCACGCGGAAGCCGCCATTGCAGTAGAAGAGCACGAGAGGCCCTTCCCGGTCAACTTGGGACGCAGCGGATCGGGCGGCGGCGTACTCTGTCGTCTGCGACGCGTCGAACCAAGTCCGACGAGTTCCTGCCAGTCGCCTCATCGTGGCGGCGTCATTCAAGTGACAGCTTTCCGGAACGGTCATCGTGCCAGCGATCGCACTGGAACGATTACTGTTCAACGCGACGCGTCTGGCTGCCGTGGGCACTAGCCAGTCTGTGTCGGGCCAAGCCAACTAGTTGCAGCCGCTCGCTATTCTGAAATTGGGCGATTCGATAGGCCGCGCCGGAGTTCGAATCGGTGATGTCCTTGGTCAGGCCGATATTCAGTCGAGTTTTTTGGTATCGACAGCGGCCAGTTTCAAGTCGTTGTTGGACTACCTGCTGACTCGTGGACTCAGTGTCTTCGACATCGGCTGCTTTTATCGGTTCCTGATGGACAACGTGCCCCGACGGGTTACTAGGCGCGACGAGGTCGTTCCTCCGCGAACATCTTGAGCTCTAAAGTGTAAAAAGAGGAAGGACGCGCGAGACCACAATCTATACCCCAGTTGCATCAGTTATTTCCGAATCAGCAAACGAGCCGGTGTTCGAACTGATATGTTGTTCCAAATAAAAAATAGTTCCTGCACGGAAGTTGCAGGCAGATAAAAACTCCCATATTAAATTTGATGCCTATCCTTTCTCCCACTGTTATCACCGGCACACCGTACCAGATTGGATTTGGTCTGGGAGTGTTGGCTCGCCCCGCGTTCGATCCGTATATGGCGCAAAACGAAGCCTGGTTGGAGCTGAGCGCCACAGCTAATCGTGCGCGCGCGATGAGCCTGCTGAGGATCACCCAAAGCGTTTTCCCCGAGTATTTGGAAGAGGTTCGGGGCTTGGCCCATGCGCTTTCGTGGTCTGTCGACGATATGTTCCTTTGGCAATGTCGCGGAGAGTTTCTGTCGCGGACTCGAGACGGTTGTTCGACGTTGGCTTGTCGAACAAATGGAGGCATGCTTATCGCGCACAACGAGGATGGCGATCCATTTCTGGTGGGAAATTGTCCAATGGTGGATGTTCGTCCGGCGGGCAAACCAGGATTCCACGCATTTTTGTATCCTGGTTCGATACCCGGACATACCTTTGCGGCAACGAACGCTGGCTTAGTGCAAACGATCAACAACGTGCGCGCCTCAGAAACTCGGGACGGGGTACCGCGGATATTTCTCTGCCGCGCAGTGCTTGACGCGGGTTCCCTTGACGCAGCGATGGCAATTCTTAATGGCAGCTTACGTGCGGGAAGTTATCATCACACGCTAGCAATGCGTGGAGATAGCCGACTGTTCAGCATTGAGGCGATTCCCTCGCGCTGCTCTGTGATCCAATCCGAGGCAGCACATGTTCACAGCAACCATCTTGTTCATCCAGTTCTTGCAGGCGAAAAGCAGGTTATAACTTGCTCGTCGTTAGATCGACAGAAACGTCTGAACGTACTTATGCAGTCGTCACGCGGGGTACTCAGCGAACAGGATATCTTAGGCGCGATGTTCGATCGCTCGAATGACGGACTCCCGATATATCGCGAAGACAGTGATGATCCTGATCATGAGAATACGCTAGCCACAGCAGTCATAAAAATTTTTATAGACGAGATCAAGATCGATGTGTATGTCAGTAAAGCGCTGACCTACTCGATCGACATACCGTCTGAAATGCCTTCTTGATCTGGAGCGAGGTACCTATATCACGGCGGAAGTCTAAAGACGTTCCGCCGTGATCTTAGCGAACGTGACGGAGGAAATCCTGCAAACGCTGTGTCGGAGGGTGAGAAATTAGCTCATTTGGGCAGCCGTCGAGCGCGACTTTTCCATCGTCCATAAAGATTAAACGGCTGCCTACACGTCGAGCAAATTCCATTTCGTGCGTCACCACAAGCATCGTCATACCGTCGCTCGCTAGGTTCTGCATGACGTTCAGCACTTCATGACGCAATTCCGGGTCGAGTGCGGAAGTAGGCTCGTCGAACAGCATTAACTTCGGGGATATGGCCAACGAGCGAGCGATGGCGACTCGTTGTTGTTGCCCGCCCGAGAGTTCCGAAGGAAAGTGATCTGCACGGTGTTGCAGGCCCACCTTATCGAGCAGAGCAAGCGCCTGATCCCGAGCTTCGCTTCGAGTAGCACCGCGCACTTCTATCGGACCAAACATTACGTTCTCAAGCGCCGTCATATTTGGAAACAAGTTGAACTGCTGGAAGACCATTCCAGCCTCTAGCCTTATCTGCCGGACATCCGCTTTCGTTCCTTTGACGCTGATTCCATCGACCAACAATTCACCCGAAGTGATCGTTTCGAGCACGTTGATGCAGCGAAGCAGCGTTGACTTCCCTGAGCCTGACGGACCGACAAGTACCGCCACCTCACCGAGCCCCACCTCCAGATCGATGCTTCTAAGTACTTCTAGACTTCCAAAGCATTTAGTGACCTGGTTGAATTCGATCATGCTCATAGAATTTTCATCCTTCTTTCAAGGAAGCGGAGTGCGACCGTCATAACACCGGTCATAAGCAGGTAAAGCAATGCAACCGCGGTCCAGATTTCCACCGCGCGAAAGTTTCCTGCGATGATCTCCTGCCCCTTTCGCGTCAGCTCTCCAACGCCAATAACAATGAATAAGGAAGTATCTTTTAGGCTCGTAATGCACTGGTTGCCAAGGGGAGGAATCAATCGCCTGAAGGCGAGGGGGCCGACAATCTTCAGAAGCACGCGCGACGGTTTCATTCCCATCGCCAATCCAGCCTCAGAAAGTCCTTGCGGAATGGAAAGCAATGAACCTCTCACCACTTCCGCCAGATAGGCGCCTGAATTCACCCCAATTGCGACGATAGCGGCAATCATGCCGTCGATCCGGATATGAACCAGAACCGGTAAGGCAAAATATAGGAACATTACCTGCACCACGATCGGTGTGCCCCGGATTAATTCGATGTACACCTGGGCGAGGGTATTCACGAAAATCGACCCGTAAGCGCGAATGCTTCCAACGACCGCACCCAAGACGAAGCCTCCCACGAGACCGCAAGCGGCAATGAATAAGGTCAGCTTTACGCCCTCAAGCAGGTCGGGAAGCGCCGAAATAATGACTTGCCAACTAGATAACAAAAACTTCTCCTTGAAATGGTTGAAGTATCTGCTCTGTTAGACGATTAATGCTGGGGAGGAAGGGTGCCGAACCATTTCCTGTAAATGGTGGAATACTCACCATTCGTGATCAGCTTTTTCAGCTCCCCGTTGACTGGATCGACAAGCGGGCTGCCTTTTGGAAAAGCAATACCGTACTTGTCTCCCATAACCGGCGCACCTGCCATCTTCACTTTGCCCGCCCCGGCGTTATTCACGAAATACTGCACATTTGGCGTGTCGTGCATCGCAGCGTCGACTCGGCCGGCTTCAAGCGCTAGATAAGCCTGATCGATGTTGGGGAACTGCACAATCTGCGCTTTTGGAAGGTGAACCTTGATCCAGTCAATCGTGGCAGAGCCGGTCTTCGCGCCGATCGTCTTGCCATCGAGATCCGCAAGCGAAGCGACACTATGGTTGCTCGTCTGGACCATCGCAGCGAGACCGCTATCGTAGTAGGGGTCCGAAAAGTCGATGACCTGTTTCCTTTCGTCCTTTATGGTCATGCCGGCCAGAGCGACATCGATATTATTGGTTTGAAGCGCGGGGATGAGGCCGTTGAAGTCCATCGGCTGGAGGGTGTACTGAATTTTGAGGTCTTTCGCGATTGCCGCCCAAAGGTCGAGATCGAATCCCACGTATGCATTGCCTTGTTTGAATTCGAAAGGCATGAATGAGGTGTCGGTGCCGACGACAAGTTGGGTGGCCGCTGATACATTGCTGCCGGTGCCGAAGCAAACGGCTGCGAGAACGGGGATAAGAAGGCGTCGAATCATGACATCACCCTGAGTACGATGGTTGAGAAAAATTGAAGCAGTAGGTCTGCCGGGAGGTGAAAGTATCAAGCCGGAATTGGGCTCGCTATGCGATGTTGGAAGTGACTCATGTTGAAATGGAATACTTTCTCGACCGGTCACATGGAAGCGGTCAGAGCCTTCTCGATCCACATGGCGATACCAAGTAGCGTTTCGTCACCTCCGTTGCTACCAGCGACGGTCATTCCGACTGGCGCGCTTCCTTCTTGGTGAATAGGAAGTGTCACTGCACAGCCGTCGTAGAGATTGACGACGGTCGAATTTCGCAGAGCCAGTGCGTTCGTGTGGTCGAACAACGTGCGGTCCTGGATCAAGGGCTGAATGGGTGGCGGCACGAATGGAACCGTTGGATAAAGCAATGCATCCCATCGCTCGAAGCGTTGCGACATCTGTTGGACGAAATTAAGCCGGCCCGAGATGAGGTCGAAGTAGTCGATCGACGTCGCTCCGCTACCCCGCATCAAGCGCTGCGCCACACGCGGGTCAAAAAGTGTCCGATAGTTCTCGAGGCACTTTCGGTGCAATAGATACCCCTCCAGAGCGGGGAAGCCGCCCTTGCTATTTAACGCAGTGATGTCGTGCAACTCCGGGATCTTCACCTCGTTGATCGCGACGCCGCGTTTTGATAGTCTTGAGATCGCCCGATCGAAGTCGATGGCGACCTGCGGATCCATATCTTCGGTAACGTAATTTGTCGGGACCGCTAGACGACAATCCCGTACATTGAATGTCGCCGGAACGCGCGTCGAACTGCTCATGAGCGAGAAAAGCACAGAGCAGCAGTCGACGGAGCGAGCCAGTGGCCCGATCGCATCGAGCGACGCCGACAAGGCGAAAACACCGTGCGTGGGAACCCGGCGAGCGGTCGGCTTGAAGCCCACGACTCCGCATAGCGCTGCAGGTATCCGGCATGAACCGCCGGTATCGGTACCGATCGCGGCGGGCACCATGTGGTCCGCCACGGATACGGCAGCACCGGAACTTGACCCGCCTGGAATTCGGCCCGTTTCCCGATCCCAAGGATTGCGAGGCGTACCGTAATGCGGGTTTAGACCAAGTCCGGAGTAGGCGAACTCCGTCATGTTCGTGCGGCCAAGAGGAATGAATCCCGCGCGCCTAAGTGCGCCGATGGCAGGCGCGTCCGTTTGAGCCTTGGATGCCTCTCGCAACATTAGCGATCCCGCGCGGGTTTGCTGATGTGCGACGTCGATGTTGTCCTTGACGGAGATTGGAATGCCGCTAAAAGCGGTAAGCACCTCGTTGCGACGTCGTCGATTGTCGATTTCGTCTGCCTGTTTCAGCGCGGCGTCGGGGTCCACGGTGAGAAATGTAGCATAGCCCTCTCCGTTGACGTTTCCAATGGCAGCGAGGCTTTCCTCGACCAGCGCCTTCGCGGTAATGGCCCCTGACGCGAGTCTCTCGGCAAGCTGACGGATGTTGAATGGTGGGAGGGTCATGGCGCAATCGTGGCTCAAAGAAATTGGATGGGCCGCAAGCGACATCTGGTTCCGTCTCTGTCGCACGACCGAAACAGGATGGGTATTCAAATTGTTTGAATCGCGTCTGAACGGGCGGGGCGAATGAACGATCGGGCCAAAGTCGCTCGTTTCGTCTACGGTACAGCGGGAGGATTGCTATTGCCGGTTTAGATCGGCCGCCCACTTATTTGGAGCTGGTTCCCTGATCTACTGGACGAAGACAACGGCATCTCGTGACTTGTCTTGCAAGCGATCGCGCGTTGTTTGGAGGATTGAACTAGCCAATGGACGCGAACACGGATCCCGGGGTGCGACCAATGGCTGAAGATATTGACAGCGGCGCGCACGACCCTGCCTCCATCTGAACTACACGCAATAATTACAAAAAGCGCAGGCGCGTAGCCAAGACTTAGCGGTCGTTGTTCGTTTAATCGCGGGATCCTGCCGTCGCCCGGGATTTGTGATCTCCGGGTTTGCCCAGACCATGCTTGCTGAACAGTCGCGCGAGATACGAAGCTGACTCGATGCCGACTGCGAGCGCAGCATCAAGTACCGTCGTCCCCGGAGAATTCAGCAGCGCCGCGGCGCGTTCGACGCGCCGACGCGTCTGGAACTCCGTGATGCTTTGCCCTGTCGCTTCACGGAAGACTCTTGTGATTTTCCGTCGGGAAGTGTCAAAGCGTATCGCAATCGCATCCAGACTGGGACGTTCGGCTAGCGTGTTATCGATGTATTCGACAATATGCCTAGCAAGCTCTTCGGGGGTGGTCTCCCGTCCTCCCAGCTCGGGTCTTGCGCAGAAGGCAGCTTCGATGCACGCAGATGCCACGAGCCGATCGCTCAATTCGGACCGGTAGCGTTCGAATTCATGCGTTCGGCTGGACCTTTCCAGACTTGCATGAAGCTGAAGCGAATGCAACAGCGACGCGGTCGGTGCGCTGAAGAGCAGGGGTGAACGATGTGTTCCCCCATGTCTGCCGACCATGCGAGTCTGAGCTTTGTTTTCGCAAAACGCGACGAATTCTTTCTCGACATAAATTGCGGTGTGGCGGTTGTCCTGACTGTCGGACATTGTCTCGTGAAAGATGCGCGGTTCAACGATGGCAAGTACGCGAGTTCCGATACTTTGCTCCCGCTCGTTGGCCTCAGTCTTGAGCCTCAGCGAACCCAGCGCCGGCAGCAAGAACATATATTCGTCGTGTTCATGCCATTCCGTCCGGTAGCCCGGCATCGAAATACGGCAGACTTTGGCGATGCGCCCCCCAGGAATGTGCGAGGAACTGGTCGGATAGATCAAGATATGTCCTGTACTGGAGGGCCCGAACGAGTCCTGCACACATGCAGTTGCCCGATAGTGCATTGTACTGGCCCGAGCGGGCTAGAAAATAACAAGACTTTGCGCGATCTTGTTTACCGAGGCGACGACGAGCAATTCGCTCTGTGCGCGCCTCGAGTGGAGTCGAGATCGCATGACAGTCCAGCCAATTGTTGTAAAGGTGTTTGCAGCAGGCGCCAATGGTGGCAATCCCGCGCCCGTGGTCCTTGCTGCTGACGAGATGAGCGCAGAAAGCATGCGCTGTGTCGCGGCGAATTACGGGCACGAAAGCGCGTTTGTACTCCGGCCGCTGGACATGACGCACGATTTCAGATTCCGCTTTTTCGTGCCAAATCACGAGATGGAAATGTGCGGGCACGCGACACTCGGCGCACTTTGGCTTTTGCGCCGTGCCGGCCGATGGCTCTCCGACAACGCGCGCATCGAGACCCTCAGCGGCACCGTGGAGGCGGTTTTCGACCCGCAATCGCAAAGCATTCTTGTTAGCCAGCCAGCCGGACGGACGTCCACCGTAGATGAAGCTTCCTTGCGCTCGACCTTGCTCGATGTGCTCGGCCTCGACGCCGACGCTCTTCTGCCGCGCGCGGTCGTCAACGCCTCCACGAGCAGGGTAAAGACACTCGTCCCGCTGCGCTCCGTGAAGATCCTAGATTCGTTGCGCCCTGACTTCGCCCGCATCGAAGAATTATGCAACGCACTGTCGTCGACGGGCTTATATCCTTTCGCGCTAGACGAAGCCGACAGTGGCGTCTTTCACGCGAGGCAGTTTCCACGCTCGTCTGGCTATCCGGAAGATGCCGCGACCGGCATCGCTGCTGCCGCGCTTTTCTGTGGACTGGATGTGATGAATCTGCTGCAAGACGGAAGGACACTCATCACCGTGCGCCAGGGCGAAGCGATGGGGCGTCCGAGTGCGATAACAGTAGGCTGGCGCGACGTTAACGAAAAAAAGAGCGGGTATTGGCTTACCGGGTCGGTTTTGTTAGCGACGGAGGGCTAAAAAATGATGCATTTCACTGATGCGCAGATCGAAGCCTCAGTCTCGTGCGACGAGGCGTTCGACGCTATTCGTGAAGTCTACAAGGAACGCGCGTGCGGCCGCATTGCGTTGCAACCACGGCGGCGAATCGCGGTAGGCAGAAACAAATTCAGCACGATGGCGGCCATGCTCGACCGTGAGCAGGTCGCTGCTATCAAATTCTATGCGACGCTATCGGAGCGGTTCCATTTCCACGTCGCACTTGTATCGCTCGTCGATGGTCGCCTTATTGCGATGATGGACGGCGACGCGCTTACACGCCTTCGTACGGCCGCAACGACGACCTTCGCTGCTACCTTGTTTGCCAATCCGCGCAGCCAAACACTCGGATTGATCGGCGCGGGTGTGCAGGCAGCGGCGCATGTTCGCGCGCTCATTCGCGCGTTCCTCCTCGAGCGCGTCACCATCTACGATCCCAATGACGAGATAGTGGCTCGACTCCTGACTTCGCTGGGCGCAGACGGCATCGAGGCACGGACAGCCACTGCCGAAGAAGCAGCACGCAGCGACATCGTCGTCGCCGCGACGCGATCATCCACGCCGGTCTTGTCCGGTGACTGGCTTCTTCCTGGCACGTTCATCGCGAGCGTCGGCGCAACCCGTACCGATCAACGGGAATTGGACGACGCGTGCATCGCACGGGCAAGCCGCGTGATCGTCGATGCGCGTGAGCAGACTATTGAGGAAAGCGGCGACTTTCAGTTGCTTGCGCCGGAGCTGTTGGCTCGTGCGCGGATCGATGACCTTTCGGAAGCGCTTACGAGTCCAGGATTTAACCCGACGGCGGGTCCGGTTGTCTACAAAGCGGTTGGAAATGCGTTGCAGGACGCGGCGCTGGCTGCGCTAGTCTATAAAAAGCTCCGTTCGCGCGAGTCCGAAGTGGAATGACACGAACCTCGCAAAGGCGTAGGCCGGCGTTGCGTGCCCATCTATTCCAATTCAGCATAGCCATTTGCTCGATCAGAATTTGGGGTTGCGTTGAGCTCGATATAGTCCGCTCACGATGACGTCATGGCTTACAGATATGCGTCACGGAGAGTTCGTTTCCTTTAGTCCGGTTATCAACATGCTGAAGAACATCTTTTACACCTGTTTTGCAGGCGCCTTGCTCGTGTCGAGCCATATCGCCACAGCGCAGAGCCTTGGACCTACGCTTGATAAGATCCGCGCAAACGGCGTGATGGTCATCGGTCACAGGGAATCGTCCATTCCGTTCTCCTATTACGACGCCAACAATCAAGTCGTAGGATTTTCGCAAGATCTTTGCTCGCGCGTCGTCGATGCGGTCAAGGCCCGCGTAGGCAAGCCGGACCTGATCGTGCGGATGGTGCCCGTCAACTCGCAAAATCGCATCCCGCTATTGCAGAACGGAACGATCGATATCGAGTGCGGGGTCACGACCAACACCAATGCCCGCCATGCCCAGGTTGCTTTCTCCAACACGATCTTTCTCGCGCTCACGCGCCTGCTTGTCAACAAGCATTCGGGCGTTAAGGATTTTAGCGACCTTGCGAACAAGACGGTCGTCACAAACGCGGGAACGACCGCCGAAGGAATCATACGGCGCATGAACGTTGACAAGCACCTGGATATGAACATCGTATCCACCAAAGATTACGCCGAGTCATTCCTTACGCTGCAAACCGGTCGCGCCGCTGCCTTCATGCTGGATGACGTGCTCCTGTCCGGAGCACGCACGACCGCGCGCGAGCCAGACGATTGGATCGTTACCGGTACGCCGCAGTCGAGAGAGCCCTACGCTTTCATGCTGCGCAAGGACGATCCGCAGTTCAAAAGGCTGGTTGACGATGCGCTTTCGAACCTCATGAAATCGGGCGAGATAAAAACGATTTACGCGAAATGGTTCTTCAAGCCTGTACCGCCGAAGAATATCAACTTCAACTTTGCGATGACACCGCAACTGCGCGATCTTTACGCGCATCCGGACGATAGCGCTGCTTATTGACGCCGGTCGATCCGGCTTACAGGAAAAAGATATGGCTCATGGAATGCAACGCGCGAGCGCGACGCCACTCCCGGTCAAGATGGAAGAACTCGACACGCCGTCGATCCGAAATGCACGCATCGAATTGGCGGCGTGTTTCCGCATGGCGGCGCGCCTCGGGCTGCACGAAGGGGTGTGCAATCACTTGTCGGCGGTGCTGCCTGGTCGAGATGATCTGTTCCTGGTTAATCCTTACGGCTACGCGTTCGAGGAAATCACCGCATCGAGTCTCCTGATCTGTGATTTTCACGGAAATGTAATTGCTGGGGACGGCGTGCCGGAAATCACGGCGTTTTTCATCCACGCTCGAGTTCATATGCGAAAGCCACGGATCAAGGTGGCGTTCCATACGCACATGCCGAATGCGACCGCTGTCGCAATGCTCGATGGCCCGCCGCTTCGGTGGGCGGGACAAACCGCGCTGAAATTTTATGACCGCACGGCGGTGGACGAGCAGTTCAACGGGCTAGCGCTGGACGGCGCGGAAGGCGATCGCATCGCGGAGGCCATTGGAGATGCGGACGTCGCGTTCCTGAAGAACCATGGCGTCATGGTAGTCGGAGCGACGATTGCCGAGGCTTGGGACGATCTTTATTATCTGGAGCGCGCGTGCGAAGTGCAGCGCCTCGCGCAGTCGACCGGTCAGCCGCTCAAGTTGATCGAGGCGGAGATTGCGCGCAAAACGTATGCGCAAATGCGCGAAGGCGATCGCGATAGCGCGCGACGCCACTTGGCGAGCGTGCGACGACTGCTCGACAAGGAAGGTTCCGACTACGCGCGTTGACGTCGGTTCGTAATGTCGCCATTGGATCAATTCTCGAATTGAATCAGTTAGTCCACGTGACGTCGTCGCTGCAGTCGTCGATCGAGTGTATCGGCAGCTACCAGCATGGGCGACCGTGCCGGCGGCATTGTGATCGCGCGGTTAACGCCCGCCGCCCGCCTGGGAGTGTGCCGTGGAAGTGAAATGGATCGAGGATTTCGTGGCGCTCGCCAAGCATCAGACGTTCTCGCGTGCCGCTGACGTCCGAAATATCACACAGTCCGGGCTTTCTCGACGTATCAGAGCTCTCGAGCAGGCAGTGGGCGCGCAACTCATTGACCGTAGCAGCTATCCGCCGAAGCTGACTTCCGCGGGTCGGTTCTTTCTTGAGGCGGCCGAAGAGGTGCTAATGCGCCTTGCAGACGTGAAGGCAGTCATTCAGACGGAGCAGCGGCTGCCCGGCGCGGGACTTCAAGTGGCAGCCGGACATGCGATCGCGGTCGGCTTCCTGCCTAACTGGATACGCACGATCCGGAAACGCTTTCGCGATCTGCACCTTCGCATCACGCCCACCAATGTTCACGATTCGATCCTGATGCTGCTGAACGGATCGTGCGAACTCATGCTGGTCTACGAGCACCCAGAACTACCTCTGCACGTCGATCCGTTACGCTTTCCATCTCTGGTGGTCGGAGAGGATACCTTCATGCCAGTGTCTGCGCCCGATGCGCGCGGCGGCCCCCGTTACCGCCTGCCTGGGACAGTGGCAAATCCTTTGCCGCTCATCGCCTATAGCCTCGGTACGTATTTCGGGCGGTGCCTGACGCTGTTGCTCGCGCGATCGCCGCAACGTCCGCAACTTGGGACGATATTCGAATCCGATATGGCGGATGTTCTTAAGCAGCTCGCCCTCAACGGAGAGGGTGTTGCATGGCTGCCACGCAGTCTGATTGAAAAAGAGCTGGAGGATGGCGACCTGGTGCCTGCCGGGAATGACCGCTGGTCACTCGATCTTCAGTTGCTGCTTTATCGTGACCGTCAAAACACGATGGCGTTGCTGCAATCGCTATGGCATTCGTTGGAGAACGGCGCCCACGAGGCGCCCGGCACGGGCAGCGATGGCGGCCGCGTCGCTCGCACTTGACGCAGCCGATGCTTCCATTGATAACGCAACGCAGCGCATTGCCAAAATTCTCGATGGGTCGATGACGGCAACCATGAGCCCGTTGCACTCAAAGCGTAGGTCTTGACCGACGAGCAACGGCAACTCCGTGCAACCGAGTATCACCGCACGCGCCCCACGCGACGCAAGATCAGCAATAGCGCGTTGCACGGCCTCTCGCTGATCGGGCTCGCGGTGTCCGGCCTTGACACCCCGATGGCCGTAGATCGCTGTCATGATCTCCTTCTGATGCTGAGCCGCCGGGACAAGCACATCAATGCCCACCGCGCAAGCCTCATCGTGATAAAGGCCGGATTGGATGGTGCCGTCGGTGGCAAGCAGACCGATTGTGCGTGCGTCCGGCACCTCGCGAACGATGAAAGCGATGGTTTCGCGAAGCATATGGACGATCGGCACATCGATTTGTGATTCAATTCGGTTCACGAAAGCATGTGCCGTGTTGCAAGGAATTGCAATTGCCGTAGCCCCGGCGTGTTGCAGGCGTTCACAGATGTAAAGCAGTGCGAGCGTCGGGTCTGTTTCGTTTCGTAGTAAATGTGCCGTGCGATCGGGGATCTGCGGGTTTTGCTCGACCACGAGTCGGATGTGCTCTTGATCGCGTGTTGCGGGCGTTGACTGGACAATGTTGTCAAGAAAAGCAACGGTTGCTGCAGGCCCTACGCCGCCTATAACCCCGAGCTTAAAGGGGGTGTGGTCTGACTTATCAGCGATCTGAATGGCGCATGCCTCGATAACGTCGACGGCGGGACAACCATCGCCGGGAAGGAGACCGGCGAGATGCCAGAGCTCGTCCGCCAACCAGAGGCGCTCGACGCCGGCAATGCTCGCCCGACGCGCCACGTCTGCGAGTAGGCGGGGTTCCGCGCCACTCATCTGCGTCGCACTCAAACAGATCCCTTCGGCAGCGAATCGCGTCGCGAGCGCTCGAAAGTTTGGCGGCGTAGTGACGAAAACAAGCCAGACTCGAGATATAGGTTCCGAGCTCGCTTTCAGCGATTCGAGCACCGCAGTCGCCGTGTCTACGACATGGATCGGCAATGCAGGACGGAGGGCAGTCGCTATCTGATGGCAAGCAACCTCGGGTAGCACGATAGTGCGTTCGCCAGCCAAGATCGCCCTTTCTGCGACACGCAAGAAACTCACTTGTATGTCAAACGAAGCGGTGTTCAGGGCCACCTCAGACTCCACTTCGTACACAGTTAAATTTGGCTCTACCTCTGCAAGACGACATAGTTGCGCTTGCAATACGCTCGTGAAACCTTGTGCGGCGACGCTTGCGCGCTTGCTGATAACCGTTGCCCATCGGGCAGGAGAAACTTTCACGGTCAGTCTCATAACGGATTGTAGGCCTTTATCTTGAGCCGTAAGATTCGTTCCGCGGTGCGCTTTAAGCAAAAGTCGATGCGTGTTTGGAATGTGTTCTTGCCCGAAGGTTGAGCAGAAGATGGAGTCTGTTGAGTCGTCTGTCTCGCAATCCGTCGCGGTGAGCGCAGGGCTTATGAAGTTGAGGACTGGCGATACCGGCGTTAAACGATTACCAGGCAACGTGGTACGCGCTTTACGCGCTCCGGGCGCCTAAAAATCTAAAGTACCATCGTTGTAGGCAACAATTTAGCAAAACGAAATGTACGGCCGTCGATTGTTTGGTCAAAATGCACCTCACGCGTTTGTATCGACGGTGGGTCTGCAAGACATTCACGTGCAGCGAGCGGTTCATTGGGCCGTTTTGCGGATCGCTAGTATGGGATAAAAACGCAGCTATCGCATAAGGGTAGTGATCTTTCCAGTATTTTTTTGGCAAAAGTTTCTTTCGGTCAAGCGCTGCCGCCCGATATCCGCAACTTTCCCGTATGCAGCGGCGGTTTGATGGAACCCGAACTGAGCGCAGTTTGCAGCGGGTGCCGACCTGCTTGCGAATGAAACTAAGCCAAGCATCAAACTTCCGCCTGGGCCGACGCCTTCGTCACATATGGTTGCAGCGGTGGCCGTCGCTGCAAACGTCGCCGGCACGGCGTTTGATTTGCGCACTGGTGGAAAGAATCGGGCACGTTCCGCGTTGAGCAGGCACTATGAGGGCAGCGGACGTGAATCCGCCCTCATGGTATCTAAAACCGATGTGCGATCGCAACGCGAACGCCTATCTGATGGTTGTTTGCGGAAGCCGTCTGCCCTGTAAGATAGGCGACCGCCGGTTGACCTAGCGAATCCGTTCCGGCCGCATGCTGATAGACCGCGACGATATAAGCATCGGTCCGTTTCGAAAGGAAATAGTCCGTGCCGATGGTGACTTGATGATACAGCGCACCGCCACGGCCGTCGGCACCGCTCGCGTGCGTATACACATAGGCTAATCCTGCAAGCCATCCCGGGGTGATCTGATATTTCAAGTTCGCTTCGGCATTGTCGAACTTGGCAGTACCCGCATAGCCAAGCGGGTTGAGTCCAGAGGAAGACCCCAGTCCCCGGAATTGCACGTTCGAGTACGCGGCGCCCAGCGTCAGCGAACCTAGCTGGTAATTGCCGCCGGCGCTGATGATTTGCAAGGTCGACGCGGAGGCGTACCCTGCGTAGATCGGATTGGACTCGGGCGTGGTAGCGGATCCAAGCGAACCTAGATTGTTACTGGCCGCAGTAGTGCCTGCGTTCGGATTTGTTGCATAGATGCCGAGATTCGGAGAGCGAGCGTTCAAGTACGCGACGCCCAGGCCCAATAATCCACGGTTGTAGCTGCCGCCGACCGAATAGATCTGATTTCTTGCGATCGATCCAGCAACACCGCCGAAGCTGTAGAGGCCGCCAAACTTGAGCCCGCTAAAATCCGGGCTTGTGAACTTGACGGAATTGTTGCTGCGGCGTGTGTTCAATGTATTGTCGACGTCGCCCGCATGTCCGCCCATGTATCCGGCCCACTGTGCCCCAGACTGAAACGGCTGGGTGAAATCCGTCACGGAGTCGTACTGGCGGCCAAGCGTGACGCTACCGTGTTGCGATTGCAGGCCGACGAATGCCTGGCGCCCGAATTCGGCCCCGCCTTGCGCAAGAGTGCCGTTGCCGATGCCAAAGCCATTTTCAAGCACAAAAATCGCCTTGATGTTGCCGCCGAGATCTTCCCCGCCCCGCAAACCCCAGCGGCTACCACGGATGCCGCCGGTTGCTCCGTCCTGCAGGGAGTATTGATTTGCGCCTCGGGGGCCGCTGGCAGGGCGGCCCGTCTGCGTGTTACTCGTGAAGTCGAGGCCAGCATCTATTAATCCGTAGAGCGTCACGACACTTTGCGCGATTGCTGGTTTCGCAAGTAGCACCGCTCCGAAGGACGCGATGACCTTAATGTACCTAAGCCTCATTGCTATCTCCTTTATTGTGATCTGCAGAACGAAAGTCATCGATGTCCCATGAATCGAAGCCATCGACTGGATAACATGGGTCGAACATTGCGATCGCGACGCTGCCCGATCGAGCAAGGTCAACTAGTTGCACGATGGGCCGCCCCTTCTTCCGAGACACGAGGCCGTAGAATGATCGCCGCGGTGAGCAGGGTGAGCGAAACGAATGCCGCCAGAGCAAGCATTCCACTTGAGAAGCTTCCGGTATGCTCCTTTAGCATGCCAACCGCGTAAGGTGCGAAGAAGCCGGGCAAATTGCCAATCGAACTGATGATCGCGATTCCGGCCGGCGCCTCTTCCCGCGTGAGCATTGTGGGTGGGATGGTCCGGAAAACCGGCAAATTGGCAAAGGCACCAAAGCCGCCGGCGATGAGCGCGGCCAGTCTGACGGGCGGATAGTCGGTCACGGCGGTGAGGACCAGCGCGAGGATCGCCACGATGCTGGGGATCATCAAATGCCAGCGCCGTTCGCACTTGCGATCGGACCGGGCGCCCCACAGCGAAATGCCTATGGCTGCGACAGCATAGGGGAGAGCGGAAAGTAGTCCAGTAACGGTGATGGACGTGCCGAACGCGTGAACGATTTGAGGAAGAAAGAAGGTTACGCCGTAATTCGCACAGACAATCCCGCAGTACACAAAGCCGAGAAGCCATACTCGCGGATTGCTCAGGGCACTCATTGAGGACGGCTCATGCTTTTCTGCCGCAAGTGTGGTCCGTAGCCAATGGCGCTCGTGCTCGTTGAGCCATGTGGCGTCCTCCGGGCGATCGACGAGCCATTTCAGCAATGCTGCGCCGAGGATCAGCGACGGTATCGCCTCTATGATGAAGAGCCATTGCCAGTTGGCGAGACCGTGGACACGGCCTAGACTCAGGATGAATCCGGACAGGGGTGCACCGATTATCGACGATGCAGGAATGGCGATGGCGAACGCGCCAATGATGCGCCCGCGATAAGCAGCGGGAAACCAGTGCGTCAGATAGAAGATGACGCCTGGAAAGAAGCCGGCCTCTGCCACTCCGAGAAGCAAGCGTAACGAGAGGAATTGCGGGGTCGTTCGCACGAAGGCAAAGAGAAGCGAGATGATTCCCCATGTCAGCATGATTCGAGCGAACCAACGGCGCGCGCCAAAACGGCGCAGCGCTAGGTTGCTAGGCACTTCGAACGCGACGTAGCCCAGGAAGAAGATCCCGGCTCCGGCGCCGAACGCGGACGGCGATAGTCCTAGATCGTCATTCATCGACAAGGCGGCAAAACTCAAGTTGATGCGGTCCAGATAGGCCGCGAAGTAGCACAGCATGAGCAGTGGAATCAAATGTCGCCTGATCTTGGCGATGGTCTCGTCCGGGCTGACACCCATATATCTCTCCCGTTTTCCTCGATGCACAAGGCAACGAGCAGTCTGCTGCGAACAAAGCACCATTGAGTTATCTGCGCACGTCGGACGCTCTCGTCGATATCTATTCGGCTGACTTCAATGGCCGGACGCGTGGTTCGCAGCGTCTCGGTTTGAATTCGAGTCGAACAGGCTGGTCATTGGAGCGTTTGAGGTTGCTGTTTCGCGCGCGGTTACTCGTGCACCGGAGCCCACGCGAATGCATCGGGACGGTGCGCCAGCACCGCACCGGAGCTAAGCAGGGAATCGAGTGCGTCGTCGCTGATGCCGACCGAACGCAACACGTCCAGCGAGTGCTCGCCGAGTTCGGGCAGAGGCGAAGACTCGAGAGCTTCACCGTCCGGTGCACGCGGAAACTCAGGTACGTCGAATACGAGGCCACGGTAGTCGACCTCTCTGAGTTTTCCCGGAAACCGCGCTTGAGGCGCATCGAGAACGCGCTCGAGCGGGACGACCTCGGTGAAGCCGACGCCTGCCGCCGTCAGCTGCAACGAGAGCTCGTCGAACGTATGTCGTTGAATCGCATCACGCACGATGCGCTCAACTTTGTCCCGCGCTTTCTTGCGTAGCCTCAGCGTTGCGAGCGAAGCGTCTTCTGTCTCAGGCAGTTGCAGCGCCTTACAGAACCTCAGCCAATGGCCGTCGTTAAGGATAAGAAGATATCCCCAGCGGCTATCCGACGTGAGGTAAGCCCCGTAACCTGGCATGCTAAATTCGCCGTGAGGCTCCCGCTCGGGGCGGCCCAGCAACTGTGTCTTCAGCTGTACGCCCACCAGATCGCGGGATGCGACATGCAGGCCAGTCTCATACAATCCCACCTCGACATGCTTGCGAGCATTCGGTGAGTCAATGCGCAGCATCTCCGCGAGCATACCGATCACCGCATAGGCGCCTGCGAACTGATCGTGGTATGACGGGCCCAAACGGCTCGGACGCCCGTTGTTTCGATTCGTCTCCATGACCCCCGTCGACGCTTCCGCCACGGGATTCGAGGCAAGGTCTTCTTCCTGCGGCCCCGCTGCATAGCCACGAATGTGGCAGTAAATGAGCCGTGGATTAGCCGCTTCACACTCTTTGCGCGTGACGCCGAGTTTTCGTGCTGCTTTGGGCGCGAGGTTGTGAACGAGGCCATCGGCGGTCGCGAGCAATTTCATTAGAGCCTCTCTTGCGCCAGGCTTGCTCAGATCCATGCACACGCTCTTCTTGCCATGACTGTAGGCGATGAGCGTCCCGCTCGGACCGCCTCGCACCAAGCTGCGCGTGGGGTCGCCATTGGGCGGTTCCACCTTGATGATCTCCGCACCCAGCTGGGCAAGGATGTGCGTGGCGAATGGCGCGGCCAGCATGCTGCCCAGTTCGATGACGCGTCGGCCTGCTAGAGGTGCGGTGCCCATGTCCAGTCGCTCCGAATTGGTAAAGAATGCATTCTATGCGCTCATCGACAACACAAAAAGCGCTGATTACACAGTATAAACCCGGTGTTGTCGGCTGTTCCTCCATGCATATAATGCATTCTTAACGGTGCAACCACGGAAAGCCAAAGTGAAAAGAAGATCTTTCGTCATGTGCGGTATTGCAAGCGTGCTCGGCAGTTCGCTTGCACTGGTTCGGGCGCAGGAGCGCAGCTCAGGTATAGATGGCGCAGCCAAGATCGTTACCGTGGGCGCCTTTACTCCTATCAGCGGACCCGTGCCGTTTTATGCCGTTCTGACCAATGCGGCCGACGCATGCTTCAAGTGGTCAAATGACACTAACGCGCTCGGTGGCTGGAAGATCCGCTATGTCACGTTCGATGACGGCTACGAGCCGGCCCGAAGCGTTGCCGTCACGCGCCGCCTTGTCGAGGAAACTGGAATATTCGCGTTGGCGGCGCCGATCGGTACGCCGCAAACCCAGGCGGTCATTCCTTATGCGAAAGAAGTGGGCTTGCCGATGATCGGACCGATCGGCGGGGCAAGCGTGCTGTTTTCGGAGCGGCTGTCGTTTCCCTTGCTTCCAGACTACGGATGGTCTGCCGCGTCCAATCTCGAGTACGCGCTCAACCACCTCAAGCTTTCGAGGATCGCCCTGCTGTGGGAAAACGACGAGCTTGGCCGTTCGGCGAAGGCGGGCTTCGATCATTATCTGGGGTCTGTCAATAAATCAGCCGCCGCGTCCATACCTTTCGAGGTGCGCAACACGGATTTCACACCGCATATTCGGAAGATCGCAGAGGCACAAGCAGAGGCTGTGATTCTGTTCGGCTCGAACTCGAACCTTGCTGCGGCGCTAAAGTCCGCCGACCGAATCGGTTTCGACGCCAAATGGATGGCGCCTTTCTTTACGGCGGATCCGACTACCCGAAAGCTCGCAGGATCCCTGCTGGACGGCGTGAATTTCTCGTCCTGGCTCTTACCTGTATCAGCGAGCGATCGCCAAGTGAAGGCTTATCGCGAGGCGATCTCCAAGTACTATCCATCCGATCCCGTCGGCGTCTTCGGGCTCAACGGATGGAGTAATGGAATGTTATTCGTGAAGGGTTTCCAGATGCTGCTTTCGAGCGGAAAGCCGATTACCCGGGAGAATCTGGTCGCTGTCATGGAGACGATGCGCAATCAGTCGGTGGGCGGCGCGAAAGGCGTGAGTTTCGAGCCGGGAGATCACCGCGGCGCGCGTCAAGAAGCAATCATCCAGGCCACGAGCGATGGTGGATTCAAGCTCGTGCGGGATTTCAGTCCCTACCCGCCGCAAATTTTCAATTCGAAGACTGCATGAATAATCTAGCCATGACAAATGAATTCGAGGCCTGGATCGGCCGCGAGGAACAGCATGAAGGCCCGATATCCGCGTCGACTGCCCGGGCAATGGCCGCGACGCTCGGACTCGATGCGGCCCTTGTCGACGGAGACGCACTGCCGCCGGGATGGCATTGGCTCTACTTCAACGCGATGGTGCCGCGCAGTGTACTCGGCCCGGACGGGCATCCGCGTCGGGGCGGTTTCTTGCCGCCTATTGTCTTGCCGCGCCGTATGTGGGCGGGCAGCAGGATCCGTTATGTGTCGCCGTTGCCAGTGGGGGCGCATGTCACTAAAACAAGCCGCATTCTCAAGATCGAAAACAAGGCTGGAAAGCGCGGCTCGCTCTGGTTTGTGACCGTGCTTCATACGCTCGAAACCGAGGGGAGAGCGTGCATCGTAGAGGAGCAGGATATCGTCTTTCGCGAACCATCCTCTCCCGGATCGAACCCGGCTCCAGCGCCCGAACCTCATGCCGAGCAGGCTGAATGGTCGTCGACGTTCGAACCTGACACGACTTTGCTCTTCCGATATTCTGCACTGACCTTCAATGGACATCGCATTCACTATGATCAGGCGTATGCGAAACACAACGAAGGTTATCGGGATCTCGTCGTGCACGGTCCGCTTACGTCGACGCTCTTGCAGCAGTTCGCCCTCGAATGCGGCGGAGGGCGCCAACTCGCCCGTTTCGACTTTCGCGGTGTCAATCCGTTGTTCGTGGATCGGGCGTTTGCGCTCGAGGGGCGCGCTTCCGGCGACGGTAGCGTAGCAATGTGGGCACGGGGGCCCGATGGCGAACTGGCAATGTCCGCTATCGCATCTTTCAAGTAAGTGGTTTTGAATCTACAGAACAGGAGACATCGGCATGGCGCAACATCTAAGCGGTCCCGCGAACCTTGAAGGCCAAACGGTACTCATCACCGGCGGCGCCGGCGGCATGGGCGTCGCCATTGCAAATACCTTTAGGGACGCGGGGGCTCGCGTGATCGCAACCGATAGGGCAAAGCATCAGGACATCGGCTCGGGAATTCAGTATCGGCAATACGACGTCACGTCACGCGATCAGACCGACTCGGTCATCGATGCCGTCGTCGCAGAACATGGCCGGATCGACATTCTGGTCTTGTGCGCAGGCATCATCGCTCGCACACCGTTGGGCGACAGTACTGACGAAGAGTGGGACGCAATCATGTCGGTGAATGTGCGGGGCGTCGTGAACCCGACTCGCAAGCTATTCCCGCTGATGTGCAATCGGGGCTACGGCAAGATCCTGGCAGCGGGGTCCATTGCTGCGAAGAACGGAGGCGTAGCGTCAGGCCCCGCCTATGTATCCGCGAAGGCCGCGGTGCACGGCATGATGCGCTGGATAGCGAAGGCCGGCGCGCCGCACGGCGTCTATGCGAACGTCCTCGCGCCCGGCCCGGTCGAAACCGCCATGTGGTCGAGCGTGACAAGCAATGCGGCACCCTCCGCGAACGCCACCGTTCCGCTGGGACGTTATGGTACTTCTCAGGATATCGCTCAGGCAGCGCTGTTCCTGTGTTCGCCGGCATCGAACTGGATTACGGGCACGTCACTGGATATCAGTGGCGGCATGTGGATGGACTAAGGAGAGGAATGTCTGCTATGTCAGAGTCAATTATCGGCTTCGTGGGTCTTGGCGTCATGGGTGGCCCGATGTGTCGGAACATCGCTGCGAAGCACGGTGCCGAGGTTATCGCCTTTGACAGTCATGCGGCGGCCTTCGACATTCTCGAAGGGACCACGGCTCGCCGCGCCGGGAGCTTGAGCGAAGTGGCGGAAGCGGCAGACGTTGTTTTTTTGTCGCTCCCCGGCGGCCCCGCAGTGGAAGCGGTGTGCCTGGGCCCGGACGGTTTGTCCAGCGGCAGGCGGCAGCCCATGGTAGTTGTCGATCTCAGCACTACGACCGTGGCAAGCGCGCGCGCTGTCGGCCGCGCGCTTGCCGAACGAAACATCGAGTTTGCAGACGCTCCCGTTGCGCGGACCCGCGAAGCGGCGCAACGCGGGGAACTCAGCATCATGGTTGGCGCGAGCGAGTCGTTGTTCACGCGGATGGCTCCGCTGCTTCGCTATATCGGTACCGATGTCACACACTGCGGAGACGTCGGATGCGGGCAGGTGGTGAAGCTGATCAACAACGCGCTGGTCTTCGAGCATACCGTGGCCCTCGCGGAGATGATGGTGCTGGGCGAACGCGCGGGCGTCGAGCCGGCCACGCTGCTCGACGCCGTCTCGAAGGGCTCCGGCGATAGCTTCGTGTTGCGGAACCATGGCCGCAAGGCCATGTTGCCGCGGACCTTTCCCGAGAAATCGTTCCCATCGGAATACGTGCTCAAGGATATTGGCTACGTGCTGGAGCTCGCACGGCAGACCGAGTCTTCAGTGCGCGTTGCTGAACTCGCTCAGGCCTATTACGAGGCGACAGCGCGTGACGGTTATGCTGGCCGGTATTTCCCGGCGGTGATCGAGGTGATAGATCGAGGCGCAGCGCTTCCTAGAGACCGGGACCTACCGGGGACGTCGACATGACGAACTTTCTTGGCCTCGTCTGGGCGGGTGTCGTGAGCGGATGTCTGTACGCGCTCGGGGCGATCGGGCTCGTGATGGTATTCAAGAGCTCGAAAGTCGTGAACTTCGCGCACGGCAATCTTGCGGGCCTCGGCGCATTCTTCGTGTACGGCTTTACTGCCGGCAAGTTTGCTGACCTCAGCTGGGGCGCCGCCTTGCCCGTGACGCTCATCGCCGTGGTGGCGCTCACGGGTTTGAGCGGTGCGATCATTGCACCGCTCGTAGCAAAATCCGACCTCACCAGCACGATCGCCACCCTTGGCATCGGTCTGATCGTGCAAGGTGCGACCCAATTGACGTTCGGCTCGGAGGTCGTCGCGCTCGATCTGCCCTTGCCGTCCTGGCGAACGCACATCGGCGCCATCCGGGTCACGTCTTATGACCTCGCCGTCGTGACGATTACCGTTGGCATTGTCATCGCGCTCCACCTGATAATTGATAAGACGCGTATTGGCGTCGCGTTTCGAGCCGTGTCTGACAATCCCTTTGCCAGCCGGGTGTGCGGGCTTCGGCTCACGAGAATACAGCTGTTCTCATGGATCGTGTCCGGCGTGCTCGGGCTTGTCGCGTCGCTGCTGATCGTGCCGACCACATTTCTCTCATCGACGAGCGTCGCTTCATTCATGTTGCAGGCATTCGCCGCCGCAGTCGTTGGAGGATTCTCGAGCCTGGGAGGCGCCATCGTGGGCGGCCTTCTGGTGGGAGTTCTGATGAACCTGCTGTCGTTCTACTTCTCGTCCGAATTTACGAGCACCTATCTGTTGCTGTTGATACTGGTCGTGCTGACGCTGTTTCCCAGGGGTGTATTGGCAGTCCGTGGAGGCGCCCGTGCCTGATGTATCGATGCAATCCGAAGCAGTTGCAAAGCAGGTTGGCTCAAGCCGGAGCGGGTCGGATAGCCGAAGCCGGAGCCGGATGGGCAAGCTTAGCCCGGTCCTGGTTGTCGTGCTGCTGCTCTTGCCAATCATGGGCCACGGGTACTGGATTTACACGTTGGGCCTTTCGTTCGCGAACGCCATCGCAATACTGTCGGTCAGCTTTCTCGTGCGCTACAGCGGTGAGGTGTCGATCGGCCACGGCGTGTTTGTTGCGGTGGGCGCCTATGCCGTCGCGTTATGCGAACGTTATGCAGGCGTCTCGCTTGCCGCCAGCTTGCCGCTCGCGGTGATTCTCGGTGCGCTGCTCGGGCTCGTCTTTGCGTTTCCCTCGCGCAAGCTCTCCGGCATCTCCCTGGCGGTCGTCACCATGGCGCTCGCGCTCGCACTGCCGGAACTCCTTCTACATTTTTCGAAGATATCGGGCGGATACGAAGGGTTATACGTCAAGCTTCCGTTAATTCCGCTCGGCCCCGACGCTCTGCAGCGTTATTACGTTCCGCTGTTTTGCTTGCTTGCCGTCGTCGCTGTCTTGCGACATTTTCGCCAATCACGTCAGGCGATGGCAATGCTGCTCGCCCGGACGTCGAGTCATGCGGCGGAATCGTTCGGTATCGGTCGCAGTTGGGCGCGTCTTTCGTGCATGGCGATCAGCACCGCAATCGCTTCATTGGCAGGCGCGCTGCAAGCCTTCAGTTCGTCGACGGTCTCGCCCAACAGCTTCACGATGTGGACATCCATTTTCCTCTTGGTGGGATCGGTGGTCAGCATGTACTCGCTGTCGCTCGTCGGCGGGTTGATAGGCGGCTTGTTTCTGACGCTGATACCGCTGCTGCTGGCGGGCGCGGGCAATTGGGTGCCGGTGCTCTATGGAGCGGCGCTGCTCGCAGTGGTGCTCGCCGCAAACGTCCTGCCGAGCCTGCGTCTTCACACGAATGGAGGCAAAAAGTGATGGCCGCCGAGATCCGTCATGCAGCGTCGGCACAGGCCTTGATCGTAAGTGACCTGGCGTTGTCGTTTGGCGGAAATTTCGTCTTGAAGGACGTCAACGTGTGCTTCGAGCCGGGTCAGATAACCGGATTGATCGGGCCGAATGGCGCGGGTAAGACAAGCTTTTTCAACTGTTTGACGGGTCTCTATTCCCCGCAGCGAGGTTCGATTCTCTTCGGCGATACGCGCGTGGACAGGTGGCTGCCCATGCAAAGAGCGGCGGTCGGCTTCTCGCGCAGCTTTCAACACGTTGCGTTGAGTGCGGAGTTGACGATTGTAGAGAATGTAATGGTCGGGCTCGACACGCATTCGAGGGCCGGCTGGAGCGAGGCATTTCTTCCCCTTCCCAAGGGAAGCACGGAGCGCAATCGCAATCGAAGTCGTGCGATGGAGGCGTTGGAGCATCTGGCTATCGCGGAAACCGCCGATTTTTTTCCCGCGGCGTTGCCGCCCGGCGTGCTCCGTCTGGCCGAAATCGCCCGCGCCATGGTCGGCTCGCCGCATGTGCTTTTGCTGGACGAACCCGCAGCGGGACTCAACTCTGTCGAGACGCGCGATCTGGCCGTGGGGTTGCGAAAACTTCGTTCGAAGGACCTGGTTCTGGTGGTCGTCGAGCACGACATGGATCTGATCATGGATGTTTGCGACACGATTCACGTCCTCAGCGCCGGCCGGTTGCTCGTGTCCGGCAGTCCCGCGCATGTCCGCACGCATCCGGAGGTCGTGCGCGTGTACCTGGGAGATGACGGTGAGTGAGTCTTCGAATGCCCTTCTGACAGTGAACGGGCTATGTGTCAGATACGGCGCGGGACCCGTCGTACACGATGCGGCGTTTTCGCTCGGACATGCCTCGGTCGGAGCACTGCTGGGTACGAACGGTGCAGGGAAATCCAGCGTCTTGCGCGCCATAGCCGGGCTCGCCGCATCGCAGGGGAAGATCGTCTTCGATGGGACCGACATCAGCCATACGACCGCGGCAGCGCGCTTTCGGCGGGGCGTCGTGTACGTGCCTGAAGGACGGGCCATCGTGACGGACTTGTCGGTGCGCGAGAATCTCGTCCTCGGCGCTTATTTCGTCGACAGGTCTACGCGCGAACGTCGCAAGGAGATGGTTCTCGAATTCTTTCCGGAGATCGCGAATCGACTGCGCGTACCGGCAGGCCTGCTTAGCGGCGGTGAGCAGCAGATGCTGGCGATCGGCCGCGGGCTGATGTCCGGTCCGCGCTTGCTTCTGCTGGACGAACCTTCCCTCGGGCTGGCGCCGCTACTTGTTGCACGCGTGTACGACAGGCTGGCACGGATTCAGAGCGAGCAGCGGCTGACTGTCTTGCTCGTCGAGCAAAGCTTTCACGTCGCGGCGAAGCTGGCGTCGCACGCATGGGTGATGCGTCACGGAGCCGTGGTGGGTCACCTCGACGAGACCTTGCTCCGAAGTAAAGAAGGAAGGCTGCGGGCCATCGACGCCTATCTTGGCGCCCGAATCCAAGATTCGGGCGGCGCGACCGCACATCAATAGCGAGAGGATCGGTACATGGAAACCAAACTCGAAGGCGGCCTCATGGCAGAAGGGCTGTCGTTTCCGGAAGGACCCATAGCCTTGAACGACGGAAGCGTGTTAGTTGTCGAGATCGCGGGGGCGCGCCTCACCCGTGTTTTGCCGGACGGGCGATTACAGGTGGTGGCTGTACTGGGCGGCGGCCCCAACGGAGCGGCGCTGGGGCCCGACGGACACTGCTATGTCTGCAATAACGGTGGATTCAGCTGGCGTACGGATGATGGCTTCACGCGTCCCACCGGTGCGGCCGCCGACTACCGCGGTGGGGCCATTCAGCGCGTGAATCTGGCATCGGGGAGCGCGGATACACTCTATACCCATTGCGACGGCATCCCCCTTCACGGGCCGAACGATATCGTCTTCGATGCTGACGGCGGTTTCTGGTTCACCGATTTCGGAAAGACCTTCGAAGACCGGATGATGCGCGGCGCGATCTACTACGCTCGGGCCGATGGAAGCAGCATCGTCCGGGCAGCCCATCCGGTGCTCACGCCCAACGGCATCGGCTTATCGCCGGATGGTCAAACCCTGTATGTCAGCGAAACCGAGACGTGTCGACTATGGGCTTATCCGGTGACTGGTCGAGGAATGCTTGCTCAGGAGGCATGGCCTTCCCCCAACGGCGGCCGGCTCGTTCATGGTCTTCCCGGTTATCAGCGCTTCGATTCGCTTGCCGTGGAAGAGAACGGGAACGTCTGCGTCGCGACACTCGTACGTGGCGGCATCAGCGTGTTCACTCCTGCCGGACAGTTAATCGAATTCTATCGGGCTCCGGAAAGCTACTGCACCAACATCTGTTTTGGCGGCGCTGACCGGCGAACCGCATTCATCACACTGTCAGGTTATGGGCAGTTATATGCCGCGCGTTGGCCCCGGCCAGGTTTGACATTGTTCGCTTGAATCCTGCCTACTGACGAAGGCAAAAATGGAATCACCGAAATAGGCGGGCTGTGAAAAGCAGCCGCAGGCATCGTGCCGTCTCGACATCGAGAATGCATTATCCACCGGTCCCGGTTTTCCCGCATGACAAGCAAGAAAAGCCGAAAGCCGCGTAAGAAAAAATATTTGATAGCTTGAGTCGGGGCCAATGCGTCGAAGCTTGCGTACTAGTAGTTCACTCACTTTTTAGGAGAGCAAACGTGGAAACAACTTTGAACCCCGTACAGTCCGATGTCGGAAATGCGCCCGCCGAAGGCCGTATCACTGACGAAGCCGTTGCTGAAGCAAGAAAAATGATTGGCTTGCATCTGCGTCCCGAGGGTCCATATCTGCAGGACGCAACCGCAGACACGCTGCGCAACTGGTGCAATGGCATCGGCGATTTGAATCCGCTCTACCGCGATTACGGCTACGGCAGAGGCACGCGCTATGGCTCCATGGTCGGTCATCCGATGTTTCCGATGGCGTTCGGCTGGCTTGGCCGCACGCGCTGGGGGCTGCCTGGCGTGCATGGGTTCTACGCCGGAAACGACTGGGAGGTGTTTCGCCACGTCCGTCCCGACGATCGCATCACGGCCATCGAGCGAGTTGTAGGAGTCGAGGAGAAGGAGAGCAAGTTCTCCGGTCGCCTGATGCTTCAGTACGTAGAGGCTTGCTATTACAACCAGCGTAGCGAACTCGTCGCGCGTGCGCTTGGAACCTGCACTCGCCACGAGCGCAAGGCCGCACGGGATGCCGGCAAGTATAAGGAAATCGTCCAGCATGAGTACGATGACGAGGAGCGCGACCGCATCGATGAAATGGTGCTCAACGAGCCGAAACACATCCGCGGCGCGAACGTGCGTTATTGGGAGGACGTGCAGGAAGGCGAGGAACTGCCGACCATCGCGCGCGGTCCGCTCTCGTTGATGGACACGATGGGCTTTCTCGTCGGCTGTGGACGCGGACATACGCATGGCGTGGTGCTTCAAGCCGCGGTAAGGCATCCGGGTCACTTCTTCCGTAATCCGGAAGCCGGCGGCGGCGTGGAATACACTGGTATAGGTCATCATCGCGAGTCGGTCGCGAAGGAAGTCGGCGTGCCGGGAACCTATGATTACGGTCCCCAGCGTTCGTCGTGGATGTGTTCGCTGGTCACGAACTGGATGGGTGACGCCGGCTTCATCAAACGTGTGCGAACGGAGATGCGCCGCTTCAACATTATGGGCGACACGACGTATTGCAAGGGCAAGGTTATCCGAAAGTACGTGAAGGATAACGTCGGCCTAGTCGACATCGAGATTGCGGCAGTGAATCAGCGAGGCGAGGTGACGACGCCTGGCCTCGCGACGGTGGCGTTACCGTCGCGTAACGTCGAGTTGCCGGCTTTTATCGATGGCGCGAACATCGATCTCGAGCTTCCCACGGTGCGTTGAAGCACAAAGGACAAAGTCAATGCATACCGACGACGCACCGGACCAACCGTTTTTGCCGCTGGCAGGATGTCGTGTGATCGAGCGCTCGCGAACGGTGGCGGCCGCATATGCGGGGCGCATGCTCGCCGCACTGGGGGCGACTGTCATCATGCTGGAACCACCCGAGGGAAGCCGGCTGCGTCGCGCAACGCCCACACTGCCGGAGACAGGAGAAAGCGCGCTGTTTGCTTTCCTGGCTGCGGGAAAGCGCAGTCTGATTTGCGACGCGTCAACGACGGACGGACAGGGCTTACTCGAGCGCGAGCTCGACGGAGCACACATTTTTTTGGACGATACGCCCGTAAGCGAACTTGTCGCGCAGGGCGCGGACAGCGATTCCATCGGACGTCGCTATCCTGATCTTGTGCATGTATCGATCCTGCCCTTCGGCGCGTTCGGTCCCAAGGCGCATTGGGTGGGGGAAGAGATCAATGTGGTCCATGCAGGCGGCGAGGGCTTCCTTCTTCCGAACGGTCTTTCCGCCACGCTGTTTCCGAACCGGGCACCGTTGAAGATCTACGGACATTTCGCCAGTTTTCAGGGGGGATGCAGTGCCGCGATGTGCGCACTGTCCGCGTGGTGGTCGGTGCCACGTGTAGGCGGCCAGTTCGTCGATATCTCGGTTCAGGACGCGGCGTTGTCGGTAGGGGCGTTTGCACTGCAACGTCTCGGTGACGGATCGCTCGAACATCGCGGAACACGAAGTTTTCGATATGGTGGCGTGTTCGAGGCGCAGGATGGGTTCGTCGAACTTCTGACGCTAGAGGACCGCCAGTGGAGGAACCTCGTTGCACTGATGGATCACCCCGACTGGGCCACCGACCCGGCGTTGGATGATCCTCTCGAACGAAGTCGCAGAGGAGACGAAATCAACGTTCAGATCGCCCAGTGGACGAAGCTTCACAACGTCGAGATGATTGTCAGCCGTGCCCAGTCTCTTGGTGTTCCGGCAGCGAAATATCGGACGCCGGACGAGGTGTTGACAGGTGAGCACGAACGGTCACGCCAGTTGTTTTCGCAGGCGACACTCGAGAGCGGCGTGCAAGTCGACGTTCTCGTTGCCCCGTTCCAATTCCGCTGCACACCGCTGCAGCATCCGATGAACGTTCCTGCAGTGGGCGAATACGCTCGCGAGATTGTCCAATGACGACACTCCACGCTCCGCTTGCCGGCGTGCGCATCGCCGATTTCACGATTCACGCTGCAGGTCCTTTCTGCACGCATTTGCTCACGCAGTTGGGTGCCGAGTCGATCAAGATCGAAAGCCGTGCGAGACCGGACGCCTTCCGCAAACCGCATGCGGTCTATGGCAGGTTTGCTGCGGCAACGTTCGATCAGGTCTCGTCCAACAAGTTGTCCGTCCGCCTCAATCTGAAGCATCCCGAGGCGGTCGCCCTGGCTATGGGACTCATATCCATCTGCGAGGTCACGGCGGAAAGCTTTCGCCCAGGCGTCATGCAGCGTCTCGGACTCGACTTTGAGACTTTGCGAGCGCATAAGCCCGACATCGTGATGTTGTCGCTCTCGTCGTGCGGCCAGAGCGGACCCGACTCTCACTTCGCGGGCTATGCGCCCCTGTTCGGCGCCTGGGGAGGTCTCGGGTGGATGTCGGGATACCCTGACGGGCCGCCCGTCGAGATGCGGCATGTGATGGATCATTCGGCTGGCATGCATGCGGCCCTAGCGACCATCGCGGCACTTCATCAACAGCGCATGACCGGGCGTGCGCAGCATGTGGACCTGGCGGCCCGGGAAGTTGCGTCCGCAATGATCGGCGACGCCCTGGTCCTCGCAAGCGCTGGACACGCGGCCGATCGACCGGGGAATGGCGATACGGCTATGGTGCCTCATGGCGTGTTCGCCACCAACGCGCACGATCGCTGGCTGAGTCTTGCCGTTCGCGACGACAGCGAATGGCGTTCCCTGGTCGGCATCGTCGGCCCGTCCCTGGATGACCCGTCATTCTCGTCGCTGATGGGCCGTCGTCAGCACATCGATGTTCTGGAGACGCGCCTCACGGCCTGGCTCGCGACGCGCGATGCCGAAGACACCGCGCAACAGCTGCAAGCTGCGGGAATTCCGGCGCATGTGTCGTGGAACATGGAGGACATCGCTGGAGACCCGCATTTGCGAGCGCGTGGGGCGGTCGTCGAGGTTTCGAATAACAGTATTCCATCGCGTCCCGCCGTCGGCGCGCCAGCGCGGTTCTCCAGGACCGACGAGGTCGGCATCCGCACGCTGACGCCAGGTCTGGGACAAGATGAGGCATACGTGTTCGGTGAGTTACTGGGTCTTAGCTCGCAGCAGCGCGCTGATCTTGAATCGCGTGAAATCATTTATTGACCGCGGGAATTGAATTCTCCCGGGCACCCAAAAGGAACGTTGATGACAGACACTATTTTTCTGGTTCTCGACATGGAGAACGACTTGATTCACGCTGACGGGCCCAACGGTAAAAGCGGCTATGGCGAACAGGTGAGCAGCCGGGGAATCATCAAGCATACACGCACTGCCATCGACAAGGCTCGCGCAGTCGGCATTCCGATTGGCTTCGTCCGCGTCGGCTTTTCTCCCGACTACCGGGAATGTCCTGCCGACTCGCCGATCTTCTCCGGAGCGCGCAAGAACGGCCTTCTCAAGCTCGGTGCGTGGGGTACGGAAATTCATCCGGATCTCGGAAAACAGGACAAGGACTTCGATATCGTCAAGCATCGCGTGAGTCCATTCTATGCGACAAATCTGGAGGTCGTTCTGCGCATGCTCGGCACTCGGCATATCATCTGTTGTGGCGTTTCGACCAATGCGGTTGTCCAGGCGATGGTGCGCGAAGGACATGACCGTGATTTTCGAATCACGGTCCTTGAGGACTGCTGTTGCGCGCTGACGGCCGAAGAGCACGCCAGCGCCGTCCAGAATCTCAAGCGCTTTTGCTCTTGGTCGAACTCCGTCGAATACGCGTTCGAGTGACGCGCCGATGAATCTGACCTCACATAGTTATCTCTTCGTCCCGGGCAATCGGCCAGACCGCTTCTCAAAAGCCTTGCAAAGCGGCGCTCACGAAATCATCTTCGATCTGGAAGATGCCGTGCCCGCCGGCAAGAAGGCGGAAGCGCGCGAGGCGGTGATCCGCTGGCTCGATACAAACCGAAGCGGCATTGTGCGCATCAATGCGGCCGACACCGAGTGGTATGAAGATGACGTCCGGGCCTTGTCCGCGTTTAGAGATATTCGCGTGTTGTTGCCGAAAGCGAATCGTGCCGCGCTGGATCATACCGCCGGCTCGATGCCGAACCATCGGCTGATCGGCCTCGTGGAAACCGTGTCGGCCTACCTTGCCTTGCGCGACGTGGCGGGCGGGCGCGGACTCGAACGCCTGGCCTTTGGAAGCGTTGACTTCGCGACGGACAGCGGGATTAACGACACGAACGAAGCAATGACGGCCATTCGGACGCAGATTGTGCTTGAATCGCGTGCAGCCGGACTCGCGTCGCCACTCGATGGCGTCACCGTCGACTTTGCGGATGCCGAACGCAATCACCTGGAATCGCTCCGTGCTCGCGACTTCGGATTCGGAGGCAAACTGTGCATCCATCCGCTTCAGGTGACGGCCGTGAACGTAGCGTTCAGACCTTCGCCGGCAGAAATCGAGTGGGCGCGTCGGGTTGTTGCAGCGGCGGAAGAAAGCGGTGGCGCAGCGACTGCCGTAGGAGGAACGATGATCGATAAGCCCATGATCGAACGTGCGCGTGGCGTCATCCTAAGGCTCGGCCAGAACTACTTGCTTTAGAATGCGGGCTGGGCCGAAGGAGGCAGTCTGTGTACGGTCGTGCAATGAGTCAATTGCCTTCCTGATAGAGTCTTCTGGCAAAACTAACGAGCCGAACGTCAGCAATGGGTACAAAGGAAGATCAAGTCGCAGATTACTTGCGTGAGCGTATCATTTCGGGTGTCTACCCGCGCGGCTCAAGATTGAAGCAGGCAGAGATTGCCGAAGAACTCGGCTTGAGCATTACGCCAGTTCGCGAGGCCCTCAAGCTTCTCGAAGCGGAGGGTTATGTCGGCGGTGATTCCTATCGCGGAGCACGGGTGGTTCCGTTCGATCCGGCCGCCTCTGCAGAGATACTGGGCTTGCGCGTGTGGCTCGAGACTCAGCTCGTAAAAGGGGCAACAGAAAAGATCAAGGCTCAGGATCTCGTGGAGCTTCGCGAACTTGCCGATGCATTTGCAAACGCGTTCGAAAGGGGCGACCGCCCCAACGCACGCGGGATCAACTATCGATTTCACCGCCGGCTGTACGATATAGCGGACATGCCGCAGACTCTGCATTTCACGCAGATTCTCTGGGCGCGTTATCCGTTCGATATTATTAATGCGGCAGAGAATCGCGGAGAAGACGCCGTCGATGAACACGAAGAGATTTTGCAGGCACTTGCAGCCGGCGACGTAACGGGGGCCATGCTTGCCATGCGCAAGCACATCGAGTCTGGCTGGTCCGTACTCAAATCAGTACGCGTCTAACGCCATTTTCGCCGGACGGCCGGAAGTTGGCTGCGAATCGCCAACAGCATGGCAAGGTCCTGCAACGGTCGTAAGTCAAGTCAGCAAAACATGCAGACAGCGCGATTTCGAATGGACTGATGGCTGCTCCAATAGCACGACTTGACATAGATAACGTATGCGCTCTTTGCAGCAGCCGACTCCGGAAAGAACTCGCCACTGCACGATGATTTCGAGATCATTCGAAAAGCTACGGCGCACTTCGTGAAGGGGTCGCGGTGAAGTACGCCTGGATCGACGAGCACCGCAACCAGTTCAGCGTTACTCGGCTGGGTCATATCCTGACGGTGTCGCGCAGCAGATATTTCCAGTGGCGTAAGGCGAGCTAAGTCAGCGAGCACAGGCCAACGCCGCGCTTGATTGGGAGGCGGCAGAGATTCACCGCGCAAGCCGTGGCAGCTACGGCCGTCAATATGCAAGCCGGGCGTAACGGAAACTGGCTGCCGACTTCTAGATGAATGCTTTGATGAGCCGTCGCGCTAATGCACGGGACAACGCGCCAATGGAAAGTTTCTCTCCGCCTCCCGTTCGCTGATCGGGCGCGCCGATCGTGTGCTTATCACTTCGTGACTGTCGACTTTCCCAGTACTTTAGCACTGCGACTCCGTCGACTCTAATTGCCGAACGTTGCTACGGGCACTCCGAGCCGACGCGCGGCTTCGTGCCGCCCGACCGATTCGGCAAGTCTAATCGCCTCGACCTTGAACTCGTTCGTGTATTGCCGCTTTGGCACCAGCTTCTCTAACATTCGAACCTCCGTACAAACAAAAATTAGCAAAATTCTGCGGTACGTGAAATCGAGGCACGGTCACCTCGTTCCAGCGTGTCAATATTAGTCGGTCGTGCAGCAAGCGCCTCTCGCGATATGGCGCGGCTCCTACACACTCAATGTTAGAGCGACGCATCGAGGCTTCAGCGTTCGTGCCACTCGCCAAGCATTGCTGTCAATCGTACTGTCAAAATAATTACACGAAGCGCCCGCGGTTTACTCCCAGCTGGAGGCTTGTCTGGATATCGTCGACTGGTCGAGGGCAACTACAGTCGACAACGCGGGCACACCTCTATCGATCTCTGCACTCCAGTCGAATACTAGGTCAGGACTATTGCTGCATGATTTTCCGTACGTAGAAACGAGGCAGGATCTCCTTGATAGGTTACACAGATCCCAACGGAGCACCTAACGAGCCGTCATTGCCAAGCGGGTATTCCCGTGACCGAACCACTTGCCTACCGGGTAAGGTCAGCAGCGGTAGTGACTCTAGCCCAGCTTGGTCAATCGGAGTCGATAAACCGCACATCATCGCGTGGATCGGCATTGCGCTCACACTCGCATCGTGGTCGAGCTGGCTGTGCGATCGTGAACGGCGACTCTCGAAAGGACAACAATCGTTGAAACGATGACTCAAGTTCGTAAAGTTTCGTAAAAGGCGGTTTCGCGGGATATCTTGATTTGCGATATATCTGGATATACGCTCCTCTGCATGCAACACAGGAGCCGAGTTCGTCCTACAAGCGCCGTTTTCCTGTCGGACGGCGGCACCGAGCGCCATCATCTTCACCACGACAAGTGTCACCATGGCCGGTTCTTCGACTACGGCGAACTGCACCTGCCTCTTCTCGCGATGATTACCGAGCGACCGCGTCACGGTTACCAACTAATCAACGCGATCGAAGAGCGCATGGAGGGCTGCCATACCCCAAGCCTCGGGTGATGTATGCGACTCTCGCGTGGCTGGATGACACGGGCTTTGCCGCACCGCTTGCCGAAGGTTCGAGCCGCAAGTGTTACCGCATTACACCGGAAGGCCAGGCATTCCTCGTGGCGAATCGTGCGGCAGCAGACGAACTCTAGTCGCGTAATGGGCCGCCCAAGGCGCCTGATTGTGATGACGTTCCGTCGCTGATGGAGAAAGCATTGGAAGAGCTTAAACGCGCCATGCCTCTTCGTCTCCAGCAGGGTTCAATCGATCCGATGGCCGCCGCCATCGACGCTGGACTGCATGCGGCAGTTCAGGCCATCCATACCAGCGGTAAACTATCCGCTTTTCCAACATCGATATATCACATGTCACGAAATCACGCTCCAACCTCTACCGTAAGCCCAATTAAGGACAAGCGCGTCCTCGACATGCTCGAGCGCCTGAACGCGTCGCGGCGTTTTCCTTCCGCCCAATCGTTCGACGGTCCGTCCCGAACGGATGCCGAGGCGTTCGCCGATTATGGCTTTTCCATCCATCCCGACCAAGGCGATCTGATATACGTGCTCTGTCGCGGCATGGGTGCGCGGCGGGTCGTGGATTTTGCAACGTCGATCGGCATGTCCGCGCTCTACTTCGCAGCGGCGGTGCGCGACAACGGCGGAGGTCTTGTCATCGGTTCGGAACTGGTCGCATTCAAGGCAGAAGTGGCCTGGGCGAATCTCAATGAAGCGGGCCTCGCCGATTATGCCGATATCCGCGTCGGCGATGCCAGGCAAACTCTGCGCGACCTTGGCGGCCCCGTCGACTTCGCGCTGATCGACGGCTGGCCTGCGCCCGAGGGACCATCGCTCGCGCGCGAAGTCATTGAGATCGTTGCGCCGCAGTTGCGTGTCGGCGGTTATGTTCTCAATGACAATGCGGAACCGGATTTTCTCGATTACATTCGCGATCCGGCCAACGGCTTCATCTCGATGACGCTGCCGATCAAAGGCAGCACGGAACTCGCACTGAAGATCAAGTGAAAGACGCTCGAGAAAGAACAATGTGCGATGCAGCATGCTCGATTAAGTTGGTTGCTCTTATCGCCTCGGCCGCGATGTCGGCCCTTATTGCCCCTGCATCGTATGGCAACACGGAAGGTTCCTCCAACACCTCCGCGCCCGTGTTGGCAAGTGCCGAAACTCGGGCCGTTGTATCTGCAGCGACGGCCTTCCTGGACTCGCTGAGTGCGAACCAACGCCGCAAGGCACAGTTCGCGTTCGCGCCGCAGAAAGCCGCCACCTCAGCCCGCTTCGCGAGAACGGTCCCGGCTGGCGGCGTCATGCCCAGGAGCTTGAACGGCGCGACGCCCGCCGATCATCCGGCAGGAGCTCTCGGGACACAAGCTGGCTTCGTAGGCGAACAATATGGTCAGGCGATCTGGTCGAACTACCCGGTCAGCGACGTGCCGCGACCAGGCCTGCAACTAGGCGGCCTCAGCGCCCCGCAGCGTGCGGCCGCCATGCATCTGCTGCAGGTGTCGTTGAGTGCCCGAGGCTACCAAAAGGTGCTCGACATCATGGGTTCCGATCAGGCGTTGTCGGTTGGAGAAAAACACTTCGCCGCCGGCGAAGATGTCTACACCATCGGCATCTTCGGCACGCCCAGTGCCGCTACGCCGTGGATGCTGGAATTTGGCGGACATCATCTCGGGCTCAACGTGGTGATCGCAGGCGCGCGCGGTGTGCTTACGCCGACACTGACCGGCGCTCAACCCGCCGTGTACACGTCCCACGGCAAGGCGGTACGCGTGCTTGCTGGCGAGAACGACAAGGCTTTCGCCCTGTTGGACGCGCTTGATGAAAACCAGCGCAAGCAGGCCATCCTGAATTATCGCGTGAATGATCTGGTGCTGGGGCCGGGCCATGACGGCGAGTCGATCGTGCCCGAAGGTCTGAAGGTCTCGGCGATGAGCGCGCAGCAAAAGGCCATGCTGCTCGATCTGATATCCGAGTGGGCTGGCATCGTCAATGATGCATACGCCGCACCGCATCTTCAAGAAATCAAGGCGGGTCTAAACGACACCTGGTTCGCATGGAGCGGGCCGACGACGCATGAGTCGGGTAAGAACGGCAGCGCGTACTACCGGATTCAGGGACCAAAGGTGATTATCGAATTTTCGCCGCAGGGAGTCGGCGGTGATCCGACGATGCACGTTCACACCATCTATCGCGATCCCACGAACGACTATGGACATGCCTTCACTGCCCCATGAAACGAGGATGGCTTTTTCTTGCCGGGTTCCTTCTGGTGGTGTCGGCTTCCGTCTGCGCTCATCGGCTGGACGAGTATCTCGAGGCCACGACGATTTCCGTGGCACGTGACCACCTGACGTTGCAGCTGCGCCTGACACCGGGCGTCACGGTCGCGCCGCAGTTAATCGCGGACATCGGCATCAGCGGCGACGGGCCTATTCCATATTCCTTGCAACAAAGCTACGCACAACAAGTGCGCCGTGACTTGCGGTTGAGTATCGATGATGCGGCACAGCCGCTGCGGCTCATCTCCGAAACTTATCCGACGGCCGAAGCGATGCGAAACGGTGTGGGTGACATTCTGCTCACGTTCGATGCGCCACTGCCTGCGGGCGGTCCAACGCATCGGCTCGCCTTTGAGAATCATCACCAGCGCGCGATCGCGGTCTATCTGGTGAACTGCCTGGTGCCGGGTGATCCGCGCATCAGCATCGGCGCCCAGAATCGGAACGTGGATCAGTCGCGGTATCAGTTGGATTTTTCAGTCGGCGGCATGGTCCAGCCGACGCACGCCACGGTCGCACGGCATGCATCGCAGCCGGTGGACGATCGCGGCATCATCGGCACCTTCTTCGTCCGGGGTGTGCATCACATCCTCAATGGTTATGACCATCTGCTCTTTGCGTGCGCGCTGGTCCTCGCCGTGACTACGCTGTGGGATCTCGTGAAGGTGGTGACCGCGTTCACTGTGGCGCATTCGATCACGCTCACACTCGCCGCCCTGAATCTCGTGCACCTGCCGACGAATGTGATCGAGCCGCTAATTTCGGCGAGCATTGTATTCGTCGCGTTGCAGAACGTCTTCTGCCCCGGCAGCGCGCGGGGACGCGGCCGGCTTCTTGCCGCGTTCTTCTTCGGGCTGTTTCACGGTCTTGGCTTTGCCGGTGGTCTGCTCGACATGATGCACGCGATGCCGGGCACCGCGGTCCTACTCGCTATCCTGGGCTTCAGCCTGGGCGTGGAAATCGGGCACCAGATCGTGCTGTTGCCGCTCTTCGGGCTGCTAAGATGCGCCCGCGGCTTACGATGCAATGTCGTCTCACGCGTTCATTACTCGATGGGATTACAGCGCATCGGCTCAGCAAGCATTGCGATGGCGGGTCTGTATTACCTAGGCGTCGCGCTTATTGGCGTATCGTGAACGTTCGGGCCCTGGACGCGCGACCGACCCATTCGTTAGCAGCAACAACGCCGATGGCAGGTGCCGCACCTCGCAAACCTCAACAGGTAGTCGCTCTGCCCAGTCGCAAGACTTTAACCGACGCAAGTCACACCTGAAGTCTCGTACCTTTGTGCGCTCGACGATGCGCAGTCTGACGTCAGAAGGAAGTCATCGAGGTCAGCGAGACGCAAATCGGGGGAGGGCCCATGGACAGCTGATTCATCTGGGTTGCATCCTCGGACCGTCTGGACCCTGGTGATCGTCGGTATGCGGCGCAAGCGCTACGCACGGTGCCGGCAAGCGGCGCCGCGCTTGCCGCTTTGCATTCTTTGGGCCGACCGCTTGCGACGTAGACAGCCAAGCGCATGGGCCGCCCATCGTGCCACTTTGGAGTTGCCAAGCAGGCGCCGCGCAGAATCCGCATGCCACTTACAACAATGACGTGGCTTATACGCCAAAGGCACTCTGGAGTGCTTGTAGCATGGCCGTCCGGCTACTCGTAGTCGAGCCGCTTAGTGTCGGACGCCGGTCTTTTTTGCTCTCGGTCCCATCCGAAAGTTCGCGTGCAAGCACTCGAGCGGTGCGGACCATGGCAAATTCGTCACGAAAGTGATCTACGCCGTCGTCCGCACGAAAGTCGAAAAGGTGGAGATCCGGATCTATTGTGCTTGCCGTTGCTTGCGCTGCGATGGTTACGTTCATCGCCAACCCCTCGGTCTCTCAGCACCGACCACGCCCTGCGGTTCCGAGGGGCTCGGCGGGCTCAGCGCTCCAACACTTTCCATGGTGCTTGTCCACAGATCGGACAACCTCCCATCTTAAAGAATTCGCCCGCGCCGAGAATCAGCGGGATAGAAAAGTACCAGCGGATCGCACTTCTGTGCAGGGACTCCCGCGTGCACTTTAAGTAAGCTTGAATGAAGGTGAGTCAAGACGAGCTATGCTGACAGGGACGAGTGTGCTCCGCGTAAACCCTTGACTCAAGCAATGGCAAACAAGTAATGCATCGGCAATTCGCCTCTGCAGAAGACTTGCACGATAGGTGAAAGCAGGCAATGGAAACCGATTCACAGCAGCGAACGAAGGCTGAAAACCCTTGGATAGTGGTGATCTTGCTTTCTTTCGGGTTGCTAATTTCCTTCGTCGATCGAACGAGCTTGTCGGCGGCGCTCGCCGACCGAGGATTTGTTCGAGGATTCGCGCTGACGAGCATCGAACGGGGCTGGCTCAATTCAACCGTGTTTTGGTCCTATGGCTTGTTCCAGATCCCAATGGGGTGGCTCGTTGACCGTTACGGCGTTAAATGGCCGTATTCCGCATGCTTCGTACTCTGGTGTCTCGCGGCGGCGGCAACGGGACTCATCTCGACTATGTCCGCGCTGATCGTGATGCGCTTGCTCATCGGCATCGCCGAAGCGGTGGTAGTGCCTGCTACGTATCGCTATCTCGCCGACCACTTTGCCGAAACGAGTAAGGGCACCGCGCTAGGCATCTTCTCCATCGGCGGCAAAATGGGGCCGGCGCTCGGTGCGCCGATTGCTGCGTGGATCATCGTTGCCCATTCGTGGAAGGTGATGTTCGTCGCCACCGGACTTGCCGGCATGATCTGGCTGCTGCCGTGGTTGCTGATGGTGAGAAACGATTTCCCGAACGAGGATCAACTGGCAAGCGCGAAACGTCGCGCGTCGTCGGTGCCGCTCCGGAATCTCTTTGCCAGCCCTGTGGTGTGGGGCGGACTTGTGAACAACTTCTGCTACAGCTATTTCGCGTTTTATTGCATGACGTGGATGCCTGCCTATCTCGTCGAGCAGCGCGGCTTGTCGCTGAGTGACTCCGGGCTCTACACGTTCTTCAGTTTTGCTGGCATCGCCATTGTCGCGGCACTCGCGGGCTGGGCGGCGGACCTGCTCATTGTCCGCGGCCATGATGCAGTGATAGTCCGGAAGTGTTTCATCGTGGCGGGGTTCATTGGCGGCACGACAGTCTTGCTGGGCGCCTATGCGCCGTCGCCGAACATGGCTCTGTTCTGGAACGTGGTATCCCTCACTCTCCTCGGTCTCGTGACGGCGAACAATCTCGCCTTGTGCAAGCTCACGCTCATTCCCAAACAGGCGGTCGGTCTGAATACCGGGCTCCAGCAAGTTGCGACCAGTTTTGCAGGTGGCGTGTCGGCAAGTCTTTCCGGATGGCTGCTTCATGTCGGCGGCAGCTACAAGTTTCCGATGATGGCGATTTTTGTGTTTCTGCTGATTGGCGCTTCGAGCACTGTGGTATTGCTCAGACGCGAATGGGCCCCCAAAGTGAACGATCTCCCGCCGGCCTTGCCTTCATTAGACGCCCGAACGATGGCGCGCGTGCATGACGGTACGACGGATTAACGCCCTGGACACCGGTCCGGTCGCACTCGGGGTAAATGGCAGGCGCATCGCCTGACGATATATGGAATGATTACTTCGCTTTCGGCGATCCTCTCACGGACCATCAAACCTCGCTCAATACGTCCTGCGTATGGCGGGACTTCGCGAGAGCAGCGCCGAAAGCTGCGCGCAAGCCTGGAACAACGATGGCGGCTTTCATAACCGACCGTCGAGGAGACGAAATGACACAACTTAATCCGGTAAAGCGCACGACCCGCATAGCCGCCAAGACCCCGCTCACCACCGTGCCCAAGGTTCGCCTGTATGTCGAGCAACCCGAAGAACAGCGGTGGTTCGTGCACGTCGGCCACGTCACTGATCGAGGGCGCTGGCGTACCGCGCCGCACGCGCATCCCGAATACGGTCAAATCATTTTCGTGCGGAGCGGGCGCGGCGTGATGAACCTTGACGGCCAAAGCGTGCCGTTCGAAGGACCGTGCGCACTGTTGCTGCCTACCGAATGTGTCCACGGTTTAGACTATGAGTACGATGCCGACCGTTGGGTCGTAACGATCGAAGTATCGTATCTGGCTCAGGTCAATGCGAGGCTGCACGAGTTTATAGGCTTGTGGGGAGTACCACGCGTCATCTCGCTGGCCCATTCCGAGGACGTTGGGCTCGACATACACAACTTGCTCAAGAGTCTCAAGCAAGAGGCCGAATCCGATTCGGTGGGACATGTCGCCGGCACCGAGGCGCTGCTCACCATGCTGCTCCTCAGGCTGTTGCGCGAAGCCAGTTTCGATGAGACCGGCGAAGAACACGGCACCCGTCACGACGTACGTTTGGTCGAGCGTTTCCGCAAACTGATCGACGAGCACTTCGGCGACAATCTGCCCCTGCAAAGCTACGCGTCGATGATGGCGATATCGCTGGTGCAATTGCGCGCGGCATGCGCATCGGTGGCAGAGCAGAACCCGACCAAGATGATCCACGCACGCCTCATTACCGAAGCGAAAAGGAATCTCATCTTCGGCGACATGTCAGTTGAACAGATTGCCTTCGGACTCGGCTTCGCCGATGCTGCCTACTTCACCCGTTTTTTTCGCCGTGAAGTGGGGCAGGCGCCCAGTCAGTTTCGAGCGACGGCGCGGCAGCAACAACCACGAGAAGCGTCACCGCAATAGCGAGGCACGGGCGCGTGCCGTGTGACAAAAGTCCTGGCGAATCGAGGTTTTCTGCAAAGACGCGTAGAGTTGGATCGGATAGGCTTGTATAACTGTCATTCGCCATCCGACCATGATGCAGTTTCTGCGAAGCACCCTTCCGATCTTCGCATTGCTGCTAGCGGCGGCGATGTACGCAAGCGCCGCGATGCCCGCGCAGGACACATCGCCGGAATTCGTCTACGTGGGCACACAGGCGAATCGTATCGAAGAACTGCGGCTCGATCCGGCGAGCGGCGAGCTTACTCACATTGCGACGATCAGCCTCGACATCAGGCCTACATGGCTGCTCAAGCATCCGCGCTTGCCCGTGCTTTATGCCGTCGATGACGAAAGCAACAAGCTCGGGAGCGTAACGGCATTCAGCATAAGTGAGGAAACGGGCCAATTGAGCCGCGTTGGCGCAGTGGCGACGCACGGCGTGGGCTCGACCCATCTCACGTTCGATGCGCATTCGAACACGCTGTTCGCCGCCAACTATAATAGCGGTTCAGTATCGAGCATTGCAAATCAGGACGACGGCAATGTGGGCGCGCTGGCATCGACTATCAACGAACGCGGTTCCGGGCCAAATCGCCGGCAAATGAGCGCGCACGCGCATAGCGCGGTCGTTGATCCGTCCGGAGGTTACGTTCTTGTGCCCGATCTCGGCGCGGACCGCGTGTTTGTGTATCGCTTCAATCACGCGACTCGCGCACTGACCGCACTCGATGCGTACCATTCCCACGATTTCGTCATGCCTTTTGGCAGCGGACCGCGCCACATTATATTTGGCGCCGATGGACGCTTCGCATATCTCATAACGGAGTTATCCGCCGATGTGATCGTGTTTCGTTGGGACGCGTCACAAGGGCGTCTGGCGCTCGTGCAGTCGCTGCCGGTTTCGAGCGCCGTTGCCGAAAGCGGCAAGAGTGGCGCGGAGCTCGCGGTCAGCCGTGATGGGCGCTTTGTTTATGTTGCAAATCGCGGTGAAAACGAAATCGTCGTCTATAGCGTCGATCAAGCGAGCGGCCGGCTCTCAGAGATGCAACGTGCAAATTCCGGCGGAATCAAGCCGTGGAGCTTTGGCATCGATTCGTCAGGAAGATGGCTGTTGGTCGCAAATCAGGGAAGCGGCACCGTGAGCGTTCTAGCTATTGATCCGGCAACCGGAGCGCTTAAGAATACGAGCGTTTCCGCGAAGGCATCGACTGCCGTGAGCCTTGCCTTTTCACGCTGAACCGGAAAGTCCGTGTTCGACTAGAACATGAGCGCGTGTCCGATCGCCTCAATTTGTCTCAAGTCCTGTCACGCGCGGCTTAGGCGGAGCACCGGATATTCGCTTCGCGCGACGAGCAAAATAGCGTGTCATCGCGACCGATGCACTCAACGCTCACCTGCGATCCTCCAACCCACAAGCACATAACCTGTTTGCACGAATCTACCCGATGATTTGCTGAAAATTTCGCCGAAGAGCATAGCGGGGGTTTGCAAGCGGTGTTGGAGAGCAAGCGGCTTTATCGATCGATAGGAAGACTCGTTGCAGGGCCTCTCGCAACAAAAGTGCAGTCGAATCTTACTTTTGCATAGGGACCGGGGCGCCGCCCTCACATATTCTTGATCCGTCGAGAGATCCTTCTCGCATGCAATTGGCTCAAGCTTTTGACGGAGACATATCTAACAAAGGAGACGTCGATTATAAAAAGCCTCCCTCGAAACCTAAATCTTCTGAAAACCCGGCCGCTTCGGCCTCCCAAAAAGGGGCGATCCCAATAAGGCGTGGATTTTTCACGCCGACGACCACGCATCTTTGCCCTCGGGTTATAGCGCGCTGTCCGCCGCGACAACCGGTGTGTGGACGCTTCAACTACCGATTAACGAGTATCTGAGAAAGCAGTTTCGATTATCAGTCGTACGTAGCAAATCACATTCATATAAAACGTCGGCTTACCGATGTCGAAACAAACGGAGATATCGAAATGAATAGACTAACTCCCCTCGCATGCGCCGCAGGGTTGTTTTGTGCGTCCGTCCCGTGCGTGTTCGCCCAGTCGGCAGTCACACTTTACGGCGTAATCGACAATGGCTTGGTCTATCAAAATTCGGGTGGCAACAATTCGGCGATCCGGGCAGTACCTGGCGGACTGTTCTCGACACGCTACGGCTTCAAGGGCAGCGAGGATATCGGCGGTGGCCTGCACGTCAACTTCCAGCTGGAGCAAGCGTTCTCCGGCCAGACGGGTGCAGCGACAGACCCGACCAAGGCCTTTAACCGTTTAGCGTTTGTCGGAATGTCCGGCGGTTTTGGAGAAGTCCGCTTCGGCTTGCAAAACACGCCGCAATACGACGTCCTTCAAGCGGCAATGGACCCCTCGTGGGTGAAAAGTATCGCGTCGCCGATGAATAACTTCAACGGCCTGATCATCCGGGCGAACAATGGTATTTCCTACTACACGCCAACGGTGGGTGGACTGAATGCCAAATTCATGGTGGCATTGCGCGATTCGTCGACTGGCGGAGGCTCTGGAATAGGGTTTTACAACGTCGTAGTCCAGTACATTAACGGGCCGCTGAATGTTGCGGCCGGCTATGAGCGTGGAGATGAGCCTGCGGTTGGAGCGGGTGGCAGTTATTCCCTGACGGGCGGAGCTGCTGCAGGTCCGGGCGCGGTGTTTACGGTGTTCAACGCTGGCGCTTCGTACGCGATCGGAGACGACCGCATCTGGCTGGCTTATCACACTGAGAAGTTAACCAATACGCCGAAATACATGCAGCACGACGTCTACCAACTATCGGATTCTTATCAGTTCGACCCGGCTACGCTGTTTTCGGTGATGTACGGTTACGTCCACGATCGCACGGGCGCGGGTAACAACGCGCAGCAAGTGGGTGTGCTTCTCGAGTACGCGCTGTCCAAGTCGACCGAGCTCTACACTGCGATGGCTTTTCTGCAGAACAAGAATCAAGCGAAATACACGCTTTCGGGTACCGCGTATTCAGGGCTCATTGTCGCTGCGGGCGCTGACTCGCGCGGTATCGGCATCGGTCTCGTACACAAGTTCTGACGTGGCGGCGAAATCTCCGCGCAGCTTCAATCAAGAAGCAGTCTGCAGCATCATGATCTCCGCTGCGTCGCCACCGCGAGAGCGTTTGAAGTATCCGCGAGCGGGGCGAAATACTTCTTTGCCCGGCAGCGTTGACTGCAACTGCCCGTCTGGCCTCTAGCGGATTTCGTGGCATTTGCGATCGATGGACCCAAAACTTCGATTGTCCTACGTCTCATCTACCCGCCATTCGGCGAATGACCGGCGCGTCAGGAACCGCGCGAACACAAAACTCATTTCCCGTTCGATTTCTTCTCGGCATTTTGAAGACTGTCGGGATAGGTATTGTCTCCTGCTGCGGGGTTGTAGCCATTTTTTTCGAGCGTTCCCAGCTCAGCGTTCTTCTTCCCACGGCGTGCTTTGCGAGCCACCTTATCCGGGGCTTGCGGATGGGCGGATGTCGTTGTCGACGCCTCGGGTTGCGTACTGGTCGGCGATGCCTTTGCTGCCTGCCCTGTGGGCGGACTCGCCGTGGATTGACTGAAGGCCGGCGCTGCGTGCATCAGGCACGTCGTTGCCACGATCAAGGGCCATCTGCGAGCAATGGATAACGATTTGGACATGGTGTCCTCCGACACTGAATGGGTGACGACCTAGCGCAAAACACGTGCCCTGTTGAGGCCGTCAATTCAACATGTTGATCCGGGCTTCCGCATCGTGCACATACGCGAATGCCGTGTCAATTGCTTCGCGTATGTCCAGACAACGATCAGGCGCGCGTTCGCTCGGAAAGACAAGATTAGCTTTACTTACTTGAGAGCATCAGTGCATGGATCGCGCCGCTTTAAAATCACAGGCACTGCCTTGATTCCGCTTTTTATTGTTACCGCAACAGCTGCGAAGAATTTCTGTCCCCGTCACGAGGTGGCCGGATACGAATGATCGTCCCAACCGGTCATTTACCGCTCGATCAGGGTTTACTAGTGGCGAGAAAGAAAGCCGCGTCGGCGATCTAAAAGTCCCATGGAAGATCGGGGGCCACAAAAGTGCAATCGAATCTGACTTTTGTATAGGGACGCGGGGTTGCTGCTCACCTATTCTTGACCCATTGAGACGTTTCGAGCAGCGCCACGTACACCAGTTGGTGCCGGAGCCCTATCCATGGAGACGAAGTTGACCAAGAAAGTCCCGCTCAAAATCGCAATCGCGGAGCATCCGCATACGTCTGCCATCCGCAACGGGTCGATCCCGATTGAAGGCGTGGATGCGGAATTCATCACCGTACATCCGCAGATCGGTGCGTTTCGCCGCATGGTGCGCGATGTCGAATTCGATGTGTGCGAGATCGCGCCGACCACATACATCATTGCCCGCGCCTTTGGAGCGCCGTTTGTCGCGCTGCCGATTTTCGTCGTGCGCCGCTTTCACCACGCGGGTTTGCTCGTTCGTCCGGACGCCGGTATTCAGACGCCCAAGGATCTGGAAGGCAAAAAAGTCGGCGTGCGCGCCTATTCGGTGACGACTGGCGTGTGGACCCGTCAGGTTCTGATCGACGAGTTTGGCCTCGATTCGTCGAAGGTTACGTGGGTGGTGGACGACGAAGAACACGTGACGCAACTGAAGCTGCCGTCAAATGTAATCCACGCGCCGGAAGGCGCCTCGCTTGCCGACATGATGGCATCGGGAGAATTGTCGGCGGGTTTCGGTGCCAATGCCGGCATTGGCCGCACGGGGGCGCCCACGGGCGGCTGGAAGGAAGTCGAGGCTGACTATCCCGACCTGTTGCCTAATGCGACCGACCTCGAAGCCGAGTACTTTGCCCGCACCGGCGTTTATCCGATGCACGGCACCATTGTCGTGAAGGACTCGGTGCTGGCCGAGCATCCGTGGATCGCAAAATCTATTTATGACGCCTTCGCGCAGGCCAAGAAGGAATGGCTCGCGCGTCTTGATGCAGGCGAAGCCACGAGCAAGAGCGACCAGAAGTATCTTGAGCTGCGCAAGATCGTCGGACATGATCCGTTGCCGTATGGCCTTGCCGAGAACCTCAAAACCATCGAGGCACTGGAGGCTACGGCGTTCAAGCAAGGACTGACGCCGCGCCGCATGTCGATCGACGAACTGTTCGTCGACCCGCAGGTTGGCTGATACGGGAGAGACGACATGATTATCGATTGCCACGGCCACTTCACGACCGTACCCGCATCATTTCGCGCCTGGCGCGCCAAACAGGTCGAATTCGCGAATGACCCGACGAACGCGCCTTCGCGCGACGGCGCGCACGTGAGTGACGACGAAATCCGCGAAGCCATCGGCAATGGTCAGCTCAAGTTGCAGCAGGAGCGCGGAAGCGACCTGACGCTGTTCTCGCCGATCGCCGGCCTCATGAGCCATCACCTCGGCAACGAGCGCACGAGCCTCGAATGGGCCGAAGTCTCGAACGACCTCGTTTTTCGCGTGACCGAGCTCTATCCGGATAACTTCGCGCCGGTTTGCCAGTTGCCGCAGTCGCCGGGCGCGGCGCCCGCCAATAGCATCGCCGAACTGCGCCGTTGCGTTGAGGAGATGGGCTTTGTCGGTTGCAACCTCAATCCGGACCCGAGCGGCGGCTACTGGACCGGCAAGCCGATGACCGACCGCGAGTGGTACCCACTCTACGAAGCCCTCGTCGATCTGGACGTGCCCGCGATGATTCACGTGGCGGCTTCCTGCAACCCCTGTTTTCACGGTACTGGCGCGCATTATCTGAACGCGGATACTTCAGTGTTCATGCAGATTCTGCAATCGGATCTCTTCAAGGATTTTCCGACTTTGCGTCTCGTGATTCCGCACGGTGGCGGAGCGGTGCCGTACCACTGGGGGCGTTACCGCGGAATGTCGCTTGAAATGCGCGAACGTCCACTGGAAGGCCTGCTCGACAACATCTTCTTCGACTCGTGCGTGTATCACCAGCCTGGCGTTGAATTGCTGACGAAGGTCATTCCGTCCGACAACGTGCTGTTCGGTTCGGAGATGATCGGTGCGGTTCGAGGCAAAGACCCGGCGACCGGCCAATACTTCGACGACACGAAGCGTTACCTCGACGCTTGTCCGGGGCTCAATGATGAAGACCGCTACAAGATATTCGAAGGCAACGCGCGCCGCGTCTATCCGCGCCTCGACAAGCGTCTCAAAGCGCGCGGCAAATAAGGAAGGAGATGAACATGGCTCAAGAAATCATTGATATTCATCCGCACATCATCTCCAACGATGAAACACGCTATCCGCCCGCGCCTTTGTTCGGCAAGCGTTCGGAATGGTCCAAGGAGCGTCCGACCACGGTTGAGACGCTGATCGAATCGATGGATGCGGCCGGCGTCGCCAAGGCGGCCGTGGTCCATTCGTCGACGACATATGGCTTCGATAACAGTTATGTCGTGGAAGCATGTTCCGAGCATGCGGATCGCCTCGCCGCGGTCGGCTCCGTGGACGTGCTTCAACCGGATGCGCCGGAACGCATCCGCGAGTGGGTCGGGCGCGGGCTCGCCGGATTGCGCCTTTTCACGGGCGGAAGCACCAAGGATTTTGATCCAAGCGGACTCGATGACGAAAGGTCGTTCCCCGCATGGGAGCTGTGCGGCGAGCTGAACTTGCCCATGTGCATTCAGACCGGACCCGTCGGCTTGCCGCAAGTGGAACGTCTGGCGAAGCGTTTCCCAAGCGTATCAATCATTCTGGACCACCTCGCACGCCCGGAAGTCAGCGACGGAATGCCGTATGCGAAGGCGCAAAGTCTTTTCGATCTCACCACGTTCGACAACATCTATCTGAAGCTCACACCCCGTATCTTTGGAGATGTGCAGAAGGGCAGCGCCAGTCCCGAAACGTTCTTCGCGAGTGTGCTGGACGCATTCGGCGCGCAGCGGATAGCGTGGGGCTCCAACTATCCCACGTCGCCGGGCACGCTGGCCGAGATTCTTGCGACCGCGCGCTCGTCGCTTGCGTGTCTTTCCGAGGAAGACCGCGCGTGGATTTTCGGCAAGACCGCGCAACTGCTGTATCCGACGCTGGCCTGATGTTTCAATATTCGTGCCGGCTCGCGCCAGCGCGCCGGCACGCGCGAAGTCAAACGAACGGACAAGAAGCATGCAGATGGAGACAAGCATATCTGAACGACCAGGGATCGGAGGCCGATGGGCCGTCCTTGGGCTTCTCGCGCTCGGCGTGTTGATTTCTTTCGTGGACCGCACCAGCATTTCCTCGACGCTGGCCGACCCGGCGTTCATTCGACATTTCGCGTTGTCGAGTGTCGATCGAGGATGGATCAACGCGGCCTTCTTCTGGTCCTACGGTGTCTTTCAGGTGCCGATGGGCTGGATAGCGGACCGCTACGGTGTCAAATGGCCCTATGCCATCAGCTTCGCGCTCTGGTGCCTTGCGACTGCCCTGATGGGTGCGGTGACCGCGCTTGCCGGTCTGGTCATGTTGCGGCTAATCATCGGTGTGGCGGAAGCCATTGTCATTCCCGCAAGCTACCGGTGGATTCGCAACAACTTCGACGAAAGCCAGAACGGACTCGCGGTCGGCATCCTTGCGATGGGGAACAAGTTCGGTCCCGCGCTCGGTGCGCCGGTGGGCGCATGGTTCCTCGTCAACTATTCGTGGCGAGTCATGTTCATCGCCACGGGCCTGATGGGTCTGCTGTGGCTGATTCCTTGGCTTCTGATGGTGCGCAGCGATTTACCGGCGAAGTCGGAAATCACGGAGGCGAATCTCAACGCTCGTTCGGTGACGCTCGGCAATATCATGTCCAGCCCGGTCGTATGGGGCGGGTTGATCACCAATTTCTGCTATGGCTACTTCACGTTCTACTGCATGACGTGGATGCCCGCTTATCTAGTCGAGCAGCGCAATCTCTCGATTTCGCGCTCGGGTCTGTTCACGTTCTTCAGCTTCGCCGGAATCGCAATCGTGGCTGCAATCGCCGGATGGGCCGCCGACCGCATCATTGCCCGCGGGTTCGATCCCATTCGCGTGCGCAAGGCGTTCACCGTCGTCGGCTTCGCGGGCGGTTGCACCGTGCTACTCGGAGCCTACGCGAATTCGCTCGGTATGGCGCTGTTCTGGAATGTGCTCTCGCTGTCTCTGCTCGGCCTCGTTACCGCCAATAACCTGGTACTGTCGCGCCTGACCTTGATTCCGAAGCCGGCGATCGGACTCGTGACAGGCGTCCAGCAACTCGCGACGAGTCTCGCGGGCGGCGTGTCGGCGAGCCTGTCGGGATGGCTTCTGCATGTTGGCGGAAGCTATGAACTCCCCATGGTGGTGATTCTCGGCTTCTTGGTCGTAGGCGCGCTGGCGACGATCATCCTGTATCGCTCCGAATGGGCTCCCAGGGTGACCGGAGTACACGGCAAGATGCGGCAAGCTTGATTCTTCCGGCAGCAGTGGGGCTGAAGAGTTCATTTAACACGTAACATCATTGAGATATCCTAAATGGCGAAGATCGTATTCGGCATGGCTGTGCCGCACAGCGGCATGCTCGGCCAGGCACCGGAGGACTGGCTGAAGAACGGCGAGCGGGATCGCCTCAACCCAGAACTTTGGTTTCGCAACCGGACGTGGACGTATCCCGAACTGGAAGCGCACCGGGGCGCAGCGTTCGAACCGTTTCTGACAATCGAGGAACGCACCGAGCGCGCCGCGCGTTGCCGCATAGCGCTCGACGCAATGGCTGCAGCCTACCGCGAAGCGAACGTCGACGTGGGGATCATTCTTGGCAAGGATCAGAAGGAAATCTTCACTGACTTCTCGCCGTCGATTGCCATCTATAGCGGCGCGGAAGTGCATAACGGGCCGCCGCAACGGTCGGTGTACGCGCCGGACCATCACGTGACGCATCAGTGTCATCCGGAGCTGGCGACCTACCTCCTCAAGCACTTTCAGCGTGAAAATTTCGATCTGACCGATTTGTTCGCATGGCCTGACAACGTGTGGATGAAGCCATTGCCCGAGTACCCGGTCGCCCCGCATGCATACAGCTTCGTTTATCACCAGATCATGGGCGACAATCCGCCACCGCATGTGCCGATCATCTTGAATTGCTTTTATCCGCCGACGCAGCCTTCGATGTCCCGTTGTATCGAATTCGGACGCGTGCTGCGCGATGCCATCACCGCGTGGCCCGAGGACGTGCGAGTGGGCATCTTTGCCTCTGGCGGCCTGTCGCACTTCGTCAATGACGAGGAATTCGACCGCGACATCATGAAGATGCTGGCCAATTACGACTATGACGGGCTGGCCGCGGTAGACGACCGTTCTTATCAATCCGGCACTTCGGAAATCAAGCTTTACGTGAGTGTGATGAAGGCCGTGCAGGAAACTCGAGCCCAAATGACGCTGGTGGACTATGTGCCGTGCTGGCGCACGCCTGCGGGAACGGGCGAGGGAATGGGCTTCATGTACTGGAAAGCCGAAGACTGATTTCACAAGACCAGCGAGAGAGAAGCATCATGAGCGATACACGCCTTAACAGCATCATCCGCGCCTTTGAATCCGGCAAGACCGCCTATACGGCGTTCTCCAAGCTGGACAGACAGTCAGCCATCGAGATGACCGATGCGCCGTACAACGGCATCGTCTTCGAGATGGAGCACAACCCTTATGACGTCACTGCACTGGGCGATGCGTTGCAGTACATGCTCAACCGCAAGCAGATCGCTGAATCCGGCTCGGTCGCTCCGCGTGTGACGCCGATCGCCCGTATCCCGGCCAATGGCGCGGAGATGAATCAGGCCTTTGCCAAACAAGTGCTCGATCGCGGCGCGTATGGTGTGGTGTGGCCGCACGTATCGACCGTGGAGCAGGCGTACAACGCGGTGGCTTCATGTCGCTACGCGCGCCCGAAGACGGCGCCCTTGTATGAGCCCAAAGGAGCCCGCGGCGACGGACCCGCAACGGCGGCACGTTACTGGGGCTTGAGCATGGCCGATTACTATCGCAAGGCCGATGTGTGGCCGTTGGCGCCAGAAGGCGAAATCCTCGTCGGACTCATGTGTGAAAGCACCGAGGCGATCGAAAACCTCGATGACATTCTGTCGAACGTGCCCGGTATCGGCTTTATTCTGATAGGTGAAGGCGATCTCAGCCAGCAACTCGGCCATCCGCGGGACTACGAGCATCCCGAAGTGGCCGACGCGATACGGCGAATCGTTGAGACCTGCCATAAGCATAAGGTTGTCGTCGGCAATCCGCACGTGAACGCGAAGAACCACGAACGCCTGCTCGAAGAGGGCTATCGCTTCCTGATGTCCGCGCCGCTCAAGAGTTATGGCGTCGTCGGCAAGGCGCGTGAAGTCGCGGGGTACTGAAAGATGAACGGTGCCGAAAGCCTCGTCCAGACGCTGACCGAGCAGGGCGTCGACATTTGCTTTGCGAATCCGGGCACGTCGGAGATGCATTTTCTGAGGGCGCTCGAAAACCCGCGAATGAAGAGCGTGCTGTGCCTGTTCGAAGGCGTGTGCACCGGTGCGGCGGACGGCTATTACCGGATGAAGGGCACGCCGGCGTCCACTTTGTTGCACCTGGGGCCGGGCCTCGCGAATGGTCTCGCGAATATTCACAATGCGAAGCGCGCGTCGTCGGGCATGGTGAATATTGTTGGTGAGCATTCGGCAGCGCATCTCAAGTACGATCCGCCACTCACGTCCGATATCGAAGGGCTCGCGCGTCCGCTCAGTCATTGGGTGCGGCGAGTCGAATCGCCCGATGCGGTCGCATGGGATGTCGCCGCCGCCGTGAGCAAGGCAAGCGAGCATTCTGGCCAGATCGCCACGTTGATTTTGCCGGGCGATACGTCTTGGCAGGAAACGAGCGCACGCATCGACGTTCCGCAAGCAGTCGCTTACGCGAAGACGCCGGATGCCGCGCGTGTCGAACATATCGCGAGGGTGCTTCGTTCGGGCGAGCCGACACTGATCGTGCTCGCGGGCCGTTCGACGCGTGGCCGCGCGCTCGAACTGGCGGGCAGGCTTAAAAGCGCCACGCTTTGCCGGCTTGCGACGCAGTTCTTCACGGCGCGCATCGAACGCGGGGCAGGGCGTGTCACGCTGGAGCGCATTCCGTATGCGGTCGATGCTGCGATCGACTATCTCAAGGGCTTCAGGCACATCATCACCGTCGAAACAACCGAGCCGATCGCGTTTTTCAGTTACCCGGGCAAACCGAGTTTGCTGAAGTCGCCGGGCACGACGGTTCATGCGTTGGCAGAGGTGGGTGAAGACGGCACGGCGGGACTAGAAATGCTCGTCGATGCGCTCGGTGCCCAGCACGCGCCAGTGCTCCACCAGACGCGCGCTGACGCGACCGCGCCCGTTGGTGCGTTGAACCCTGCAAGCATCGCACAGGCGCTCGCTTCGGCCTTGCCCGAGAACTGCATTCTCGTTGATGAATCCCTCACTACAGGGCGCGAAACGATGGGGCTGACTGTGGGCGCAGCGCCGCACGATCTCATCAACAACATGGGCGGCTCGATCGGCTACGGCACACCGGTCGCAACGGGCGCGGCACTCGCGTGTCCGGATCGTCGGGTGTTCTGCATGATCGGTGATGGAAGCGCCATGTACACGATCCAGTCGCTATGGACGCAGGCCCGCGAAAACCTGAACGTGACGACGATCATCTTCGCCAACAACAGCTACGCGATCCTCAAGGCCGAGTACGCCAACATGGGTGCGGGCGCGCCGGGCGAGCGGGCGCTTGCCATGATCGATATCGACAGGCCGCGCATCGACTGGCTCGCGATGGCGAAGAGCATGGGCGTGCCGGGCGTCGCCGTCAACAGCGCGGACGCCTTTCACCAAGCCATGACTCATTCGGTGCATGAGTCCGGTCCGTGCCTCATCGAGGTCCGCCTTTAATTCGATCAAATTTAGAGCGAAAGGACAAAACACCATGGGAACGACGCAAAGCAAAAAGCCTGTGCTACGCACGAACCTCGCTACCTATCCGGTCACGAAAGCGATGAAGGACGGGCGCGTGAGTTCGGAACTTGTCAATTTGGACTATTGCGGCCCCACCCCGGCGCATAACGGCTTCAAGGCGATGGTGCGCGAGAATGCGTTCGACGCGGGCGAACTAGCGATTGTTACTTTCCTGCAGGCCAAGGCCTACGGTAAGCCCTACGTGCTGCTGCCGACGCCGATCTCGGGGCGCTTTCAGCATCACTGCGCGGGGTACAACATCGACTTTGGTCCGCTGGAGCCGAAGGACATCGAAGGTAAGAAGGTTGGCGTGCGCACCTACACGCAAACTACGGCGCTCTGGATTCGCGGCATTCTGCGCCACGAATACGGTGTCGATCTGGACCGCGTGACGTGGATGACGCTCGGCGACGGCCATCTTGCCGAGTATCTTGATCCGGAGAACTGCGTGCGTCTGCCGGCGGGTTCTTCGATCCCACAGATGATGCTGGACGGGGAGCTGAGTGCGGCGCTGCTTGGCGAAGACATGCCCAAAGATCCGCGCGTGCGCACGCTCGTGCCCGATGCACAAAACGCCGCCAAGGACTGGTTCGCGCGCGAAGGCGTTGTGCCAATCAATCACATGTTCGTCGTTCACAGAGATCTGTCGCGGCAGCGACCCGACATCATCCGCGAGTTGTATCGAATGATCGTCGAGAGCCGCGCGCTGACAGAAGGCGGCGTTCCCGCGATATTCCCGCCCATTGGCCTGGAAGAAAACCGCAAGGGCCTTCAACTGGCGATCGACTGGGCGCTGGATCAGAAGATCATTCCCCATCGCCTATCGGTGGATGAGCTATTCGACGACGTGACGGCCGCGCTGAAGTGATCCGCATGAAACAAGCGTCGCCACGGGTGGCAACGTGCAAGCTCATGAGGCGCCCAAACACCGCCTCAGAACGAGAACAATCGGAGACTGTCTGTGTATTCATATTCCTGCGTCAGGACGCTGCTAGCTTGTCTAACCTTCGGAGGCGCCTGCATTTCTTTTCCGGTCATGTCGAACGCCGCATCGAGTGGAACGATGTTGCTTAACCGTGTTGGACCTGTGACGTCCGAACTGTACGTGGCCAATGCAGACGGAACCGACGAGCACAAACTCATTCCAACCTCAGGATTCGACTACCACGCATCGTTCTCGCCGGATGGAAAGTGGATCGTTTTCACGTCCGAACGCGACGGGCTCGGCGAATCGAACCTCTATCGCGTCAAGACGGACGGTACGGACTTGCAGCGCCTTACCGATCACATCGCTGTCGACGACGCCGCCGAATTTTCGCCGACCGACCGGAACGTGATTGCGTTCGTGTCGTCACGCCGAGGGAAGGCAGATTTCGGCACCACTAACGTGTGGACCTTGAACATCGCAACCGGAGCGCTTAAAAATGTCACCGGCTCGATTAAGTTCGACGCAGACAAGCCTCACAGTTTTTTCCGGCCTTCATGGTCGCCTGACGGAGCGTGGTTAGCGTTGTCGTCCGATATCGGCTCCGACTGGCGTGGCCACAATCTTCCTGTGGGCTGGGAGCGCACGCAGGAAAGCAGCATCTACCTCATCAAGCCTGACGGCTCGGGGTGGAAGAAAATCGCCAGCAATCCCGGCTTTGACGACGGATCGCCCGCCTGGTCGCCAGACGGCAAGCACGTGGTTTTCTATGAGACGCCGGTGGAATCGACGTGGGGCGCGCATCGTCCGGAAGGGATTAATTCGGTTGGCTCACAGATCGTCTCGGTGGACGTGGTGAATCTGGAGAAGGCGGCGCTCACATCCTCTCCAGGCTTCAAGGTGTTCCCGCAGTTCGTCGGGCCGACGAATGTGGCCTATCACGTCAAGGGCGGCGAAAGGGAAGGCATTTATACGACGGCAGGAACGTTCCGCTCGACGGCCAATTCGGGAATCCGCTCGCCGCACTACTCGGCCGATGGAACCAAGGTCGTGTACGAGAAAGTGAGCTTTCGTCCGGCTCACGCGAACGGCACGCCGCTATTCAGCTTCGACAAAGACTGGAACTACGAATACACCGACGTGTTCCCGCAACTTTCGCAAGATCGGAAGAAGTTGGTGTACACGGAAAAAGCCCTGAATTCTTCGATCGCCGTCGTCAATCTTGATTTCACCGGCTATACGCGCATTTACGATGCATCGACGAGCGGTCTGGATGCGGACATGATCAAGAAGGGATTGGCTGGCGCATTCCAACCTACGTGGTCGCCGGATCGCGAGTGGGTAGCCTTTGGGATTGGCGACTGGTTCTTCACGCGAGGTGCGGGACCCGGCCGAATTGCACGAATCAAGGCCGACGGCAGCATGAATAGCCATCCCGAGATTCTGACGGATGGTTCCATCAACGCGGGCTACCCGAGCTATTCGCCGGATGGAAAAAAGATCGTCTACCGCGTATGGAGCCCGAAGGTGCAGGGGCTACGCATTCTAGATCTGGAAACGCATGAGACTACGGTCCTCACGAGCGAGCCCGACAATCTTCCGGGATGGTCGCCCGATGGTAGTCGGATCGTGTTCACACGCAAACAGGTCAATCCGAGCGATCTCAACAAATTCAACTATGACGTGTTCACCGTCAAACCGGATGGCACGGGTCTGGCCCGTCTGACTTCGGATGGATCAAACCAGGGACACGCGGTTTGGACCTGGGATGGCCGCATCGCGTACAGCTCGGGTACGTATGGCTTCAGGGACGAGCTTGCACTTTACGACAACAGCTTCCAGCCGGACGGACAGAATTGGGTGATGAACGCTGACGGCTCCGACCAGCACGCAATCACGGACACGCTGTGGGAAGAAGCGATGCCCTTATATATGCCCAACCACTGATCGCCCTGTTCAATCGATGTCGTGCGATTGATGAGCCACGACATTGATGCTGATTTATGGAATCAGGTTGCCGTTCGTCTTTGCACGCGCGCAAGCAGGATCCGATTGCACCCAGATGAGCACGCAAAAGTGCAAGTGAATGTGACGTTCGTCCAATGGCTCCAACGACAACATCGCGTACCTTTGATCTGGATACCTAACGTCATGAGCTAACAGTAGCTCTAAAATTATTAAGGCGGAGACATGAAAAAAATTTCAAAAAAATCGGTTAGATCGACCTTGGTTGCGGCAACTCTTTGCTGTCTCAGCGAGGTTAGTCTTGCACAGGTTGACACCGCTCCAAATGAATCACTTCCTACGCCTGCAAAAGAGACCGTTCCGCTACAGCCTAATGGCGTAGCCGCGCCGCTGAGCGCACCTAGCATAAAGTCCGGAGAGACGCCCGGGGCACCGCCTGTTTCCTGGAATGACACGTATATCGGCTACCGCTTCGGCAGCGACTTCCATTATCCCGGCGTCCCCGGCAGCGTAGTACAAAACATCGGGTATCTAACGACCATCGGTGGATTCAGATTCGGCAGTTACGCCTTTAATGTTGATTATCTGGTCTCCAATTCGGCAAATCCGGAAGCCGGAGGCCCTTCGTCGGGCGGTGCACAAGAAATCTATAGCGTTGGTCGTGTCGAACTGAGTGCTGAGAAAATTCTCGGTCGATCCGTTGGACTAGGTCCAATTCGTGATTTCGGATTCACGGCCGGGTACGAGTTCGGCGTAAAAAACGATGCTTATGCCCAGCGTGCCCGGATGCTCGTGTTTGGCCCCACGATCGAGTTCGCGGTACTGCGGGGATTCTGGAACATCACGCCCGGGATCCGAACGGAAAGCAACCATAACGGCATTACTGGCGTCGACATTCGTTTCCGTACCGCGTGGCACGTTGAAAGCTCATGGCTCTTCCCGTTCAGAGTCGGGCCAGTTCCTTTGATCTTCCGGGGCTTCGCGAGCGTCACCGGTCCCAAAGGCAAAGACGGATTCGGTGTTGAGACAAAAACAGAGTTTCTCACGCGGGCTTCTCTCCTTGCAGACCTTGGTTCGTTCGCAGGTCATCCCCGCGTCGTCTATGCGGGTGTCGGATATGAATACTGGTATCACATGTACGGAACACCGACGAATGCGGCTGTTAGCACGATTACGTCCCTACCGATGTTCGTTGCAGAAGTTCATTTTTGAGCGCCAGCGGTGAAGCCTATCTTTACGCGTGATGGTTCCGGATAATCGTTGAAGTTGGTACTTTGTGCAGCCAACCGCATTCTTTTGTTCGCTATGAACTCGCAAGAAGGCGGTCAGCCTATAATTGGAGACAAGCAATGAAAGTCATTTTAAGTGGCAAGACATACGGCGCTCTCGCCGCATTGATGGCGTTCGGCTTGGGGCTCGCCGGTTGTGGGGGGGATGCCAGCACCGCGCCAACCGTCACGACTACGAGCGCCGACAACGCGATTGCGAGCGTTTCAACGATCGACTTTGTTGACCTTGATGGTCCTAAGACCCAAGCAATCGTCATCAGATATAATAACACGCTGAAAGCAGGCACCGTAAATTTAAATACATACGATGCATACAGCTATGCGAACCTCGCACAGACTTACGACGATTCCGCAGCCGCCACCAGAAACGGTTTGAACGGGCAGTACCCGGCGTTTGCGAACCAAACGGGGACGCCGGGCGCCCCTACATACGTTTACGTGAGCTCGACGCCGACGATTGACTCGACCAATCATACGGGTAGTGCTAGCGGCAATTACGTCGTCATCGAACTGAACACCAATTATCTTCTGGCAAACACAGTCCCTTCATGGAGAGCAGGTGTGGCAGGCGGCGTAAAACAGAAAGCGGCGATCACCGCAAGCGAAAATCAAGTCATCAGCCCTGGCACAACAATAAAAGGAAATTACGTCTCGGACTATTATTATAATTTTGCGCCGGACGGCAGTAATAACTCTGTCTATCTTGACACGGTTCTAGATGACACGACTTATACCCTTAGGGACATTTCCGGGTACAAACTGTACACGGATGATCTCCTGGCATCTTATACGGGTACGTCACCGAATGGCGTTAAGATTACATACCCAAATGCGACAATATTGTCTATGGTTGCAGGCGCCCCATTCCAAGCGACTAACTGCTTTAGCGAGTACGATGGCAAGTACCATAACGTCAGTTTGAAATACAGCCTCTTTGTCCCGGCTGATTATGACCCGAGCAAGAAGTACATGGTAGTATTGCACACCCCAGACGCTGGTGGTCTGGGCGATGATCCTTTGGACAGCCTCACAGAAGCTCAGGAAGCCGCCAACTATGCTTCAGATCGGGTCCAAGGGCTTGCCAAGGCGCAGGGTTATGGCGGTCTGATCGTCGTCATTCCCCAGATACCTAACTCAGGCCAGGATGTTGCCGATAATCTGTCGGGCAACGAATATATTCCTGCAGTATGGCAGCTTCTCGATTCGATCGTTTCCCAGTATAACATCGATACCAATCGTATCTACGGATCCGGGCAATCCATGGGCGGGATGCAGACGTTGTACATGGCTTCCATGCGAGATAATTACTTCGCGGGAATTTGGGCGATCGCCTCACAATGGGGCAACAACTATAGTAAAACCTTTACGTATCCGACTGACGGAAAAATCATAACCAATCCCGATTGGCAGAATTGGTACTACGCGATTTCCGACGACAACGTTCTCGCGACTAACATGACTGGCGATCCCAGAGCCACCGGCTACTGGAATGAAACTCAGACGATCTTCAGTAAATATACTGGCGTAACCATCCCTTATGTGACCTGGGATCCGACGACGACCACCCAGGCGCAGCAGAACGCATCGCTTGACGCTTTATTGGCGACGCCTAACAAGCTGGGTATCTACTGGAACGCATTGGCTAACGGCAGCCATAAGTTGACTTGGGTTTACGCCAATAATATTACCGATAGCTACAATTGGCTTCTCAGTCAAACCAAGCAAACGGAGGATGCTCGCGGCAAACTGCCCTTGAATGGTCTTTACTCGACTGGGCAAGGGACGAACGGTTATAGCAGCGTTCAGTACTAGATTGCAATTACGCTCTGAGTTTAGGCAGCGTTCTCCTATCTAGGATTTGAACGCTGCCATTTGCTAATTGAAACATCGCCAACAATCAACTCCGGATTATTGACACATACCCGGTCTTGTCACGTTTGCTGAGCGGCGCTGATCGCAAGTAATGAACGCTAGGCGGGCGTGAAAATAGAACGGAGACTCCATGAATTCATTTAGGTTAGCTAAACGATACACGATCTCGGCCGCCGCGAGCGCCCTTTTCGGAGTCGGGTTCGTCGGCTGTGGTGGCGGCGATCATACGGACACGGCACCCCAAACCAACTCGTCTCTAACTTCTAGCAAGCTGGGCGTGGGAGCGGGCGCCGCGGAAATCGTCTTTCCGAGCACGATGTTCGCGAATCCAAGCGCAATTGAAGGCTTTGGCGGGACGATACATGACAACCCCCATGCCCGAGTGATGGTTCTCGAGACGAATAACAAGGTTGCAATAGTTTCCCTGGAACTGGTTAGAACTGATGCAGATGGAGTCGCACTCGTCAAAGAGGTCGTCAGTCAATACACTGGCACACCTAAAAACAATATATGGGTGCATTCGAACCACACCATTACTACCCCGCATGAACCGAGTGATGCTGCTCTGAAGAACGTATGGATGGGTGCGCTGCAGACCGCGATCACGACAGCCGCGAAACAAGCGCAAGCTTCTTTCCAACCGGCCACAGCGGGATTTGGTACAGGCACGAGCGATGTGAACGTGAACCGAAATGTCCTGATGTCGGACGGCAAATACCACATCGGCTTGAGCGGCACGCTTGCGTCTAACAAAAATATGACCATTCTCAGAGTCAACTCTGAGTCGTCCGGCAAGCCGATTGGATTCATCCTTAGCTATGGGATCAAGCCGACCGCGATCGATAATGCGGGGCAAGCTGCGGGAGTGCGGCAAATTTCCTCCGATGTACCCGGTGTTGCGTGCAATATGATGGAGAAGGAATTTGGTGCACCGGCATTGTTCCTAATGGGTGCAAGCGGCGATCAAATTCCTAAGTACGACGCTTACCGTGCTGTCGATAGCGGGAATGGGAAAGTGGCAGACAATGTTGACTTTTTTAACTTGGTCGGCATGGATTACATCAACCAACAAATGATGACCCTTGGCACGCAGATGGGTAACGACGCCATCTCGATCGCAAAGAACATCTCCGCTAAACAAGCCAACCCGGCAATTTCCTACGATGTCACGACATTTCAATGGCCGGATCTGGCGGGCGACGCGCTAACGGAGCTGCAAGTGGATGCCATCCGTTTCGGCGATTCTGCATTTATTGGATTCAAACCCGAGATCGATGCCGTGACCGAGCAACAGGTGCAGGCCGCAGCTGCAAAGTTGGGATTCGCCCACGTGATGCTCGACTCCTTTCTCGCCGGTGATTCGAAATACATGCCACACGCGGCGGCTTATACGGCGCCATTGACTGTTGAAGCGCAAAAGACAGGATTTTCCGAAGGCGGTGCAGAGGAGCTGGTGACCACCTCTCTAAAGCTCTTGAACGGCTTCGTGGGCCTGACCACCGCTGATACGGTTCCGCCCGCCGCGATAACCTCGTTATCGACAACCGCTAAAACGACCGGGCCCGTAACGATAACCGTCTCAGCTTACGACGATCTGAGCGGTGTCGCGGCCATCACTACGCCGAGCGGCTCTATCGTGCAAGGGTCGAATACGACGTACTCGGTGAGCGCGAATGGAACATATACCTTTATCGTCACTGATAATGCAGCAAACACCGCGACGATCCCTGTGACAGTTTCGAACATCCAGGCCACACAATAAGGTTATCGAAACGGCCAAAGGAAGAAGGAGGAGGCCGACCAACTCACATGGATTGGGCTTGCAAGCCAGCCGTACTGGTAGGTACTAGGGGGTGGGCAAAGACCTGTATCCTTGACACGAGTCGATGCCCACGTTTTTGCGCTGACTAGATCGACGAATACACGCGCGAATGCCTTGCCATCGATGTGGCGGGGTCAATTCGCTCGGTCCGGGTGATCGAAGTGCTGTCATAGTTCATCAGCCTCCATGGCGCGCCACGCTACCTGCGCTCGGACAACGGGCCGGAATTCGTCTCGCGCGCCATCCTGAAGTGGGCGGCGCAGAACGGCATGGATATGGCACTAAGCGATCCCGGCAAGCCACGGCAGAACGGTGCCGATGAAAGCTTCAACGGCAAGTTCCGCGACGAATGCCTCGGCCTGGAATGGTTTCGAACGCGCGTCGGAGCCAAGGTCGTCATCGAGCAATGGCGGCGCCACTACAATGCCATTCGACCACATTCAAGCTTGGCCTATCTAGCACTCAACGAGTTCAAGCGTTCAAGCAGCGGTGTTGTTCAATTGAAGCAACCGAGGCCATTCTTCAAGACTGAAATGGGCCGAAGAAATCGGGCAGGTCAAGGTAGTGTTGCATTGTGCGAAGTGTCAAGCGGTTATGTCCGTTGACAGGGCGAGCAGCGATTTACGATGTACTCGCCGGGCGCGCCATCACTTGGACCGGAGGTCGAGCGTTGCTTCTAGCAAAAGATCGCGACTACATTACAAGCGAGAAAGCAGCCGAGGCGGTAGGCGCATCTCAAGCGGTGGGCTCTCGCTGGTTCCGCTATCGTGGCGGAATGCCACTATCCATGTCGAAAGCTATCGCTGGTCGATACTTGTCGTTCGCTGAGCAAGAATGGATAGCATTGCTTTCTGTCCAAGGCCTTGGAGTACGCAAAATCGCTCGGCGTATCGGACGCTGTCGACGGCGGTCAGTTTCCATGCTTTTCGGGCGGCATCGTATATCCGCGTCGCGGCAGCCACATGGTAGAACGGCGTTGCCAAGGAGGAAAAACAGGCGCGACGCCTGCCTCAACTACCAGGTCCAGCCCGGCACCGCGCCTCCACAGGGTTTCCATGTGGCAGGCCTTCTGGCCGGCGGGAGAGCGGTGAGAGCTGCCAGTATCGCAGCGCTTGCGCCCGATGACGAGTAGACCGTAGAAGGTTGCGAGTACAGGTCGTCCCAACGCATCAGACGGTGTAGATTATTTTTACATAAGTAGCGTGATCGTTCGTATTCCCAAACGTAAGATGCGGACGCGATCGGATTGGCAGGCTAGTGGTGTTCCGAGAAACCGTCACACACACTAGAATGAGAAGAGAGGGTCGTCCTAGATGTTTCCTCTAGCAACAGCCAATTGGTGCATCTTCGGGTTCGGCGAACACAGAAGAGCCTCACGGACGGTCACGATCGGTTGATGACCCAAAACTGCGTCGCGCGTTGGCCGTTTGGTTGCATGGGATAGTTCAATCAGCGAGCATGCGGACTGTACTCGCGCGGCGAGCGCCGCGCCACCCCTTTGACTCAATCAATGGGTGAGCGAGGGCCCTTACCGAAATAATTGTTTCGACGCGCCTGCACCGCCGATCAACAGACTTAGCAAAAAGCTCGAGACCGCAACGATGCCCAGCACGGCCAGCGGATTTTCGCCGGTCTGATCGAACCATGTCCACCGTGCGGCCCGCGAACTCTTGAGTGGTCCCGGCGACTTGCCCGACTCTACCTTTGATTTGACTCATCGCGTCGCCGGCACCGCTGCCGATGGCCTCCTGTACCTTGCCTGTTGCCTCCTTCAACATTCCTTTCGCCTCGGTCGTGTCCATTTCCAGTCTCCCAGAAGTCGTCGGCACAGCGAGGGCTGCCACGCAACCACCATACCTACGGATCGCACGCGGCCTCGGTCAATTCGTTCTGAGCGGCGAAAGTGCGCCAGCGGCCGACGCTGCCAATTTGGTGTAATATAAGTGCCAAATGGCAGGAGGCGCTATGACCGTCATCGACAAAGTTTCGGCGGATTCGTTGTTGGGCGGACGCTCCGTCTTGCGCCGCGCACCGCGGTCGGGCCTCGAATGGGTGGATATCGTCCGTCACGGCATCTCCTCCCAGGCGCTCGACTCAATGCTCAAATCCATCGCGATTTCGCAGTCAGAACTGGCGCAGGCGCTCGATATTCCCGAGCGCACCTTGGCGCGGCGCAAGCGCGAAGGCGTCTTCAGCCGCGAGGAGTCGGCCAAGTTACTACGACTCGCGCGTGTCGCGGCGCGCGCGGCGGAAGTATTCGAAGATCTCGATCTGGCGATCGCGTGGCTCAAGGCGCCGGCAGCGGCACTAGGCGATGCTACTCCGCTCAGTCTTCTCGATACGGACATTGGCGCCGATAGCGTGATGGATACGCTTGGGCGCATCGAGCATGGTGTTTTTGCATGACCTTGACGACATGGCGGGTAGTGACAGAGCGGTATGCTGATAGCGCCTTTTCCGGCGAAGGTGCGCGCCTCTATGGTGGGCGGTGGAACTTGAAAGGGGTCGCGCTCGTATATACAGCACAGACACAATCGCTTGCGCTCCTCGAGATGCTCGTGCAGGACTCACCGCTGCGGGCCCGGTATGTGATGATCCCGGCGCGCATTCCTGAGACCTTGATCGGGCGCGTCGATGCTGCGAATTTGCTGCCCGACTGGAGAGAGCTCAGTGCAAGGACCGAGCTGCAACAGATTGGTGCTATGTGGGCGCAGAAGCGAACGAGCGCGGTGCTTGCGGTGCCGAGCGCGGTCGTCCCGGCCGAAACTAACTATGTGCTCAACCCCAGTCATCCAGACTTCGCGCAAATCGCGATTGGGGCCCGCAATGAATGGGAAACTGATCCGCGCTTGTTGCGGCGGGCCGCTCGAAACGACGTATGACAACGTGTCGTCGCCGCGCGACCGGCACTCATTTTGTTTTTCGCAAACGGGTTTGAGCTAGAGTTGCGGCCGCGTTCGGCACTGCCGCCTTGGAGAATCGCCACGGGCGCTGAACGGCGACGTTTGAAGGCGACTGGTAAAATCTGGCGACTGATTGCAGGCATGCACCATGGGATTCGAACAGCTCGTTGCGCTTAAGGCGCAGCAGAACCAGGACGCGAAGGGCAAAAAGGCCGCATCGCGCCGGACGTCGGCGCCAGTAGGCGTCGAAAGGGAAATTAAGCAGCCGTCGAAGCGTCCGGGAACATCTGCTGACGCGGCCACGCGCGCAGTCACTACGCTGCAACGACATTTTCCGCACGCCTTTCCGTGCAGTCCCGCACCAAAGGTTCCTCTCAAGGTTGGAATTGTCAAGGATGTGCTTGTCCAAGCGGCTTCGTTTGCGCTGAGCGAGCGAGACGCTCGTAATGGCGTCAAGCTCTGGTGTCGTGGCCAACGCTATTGGACCTGTCTCGTCGAAGGCAATATGCGCGTGGATCTCACCGGCGCAATCACCGGCGTTGTATCCGCTGCTGAAGCGGAGTACGGCGCAAGTCAGGAGAAGGCTCGGCTCGCGCGCAGGCAAGAGCAAATTGCGAACAATCGACATGGTCGGGCCGCGTTGACGGACAAGAAGACAGGCTCAACCGCAGATCGTATTTGGCATAAATCAGTTAGTAAGTATTGCATAGTATATTTTAGATTGGCTATTGTGTTTACTAGATAGGATATTTGATGAAGTCTTACGGCTCAAAACGACGCTTGATCGGAGTTGAACGATCATCCTGACTGCACGGCGAGGCTGAAGAAAAATCTCATTTGTGAACGCACGACCAGTTAGCGTGTCGCACAGCACGATATCAACATGAGTACACCAATGCTTCGTTTGTTGAGGGCATTCGCCCGAAACTTGGGTGTCTTGGGAATCATGTTGGGGACCATGAGAATCATCGGGGTAGTATCAAATGTTTTTTTAGGTCTGCAGGGAGCGAGGAATGAGATCGGACCGAGCTAAACCATATGCGCGTCGAAGGTCATGTGGTTTCCGGCTGGAGCAGTTGCCGCCTGGATTTGCCCCCGTAGTTCCGGACACCATCTCACACCAAGGTTGATGAATCGGCTTTACGTCGGAACTCGCGCGG
>NZ_JALQDA010000053.1:0-10793 GCF_023631485.1 Caballeronia sp. GAFFF2 | reverse complement strand
GGTTGCATACGCTCATCGAGTACCCACGTCTGTGTCGCTGCAATCGGCGCGCCGATCGGCACCGGCCGGTGCTCTTCGCGGCAATGCCACGCGGTGACGTCGATCGCCGCTTCGGTCGGGCCGTACAGGTTGTGCAGTTCCACATTCGGCAGACGCGCGAAGACCTTGCGTTGCAACTCTTCTGGCAGCGCTTCACCGCTACAGATGATTCGGCGCAATGTGCCCGCGCAAGACAGCGCGTGTTCACTTTCGATGAACGCCTGCAACATCGACGGGACGAAGTGAATCGTGCTCACCTCGTGTTGCACGATGGTCTGGGCCAGTTGCAGTGGATCGCGATGCGCACCGGGTGCGGCGACCGCCAGACGTGCTCCGACCATCAATGGCCAGAAGAATTCCCATACCGATACGTCGAAGCTGAACGGCGTCTTTTGCAGTACCGTTTCGCCGCGTTCGAGCGGATAGGCCTGCTGCATCCATTGCAGTCGATTCGATAGCGCAGCGTGCGTGTTGCCGACGCCTTTCGGACGGCCCGTCGAGCCTGATGTGAAGATGACGTAGGCTAGATTGTTCCCTTGGATGGCTACGTCAGGATTGCGTGCATCTTCGCCTGATACATCAATATCCCGTAGCACCAGCGTCATGCCGCTATCGGTCTGCATTTCTGCAAGCCGCTCGTTTGGCAATGTCGGGTCCAGCGGCACATATGCCCCGCCCGCCTTCATGATCGCCAGCAGCGCCACGACCAGTTCCACCGAACGCTCTGCGGCTACGCCTACTTTCGACTCCAGCCCCACGCCGCGTTCGATCAGTTCATATGCCAGACCATTCGCTTTCGCATTGAGTTCGGCATAGCTCAGACGGATATCGCCGAAGGTCAGCGCAATGTCGTCCGGTGTCAGCTGTGCGTGGCGCTCGAACCCATGGATCACCGGTTCGTGACGCTCGAAACGCGTGTCGTTGCGGCTCCAGCCTTCGATCTCTGCGCGTTCTTCTGCGCTCAATAGCGGCACTTCGATAATCAACGCCGTGCCTTCGACAAGCGCCTTGAGCATCGCCTCGTAATGCTGCGCCATGCGCGCAATCGTTCCTGCCTCAAACAACTCGCGTGCATAGCTCAATTCCAGCGATATCGTCCCATCGCTTTCCTCACGCGTGTCGAGCAGCAGTTCGAACTGCGCCATCTCGGCGGGTAACGCATACGGCTCGATTTCCAGTGACGGCAAATCCTTCAGCACCCGCCAGTCACGGCGTTGATGATTGAACATCACCTGGAACAGTGGCGTGTGGCTCAGGCTGCGCTCCGGGCGCAGTGCGTCGATCAGTACATCGAAGGGCAAATCCTGATGCGCTTGCGCACCGAGCGTCGCTTCCCGTACCTGTGCGAGCAATGTCGTCGTGTCCGTCGAGGCGTCGACACGGCTTTGCATTACCTGTGTGTTCACAAAGAAGCCGATCAGTCCTTCAACTTCCACCCGATGACGGTTCGCCACCGGAACGCCCGTGCGTACCGTCTGCTGGCCCGTATAGCGATACAGCAGCGCGTGGAACGCCGCCAGCATCACCATGAACGGCGTGGCGCCGCTTTGGCGGGCACGATCTCGCACCGCATCGGCCAGTGCCGGCGGCAGGCTCACGCGATGACGCCCTGCGTGATAGCTCGCGTGTGCGGGACGTGGGGCATCGGTGGGCAAGGCCAGCACGGGATGTTCATCGCCCAGTGTCGCTTTCCAGTAGGCCAGTTGACGTTCGCGTTCGCCTGCGTAGAGCCAGTCGCGTTGCCATGCGGCGTAGTCCGCGTACTGGACGGGCAATGCGGCACGCTCAACTGCGGTTCCTGAAACGCCTGCGCGATAGTGCGCCACCAGTTCATCGAGCAACACCTGCACGGACCAGCCGTCGGACACGATGTGATGCATCGACGGCACCAGCAAATGTTCTTCCGCACTCGCGCTGAACAAGGCCACACGCAGCAACGGGCCGTGTTGCAGATCGAACGGCTCTGCAGCTAAAGCACGCGCGGTGGCATCGAATTCACTCGCATCGAGCGATGCCGCGCGCCAGTCCAGCGCGACCTGTGCATCGATGATTTGCTCGACGCGACCGTTCACATCGGCCACGAAACGCGTGCGCAGGCTCTCATGTCGCACCACGATTGCTTCGAAACTCGCACGCAGCGCTGCGTGATTCACCGCGCCACGCAAACGCAGGCCGCCCGAGACGTGATACGCGCTGCTCTCCGGCGACAACTGCCACAGGAACCACAGACGCTGCTGCGCATACGATGCCTCGGTCCGCGCCCGAACATCGTCCGGCAAACGACGCATGGCCTCATCGCTTGTCTTCACGGGCGCAACCGCCGCCAGTTCCGCAAGCGTATGCCGCCCGAACAGTTGTTTCGGCGCGATCTTCAACCCGGCCTTCCGCGCCTTCGCGACGACCTTGAGTCCGAGAATCGAATCGCCACCGGCTTCGAAGAAGTGCCGGTCACGTCGCATCGTGGACGAATCGACAAGCAGCACCTCGGCCCAGATCTCAGCGAGCTTTCGTTCGGTCTCGCCACGCGGCGTATGTCCCGAATCTGCCTCTAGCGAGGGCGCCTGCTTGATTTCAGCGAAGCGCGCGAGGATAGCCCCTCGATCGATCTTTCCGTTCGCATTGAGCGGCAAGTGTTCGACGACGACCATCTCCGAAGGCGCCATGTACTCGGGCAATGCCGCCAACGCGTGCGCAGTCAAGACCTCTACCGACACGGCCCCGGCCACGCATGCGCCAAGCCGTGCAATGCCGTCCGTCTCGTAAGCCAACACGACCGCTGAACGAACCCCCGGTACATCACGCAGCACGCGTTCGACCTCGCCCGGTTCGACGCGGTAGCCGCGAATCTTGACCTGATCGTCGGCGCGTCCGAGATAGTCGAGCGTGCCATCGTGACCGACGCGCACACGGTCGCCCGACCGATACACGCGCGCACCCGGCACGAACGGATTGGGCACGAAGCGCTCGGCGCTGCGTCCGGGTTGCGCATGATAGCCGCGCGCAACGCCCGCACCGCCCAGATACAGTTCACCCGTTGCCCCGCGCTGCACGGGCTCCATCCGCTCGTCGAGCACATAAAGGCGTGCATGCGAAAGCGCATGCCCCAACGGCAACGCACGTGTCATATCGTGATCGCCCGACATCGCATGCATGGCGATACCGACCGTGGTTTCCGTCGGCCCATAGTGATTGAAGATGCGACACGAGGGTGCGAGTGCTGCAATCTGCCCGAGCAAAGCCGCTGATGTGGCTTCGCCGCCGACAATCAACGCACGCGCCGGCAACACCTTGCGCGCATCGCTTGCCGAAAGCAGCGCCGCCAGATGACTCGGCACGATCTTCAATACATCGACGCGATGCCGTGACATGTAATGCGCGAAGGAATCCGGATTGAAGGCGTCTTCCGGTGATACCAGATGAAGCGTGCCCGCTGAACACAGCGCACCGAAAAGCGCGGTATGCCCGAGATCGGCTGCGGGCGTGGAGACCATTGCGAAGGCTGCACCGTCGCCCACGTCGATGGTTTGAAGCATGCTCCGCACGTAGTTTCCGAGCGACGCATGCGTGACGGTCACGCCCTTGGGCTTACCCGTCGAACCGGAGGTGTAGATGAGGTAGGCGGCCTGATCGGCGTGGACGATGCCCGGTAGCGCAAAGCTCGTGGCCTCGTTATCGAATGCCAATGGAAGCACGGTCTTTGCACGCGCGGCAATCTCGTCAGGACAAACGGCTGCGTACAGCACGATATCCGCGCCGCAATCCGCTATTTGCGCTGCGTTACGTGCAACCGGCAACTGCGGATCGAGCGGCACCCACGTTGCGCCGGCCTTGAAGCAGGCCAGCATGCCGAGCACCATTTCCACGCTGCGCGGCGCGAGCACGGCCACGCGCGCTTCAGGCGCGCATCCCAGATCGCGAAGGCGCGACGCCATTGCATCCGATGCCGCGTCGAGTTCCGCATAGCTCAGCGTGCGGTTCACATCCTGAACCGATACGCGCTGCGGATTCTGCATCACACTGCGCTTCCACAGCGTCAACACATCCGGCTCGGCGGCCGATTCGCTGACCGGCATCGCGCTATCCGGTGCGCAAACCAGCGCTTCGACCATGCGCGGCAAGAGCGCTTCGATTCTGCGTGCCAAAGCGTTATCGCACACCGCATCGTCGTAAGCCAGCATGCATTCGATACCGGTCGGACGATCGACGAAATCGAGCGCAAGATCGAAATGTGCGACTTCGCCATGCACGACATCGAAGCGTGTTGCGAGCGGCGCGAACGCATCCAGCGCGAAGGGACGTTGTTCGGTGAGTTTGACCTGAAACAACGCATCGTCGGCGCGTACACGGTTCGGTAGCAGCGCAGCGACGAGCCTGTCATAGGGCACGTTGCGATGTTCCTGCGCCGACAGCACCGCATCCTTCGCTGCCGCGACGAGCGCGCGTGGCGTGCTCTCTTCCGCGATCTCGAGTCGCAATACCTGCATGCCGATGAAATAGCCGATGACCGCGTGCGCTTCTTCATGCCAACGCGTCGACATGGGCGCACCGATACGGATATCCCGCTTGCCGCTGATGGCCTGCAAGGTCGCGCCGAATGGGGCGAGCATCGTCATGAAGAGTGATGCGTTTTGCGTGTCACCGAAGGCGCGGAGTTGCGACGAAAGCTTAGCGTTCAAACTGAAGACACGCGTGCGCTGAACGCCATTGCGTGCCGTTGCCGAAGCCTCACGTCGCTCGAACAGACGAGCCACGCGCGATGCATCGCCATCCGCGCAAAGCCGGTTGCGCCAGTAGTCGATGTCGCGCTCGATTGCTACTTCATCGACCGAGCTGTGTTCCCACGCGGCAAAATCCGCGAACTGAAACGACGGTGCATCCGTGAGCGGTGTAGCTTCCATTTCCGCACGATACGCCCGTGCAAGCGATTCGAGCAGCACGTTCACCGACCATCCATCTGCGATGATGTGATGCACCGCCAGTACGAGTCGATGCGCGTTCTCACTAGCGCGAATCAAATGACCGCGCAGCAGGGGGCCATGCTCCAGATCGAATGGCGCATGAGCGATACGCGACTCGATATCCGTCGATCCCTCCGAGCATTCGAGCGGGATCGTCGAGCCGTCGTCGACGATCTGCACGAGTTCACCTTCATCGTCCAGTTCGAAGCGGGCGCGCAGAATATCGTGTTGTGCAACGAGCGTCGCGAAGGCGCGCTGCAATGCGTCGATCTGCAAGGGACCATCGATCGACAGAATGCCGCTCATGTTGTACGCGCTGCTCTGCGGATCGTGCGCCCAGGTCATCCACAGCGCACGTTGAGCATGCGATGCACGCGTCATGCGCCGCGCTTCCGGCGAAAGCGCTACGAGCGGTGTGCGTCGCAGCGCACTTCCTTGTGTAAGACGCTTTCCGATGAGCGCGGCAGCCGCACCCAGCGACGGCGCTTCGAACACATCGCGCGCATCGTATTTGATGGACCAACGCGTACCGACGGCGGACGCTACCCGCACCGCCCCCAGCGAGTTTCCGCCCAGGCGAAAGAAGCTGTCATCGCGGCGAGCGGGCATCGATTCCAACGCCTGATTCCAGATACGCGCGAGTTCCGCTTCAATATCCGTCAGCGCATCCGGCACCGCTGCCACCGCATCCTGATCGATACGCGCGCCGTTCGAAAACCACGCATAGGCTTCCAGCGAGCGATCCGCCCAGCGTCGCGCGCACGCGGCGCGCTGCACCTTCCCGCTCGACGTTTTCGGCAACGCACCCGGCTCAAGCAGCACGACCGCCGCAGCAGGCTCGCCAACCGTCAAGGCAACGGCCTCGCTGATACTTGCGGCAAGCGCCTCGGCAGGCACGAGCTTGCGCACGCCGCGCGAAATTTCAGCGGCCACGCCGATGCATTCCGCGCCATCGATCTGCACCGCGAACGCGGCCACGCGACCGCGTCGCACCAGATCAACCTCTCGCTCGATGACGAGTTCCAGGTCCTGCGGATAGAGATTGCGTCCGCGCACGATCAGCAGATCTTTCACGCGTCCGGCCACATACAGGCCACCGTCGTGAAGGAAACCCAAATCGCCGGTTCGCAGCCATCGTTCACCATCACGCTCGACGAAGGTCTCCGCGCTCGCCTCCGCGCGTCGCCAGTAACCGGCGGTCACGCTCGGCCCACACACCAGAATCTCTCCGACCACGCCATCGGTTACACGTGCGCCACTCGCCCGATCGACGATCATGATCGTATGACCCGCCGGCACGATGCCGCACGAGACGAGCGTAACGCCTTCGTCCTGCGTCGCTTGCGTGAGTCCTTTTTCAAGGGCGTTTGCATCGAGCAAGGCACGCGTGACACCCGCGCCGCGCCGCACGCCCGTCACCAGCAGCGTCGCTTCCGCCAGTCCGTAACAGGGAAACAGCGCATTTGCGTCGAACCCGCACGACGTGAAGCGTTCGACGAAGGCGTCGAGCGTGGCATGTCGCACGGGTTCCGATCCCGAGAATGCGACGCGCCACGTCGAGAGATCGAGCGATGCCATCTGCTCGTCGCTGACTCTGTCCGCACACAGACGGTACGAAAAATCCGGGCCACCCGAGATGGTGCCTCGATGACGCGCAATCGCATCGAGCCAGCGCACCGGCCGTTCGAGGAAGAATTGCGGCGACATCAGCACCAGCGGGATGCCACTGAAGACCGGCTGAGACATTGAGCCGATCAGGCCCATGTCGTGATAGAGCGGCAACCAGCTCACGAATACATCGTCGGCGCTCACGCCAAGACGTTCTTGTATCGCGATTTCGTTGGCCCAGTACGCACCGTGCGTGACCATGACCCCCTTCGGCGTGGAGGTCGAACCCGAGGTGTATTGGAGAAACGCGAGGTCTGATGCTTCCACGTGCGACGCGGTGAAGTCGTCATCGGATTCATGTGCTGCGAGCGTATCCACTTCGATCAGCTTCGCATGCGGCGCAATCGATGCGAACGCATCGCCGTATCGTTGCGCCAGCGCGCGCGTGGTCAGGATGAAACGCGCATCGGCATCGGCAGCGATGGCCTGAAGACGGGCGAGATGCTGCGCGCGCAAGGTCTCGGGCGGGTAAGCGGGAACCGCGACGGTGTGCGCATGCAGACACGCGAAGAATGCCGCAACATAGTCCGCGCCGCTGTCCATGAGAAGCAGCGCACGTTCGCTTTGCGCCTCATGGTCACGCAAAAACGCCGCAATACGCATGATGTAAGCGCCGAGTTGTGCGTAGGTCAGCGGTGTGTCGCCGTTCGCATCGACGACGATCAGCGCGGTATCGTCAGCGCGCGTGTTCACCAGTTCGCGCAAGCGCCCGATCATGTTGTCAGCCATGTGCCTGTCCTTTATCCCCATCCTTACCGCTCAATGCTTTGAGTCGTGCCGCGAGATCGCGCAACAGTGCTTCGTGACGCACGATCCCGACGTGATCCGTGTCGATCGTGCCGGCATGCGTGGTTTCGTTCGTGCTGCAAGCGCGCCAGAGCGCCGTCTTTCGATCAAGTGTCGCGTCGTCGATCCGCGTGCCGTCGAGTTCGCGTTCGGACCACCAGACGGTCAGCGGCGCGTGGAGCGAGCGCGTCCGCCAGCCCTGCGTCAAGGCCTGCAGTTGCTCGATGGCGATGAGCGCATGACCGATCACATCGGCGTCGTTTGCGCCCTCGCCAAGTTCGGCTTGCCATTGCTTGTGCGCGTCGCTCGCTTCATCCCAGAAGCGCGCGACCTCTTCCGCCGATGCGGTTCGCCGACGCGCCAACACCTCGCGCGCGCGCTGCGCATCGAGCGCGATCTCGCTCTGCATGCCCGCATCGATCAGGGCAACGAAGTCCACTGTTTCACCCGCCGCTTCCAGTTGCGCGGCGATTTCGACCGCCAGCAGACCGCCCAGCGACCAGCCGATGAAACGATAGGAACCATGCGGCTGCACGCTTCGCACGCGTGCGGCATAGTCGCGTGCGAGCGCATCGAGATCGCCGGCCCACCAGTGCGCGTCGTCGTAGAGCGGCGATTGCAGTCCGTGAATACTCGCGATGCCGTCGAGACTGCGCGCCAGCGTGCGGTATTCGGCCACTAGTCCGTAGGCCGGATGAATCGCGAACGCGGTGACGGGTGCGCCTGCGGTGTTCATCGGCACGACGCTCGCGGATACCGCATCGCCCCGTGCGTCGAGATGCGCGGCGAGATCCGCAAGACGCGGCCGGGCGAACAGCGTGTCGATGCCGAGCGGCGGCAATCCGGCTTCGCGTGCGAGACGAGCGACTTGCAGCGTGCGCAGCGAGTCACCGCCGAGCGCAAAGAAATCGTCATCGGCCGATACTTGCGCGATGCCGAGCACCTTCTGCCAGATCGTCGCGAGCGCGAGTTCGGTGGCCGTGCCTGGCTCGATATCCGATGCCGCGTCGCGATCGGATGAGGGCAACGGCAAGGCCTTCAGATCGAGCTTGCCGTTCGGTGAATTCGGCAAGGCGTCGAGCACGACGATCCATTGCGGCACCATGTAGATCGGGAGCTTCGCCGCAAGCGTCGTGCGAACCATGCGCGTGTCGATGCGCTCGTCGGCGTTCACCGGCACGATGTAACCGATCAGCATGGGCTCGCCGCCGACCTCTCTCACTGCCGCAGCACAATCGCGCACGAGCGCCTGTGCGCGCAGCGCGGATTCGATCTCGCCCAGCTCGATACGAAAGCCGCGAATCTTCACCTGATGATCGATACGACCCACGTATTCGAGTTCGCCCCTGGCATTGCGGCGCGCGAGATCGCCGGTGAGATACAGGCGCGCGCCGCGACCGTCGGCATCGAACGGATCGGGGATGAAGCGGTCGGCGGTCAGTGACGGCCGGTTCAGATAACCGCGCGCCAGCATCGCGCCGCCTATCGCGACTTCGCCAATCACACCGATGGGCGCGAGCGTCAGTTCGGGCGTCAGTACATGCATCGCGCGGCCGGCGAGCGGTGTGCCGATCGGCACCTGCGCGGGCAAGGCGTCGATGTCCTGCGCCGCGCTGCAATTGAAGGTGGATGCGGTGACGGCCGCCTCCGTCGGACCATAGGTGTTGAGCAGCTTCACGTTCGCCAGTGCAGGCGTGTTACGCCATTGCCTGAGCGCGGCCAGCGACATGGCCTCGCCGCCCGCATGGACGCGACGCAATGCGCCGAGGTCGTTCACGCCGCGCGTCTGGAGGTCCTGCGTGAGCAACTGCCAGTAGGCGGTCGTCAGATCGGCCACGGTGATGCGGTCGTGCAGCACGTGTCGAATGAAGGTCTCGCTGTCCCAGAGTTGCGGCCCACGCAATACCACCGATGCACCGACGCACAGCGCCGGAAACAGTTGTTCGACGAAGCCATCGAAGTTGAAGGTCGCGAACTGCAGCACGCGGTCTGCGTTCGTCAAACTGAAGAAGTCGATCGACACATCGACGTGCTGCGCGAAAGCACCATGCGCGATGCCGACACCCTTCGGCTTGCCGGTCGAGCCCGACGTGTAGATCACATAGGCAAGATGCTGTGCATGCGGGACGATGAGCGTGTCGTCGTGACGCGAGGCCGATGCCTCGATCGCTTCGAGCGTCGCCGTTTTCAGCAAAGCGGGTAAAGGTAGACGCGAGCGCAATACGCTTTGCGTAAGCAGCATCGCGATGCTGCTGTCTTCGATCATGTAGACAAGACGGTCGGCCGGATAGGCGGGGTCCAGCGGCACGTAGGCCGCGCCTGCCTTCAGCACGCCCAGCAGCGCCACGATCATGCCGATGGAACGCTCGACCGCGACGCCGATTCTGTCGTCGGGCTTCACGCCTTGCGCGATCAGCCAATGCGCCACGCCGTTCGCGCGTGCGTCGAGTTCGCCGTAACTGAGCGTCTGCTCGTCGAGCATGAGCGCGATGTCGTTCGGGCGCGCGGCAGCGTGCGCTTCAAAACGTCGGTGTACGAAGCCAGTTTCGGGCGCCAGTAGTGCGCCCTGGGTCCAATTCGCGAGCGTGGCGCGCTGGGTCGCATCGAGCAGATCGAAACTGCGGCGTGAAGGTTGTTCGGCAATCTGTTCGAGCACGGCGACATAGCTGTCGATGATGCGATCGATGGCGGCTTCGTCGAAGATATCGGTCGCGTAATTGAGGCCGATGTGAAGGTTTGCGCCCTGTGCATCGGCGGAGATCTGCATCGACAAATCGAATTGCGCGGTGCCGGTTCCGCCTTCCAGCGCCTGAGCTTCGATGCCCGGCATGGACAGCGTGGTGCCGGCCTCGCTGTAGTCGAACATCACCTGAAACAGCGGCGTGTGACTCATGCTGCGTTGCGGTTGCAGGCGCTCGACGAGCCTGGCGAACGGCAAGGTCGCGTGATCGTGCGCGCCGAGCACGCGTTCACGGACCTGCGCGAGACGCGCATCGAACGCAGTGCCTGGTGCGGTATCGACGCGAATGACCACGGTGTTGACGAAGAAACCGATCAACGCTTGCGTTTCCAGACGATCGCGTCCGGCGACCGGCACGCCGATGCGCACATCGCGCTGGCCACTGTAGCCTTGCAAGACGGCGCCGAACGCTGCGAGCATCGTCATGAAGCGCGTAGCGCTGTGGGCGTGCGAGAGCGATTCGAGCCTGCCCGCAAGCGTTGCGTCGATCGCGCGATGAATCCATGCGCCTGTGCTGTCGGCTGCGCCACGCCGCACACGATCGACGGGCAGTTCAAGCACCGGATGGTCGTCGCCGAGGGTGGCTTGCCAATACGCGTATT
>NZ_JALQDA010000052.1:0-41307 GCF_023631485.1 Caballeronia sp. GAFFF2 | reverse complement strand
TTTCTCCGGCCAAAGCCGGCGAGCATAGCTCGCGTGGTTGATGTCATGCGCAACGCCAGTCCTGTCGTCCGGTCCGTTCGGTCACGTTCCCGAAACGGCCGGTCACGTTGCCGAAATCGCCGGTCACGATCCCGAAACGGCCGGTCACCTTCGTCCGAAATACGCACACAGCACCTTGCGGACGTCACGGTGCCAATGCTCTTCCTGCAGGGCACGCGCGACAAGCTGGCCGAGCTTCACCTGCTGCGGTCGGTCGTCGAACCGCTGGCGCCGCGCGCCACGCTGCATCTGATGGATGACGCAGATCATTCGTTCCACGTGCGCGCGTCCTCCGGCCGGACCGACGCGGAGGTCGTGCTCGGACTCGCACGATCGATGTCGGCGTGGTTCTTCGCCGCAGGAATAAGCGACTCGGCTGGGCCAGTTCCTCATTCGTGCGCGCGTGAGGCATGATGGAATTCATATGGATCAAGACGGAGGATCGTGTCCATGATCAGCAATCGTGGACATGATCTATCCAAATCTATCCAGATCTATCCGGTTAAGGCGTAGGCGTCGACGTGTACTTTGCCGGCGACCAGCACGTAGCGCTGGATTGCTTCCACAAGCGGCCCGCAGAGCTCGGCGATCTGCCCGATCCAGCGGCCCATGCTGGCGCGATCCAGCGTCACGCCGTCGCGTGCCGCAATCTCCGATTGGCGATACAGCGGCTGATGATCGGCGAACTTCGATACCGCAATGTCGGCCAGCAGGCTCGGATGCGCGATGCTGTGCTCGATCGGCAGGCTGGGCATCGCGGGCTGTTCGATGTGGCCGCAGTCAGGACAGCACAGCTTGTGACGGATCGTGCGGATCACTTTGAACGCAGCTGCCACGCGCGCGAGTTGCTCGGAGGCATCCTCGCCGAGTCGCTGCATCGTTGTCGCACACTTGGGGCAAGCCGGATTCGGTGTGAGTTCGATTTCATCGCGTGGCAAGTGCGGCGGCAGCGGCTCTCGCGTGGGCGCTCGACCGGGCGGCGCCGTCGACGTCTTGTCTCGGTGTCCTCGCGTCTCGGCCGCGCCCTGACCGGCCGTCAGGTCTTCCAGCTGCGCCTCCAGTTTATCGATCTGCCGGGCCAGTTTCTCGGACTTGCTCCCGAAGTACATCCGCCTGAGCTTGTCGATCTGCGCCTTCAGCGTTCGATTTCGTCGTCCCGTGCGGCAATCTCCCGCACCATGTTCTCGATCGACGCCTGCTGCGCGAGCACCAAAGCTTGGAGCTCAGCGACGGAGGCGGGAAGCGGCGCATCTCTGGACATGCGTCGCAGTTTACGAGCCTTCGATGTGGTTTACAACATCGATAGAGCGGCGGTGCGTTGTGGGTGTCGCCAGTCGATGCCTTCGAGCAGCATTGACAGCTGTGCGCTCGTTAGATGGATCTTTCCACCGTCGGCCTGTGGCCAGATAAACCGGCCTCGCTCCAATCGCTTTGCGAGCAGCCAGAGGCCATCGTCGGTTGCCCAAAGCAGCTTCACGAGATCGCCGCGGCGGCCGCGGAAGATGAATACGTTGCCACCCAGCGGATTCTCCTTGAGCGCTGTCTGCACTTTCGCGGCCAGCCCCTGGAAGCCGCAGCGCATATCGGTCGCACCGGCCACGAGCCAAACGCGCGTACCTGCCGGCAGCGCGATCACTTCAGACAATCCTGCAGGAACGCTTCGGCGCGCTCGGCAGACAGGCCGCGAATCCTCACACGCCGTTTGCCAATCTCCACCTCGATTTCGCACGCAGGGGGCGGCATCGGTACGCCGCGTGGCGCTTGCGACGCCATTGCCGACTCCGGCGGCTGCAGTACCAATGCCGAGTCAACCACCTCGACGCTCAGCAAATTCATGCTGGGCACGCTCGACGCGGCTTCGAGTGCAGGGACAGGCAGCTTACCTTCACGGTATTGCTTGCGCCATCCAAACACTACATTGGCGTTGATGTCGTGCCGTCGCGCAACAATCGACACTGACATGCCGGGTTCCAATGTCTCCCTGATCACCTGCTGCTTGAATTCTTGCGCATACGTGCGACGGGGATGCGTACGGCCCGCTGCGTTCGACATGGCTGACTGTCTCCGTCAATCTGAACGCGCTTATCATGCATCGAGAAATTCAGTACTGTGAAACGGTCGTGCCGAGTCGCTTACCCGCAGGATAGTTCGTGTGCGTTACCTGTGCAGGCGCGGGAATGCTTGTAGGGTAGTCGGGACGCCGAGCCGGCGAACTCGCCGTGATGCACTCGCCCGCTCAAACACTTCGTTAACAGCATCAGCAGATGGTCTGTCGCATAGCCTCGATCGCAGCCTGATGCTTGGACACAGACGCTCTGACCTGCCCGTTTTTCTAAGACCACTGCGTTCTAGCAATAACGGCTTGGGTTGAATTTCTTTCTAAGCGCTGGCGGTACGCCAGCGGCGTGTCGTAGTTCAGACTCGAATGCGGTCGAACCTCGTTGTAATGCCGTCGCCAGTCGTCAATCACGATCTTGGCTTCAATCCGATTGCGGAACCATTCCATGGCAAGACATTCGTCACGGAATTTACCGTTGAAGCTTTCGTTCGTGCCATTCTGCCAGGGCTTGCCGGGATCGATTAACACCGATTCGATCTTCTCCGATACCACCCACTTGAGCAACGCTGCGCTGACAAACTCTGGGCCGTTGTCACTTCGCATATAGCGTGGCGCGCCGTGAACGCTGATCAGCTTGCTCAACACTTCAATGACTCTAGCCGATCGGATCGAGCCAGACACATCGATGGCCAAACACTCACGCGTGTACTCGTCGACGACCGTCAAACATTTCAGTTGCTGGCCGTTGGCACACGCATCGAAGACGAAATCGAAACTCCATACGGCGTTGCGAGCGCTCGGAGCAAGCGGCCGGGGACGCGAACCGGCGAGGCGGCGTCGACGCCGTTTGCGAGGCACCTGAAGACCGGCTTGCGCCCAATCGGCTGCACCGCTCCTTGCCGATGATGATCCCTTCGCGACCCAACATGATGCGGATGCGCCGCGAGCCGAAGCGGGGATAATCACCCGAGAGGCGTCGCATCATCTCCACGATCGGGCCGTTCTTGCCCGGCATGATGCTGATGTAACCGAGATTGGCGCGACTGACGTGAATCAGCGCACACGCACGTCGTTGACTCAGCCCGCGCGAAATGGCATAGCGGGCTTGCTCGCGGCGTGCCTGTGCGCTTACCATTTTTTTGCGGAAATCTCCCTCATGACCTCGATTTCCAGGTCACGCTCCGCCACGAGCTTCTTCAGTCGGTTGTTCTCGAACTCTAACGCCTTCAATCGCTTGACGTCGTCACTGACCATTTCGCCAAATCGCTTGCGACACGCGTAAATCGACGCGTCGCTGACACCGTGTCGCTTTGCCACCTCGGCAATCGGCGCACTGTCCGCCTCTCGCAAGATCCGAACAATCTGCTCATCGCTGTATCGACTCTTCTTCATGACGCGCTCCGTATGATGCGCCGTTATCCTAGATCAATTCGGTCTCAAAGTACCGGGGCAGGTCAGCTCGACTTCGCAGTCGCAACCAGGCGCCGCCAATTGTGGGAATTAGCGGAACAAAAACCAGTCATCTGACAGCAAAAAAGAGCTTAAGCGTTCGCGCACGGGTTCGATACCGATTCGAAATGACGTGATGCCTGACCGATGCGGCGTTTCACTCGCGCATCGGGTACATCGCATCAAGATCCGTAAAACGCCCTGCTTTCAAGACGTGATCAAGTCGTCGCTTCGCGACCTCAAATCGATGTAGCGGTGTCGACGCGAGTTGCTCGTCATGCGCGCACAACACCAGCTGATTGGCTCGCACTGATTGTCGGCAATTTGCCAGCCTTCCGTCGTCAATGAATCGTCAATGCTTGCCCGGAGAATCGATTCGGCTTCGAGATAGGCTTCGATCTGGGGATCAAGCCGGTCCCCTTCGCACACGAGAAAGGTCAAATACAGCATTTTGATGAGTGTGCTTGCAAGATCGGCATTACCTCGTCCACTGCGCATCGCCACCAGCGCCAGATGATTTTCCAATGAAAACTTGCGTGCAGTCGTCGGTGCGATCGGCAGCAACTGTGTTCGAGTCAGCGGCGCGCGACGGGCGCTTTTCGCGTGCTTGGGCTTGTTAGGCATGGTGGCGTGTCAGGAAGCATTCCTACCGAGCAGCGGGCTGAGCTTGCCAGCGGCATCAAGAAGGATGAGCAGTGCAATGCTGCCGAAGAACATGGCGATTGGTTCCAGACTACGCCTTTTCGACTGAAACGACTGTGCGCTGAGCAAAGTAGCAAACGCTTGGCTCCGACGTAGGGCTTGGCATAATGCCTACGTCGCAGCAGCCATTCTGTCTATGCCCTCTCCTTCCAAATCCAACACCATGAGGCGAAAACCGCCGCGCGGCACCATCGCACGCTATGGCGATCGCATCGTCGAGGTCTTGGGTGAAGCACGAGGCCAACGCGTGATGATCAGATCGATTCACCCTGATGGCTCGGAGCGCCTGACCGCTGTCAAGCTCACCAATCTGACGCCGCTCGGCAGCCAACTTTTCTAAGTGGATCGACATTAACCGCCCGAGATCTCACGACTCGTTGACGGCGTCCTTGAACGCTTTGCCGGCCGTGAACTTCACGGTCTTCGCCGCAGCAATTTCCTTCGCTTCGCCCGTCGCCGGGTTGCGCCCCGTGCGCGCGGCGCGCTCGCCGCGGCCAAAGGTGCCGAACCCAAGGAACTGAACCGTACTGCCTGCCGCCACTTCCTTCGAGATTGTTTCCAGGACAGCGCTGATTGCCTCTTCAGTGGCGCTTTTGCTGATCCCCACTTCCGACGCGACTGCTTCTACCAATTCTTGCTTGTTCATTGATTCTCCTGGTCCTGATGCGACTCACTCGTCACTGTGGAATGCGGCAAAAACCGAAGTTACCTTGATTCGGTATCGACCGCTTCTAAATCGAATAAATCTGAAGTCGTCCCGTGCTCCGCTACCAAGTCTGACAGTTCGCCATTTCGAACTTTGACCAGCGTCTCGGGCGACAGCCAGATGTCTTCCATCGCGTCGATCCCGTCCTCGATCATTCGCTGCAGAAAAAACGACTGCTTGCGTCCCGTTGCCTCGGCCAGCACGCGCAGACGTTGCTCGATCACTGGATCGACGCGAACCGCAACGACCCGCAATTTATTTTCCGCCGACCTTCTCATTCCATGTCTCCCTAAGCATTCGAGCCTGTCCATCGATTTGACAGGCCTACTTTTCACAAACGGCGCACGCGGAAACTGTCGCAGCTCAACATCTCCGCCAGCGATTGCAAGTAGATTTCTGCGGACCGCACGCTGCGACATTTGCTTGACCCAACGGTAACGCGCGTCGTGTCGGTGGTCGCGCAAAGCACGCAATGACTTCAGATGCTGATGCGATCTGCGCGCGGGACCCGACGCCGCGCACTTGCCTTTCAGACCCTGGCCTAATCTCAGGAGGTCTAGTAAGTCGCCTTCGCTGCCTCACGGCGGATCGCATGCAATCGACCATGCATTTCGTCTTGCGAGATGATTTTCGCAGCCCACTCAAACACCCGAGTGTCGCTAATCTGGCCTGTGACCTCTGCGCGCTGCTTGAAGCAGGCCCACGGCATCGATACCGTTAATCGCAATCGCGGAATCACGATAAACAGGCGGAGTCGCAGATCCGCCTTCAGTCGCATCATCCCGATCCATAGCGGCTTCTGGCAGCACATTCAAGCCCTTGAACATGCTGGCAGTGATCGGGTACAACTCTGATATCACTTTCTGGTGTGACGATCAGAGCATCTCCAGCCCGACCCGCTATGCACACTCAGCATCGCCCTGAAAAGCCCCTTCTCATAGCTCTTGAGGCCCAATCCACGATGACGGTATTCGCGGCAACGACACAAACTCTTACAAAGAATGTGACACTACATTACGAACAATTTCGAGCTTTTGTATGACCATAGGCACTATCGAGGTGCGTCGGTGTTGCCGCCTCGCTGCTGCGCAAGTTCCAACATTCGTTGCGCAAACATCATGATCTCGGCTGGCGTCATGAGTTCCGCCAGAGACATCCGAGAGATGGTGAGGTGCAGCGCCGTCAGGTCCGCGCCAGCATTCACCGTCAACTGCGGGAACGTTGATTCCAGCCGAGCGATGAGCTCGGCATTCAACGGGCGGCGGTTTTTTTCCGCCGCGGCCTTGAGCTCTTCGTACAGCGGCCAAGGCAAGCGATATTGAGAGCGATGGGTATCTTCCATAGTTAAATTTGACACTACCCAGACACTAACGTATAGTGACTACAAGTCACTTTATAGTGACAAAATGAAAGGGAGAAAGAATGGGCGAATCTATTCGATCGCAGTATCGAATTCCGAAGGAGCTTAACGAATGGCTCAGTTCGCGCGCAAAAGCCGAAGAGCGATCTCGAAACGCCCAACTGGTCGTTGAACTCAAAATCCGCATGCGGGAAACATCTCACTCGCAGCTCGACGAAAAGATCGCGCTCGATCTAACAAAGCCCGACTAACCATATTCTCCGATACAGAAATATCAAATTGTCAATATTAGTACTGCATATCAGCAACTGAGAGTGCCTAAAAACCAACGAACCCTAAGGTTCAACTCATGAGAGGGCGAAAGATGCAAGTTCAGAACTCCGACCAATCAGCTCGAATCCAGAAGACCGATCGTCTGGACATGATTCTCGACCTGACGGCTAATGCCTGCGTCATCGCCCTCCTCCTGTTACCGCAGCTCGCACACGCGCAAGACGCATCCGGAACATTTGGCGGGATCACTGCCTTTTTACGATCCGTCACACAACTGCTCATCTATGAGTGGGGCTACTACATCGGCATCATCACCTTGGCGATCCAAGGATACCGCTGGAAGACGGGTCGCATCGACCTCATGACGCTCGGCGGTTGGGGGCTCGGAATTGGACTCGTCTTCTTTGCGCCGAACATCGTCTCTGATCTCAAGGCGCGCTCGGCCGGAACGATCGTATGAGTGTGAGCGAAAGGCTCCACGACGACGAGGGGGAAACGCTGGTTGTAGCTATGACCCGCCCAACGATGGTTGGTGGGTTGACGCTCGCGAGTCTGGCGTTGAGCTTCTACATTCCTGGCATGGCCGCGATGATCGTGCGGTCAGTGCTTCCGGCCATGGCCATCCCCTTCTTGCTGCTCGCCAGTTATCTGATCTGCCTCAAAGACGTTTACTTGTTCGACATTTTGGCTGCCGCAACGCATCTAAAGGTATGTCCGAACAAGCGCTTCTGGAGATGCCGACGCTATGCGCCCCGCTAACATTCTGAAAGAGATGTTCGACATGTCGCTGTCGATGCCGTTGCCTAACGGGGCAGCCGTCGACGCCAAGGAAATGGCGGCAAGTGACATGATCCCCATCACTGTGCACTATGACGACTACAGCGTCCTCACGAAAGATGGCGCGGTTATGCAGGTCATTAAGCTTGGCGGCCTGTTCCACGACTCGCTCAACGCGGCGCAGAAGAAGCAGTACGAGCGTGTGCGCCATACCGTGCTGCGCACAGTCTCGAGTAGCGATCGCGGGATTTATGTTCACTTGATTCGTCGCAAGGTCAATCAGTACCCGGAGGGAGATGGCGGTACGTGGTTCGCACGGCGCTTTAACGCCGCGTGGCGCGAGCGCTATGAGAAGCGTTCCTTCTACGTGAACGAGATTTATATCACCATCGTTCAGAATCGCTTTCGACAAGGCGCGCCGGGCATTCTCGACCGCATCTTCTCCTTCGCGTCTGGTGCGAAGCTATCATCCGAAAACCTCGAGTCATTCGAGGAACAGGCAAAGGCTCTGAACGAGGCCACCAATCTCGTTGTGCAGACTCTGTCGGCCTATGGCGCGCGAAAACTGCGTATCCGGCGTCGGCCAACGTTCACGACGGACCAGATAAGTGCGGCGGACGCCCGGGCAGCCATCCAGCAATTCGATTTGAGCTGGGGAGCGTTTCAGACTCAATATGGCGTGCGTGAAGTCTATGACCGTGAGAGCATCGACGACCATCTCGGTGAGGACTATTCGGAGATTGCCGGCTTCTTCCACTACCTGATCAATCTGGAAGACGAGCGCGTGCCCGTCACCGACATCCAATTTGACCGCACGCTTGCCGTGTCGTGGCTCGATTTCAAGATGGTCGGCAACATGATGTCCGTGCAGAACCTGAGTGGAACACGCGCCGGTGCAATGCTGAGCATGGCCGAATGGCCGGCACGCACACCGTCGCACATGCTTGACGAGTTTCTGCAGCAACCCGTCGAATACATCGTCACCCAGTCGTTTTTCTTCTGCGACCGTATTTCTGCCGAGCATGATATGAAGCAGGAGCGACGACGTCTCGTGGTCAACGACCGGGAAGGTGGTGCGGAGGAGGACAAGAAGGAAATCACGGAAGGCTTGCGCGACCTGACAAGTGGCCGAGCTGTCAATGGCCTCCATCACTTGACGATTCTCGCCCATGTGCCTGCCGCAACAGAGCACGCCGATCCTGTTGAGAACAAAAAGCAAACGATTGCGGACCTTGATAAAGCGGTCGCGTTGCTGAAGAAATCGTTCGTGAACCTTGGCGTCAAGGCCGTGCGTGAATGGTTCGCCGCCGAGACATTCTTCTGGTCGCAGCTTCCAGGCCAAGCGCAGCATTTCATCGGCCGACGAGGCAAGATCAAGTCCAGCAACTTTGCGGGATTTGCCTCACTGCATAACTACGCGATTGGAAAGATCGACGGCAACCTGTGGGGCCCGGCGATTATGCCCTTTGAGACAGAGAGTGGCACCGCCTATTACTTCAACTTCCACCGGGAAATGGAAGGCATGGTCGCAGGGCACATGGCCTTGACCGCGGACACGGGAGCAGGCAAAACGACCCTACTGTCGGCTCTGATCGCCATGGCTGACAAGGCGCGTCCGCGCGTTTTCTGGTTCGACAACCGTGAGGGTGCGAAGGTTTTCATGCGCGCAATGGGGGCTCCCCACACCACGTTGTCAGTGCAGGGAAACACCGGCTGGAACCCCTTCAAGCTACCCGACTCACCCGAGAACCGCTTGTACCTCGTCGAATTGATGACGCTGATGCGCACGTGCTACGGCGGCAAGCTCACGCCCGATGACATCGAGCGGTTCAAGCGAGCCGTCTGTGAGAACTACGACGTTTTGCCATTCCAAGATCGCCGTTTGCGTAATGTGGCGTGGTGCTTCGGTCAAGGACAACTGGCGAAGGACATGAGGATTTGGCACGGCGCAAATGGTTCAGCGGGCGCCAATTGGGGCGTGTTTGACAGCGAGCACGACAGCATCGACCTCACGCAGTGCCGGCACTACTGCTTCGAAATGCGGCAGCTCATCAAGGACGGAGTGGCTCGACCCGAACTGCCCGTCGTCTTGAGCTATCCGTTTCACCGTATCGAACAGTCCATGAATGGTGAGCCGTTCATCCTTGTACTAGAGGAAGGCCAGAACCTCGTCAAACACGCGTATTGGCGAGAGAAAATTGACAGCTACATCATGCAGATCCGCCGCAAAAATGGGCTGCTCATCTTCGTCACGCCCGACGCCAAATATCTTTACAGCGAGACGGATTCGATCCAGAAGCAGACTGCAACGAAGATTTACCTCCCAAACGGAGAGGCGAGCAAGACCGATCTCGTGGATCGCCTTGGCCTCACAGACGGCGAATTCGATTTCGTTCATAACACACCGCCCGAAAGCTTCAAGTTTTTGATTCGACGTGGCAATGAGTCGATCCGGGTCAAGTTCGATCTCTCGGACATGCCCGAGTTTATCCCGGTGCTCTCCTCGAACGACAAGGGGGTTGCGCTGATGGAGCAAATCATCAGTGAACTCGAAACCGACGACCCGGAAAAGTGGTTGCCGGTCTTCATGCAGCGTGCGATCTCCGAAAACACGCACAACCTCAAGAAGGAAGGAGCGTGAACGTGAAAACTACGCTTGTTGCCGTCGCTGTAGGCTTCTCACTCAGCGTCTCGGTGCCAATCTACGCCACGGGTATCCCGACGTTTGACGCTGCCACGTTTCTGCAACTGCAGCAGCAACTTTCGCAGCTGCAGGACCAGTACAGAACACTCAAAGATCAATACGCAGCGGTGACCGGAAGCTACGGCCGTGGTTCGATCGGCCTAAATCAGTCGATCAACGCGGCATCGGTCGTGCCGGGGTCTTGGCAGGAGGTCGTCTCGCAACAGCAAAGTGGCACCTTCGGCGCGAGGCAGAGTTATTACGAGAAGCTCATCAACACAATGCCGCAAGACGTATTTGCCAATCCCAATGCGCAAAACGCGACGTCTTACAAGATGAGCACGGATTCCGTCCGTGCGGCGTTGGCTGGCGGCGATTCGTTGTATTCAGAGGTTCAGACGCACCTGAACAACCTATCCGTGATGAGTCAGCAGGTCGATACGACAACGAATGTCAAAGACGCACAAGATTTGCAGAACCGTATATCCAGCGAGAACGGCATGTTGTCGAGTGCTATGGCCAAGCTCAACGCGATGAACATGAATCTCCAAGCGAACCTCGTGAATCAGCAGAATCAGGCGACAGCCGCGACACAGAAGTATTTCCATCGCGCAGGCCAATAATCAGTTCTCGCGCGCGAGAGGACAAGAGCCCTGAGAGAAATGTCATGAAAATCCTCGCTTTCCTTCCCGCCTTTGTTCTTTTCTGGCCAATGATGAAACTAGCGAAGAAGGGATGGCGCTTGTTCGTCGTACTGCTCGCAATATCCTTCATGAGCGGATGCGCAAATTCATCGAACAAGCTTGACAAGTCACCGTGCGCGTGCAAATTCGAGTCAATCAACACGAGTAGCTGAAGGAGTAACACCGATGCGCAATCTTCGCTGGATGCTGATTTCTGGAGCTACCTTGGTCATCGCGATCGGAGGAGCCGTTTATTACTTTTTTCCGAAGCAACCAACCAATCAAGCTGCGAGCGTGTCGAATGACGTTCCACCACCGTCGAAAGAAAGTCGCATGCTTGCGGTCCCAGCCGGCAATCCGTTGCTGACCGCCGACTCAAATCAGTTCAGAAGATGGGTGCCCTCGTACCCAATCCGATGTGGCGAAATCATCTTCGAGAAGGCTAACCCTAAAGCATCCAACTTTTCGTTTTGCGTCGCGGAGATACGAAAGCGCGTTACCACGGCAACAGGGTATCAACTGAGTCGCGATGATGTAATCGACTCGCGCGTCGCGACACACTGGAACGAAGTGACGGGAGCTAAATAGCATGGCCGACATGTCTCTGCAAGGCTTGGTTGGTGCTGCGGACGGCGTTACCCAGTCATTCCTGGCGCAGACGTATCCAGCCATCTCGGCGGCCATATCAACGCCGATCTACTTCGCTGCCGTGCTGTACTGGGCGCTGTTTGGCTACAAGGTGTATGCAGGGTACGCGCCCATGCAGTGGAAAGACGTCCTAGCAAAAGCCGTGATGACGGTTGCTGTGTTCGGAACGCTAAATTGGGGAGGATTTGCGCAGACCATCTATTCCGCGTTTGTTTCGTTCATGGAGGGCGCTGCTGCTACGGTCATGGCCGGGAAACCAACAGCCCAAATGCTGGACGCACTTTGGAATAACGTGGAAGCAGTGTCGGAGCGTCTTCGCTCCGTGGACTTCTATCAATTCGCGATGATATGCGACGGCATTCTCTTATTCGTGTTGAACTGCGTTCTGTTCGTGCTGGCTCTCGTCTACATGACGATAGCCAAGTTCGGACTTGCGATCACGATGGTGCTATGCCCTCTCTTCATTGGCTTTCTGATGTTTCCCGAGACACGGCAGTGGTTCATCAATTGGGTGAGCAAGATGCTGACGTTCTGTTTGATGTACATCTTGGTGATTGCGATAGTTCGGTTCGGCTTTCTCGCGTTTGGTGACGCTATCGACACGGCGGGAAAGGTGGCGCAATCAGATGGATTGGCAACCAGTGAGCAGACAGCTCAGCTCGTCATCGTGGAAGGCGTGTTGATTCTGTTCATGCTGGGAGTTAGGAGCTGGGCGTCAGCGCTGGCGGGAGGAGCTTCGTCATCTACTGGCACCTTAGTGATGATAGCCCGAATGGCGCTCGCAAAAGGAGTAGGGAAATGAAACCATTCGGAAAGGGGACCTTCACGGGCGACGAGTCAACGCGACGTATGCAGCTTGGTGGTTCAAACAAGCTTAAACAAGAGCGCAACCGTGCTTATCTTTTCATCGGCCTGCTTCTTTTTGTTGTCGGCGGCATGGCGAGCGCGATTACCGTCCTCGCCAGCATTCACACGGTCGTTCCTGTCGTATCAGTGCTCGACGCCAACGGACATGTGGTGAAACAGCAGGTGGTCAACAAGGAGACGATCACCGGACAGGAGAGCTTCGTCCAGAGCCAAGTGTACGACTTCATCATGTACTGCAACACGTTTGATCCTGACTGGCGCCAACGCTTCGCCGACTTGTGTCGGCTGCATTCAACGCAATCAGTTGCCGCTCAATATGACGCGGAGACCAGCGCCGACAACGCAAACAACCCCTACTACCAGTTGGGCCAGGGCGGGCGTCGCTATCCGAAGATCACCGGCATCACGTCGCTCGGGAAGGATGCGTATCAGGTCTCGTTCCAATCGATTATCGAAAAGCCCGGCAGCCCGCCGAAGACCGAGTACTACACGGCGCTTGTGCGCTACACGTTCACGTTCAAACCGCTCGCATTGGGCGACCGCTGGGAAAACGCGCTTGGCTATGCCACGACGGGTTATCGGAAAGATCAAGAGTTGAGCCGCCAGTAACACGCTTTGAGCAAGGAATCAGACCATGAACCGCAAGTTCGATCCTATCGCTTTAGCAGTCCTTATCAGCGTAACGACTCCGCTGTTCTCCGTTCCGTCACTCGCAGCCAAGTTGCCTCACGCACTTGTGACCGATGATCGAGTCAAGCAAGTCCCCTATGACCCAAATCAGGTCTATGAGGTGGTGGGCACGTATGGATATCAGACTTCCATTGAGTTTGCCAACGACGAGGTAGTCAAGGTGGTCTCTCTGGGCGATTCGATCGCATGGCAAACGGTCCCTTACCAAAATCGGTTGTTCATCAAGCCGGTCGAGCCGAATGCGGCAACCAACCTGACCGTCGTTACCGACAAGCGGACCTACTATTTCAAGCTTACGAGCTCAAAGGCGCGAACGACGCAGACGTTTCTGGTGCGCTTCATTTACCCGAACACAGCCTCGAACATGAACGCGAGTATGGGTGGCTCCCCCGGTGCCACTCGGTCCGACGCCAGTGCGAGCAATGGAATTGATCCTGCACGGCTGAATATTGACTACGGTGTGTCGGGAGACAAAACTGCGGTTCCCCTCAAACGCGCGTTCGACGATGGACAGTTCACATATTTCCTGTTCGACCAGAATGCTGAGATCCCGTCGTTCTACACGGTGGGTCCGGACGGCACCGAATCTGCAGTGAGTCCGCGTCGGGAAGGCCCGTACATGGTCGTCAAGCGTACAGCGAGCCTCTTCACGCTGCGCAACGGCAATGCCCATTTGTGCGTACAGAACAACGCGAATCCTTATCGCCGTGCTGACGTGAGCACCGCTTCAGCGTTCAATGCCGAGGGGCACTGATATGGTGGATCCGAACATCAACCCTGCCGAGGACCGCGAAGCAGCCGTTCGGGAGTGGGAAAAGCAGGCCAACACCTCGATGGTGGCCGACAACCGCAAAAAGCGGCTTGGCGGTGTCGCCATCGCTGCGATCGCGACCGCCGCGATCGTGGCAGTGTGGCTGGTCAAGCATAGCGGCAATGACTCGGCCAAGACGGCAGCCAATAGCGAACTCTCCATCCCGGACCGCAAGCCCGTCCCAAAGCTCAAGGATCAAGAGCTGGCGAGTGCCTCTTCCGTCACGGCCGCACCGGCGGCAACCCCGGCAAGCACGGTGCAGGCCGACGACCCGATGAAGGCGCAGCGCGAGCAGATGGAAATGCAGCGTCGCGAACAAGCGCGACGTTTGCTCGAAGCGCGCATGAAGTCGGCCATCATTCCGCCTAACAGCGGGAATCAGCCTGCAAGCGTTCAGACACAGGCAGCGCCCGATGCAGGCGGTCAGGGGCGGCCAAACGCCGGGATGCTCGGCGGTGGCTCGGGCGACCAAGGCCCGCAAGATGCCAATTCGCGCTTCGCCCGTGCAGTGACCGGCAATGCTGTGCCGGTCAGCATGGCAAGCCAAATCGACAATCTTCCCTACAAGGTTTTGCAGGGCGAGTTTATCGAGGCAGTCTTGGAACCTCGGGCGATCTCCGACCTGCCGGGTCAGCTGTGCGCGCTTGTGCAACGCGATGTATATGGCGCACAGGGTCGGCTCAAACTGATTCCATGGGGCTCGCGAGTGTGCGGCACGTACAACGCCGAACTGCGCAAAGGCCAAGATCGCCTCTTCGTCGTGTGGAACACGCTGCGTCGACCTGACGGCGTGCAGGTTGCCATCGACAGTGCCGGAAGCGACCAGCGCGGTACGGCCGGCATGGGCGGGATCGTCGACACCCATTTTGCCGAGATTTTTGGCATGTCGGCGCTTCTGTCCATCATCGGTGCCGGTGCGTCGAACGTCGGTGTAAGTTCGGGCGATCAATACAACTCCGCCTCGCAATACCGGCAGTCGGTGCAACAAGCCGCAGCCCAGTCGTCGCAACAGGTCCTTTCCCCGTACATCAACATCCAGCCGACAGTGACAGTGCCAGCAGGCTCGCGCGTACGTATCTACGTGAACAAGGATTTGGATTTCACGTCGATCTACAAGGATCAGATCGATGCGGCGAAGCACGTCGACGGCGTGACGTTCATTCAGTGAGGAGGAGACATGTCGCAAATTGCCTCCTTCCGAGCCAAGCTCTCGTTGCTGGCGGACTATCTTGACGACAAGGATGTCACCGAGATTCAGGTCAACAAGCCGGGCGAGCTATGGCTGAGAAAGAAAGACTCATACTACGCCGAGAAGATCGAAGTGCCGGGACTCACGTATCAGTTGCTTTCGTCACTGGCTGACGTCACCGCTTCCTTCAAGAGCCTCGAAGTCGATCGGGAGAGCCCGATACTCTCCGCCGAAATTCCGGTCAATCTCGATGATGGCATTCCGGATTTCGAGCGAGGAACCTACCGGGCCGAAATGATCCTGCCACCCGTCGTGCCGGAGGGGACCATCGCAATGACGATTCGCAAGCAGTCGCTCGTCCGGATGAGTCTACCGAAGTACTTGGAACAGGGTACGTTCCGATTCGTGAACGGCGATGTGATCGATGAACCCTACTCCGATGCAAGCTTGCAGGAGATGTATCGGGCGAGGCAGTGGGACGCGTTCCTGCGCGGCGCGGTGTTGGCCCACAAAAATATCGTCATTTCCGCTGGGACCTACTGCGGCAAGACGACATGCCTGAACGCACTGGTACAGGAAATACCCGCGCACGAACGCATCGTCACCATTGAAGACTCCCGCGAGATCGAGCCGGCCCAGCCAAACTGTGTTCGATTGTCCTACGCCCGTCATCAAGCATCGGGGCAGGCTGCCGTGACGCCAACCACGTTGCTTCGCTCGTGCATGCGGCTAACCCCTGATCGGGTGATCATGGGTGAGATCCGCGGCCAGGAGGCCGTCGAATTCGTGAACATGCTCAACACGGGGCATAAAGGCTCGCTCACGACTATTCACACGGATTCACCTGCTGAGATGTATGACCGGTTTGGCGAGTTGATGGACGGACACACCTCGATGACGCGCGAGCAAATCATCGAACGCGTCAGAAGGCGTATCGACGTCGTCGTGCAGTGGAAATACACCGAGCGCAACGGCCGCTACATATCGGAGATCGTTTATGCAGGCGCGTGACGCTCTACCCATACTCGCCGCGGCCGGGGCGTTGCTGGTATTCGGCCGGTTCGCCTGCGCCCACACAGCGGCCCCTTCTCTACCGCTCGACAAGCTGGCCGCCGAATGCGCGCCGGGTGTTCACCCGACAACACTCAAGGGTGTGGTGCGCACCGAGTCGGCAGGCAATCCCTTCGTGATTGGTGTCGTGGGTGGCCGACTTGAGCGTAAGCCGCGCAACCTGGCGGAAGCCGTCGCGACGGCGCGAGAGCTTGAGCGACAGGGCTTCAATTTTTCGATGGGACTCGGACAGGTCAATCGCTACAACCTTGCGAAGTATGGCGAACGCTACGAGACGATATTCGAGCCATGCCGCAACCTCAAGGCGGGCAGTGCGATTCTACGAGATTGCTACCAGCGCGCGAAGGCACGAATAACGGACGATCAACAAGCGCTCCGCGCTGCTTTCAGTTGCTACTACTCGGGTAACTTCACGCGCGGCTTTCGGCCAGATCGCGCGGGTGAGCGGAGCTACGTGCAAAAGGTGGTGGCGAACGCGACAGACACAGCCGAGCCCATTCCCGTTGTACCGGCCGTGAAGCCAGATAGCGCTGATGCCAGCGTTACGCCTCAACACGCGGCAGCCCAGAAGCCAGCGAAGCGGATGGCCATGACGCCGCAATGGGTGATGTTTGCAGACGGTCAGGCGCAGCGTGACCAGGCCCCCGACTCACCTGTCGAGAATGCCAACAGCGGGGCGGCGGTCAGAGTACGGTTGGCAACGCCGGCCGATGGCTCGGCGTACATAGTCAACCAGACGCGTCCCGCTCCCACATCAGCTTCGCATGCGACGCAGCCAGTCGCCGTCCAGCGATCACCGACATCGGCATCGACATCAACTACGCAGCAGGCTGCGCCATTCGTGCAGTTTGTGAATCAACGCTTCTCTGGCATACGGGAGAAGCGCTTTCGGGACGAAAACCGATGAAAAGAGCCATGATTGTCTTGCTTGTCCTCGGCACATCAGTGCCGGCCCATGCCTCGGAGTACGGTTGCAAGGTGCTGCTATGCCTCGCCAATCCTGCATCGAACGGTGGTCCCAAAGGCGTTGGCGAATGCGTGCCCCCGATCAATCAGCTCTATCACGACCTCAGCAAAGGGAGACCGTTTCCGAGTTGTGATCAAGCTGACGGAAATGATGGATCGAGCTACGCCCGGCAGGTCAATGATCCGTACGATCCTTGCCCGGCGCCGCTGCTGCCGGCCGAGCGTGGCTCCTATGTCGTCGAGGGCCAAAGAGGATCGAGCGGTAACAAGGGAGGATGGTTCGGCGGCGATGGCACATACTCGCTGAATGCCCCACCGCAACTATCGGAGTCATCGGTCGGGAACGGCTATGCCACGGGCGCGCGAGCCTGTGTCGGTCAGTCAATCGGCTCGTACACGACCGGCAGCTATGACAACACCTACACCGTGTACGTGTTCGACAAGGTGCTCTGGCAGCCACCGCAGAATCCGCGGGCCATCGACGTCTACATCGACAACACCTACCAACAGCGCGTGCGTTGGTAGCAGTGTCCGCTCGGATATCGGTGTGCACGCATGTCGGTGAGCTCCTACCGGTGAGCTCGCATGTGCCACGCGCGATAGCGGTCCGAAAATAGTCGCGCCCGCATCAACCTCCAGGCGCACCGTCAATCTACAAATGGAGCACGATCGATGATCCGACCACCTCTTGTCCGTCTTGCTGATCTGATTGCCTACTTGGCGGTCGCTTTTTTTCTCCTGTGGTATGCAACGAACATCGTGCTTGTCGTGGCCACTTGGCCGGACCCTGGGCGTTGGATCGCGTTTTTCGTGGTCTTCACCATGTCGATCGCCTGCGCGATCATGATAGGGCCGATTTCGCGGGCGTTGGTCGATTTGGGACGGATGCCGTCGGACCGATCGTAGGGCTAGCCGTTGAAGCTAGTGGATGCTGGCTGATGCGTGACGAGTAGCTGACGAAGCGCCGATGACGCCGATCAATAAGCGCGCATTCCGCACATTCGTTACCGAAGCGACCTATCTGAATCGACCTATCTGAATCGACCGTAATCCGAAGGCTTGCGACCGTTTGTTGGCTGCCTGCGATGGTCCTCGGGCAGTTGACGTTGCAAACCTTGCTTACCCGCTGCAGCGCCTCCAGGCTGCGTACCAACACCGCGGCGTTGCAGTTCCCGCTCTCGCTGGATCGCCAAGGCCGTCGTCTTATCGAATCGACGTGCGATCGCAGCAGGCAGCGATTTGATCGAGTCCGTGTAGACCCGCGCCTCGTACCGTGATCGGCTGATGGCGACGTAATACAGATTCATCGACGTCGTGCGACTCTTCGTGTCGAGCGCGATCAACGTCCGGTCGTTGGTCAAGCCTTGTGAACTATGGACGGTCGAGGCATAGGCGTGTTCAAGGTGAAGCGGTCGACCGGTCGGCAGCTCAATTGATCGCACGGGCCGGCCGTCTCGATGCTCGACCGTTTCGAGGCTCACCACACCGCCGATCACGCCAGCCACACGCATGCGATCGCCATTCGTGAGGTCTCGACCTGCATCGTTCCGATTGATCCGCACGGTGTCGCCGACCGAAAGCTCAGCCCGCTCGAGTCCATAGACGCTCAGCTGCGTCACCTTGCGGGGGTTGATCGTCGCCGTCGTGCCATCTTGCCGACACAAGATCAACGCGTTGCCGGGTAATGCCTCTGTCACGCGGTATGTTTCGCCGCGCACCAACCCCGCTTTCACGTAGTCCTTTTCCGGTTGAATCACCATACCGGGCTGATAGCTCGGTGCAAAGCGACGCTGCGCTTGCGTCATGTCTACGCGAGTCAGCGTGTCAAACTCCCGCCCGTTGCCGGTGAGCGCCAGCGACTCGCGCACCATCTTGTTGATCTCGCGACGCGCTTCGTTGGTGCCGGCGACAATCAGTGTGTCGCGACGCTCGGCTTCGGTGAGCGCAATGTAGTCGTTCACAATCGCGCGATGTCGCTCCGTCGGCTCTTTCAGCTCCTCGATGTGTTTGAGATGCGCGAGCGACTGGGTGACACGCTGTTCTGCTGCGTGTTCCACCGCCGCCTTCAGCTCGTGATCTTTCTGTCGCTGTAGTTCGCTGATCCGTGCGGTCTGCATGCCATCGAGTTGAAGCTGGGCGAAAGGTTTTCCTGCCTCAATGGCCTCAGTCTGCTTAGTGTCCCCGATCAACACCATACGCGCACCCGCCTTCTCGACCGTTCGCATGAGCTGCTCCATCTGGCGAGCGCCGACGACGCCGGATTCGTCCAATACGATGATCGTCTTGGCGTCAACGGGCTTATCCTTCGACCGGAGAAAACTCGCGAGCGTATGCGCTTCGAGTCCTTCGTTCTTAAGCGCCTTGACCTGATTGCCATATGGAGCGAGCGCGACGGTCCGGTAGCCTTGTTGCATCGCGGCGTTCGAGGTCAAGGCCGACGCCTGTTTGATGAGGGAAACGGCCTGATTGATGGTGTAGGTCTTCCCCGTGCCGGCGTCGCCCTGGATGCCCACAAATCGATTACCCGTGGCGACGATCGTTTCGACGGCCGAACGCTGCCCCGTATTGAGCGTGGAGTTTTCGAGCGCCGATCTGACGGCGGCGATTTCCAGAATCGGCGCGACGGCCCGACGTCCGGTCCGTTCGATGGCGAGAATGGCTTTTTCGCGGGCAAGCGCCTGTTGCGTCGTGTATCGCTTTTCGGCCGGTACGAGTGAGCCCTGTTTGATCGCATTGGCGACGTACTGCTGCGCCTGCTTGTTTGACCAGCCCTTGAGCTCCTGCAGATAGCGCTTCCAGCCTGCAATAGACAGCGCGGGACCCTCCTTGCGCTCGGCCATCCGATACGCCGGCACCGCCTCGATAAGCGCGCCCTGTCCGACCAATCGCTTGATTTCGGCGCGAACGTCGCTCGGCCCTGCCAAGCCCACGGCCCGGCGTAGAGCGGTCGCCATGAGCGCGCTCTCACGCACGACGGCCTCACGTTCAGTGAGATGGTGGATGGCGTACTGCGCCACCGCTTGTGCAGGCGTGAGGCTGGCCGGCAAACTCGTTGCGGCAACGCGATCGCGCTCTTCGGGCTTAAAGACCTTCCCTCTGTCGCCGGTGATAGCGTTAGTCACCTTGCCGGTCATCCCGTCGGCTGCCCCGTCGAGCGTGTGGCTAGCCTCTCCCGGTGCTGCGCGCTCTCGCCCGCCGCTCACGTCATAACTACGTCCATCAAGCCGTGATTTCGGGCCGTAATCAATGCCCAGGTCGCGGCTTTTCTCAGCCCAATATTGCTTCACGATCTCCCGGTCGGACTCGTCCTTGCGCGGGCGTGTGGCGAGCGCAATCACCTGCTTCTCGATCGTGGTGGCACTCGCGCGCGTTTTACCCTCGTTGGCCAACGCCTCTTCAATGACACGGCTGCGTGCTGAAAACGCTTCGATCTGATCCCGGCTAATGTGGGCCAACTCAAAATTGCCGTTGTCGTCAACCAAACGGATCGAGTAACCGACCGCCTGCAGGCCTTTTGCCAGCTCGGCTTTATAGATCGCATCGACCTCGTGCTGGACGCGAAAAATGTCCTCGTTCGCGAGCGCCCGCCATGCACCGTCGGCGCGCCGCGTCATGTTCATCACGACCGAGTGCGTGTGCAACTGAGGATCTTTCGCCCGGCTCATCTCATGCCGGAACTTGGCGATGGTCATGTTGCCCGTGCGTTCACGGTAGCTCTTGCCCTTTACTTTCTTGCGGGCCTCGGCGAGTTGCTCGACCTGTTCGAGCGCGCGGGTCACGGCGCGGTCATGCGCAGCGGTCACTTCGCGGTCGCCGGCCACGAGCGCTTGCATCGAAACCGACTTTGGCGCCGAGAAAGTGAGATCGAGCCCCATGCGCTTTTTGCTGTCGACGGGGTCAAACGTCGTCTGGATTCGCTCGCCGTTGGGCAGCTGGCCGTCCAGGAGACGCGAAAGCTGTGCCTGTTCGATGGGCCCCGTGAGCCCGAGGTGCCGCGCCCCTTCGCCCTGCCACTCGCCGGGATTCTCCTTAGCGTAGTAGTCGTCGGCCGACGAGAAGTAATGGGCGGCTGCATACTGGTTGCTTCCGCGAATCGGCGTCACATTGAGCATCGCGGTGCCTTCCTCACTTGATCTCGATTGCAGTCGCCCGATGCGGATACTTGACGTACGGCAGTTTTATTTTCGCGATGGGGAAGTCTTCGCCGAACATCACGTAGCCCTCCAGGTCTTTCAGGAACGAGATCTCTGAATCCATCACGACCGGTTCCGGCGGACTCGTGACAATGTTGCGGCTGCGCCCTCCCCCACCACCGCCTGCGCCACCGCCTGCGTTCGTCGTGATCTGGACTCGCTCCACCTGATGCTTGCCCAGAATCTCACTCGCCTTATCGGTATTGAGCGCGTTCGAGCCGCCAAAGATCAGGTAGTTACGAAAACATCCAAGCAAGGTTCGCGCGGCGTCCTTCCCATAGGTTTCGTCAAGCTGTGCCCAATCCTGAATGGACGCGGCCATGCGCAGACCGTGCTTGCGACCCTTCGTTGCCGCCGGCACGAACGACTCGAGCTTGCCGAGCGATTCCAGCTCGTCGAGGAAAAGCCAGAGCCGGCGCGCGAGCGGCGCCGAGCTGTCGGGGATGCTCATGATGGTGGCGCAGATCGTGTCGATCCACGTCGCCACGAGTGGCCGCTGCGTTGTGCGCATGTCCTCGCGCCACGTGATGAACAGGTTGCCCGCGTTCGGATCGTGCACCCATTTGTACAGCGAAAATTCGCCTTTGGACATGAACCGAAGCGGTCGCACGTACTTGTTCATCATGAACTGGATTGAGGCGACTGCCTTCTCCGCGTTCTCGCGAAAATAACCCTGCGAGTCGGTGTTGGCCAGGAATGCCTGAATCACCTCGCCATCCTCGCGCACGAGAAGATTGACCAGTGCGTCCTGGTCGGGGTTATTGGTCTCGACCAACTTGCGCATGGTGTCGGCGAGTACGTCGCGCGTGTAAGCGCACCACTGCTCGTCGGTCGGATCGATCTGCGGCGGAATGATGCTTTGCGCCATCCGGTCGAAGTCATGGATGCCCCGGATCTCGTTGAAGATGGTCCAACCGGCTGAACGTTGATCAAACGGATTGAGAATGATGTCGCCGGGAAAGCTGAACTTCGAATAGAACGTGCCGTTCGGATCAACCACGGCCATCTTGTCGCGGCGCTTCACGGCCGATGCGATCATGCTTTCCATTGCGACCGACTTACCGGCGCCGATGGTCGCGCAGATCAGCGTGTTCCGGTTTTCAAGGTGCAACGGCATCGGCATCCGACCGATCATGATGGGAGGCAAGTCTGTTCTTGCGAGACTCGGCGCATTGGTGTCTGCCGCGCGCTTCAATTCGACGCGAAGACGGCGGTTCTCTCGACGATTGGCGGCCTTTACCTGTTGTTTGACGCCGTGCCAGTTGGCCATGCGCGCACCGCGCAGCCAACGGTGATAGCGGGCGCCGCGAAATCCGTCGTCGCCGTATTCGTGCAGCAGAAAGGCGGCGGTTGCCGCAAGGCCAAGACCGAGCATGACCCCGCTTGCGATGAGCGGATTGTGCGGTGTCGTATGGAGCGCAACGGTGAGCGCTTCCGGGAGCGGGCGCAGCGGAACATTTGCAGCGTAGGCGCCGGCAAGCCAGCCGGCCACGGGTAAGCTCACGCCAAAGATCAGGGTCGCGTTCTCCGCTTCATGTTTCTGCATCGGCCTAACCCACGCTGGCCACGCTGGACCCGACCACCGCGTCACGGCGCCGGGCGAGCCACGCAGCCAATATTTGCGCATCACACGCCGCATCAACACAGTCGCGCTGCAGGGCGCTCAGCAGTGCATCGTGCAGCCAGTCGCTGATGCTCGGCGCATCGAGCGCAGCCTGAATGTCCGAGTCGATCTGCTCAATCGGTTCTGACATCACGAATCCTCCGCGAATCGGGTTACCAGCGAAGCGAATTCTGGAGACGAGGCGGCAAGTAATTCCGTGGGCATCCCGGCACCCGATACAGCGTTCTCGCATGCAAGCACGAGATCGTTGAAATCGCCCGACGTCGCCTTCTTGCGCATCAAAAAAAGTAGCGCGGCCAAAAGCGTATGCGCGGACTTTTGGGTACGTTCAATTTCCGCTAGTCGGCCATTGAGCTCTTGCCGCTCAGCCCACGTTTCCATGCTGTCGCGCTGACTATCACGACTCATCGCTTTGTCGCGAATATATTTCGACAGGTGCTTATAGCCCGCGAGTGCCGCCGCTTCTTCGACCCTGCGGCGATCCTCTTCTGAAAACCAGACTGGGATCGATTTGCCTGTGCTCATGCGTCGTCATCCCCTGTTGTTAAATTTAGAGTAACTCAATCTTCTAACCTATAGTATTGTCTATAGGTATCAAATGAGCAAACACATAGCTCTCCTGTGAATTCCTATAGCAACGCTATAGAGCCAAAGTAGTGTCACTTTCTCTGTGAGTCCGGTCATATCAAGGGTTTGCACTCCCGCAGGGGGTGCGTGATGTGTATCGAGATTTCTGGCCTGTTAAGGACAGGGATCTCTAAGGGTTAAGGGCGTGAAAATCAACTAGCCCAAAGGGCGTAGGCGAAGTGGATGCAATCAAGTAGCAATCGAGTAGCACAGAGGTTGCAAAACAGATGCAAGTTGGTAGTATGAAGAATGCGTGCTAAATGCAATAGGAGTGCGTATCAATAGCTTGGAGGATGCTTGAATGCCGCAACGTGATGTGGTGCAGGCTTTGACGGCGCTGGAGCCCAAAACCAAGGCGGCGAAAGTGCGTGAAGTGATGCCACTGATAGAACAGAGGCTCTCAGCAGGCGTGCGGATCGTGGATGTTCTCAAGGCCCTGAGAGCGAACGGAATCGATCTGACCGAAGCCACATTGAAAAGCTATCTCTACCGGTACAGGCAGAAGCAGCAAGTCGAGCAAGAGACTGCGGGACAGAAACTTCCGGCTAATGTCCAGCACTCCAGCGCCACCGGATCTGTGTCACAACGACACTACTCTGACTCATCCTCTATAAGCGATTCAGATTTATCGACGGACTCGGTCTCACACGAGGCCTCACAAGGGCCGATCTCGATGCAGGAGCTTGACCGTCTGATGAAGCCCGACCCGGCTGAACAAGCCGAAAAGTTGGCACGTTACGAACGCCTGGCCAAACAGCAACGAAGGAGCCGCAAATGAAAGTCGCCGTCATCAACTTCAGTGGGAATCCTGGCAAAACGACGCTGGTCGATAATCTCCTCGCGCCGCGCATGAACGCGCCGAAGTTTGAGGTCGAAACGATTAATGCGGGATCGTCCGGCACTGGCGCAGAGCGCCTCAAGGGCAAGGACTACGGAGGGCTTCAAGAGGATCTGATGACGCTCGATTCGGCCATCGTCGATGTCGGCGCATCAAACGTCGAAGAGTTCATCAAGCAGATGAGCCAGTTCGACGGCTCGCATGAAGAGTTCGATTATTTTGTCGTGCCAGCGGTGAGTGAGAAGAAACAGCAGATCGACACGGTCAACACCATTGAGACACTGGCGGGCCTCGGTGTCCCGGCCAAGAAAATCCGCGTGGTGTTCAACAAGGTCGAGCTTGAAGATGCAAACGATGTGCCGCGCCTGTTCAGCACGGTTTTCGGCCTTCATGCAGATCGCAAATGCTTCACGCTAAAACCGGAAGCAGCAGTGTTCCGAAACGAGATTTTCGAGCGGTTGCGAGTTCTCAAGAAGAGTGTTTCAGAGATCGTCGCGGATGGGACCGACTACCGGGCGATGCTGCGCGAAGCGAAGGATGACGACACGAAGGCGCGTGCGGTCATCATGATTTCGGCGCAGCGGCTCGCGAAGTCCGCGCATAAGAACTTGGATGACGTGTACAAGGTGCTATTCAAGTAACGGGGGCCGTTATGGGTGGCAACGTATCCACCGCACGCGAAGCGCTGATGGCAGAGTTATTGCAAGATGCCGATGCGCTTGTGCGGCGCTTCGAGCAGGCTGACGAGGCACTGTCCGGAAAAATCGAGCGGGCAACGACCGACGCCGCAGCCAAGGCATTCCTCGCGGCAAAGCTCAATTTTGAGTCTGTCATCGAGCAGAACAGCAATAAGCTCATGGAGGCGGGCCGCGTAGCGGCGGCGCAGGTTGGCAATCAACTCAACAGTGGCGCTGTCCAACTCGTGGCCGCCAATGCCGCACTCGAACACAAAGCGCGGCGGCTTGTCTTGCTGCTGGCAGTGCTCGCACTGACTGCAGGCATCGTCGGCGGCTTCATCGGAAGTAAGCTGGCCGCTGGAATGTGAGGGACACAAGGTTCGCCAAAGGGGCGACTTACCCGCCCGAGCGGTCTTTGCCGTTACCTTCGTATTCGATGACAGTCCGCGCGTAACGAAGGATTACCACGCTGCGACACACTTGCGCGCCGGGACGGCGCGCAGATTTTTTCTCCCTGTCCTCTGTAGACAGCTTCACGCCCCTGCTTCTTGCCATCAGATCCGGGGACAACATTGGCGGTGGAAATCGGCCGGAGACGGTTAGTTGCGCTATCGCGTCGAAGGCCACGAGGACGACAAAATACCACCACCCATCGTCAGTTGTGCCCTTGCCTCTTCGGCCATCTGTCGCACTTGCGCAGCAAGCTCCGGCGGCAGCCAGACTTCAACTTGTTCCCAATCCGGGGGAATCGCTCTTGCTGCCGCTTCAACGGCTTTGATTACCGCACCGACGCGCTGCTTGCTCAGTCCGCTCTCTGTAGCGGCATCTACCTGCGAGATACCGTCAACAAGCACGCGCCGCGCAATTTCCACGTTACCGACGGTCATGCGCTTGAGGCGGGGCATGAGCGATTTGAAGTCCTTCGCCGTCATCCTCTCTCCTGCCATGTTTGCGCCCCCTCAAAAATGTTTGAAATCGGGACTAGATTATCTGCTCGGAGTCAATATCGGTCAACAGAAAGCCCCAATCCGGTGGGATGGGGCGATTTGAGCGTACTGTCTCGCGGCTTTAATGGTGCTGAATCTTCTGTGCGATCAACGGGTGAGGCAGTGTCGCGACACCGCGAAATCGCCAGTAACGGGAACCCTTTCTCGCGTAGATCAAGGTGATATTCCCCTCGACGGGTTCGCTACCTTTGAACGATTCGACGCCATCGCCCAGTTGCCAGACGAGCGGCGGCCATGGGCCGGACATGGCTGCATGATATTCGGCCTCGGTGATTTCCTCCGGGTTAGTCGATAACACACGCTCCTGTTGCTCGATGAAGGAATCCTCCTCACCGATCACCACGCCCGGATAACGCTGCGCGAGCTGGTCGAGCGTTTCGCGTGTCCAGTTTGTGACGTAAGTGGTGGTTGGGCCGTCCGTCAGTTCCAACGCATAATCTATCGCGGTCGGCTCGCCCGGAATATAAAAGACCTTGCTCATGGTGTTCTCTCCATGTGTCCGAGGAACTACCGGGCGGCTGTGCTCGCCCGGCAGCCGTCCGCGTTAGCCGATCATCTTGCGCATCTCGTCGGCGAGAACCCACAAGGCCCGATTCAGTTTGACGTTCTGGTCAATGCCGCTGACCGCTCGGGTGGTGGTCGTGCGGCCCGTCGCGCTACGTTCGCGCAGGCCACCCTTCACCATGTTTCTTGCACACGGTTAAAGGTCGTCCACAGGTCCGACCCGCCATCCTCCATGCGGCAGGGGCGGAGAATCTGCGTCTCGGTAACGGGCGCGGCGGCGTCTTCCGTGTCGTACTTCAATTCGAGGGCTGCGCGCGCAAATGCGTTCTGTGCGCCGGTATCGAGCGTCACGCCTTGCATGCCTTCGCGCTGCTCGTCCACCACCTCGAAGTTATCGAGCACGCGAAATGCGCCTTCGATGACTTCGCCCACAACGTCACCCTTATGCGGGACGCGCACCTCTCCGACATTCGTGCCGCACACCATGCCGTTGCAGCAGACGAAGCGGAACATACCGGCGAGCATCTGATAACTGCTCGTTCCATCGTGGCTGTTCAACAAGAAGATTTCGTTCGCTTCCTTGCCGCTGATCTGGTCAGCATGGCGGAGGCGAATCATGTGCTTGGTGAAATCGCGCTTGTCGTCGTTTCGCACACGCGTCTGTGCGACCATGAAGGGCTGGAAACCTTCGCGGCGCAGGCCGTTGAGCACATCGATCGTCGGAATGTAGGTGTAACGCTTCGAGCGGCTTTCGTGCTTCTCAGCAGCGAAAATCGACGGCGCGATGCTTTGGATTTGGTCGTCCGTCAGGGGGATTTCCGAACGAAGAACGGGTGCGTTATAACCGAACTTGGATGCGAGTTGCATTTATAGTACTCCTAAATTGCGACGTTGTGGAAGGTCGAGAAGCGGTTGCCGCCGCTGGTTTCTCGGTATCGAAGCGTCTTTCCGTTTCGTGCTTCGATGTATGTATTATGGTCGATACCCTCACCAAAGTCAATAGCAGTATCTATTTATTATTCTTGATAAGTACTCTCTTCCCGGCGAGTCTTGGCATCAAAGGTGCTGCCCCGAGGACGAGCGAGGGAGCGGATCGTTCGATCAAGACGGGCGCGTGAGCGCTTGTCTCACTTCAAGGGGCGTGGAGCACGCGAAGCCGTTTGCTAGGTCTGCTCGTCGGAGTCGGTCGGTCGCGGTAAGCCCGTTCTGCCGCGCGAACCGGCGCGGTCAAGGGGTCGTGGAATACCGCAGGCCGCGAAGCGGTCGAGGATATGCCGCGAAATGCCCCTTGACCGGGAAAGCCGGGGCGTGTGGCAGATTCAAGGGCGTGAGCGACAGGCCGACTCCGACGAGCAGACCATCCGATAGACCGTGCGAAACAACCGGCAAGCCCCCTTGGGGCGCGCAGCGCCGCCAGGCGCGGAGGCTGGTGTTCGGCTTTGTGTTCGGCCTCGGCGCGGATATAATGAAATCAGTTGGATCCCGTTCTACTCCTGCGACGTTGGACGGTCGGGCTCGAAGCGTTGCCGCGCTTCGAGCCTTTTCTTTTCCAGTTCGACGTTGAATACGGAACGGTCAAGTTACTGCCCTTCCTTGGCTACCTTCTGCGGGTCACTGATCTGCGTCTGCGTCAGCTTCTTCTCGGCTGCCCTCCTCGTCTGACTCTTGGTCATCAAGTTCGGGTGAAGCGAAGTTGCTCTCCTTCACCGAACTGCGGTTCGTCAGCATGTCGGGAATCCAACCTGTATCGGACAGCAGCCTTTCGGCCATCGATGCTGCCTCATCCTTCTTGTTCGATGCGAGCGGTGTTGCTGCTTCCGCCGAGACTGCCGCAGTTTCGACCTCGGCGATCCGACCTTTTGATACATGATCCAGATAGCTCTCCCGCGTCGCAGTCCAGTACTTGCTCATGTCGAGATTGAGCACGTCGAACAACTGGCTCACCGGATGATCGCCATCGGTCCCGGAGACACTATCGAGGGTGGCTGCGACACAGAACGCGAATAAGTTGGACGTGACATCGTCGCTCTGCTGCAAAAGCCACGGTAGTAGCTCGGCATTGTTCTCGGGAAGCATCGCTGTCCACATCGCACGCTCGGCTTCGATTTCCTTCCATGCACGGCTATTCGCCAGATCATCGGCCTCACGCAACAGGCCGTCATGCACGCAAGTAAACTTTGCCTCAAGAGTACGGCCGGAATACATGTGGCCGTAATGGTCCGCGAAGATAGTCGGGATCATGTGGTGCATTAATACGGCGATTGCTACGCCCGGTTGTGCGGCCAGTTCAACCTGAACAACAGCGGTTCGATGTGCGGTCAAGCGGCGGCAGAGTTTTTCGCTGTGCACAGGCTTCGCTTTCTTCTTCGGCTCGACTCCTGACGTGCCATCGGCGGCGCTCTGCGCAGAACCTAACCGTTGCATATCGTCCCTTTTGATAAAGCCCCGCTCGATGACGACTTCGCCCGCATAGTTGAGGAACACGAAAGCGCCACCAGCCTGCAACTGTTCAGGCAACCATGCTTCCATGCTTTCGACAAAAGCATCGCAGGCATCGCTCGCCGCGTTCGCTGCTTCCTCCAAAGCACCGCGTTTTTCCTCGTCCTCCTCGGCGGACTCGTCGTCGTAATACGCATTGAGTGCGCCAGTCGCCGTGTCTCTTGCCTTCTGGAGCTTGGCGAAATCGCGTTCCTCCTTTTTTGTCATGTCGCGCGTGTGTGACGACTGCCGACCATATTCGGCCAACTCGCTGTAGTCGCGCTTGACTCGGGTTTCGACCCCACTTCCAGCCCTCGGCACTGATTGTTTGCGCCACCTCGATCAGACGGTCGGTGGCAAGTTGCAGCAACAGTGCGGCATCGGCAATGTGCCCGCTGTTGTTGTCATCGCTGAACAAGTCTCGACGCACGAACCCACCGGCGGCCTCGTAGGCTTCGAGTGTCACGAACGCGACAAGCGGATTGTTGCGGATTTCGATTTCTTCCTTCGTGATCGCAGCGCGTAGCTGATGAGGATCGCGCAACCATGCCTGTGCGGCGTCGAACCATAGCCGTTCCTGCAAGTCATGGTCATCGGTCAAGGCAAGAGCGACGACCTGCTCGATGCTCATGCCGTCATCGCGGAAAACGTCCAATAGTTTGGGCGAGACGTTGGCGATTTTGAGACGTCGCTGCACGGTCAACACCGAAACCGAGAACAGCGCAGCGATGTAGTCTGCACTCCTGCCCTCCTCGATCAGCAGCCGAAATGCCATCGCCTGATCGCCTCCGTGCATTGGCTCGCGGGCGTGATTTTCGATGAGTGATGCGGCGACTGCTTCAGCCTCGGTGACGACCTTCACCGGAATCAACTCGTCCGCGCTGATCACACCGCGTTCTGCAAGCAACTGAAGTGCGGCAAGTCGGCGTTGTCCTGCGCACACACAAAGCTTCGGCTTTTTGCCGCGCGCTCCCGTCATCGGATGAGCTACCAGATTTTGCAGCAGCCCTTTCGCGGCGATGCTGTCCGCGAGGCCGTCGATTCCAGTTGCTGCTTTGCGGCGCACATTTCGCGGCGAAGGATTCAAGCGTGACAATGCGACTTGCTCGATGGCACTGTCGCCGCCAAAGGTGTTGTCGAGTCCCGTGGGCGATGTTGCTGCATCGTCAAGCTCGACATCATTGTTCTGAACGTTGATGGCGTCGTTGCAATCATCCATTTTCAAGCTCCCAGAGAATGCCAGCGACCGAGTTACGCAGAGTGGGATTGCGTTGGTCGTTGGCCGGTTAGAAACAAGGTTGATGTAGAACGGAAGGCAATCGGCGGGATGCATGATCGCCCTCCCCCTCTCCTGTTCAGTCAACGGGTCCAAATCGGTCGTAGAGCGGCATGACGGATCGTTGCTCGCCGCATTCGCGGGCATAGCCGTCGCGGAGCGTTATGTAGGATTGGAGTGCAGGCTTTTCACAGGCCACTTTTAGGCGATCGCTTTGTTTGGCAAGCGCTTGATGGATCATCGTCTGCACAGTGGTCGTGGTGTCCGAAACCAGTTCCGCAAGTTGGAGTCGTGATAGTTCACAGGAGCGAAATTGATCGACAGTCGGCTTGGACAGACCGTTTCCGGCGAAGAGGTTTTCGTAATGTCGATAGATACTGTCGATAGCGGATTGCACCGCTGCGTCGCTGTGCTCGCGAACAGTAAAGATGTGGTCTACCCCAAAGCAGACCTCGTATGCGTCCAGCCTCTGATCACCGGCTGCCGCATCATCATTCGGTCCGTCGAAATACACCCGCCGAACTCTGCTGGTGATCGCCTCGACCTGCGCGGCGTTCGGGCCATCGGTCCGACTCACGTAAAAGATTGCGCTACCGCCGTGAGTCTGAGTGCGGACCAAGAACGGTACGCCCTTGAAGCACTCCGCCAACGACTGACGAATCAGCGTTGCGGTGTCAGCACAAGAAAAGTATCTTGCCGTCATGATTCGGTATCCTTATTGTGCGATCGACAATTAAAGCGATGTCACCGTGACCTTTAACCATCTGCCGTTTTGGTACCGCAACTGGATACGGGAATCGTCAACAGTCACCACTCGAATGTCGCCCTCGACATATGTTCGTTGGTGAGCCTCGGAGGGTTCGGGAGGAACGCCCGAATCGTTGGTGGGGTTGCTTGTGCGGGTGGTCGTTGCGCTCATGACTACCTCCTTTGTCTGTCGTTCAGTTTCATCTGCTCTTCGGAGCCGCCTCGGCGCATGTCTTGCACGGGCCGGATTCGGTGCAAGGGCGCGCCCGGAGGCCGCAGCGAAGCGCAGCCGCAGGCGAGCATCGAACGGGTGAGGACGCGGCGAAGCGAACCCTTGTGCCGAATCCGGTTCGTGCTATGCGTCGATTAAGAGGCGGCTTTGAAGGGCAGATGAAACGCGCTTTGAACGGCAGACAAAGGATGGAGCGCGGCGACGTGTTTCCCGCACAAGCAATCCCGCGGCACAGGCACCGCCAGGTGCGTGTGCTCTATCGGCGCGGAGCGCCGCTTATCAGGGTTTCGCGGCGTCGAAAGGCGACCGTCTTACAAAGCAAGTTTTGCGAAACCCAAGTTGCTCGGAAATCTGAGGCTGCATGCTCTTCGACTCGCCTCCTCAGCCCGAAGAGCCCCAACGCCACCTTGGACGAGGATGCAGGTTCGCAACGAAGAGGTTTGCGAAGGCTGGGTAGATGTCTTTCACACTATTGTTAGTCAGCCCGACGATCAGCCACGTTGTGTGTTTCACGTGTAACCACGTTTCACACTTAATGTGGTTTCGCGGTAAACGCGTCTAATGGCCGAGACTTCTAGCACTGAGTCGTCTGCGATGTTTAAAGTTAACTTGCGTTTACTACCCCAGCCGTCTAAAGTCCACTTGATTCTATCGGATGGGTGAAAAGTTGGCTTGGCGATAGAATAATCTAAACCGATCGAAAATAGACTATGGACTTAGATCTCGCCAACCCTGGTAAGACAACACCTGAAGATCTTATCAAGCTCGCTGGGCTTTCCGACTTCATGTTGCAGAAGATTCGGGATGAGCTGCTGGAGCCTTTTCCGAGAAAGGTGCCTCCAATGATCAGTTCAGCGCGAGTTCAGGAAATGTGCGGGATCGACGTCCAGCGGATGGCCTATATGCTCAAAAAGGGCGAGCTGCCGCAAGGCAAGCAAGCTCGTCGGGGGTCGCCGCGGCAGTTTACAGTTGAAGAGGCTGTTCAATGGGTACGTGCTGAACTCGCTCCGACTCCCCGGTCAGGCCCCGGAAAAATCATCGCCGTCGCGAACTTCAAAGGTGGCGTCACTAAAACGACGATGTCGACTGTTCTTGCTCAGGGACTAGCGATGCGTCGTGGACGGCGTGTCTGCCACATAGATCTAGACCCGCAGGGCAGCGCTACCACGCTATACGGGATCAATCCGCATGCGGAGGTCGACGCCTCACAGACCATCATGCCTTTGATCGAGGCCTACCTGCGAGGTGATGAGTTCGACATGCGGACGTTGCCGCAAGAGACCTACTGGCCAAACTTGGATCTCATCCCGTCGTCGACCGAGCTTTTCAATGCTGAGTTCATGCTGCCTGCCCGCGCATCAGCCGGTGCCCGCGGTGAACGATTCGAAAATGTTCTCCATGCTGGAATCGAAGCTCTACGGGAAAAATACGACTACATCATCCTGGATACGGCACCGACGCTGAGCTATTTGACAATCAATGCGATTTTTGCGGCCGACGGGGTGATCGTGCCCGTGGTTCCCGACGTCTTATCGTTCGCTTCGATGGTTCAGTTTTGGCACCTGTTCTCGGATTTGGTAACCGGCATGGCAGCGCGCGGAGAACAGTCGCGCAAAGAGTTCGACTTTCTCGACATCCTGATTACACGGATGACGCCAAAGCCCGCAGCCAAGGCAGTTCAGTCGTGGATTAGCCAACTGTACGGCAACCGGGTCATCCCAGTTGAAATTCCAGAAACTGACGTAGCGCGCAACACCAATATGCGCTTTGCAACGGTGTACGACATCTCAACGTATGAAGGGGGAGCTGAGACTCTCCGTCGGATTCGAACGCCCTGCGATCAGTTTGTCGATCGCGTCGATGATCGTGTTTCGGGTCTTTGGCAGAAAGGAGGTAGCGCATCGTGAGTATGAAAAATTTCGCTTCAAAGGCGGCGAACATACGCCTTACAGATGAAGAGGCGGACAAAGCACAGAATCGCGCTGCAACGACGCCCCGCACTGCGCCCGGTCAGCTGATGCACCTTCAAGCAAAGTCAGAGCAGCAGCAGGATGAGATTGAGCGGCTTCGGAAAGAGCTGCAAGAAGCAAAGCAGATGGGCGGCACCGTTGATGTCCCTCTTTCAGAATTGCATGAAGTCCCCGGCCGTCGCAGATACATGGCACCGGAGAAATATGCTGAGCTTCGCGACAATCTCCGCCATAACAAGCTGATTCATCCGGTGGTTGTGCTGCCGCGCGCGGAAGGTGGTTTCGAGATTATTTCCGGACATCATCGAAGCGATGCTTATCGGGAACTGGGCCGCGAAACAATTCGCTGCGTGCTGGGCGAGGCAACGGCTGAGGAAGCTGACGAAGGAGCCTTCTTCGCGAACTTGATGCAGTCGGACCTAACTGACTACGAGAAATATATTGGTCTGAAGCGATTTCAGACCGAGCATCCGGAAATGAATAGGGCGACCGTTGCCGAGCGTGTGGGTATCAGTCCGTCACACATAAGCGCATTGCTGTCTTTCGACCGTCTTCCGCCTGAAGTTCGGACAATTCTGGAAGCGAACATTGCACTTCTTGGCGCAAATGCCGCAGCCGAGTTCGCAGTGCTGGTCGAAGCGGGCAAGAGGGATCGGGTATTAGAGGCTGTCCAATGTCTTGCTGACCGGAGGCTCGATCAGTCGCAGGCAGTGAAATTTGCTCGATCGTCCGATGCCCCGAAGAAAGCCACCCCAGCCGCATCAAGCTTCAAGATTCGCTCTGGGAAAACAACTTGGTGCGATGTCCGAAGCGCTAAGAACGTGATGCGAATCGAGTTTCAATCTGAGGAAATCGCAGATTCGGTACGTGATGCTATTCGAAAGCACCTAGAGCAACTCGCGCAGACTCAAAAACCATAAGTCGTTGATTAACAACAACTTCGTACTACGCAGGCGTCTACCGGAACCGAAATGACGAAAACCTAGCTTAAGAAAGACAAAGGCCCGCAGCTGGAAACTGAGGGCCTTTGCGATTGCGGGCTTGGCTGGAAACCTTGCCGCGCGACTCCCCAGCTGGAAACTGGAAAGGGACTGCAGACACCCGGAGTGTAGCGCAACAAGGTCGACAGTCAAGCGAATTCAATCCATTTTTAATGGATCGCTCGACATGTCTATCGCGCAACACTTCGTTGCCGGCGAGGGTGAAGCACACCCTGAAGATTCGGCCGCCCTTAGCGCATTTCGTTGCGACTCGACCAACCTGCCGTGGATCATTTTCCGCGCAGCGTTCCGGGCCGCGCACATCGAACAAATCCCTCCCCGGGCCCGCGCCGTCCTGTCTGCCCTCGCGCGGACCGTTGACGCTGCCCAACCGTTTGCTGCGATCTTCGCTCGTCGTGAATTGCTCACAGGCCGTGCGCTGCAATCGATGCGCACGTTCTATCGGAGCCTCGACGATCTCGAAGTCGCGGGACTGATCGAGCGTCGCCCCCAAAGCCGCTACGTCCGAGCGGGCCTGTTTGGCCGCGCATACCTCCACCTCACCGAACACGCTGCTGCCCTCCTCGGACTCATTGAGGCCTTACGCACGCACGAGAGCGAGGCTTCGCAAGCGCCCTCCTCGTCAGCCGCTGCACCCTCGCAGACCTCATTCCCGGCACCGTCTGCCACATTGGCAGACGGTGGAATATATAAGGATCTAAGCCCTTCTGTTTTTCACAAGAGACAACCGGGCCAGTTGCCTGCGGACCTTCAGCGTCTTCGCACCCTGGGTTTTTTTGATTTTTTGATCTTCAAACTCATGCGTGAAGCCCGAGATCACGGCAAGCGACTCTCCGATGTGGTAGAAGCCACTTGGGACCACCTGAAGCTCGCCAAGGCGCCGATAAGTTACCTTCGTGCCCTGCTTCGCACCCCAGTCGATTTCACCCATCTCGTGCGCCGTCGGAGCGCGGATGGCGACGCCACCCAGGCGCGCAATCAGCAACGCGCCGAAGGCCAGGCCATCGCCCTTCAACACGCGGGCCGGACCTTCATCGATGCAGACAACGCGCGTCAGTTCATCGTGGGCGCCGGGGGCGATTCGCTGACGATCTTCAGCCTCACGGAGCGCGTTGGACGGCAGGCCGCCGGCTGGATGCCGTCGTTCGCCGCAGCGCTTAAGTCCGGAAAACTCCGCCCCGCCACCGCCCTTGACCTCGAACGCTTCGCCCACGCACAGCAGCAAGCACTCGGCAACGCACCGGCCTCGGCCGTTCCGTTGAGCACGGTCAAGTCGCCGGTCACGGGCGCCGTGCGTGACCATATCGCCGGACTGCGTCACCTGCTCAAGGTGCGAAGTGCGGGCGCGTGACGCGGTCGGCTGCCGTCCACACGCACCCAGCCATGACGGCGTATGTGCTGCCTCAAGGACGGCGGTGAGTGCAAAGCGAACGCCTCAGTCACGAGCCGGTGGAGCTGAACTGAGACCGATCGTAGACGAGACCATCCATAACGCAACTACCGATCCGACCGTCTTGACTCCGCGAACACTCCAGTCCCTACACGCTGACGGGCCCCGAAAAACCAGCTTGCAGAGACCGATGACCCGGCCCAGGGCGAGGAAACAGGGGAAGGTGGCAGAGGCCATTCGGACGATCGAAGCGATCAGGAAGTGACCGTGGACGCCGCCGCATTAAGCAAGGCAGGCGCCGCTTTTCACCGGCGCGCGGGATCGTTGAGCGTGCCTCGGCTAGCGCAACCAGGGCAGGGCGACCGCACACGTCAATCATGCTCGAGGATGCTTTGGACGATGTGGCAGAACGAACTGGGAACGCGCATCGCCGTCCCAAGCGATACCGTTGGGGATGACCGGGACAGGAGGAGCGGACGGCAGTTGTCAACCATAGTCGCGGACGAAGAGGGCGGTTGGGTATTGCTCACGCGGCGCCGGTTAAGCGTCGTGAAGTGCGCGTCGGGAATCAAGCCGGGACGCGAGACGCGGCAGAGCAAACTCAGGCGCGCGTGCGCTTACAGTGCGGTGGTGGATTACGTCGGGGCCTTAAGGCGACGGACCATCGAAGCGCGGTGCGAGTCGCGAGGGGGCGCGCACAATGTCCCGTGCCCCCTAAAAGCGCGACGGTGCGGTTCGACGCTGCTGCCGGAGAGCCGGCAGATGAACCCACCCGCCCGATATAGATAGCGCGCGGACCCCGTAAAGTTGATCAGTCCCGTGCGCGATGGGGCACCGCAACGGCCCTGTCGCAACGGCAGGGGAGGGACGACGCGGTCGCTTTCAAGGCGCGTGACCAAAAAACCGAAGGACCCAGCGGAACCCTCGGCGTCCAACGCCGGCCACGTCGTCGCTGCCGACTCGTCGCGACTATAGCGTTTTAGCCGCCGGGTCAGGCAGCCGAAACGGGTTCGCGACCCTCGGGAGCACACCCTTGCGCGAGCCGGCCCCGTCGATCAAGATAGCGTCCGGCGCTTGCGAGGGGCGGCGCCGTTCTCAACTTTTAAGGCACAACACAACATGGCAACCGGTACGGTCAAGTGGTTCAACGATGCAAAAGGTTTTGGTTTCATCACGCCGGACGCAGGCGGTGACGATCTGTTCGCGCACTTCTCGGAAATCCAGTCGAACGGCTTCAAGACGCTCGCGGAAGGGCAGAAGGTGAGCTACGACGAGAAGATGGGTCCGAAGGGCAGGCAAGCGTCGAACATTAAGCCGGCGTAACGGCGGTGGCCCTGACGATCGCATGGTCGTCAGGGCCGGGAAGGGTGACGGGAGGGTGAGGGAAGGGCAGGGTAGAGCAGAGGCCGGAAAGTCGCTCGTTGGCAGCCGAAAAAATCGGGAATAGCAGAATCAGCCTTGTCTGCTAACTGTTATTAGCAGCCAAGCTGGGCCATCTCGGCAAGCCAGACAAGTCATTTAATCGCGCTTGGCGCGGATCTCTTACTGGGCGAGACCGTACAGGTTAAGAGCTTCAGGTGTCTACCCGAGTTGATAGTTGCCGAAATTTGGCATCAATGATACAGGAATCCTAACTAACTAGTTGACAGCTCCGATTTTGTTATGGCTCAGCGTGAAACAGCTCGGCGTAACCAGGATCTGATGCAAATAGTTGTTTTTAAACGAATTATTCTTATAAGAGCAGCTAGGAACGCCGATTGTTTCACGGTAGAAGAAGGCTGAAGCGTTCCCTGCAACGCTATTTGCCGCCTTGAGCAGGTTTTCTCTATTTGCAGAAGCGGTTTGTAATGACCGAAACAACTTCTGTATATTTTGATACGAGCGGCAGACTAGACGCTCTTAGGCCACATGCATGTCGGGCCGATTTGCATTGGTGCGCCGTTCGAACACTATGCACAAGCAGTGAGCACCGCCTGTTGCAGCTTGGAACAACCCGCCCGGCCGTATTGTGGCCTGCCCCGGTGCACCTCACGATGAGAGCTCGATTGTCCGAACGATCGAATAAGTGCGTCACGTGCCAACGCATATTCTGAAAACGCACAGGAGGGGAGGGGCCCATGGGTCGCTGCTGAGGACGGGTTACGGGCACATTGCCAATCGAGCGTTCGTCGGCAGCCTGTGGATCACCGAAGCGGCGACAGTCAAAGCAATGAAACTCGGTAGCCTTTAAAAGCCCTCAGTGCGGCGAAAATCCGTGAGTAGATCACGCTTAAGCGCGCGGTTGCCGGCGCGTGGCGCGTCGCACACGGCGATTCGATTCGGTGCCGCCACTGGCGGTCAATCCGATGCGCATGGAGCATGCGATCGTCGTTCCACTCGTGATAACTCCGAGATGCACTGCACTGTGTGGAGACGCGCGCCGCGGCTCCGTACTAGATGTCATCGCGAGGACGGCGCGGTTGAGCTTGTGCACCGTGCGACGTACGGAGCGGAGCCCGAAACCGACGTCGAAGTTACCACCTTCGCCTCGAAAAATGCGGCGCTGTCTGACACGCTGCATTACGAACGTCTCGCCTCGATTTCTTGTGTGCGACCTGGCATGAAGCGCTCCGTGCATAGACGTTCGCTTTGCGTACCGCGATTAGCGCGAAAGTGCGCCCGTTTGAGGCAGGTCTAGGGCCGGCGAATCGTCGTGCCGCCTTATCCGATTCGGATGACGGGCCGCGCGCAGTAAAACTCGACGCAATGAAGCGGCATCTCAACAGCATCCTCGACACGCCGGCGCAGCACGCACCACTTGCCGACTATCGATCGTCTGTTCGCTTATGCAATCAGCATACGTACGATCTCTCCGTCGATTTCGACATAAAATTATCATTTGCGCCGCTCTCCGCGTCGTTGGGCTAACGCCTGACGGTGCGACCGTCCTAATCAGAACGCAAATCGCCGTTTTCACCTGGGGTATGACTTGAGCCAAGAAGGGCAGTTGCTCGACAAGAAATCGTTGCGTGCCGTAACCGGAAAGTCCGCGGATTGGCATGAGTTGGCTAAAGACTTGGTGGCGTTCGCCAATGCAACCGGAGGACGACTGCTCATTGGCATCGAAGATGCCGTCGCTGTGCCCCCGCCTGAACAAGTGCTTCCGATGGATCTGCCCGACTTGGTACGCCGTCGTCTGAGCGAGCTCACCGTCAACGTTGTTGCGTTGCCTGAGGCAAAGACGGCTGAGAACGGCGGGCAGTATCTTGAGATAACCATCCCACGCGCGGTGGCGGTAGCGTCCACCACCGACGGACGCTATTTCATCCGTATCGCCGACAAAAGCGCCCCCGTCACGGGCGATGATGTGCTGAGGCTTGCGAGCGAACGCGCGGCGTTGCCTTGGGAGACTCAATGCACAGCAAGTGTGTCTCGACATGTGGTGAACGCCGAGCAGATTCAGCGGCTCACGCAAGGTCTTCTTACGTCGGACCGTGTGAAGGCGTCGGTCAAAGAAAAGTCGGTCGACGAGTTGCTCGAACACTATATGCTGGTGCGCGGGGACTATCTGACAAACATGGGCGTTCTATGCGTCGGCACTCAAGCCGATCGCGCGCAGCTCGCGACCGCGCCCGTCATTCAGGTCATCAAATACGACGACAGCGGCGCGAAGGTCAATAAATGGGTGTGGGACGACCAACTTCTGAGTCCGATGGAATTGGTCGAGGCGGTATGGAAGGAGGTCCCAGATTTCCGTGAGCGGTACGAGCTTCCAGATGGCCTTTATCGACAGTATGTCCCGGCTTACGACGAGATTGTGGTGCGCGAGCTTCTCGTTAATGCACTAGTTCATCGACCGTACACGCAGCGGGGCGACATTTTTATCAATTTGTATCCGGACCGGCTTGAAGTCGTAAATCCTGGTCTTCTTCCGCTTGGCGTTACACCGCAGAACGTCCTGCACACGACTGTTCGGCGCAATGAGATCCTGGCGCGACTGTTCCATGACCTAAAGCTGATGGAGCGCGAGGGGAGCGGTTTCGACAAGATGTATGAAATCCTGTTGTCGCAAGGACGCCCCGCACCCGAGTTAATTGAGAATCATGATCGCGTGCAGGTGGCGATACGCCGACGCATTCTGAAGCCGGAGGTGATCGACTTTCTCGCCAAGGCGGATGAGACGTTTCATTTGCAGCAACGTGAGCGGATTGCATTGGGACTGCTCGCGCAGCACGATTCACTTACTGCGCGCGAACTCATCGCTTTGCTAGAGCTTGGCTCTCCGGACGCACTTCGTCCGTGGCTGGCGCGACTATTAGATTGGGAGATCGTGAAGTCGGCGGGACGTACCCAGGCCACTCGTTACTTCGTTGACCCGCGCTTACTTAGAAATCTCGACTTTGCGGCGACGACGACGTTGAAGCGGATCGAACCGCATCGCTTATTAGCGCTCATTTTGGAAGATGTCGCGCGTTATCCGGGATCAAGCATCAGCCAGATTCATCAACGCGTGGGCACGGAAATTCCACGATCGCAGATGCGACGAGCATTGGATCAATTGTTGAAAAAAGGGTCACTACAATTGACGGGTGTGCGGAGCACAGCGCGGTATACGGTATCGGTCTAGCCTTGGTGCAAGTCGCGGTCTATCTTCGAGGTTTGAACCAAGAGTTTGCGCCAACGAAGCCGCAAACTCTTGCCACATAAGGTTTTCGTGACAAGCCAACGTTGGTTCAAACGTTGAGAATGAGCCAAGAAGCGGAGCCCAGTCGGGTATAGCGCCTTACTTCAGCGTGGCCAATATGCGGAATCTTGCGAAGTCTGTGACGGTGGAGCAAGGGCGAGGGCAAAGCAAGTTGTTTGTTGCCCGCAAAGAATGAAAGCGTCCCTCACCCCTCTGCTAAAAGCGTCCCTGGAGGGGGGTGATTTTTCCCGCAAACCCTTACGGAGCAAGGCTGGGGACACTTTCATTCGGTGTGGTGCACGCTGAAGAAAAAAATCCCCTTTTAACCCCCTCCTGATTCCAGAAAAAACCGCCCCCCGCGCCCTCGAGGGACACTATTAGCGAGGGGGTGATTTTCGAGCCATTGGCGTCAGGAATCCGCCACAGTCATGCCGGCAATCACTGCATCCTCTCCAAGATGTGCCACTCGACTGCCCCCTCTGGGTAGTCCTGTGGCCACTCTTTGCGAGCAATTCCATCGCACTCCAAGCTCGCTTTTTCGCCTATCGAATCGTCATTCTCATAGTCTCCATGGGGTTCTCCGTTGGCGGAGCCACGAGCGCCTCTTTCTGTGGGCAGCTCCTTCCACGCTCCTTCTGAACCTGCGTTTTCACGCACTGCTCCCAAAACACCCCGCGCGCACTCCACCCGGTTCAGCGCCCGCCGAAGCCGCTCCCGCATCTCATCCTTGAGCCCACGCTCCCGCGTGACAACCTCAACGTCGCTTGCGACGTCCGCTAGCAGACTCTCCACCAGCTCAACCAGCGTCGATGCCAGCTCGGCGGTCGTCGCGCGCTTGGTCGTTTGTTAGTTTTCAATCGAGTTGTCCATCCAACCGATAGCGATGGCTGCTTATGTGACCGGGCTCGGCCAGCCAGCCAAACGACGGGGTTCGTCCATTTGTGTCAACGCCGACTGAAACCTGACCCACAGGGGGTGCGGCTAAATTCTTGGACTGATTTATGCCGCGATTCCGAGACATTGCCGGTATTCGACCGGACTAAGAGAGCCGAGCGAGACCTTGATCCGTGTTGCGTTGTACCACCGGATATAGGAGTCGAGGACTTC
>NZ_JALQDA010000051.1:0-11478 GCF_023631485.1 Caballeronia sp. GAFFF2 | reverse complement strand
TTTTTGGTATATAATTTTTTGGGGGGTTTGGTGGGGTGGGGGGGTTTAAAACAAAAACACCCCCCCCCCCCCCCCCCCCCCCCGCCCACCCCCCCCCCCCCCCCCCCCCCCCCCCCCCCGCTCCTCGCTTGAACGGCAGATAAAACGCCATGACTTCGCTCTCCGCACGACTCGCCAACAATCAGCGCTTCAGCTTCGTCTCCGATGCTTACGCGGCCGACACGTTCTCGGTGGTGCGCATGCACGGGCGCGAGGCGATCTCGCAACTCTTTCGCTTCGAAGTGACGCTCGTCGCCGACGACGCCGCCATCGATCTGACGAAGATGTTGCAGAACAACGCGACCTTCAGTATCGGCGCACCCGATGACAGTTCGCGCACCACGCCATATTCCGGCATGCTCGCCGAATTCGACCAGTTGCATCATGCGGGCGGCTACACGTTTTATCGCGCGGTGCTCGTGCCGCGTGCGTGGCGGCTTACGCTTACGCGCACCTGCGAGGTCTATTTGAACGAGCAGACCATTCCGCAGATTCTGGGCGGCGTGTTGCGCGACGCGCAGCTCACGGGCAACGCCGTCGATCTGAAGCTGACGGGCGAGTATCGTCCGCGCAGCTATGTGTGCCAGTTCCAGGAAAGCCACTTCGACTTCGTGTCGCGCTGGATGGAAAAGGAAGGCATGTACTACTACTTCGCGCAGAGCGGCGAGGCGGACACGTTGACCATCGTCGATGACCGCGCCATGCACGCCGCCGATGCGCTGCCGGTCAACTACCGCCCCGCCGACGAGCTGGATACGGGCGTCGCGCCGGACTCGGTGCAGAGCTTCGTGTGCCGCACGAAGCCGCTGCCCGCGAAGGTGGTGCTGCAGGACTACAACTATCGCAAGGCGTCGTTGCCGCTCGTCGCGCAGGCGGATGTATCCGCGCAAGGTTTCGGCGAAGCGATGTTCTACGGCGACAACTTCCGCGACGCCGACGAAGGCACGCGTTACGCGAAGCTGCGCGCAGAGGGGATTCTTTGCGGCGGCGTCCGTTTTCATGGTCAGGCCACCGCGGTGGGCTTGCGCAGCGGCTATTTCATGCAGATGTCGCATCACTATCGCGACGACTTCAACGGCCGCTATCTCGTGACCGAGATCACGCATGAAGGATCGCAGGCGGGCGCGCTACTCGCGGGCATCAAGACGCCGTTTAGCGAAAACGGCGCGGCGCGTGAAGAGATCATCTACCGCAACTCGTTTTCGGCGATCAAGGCGGACGTTCAGTATCGCGCGCCGCGCGACACGGCGCGGCCGACTATCGCAGGCACGCTGAACGCGACCGTCGATGCGGAGGGCAGCGGCGAATACGCCGAGCTCGACGAATACGGACAGTACACGGTGCAGTTGCCGTTCGACCGCACGGACAAGGCGGCGGCGAAAGGCTCGGCGCGCGTTCGCATGGCGACGCCTTATTCCGGCGATGGACACGGCATGCATTTTCCGCTGCTGAAGGGCGCGGAGGTGTTGCTTGCATTCAGCGACGGCGATCCGGATCAGCCGGTGATTGTCGGGACGGTGCCGAATTCGGTGAATTCGAGTGTGGTGAATCAGGGGAACCCGGCGATGAATCGAATGGTGACGAAGGGTGGAAACATCTTGGAGATGTCAGATAAGGATGGTGGCCAGACGATCCATCTTTTTTCGCCGAACGGCGCGACACATATTTTTATCGGCGCGCGCGACTAAGGCGCGATAGGCACGCGTTTCCATGTTCCTTTCATTGCATCGACAGCCACGCATCTGCGCTTTCAGGAGATAACAGTCATGAGCTTCACTCAGTTCACACTGGAAGACGTCAACACGATGACGGTCGGAACCACCAACAACCTCGCGGTCGGGGAAGTCAACTCCGCGTTTTGTACCGGCCAAACCGCACTCACAGCAACGACCAACAATTCGGTGACGCTCGGCACATATCTGGCTGCAGTGCTCGGCAACAACGTCACATGGACTTATGGGACCACGCTGGGCATGCAGGACGGTGCAACGGTCGATTTTAGCGACTCCACCTCCACGCAGGCACAAGGAACCGTAGCCCTCAAGGGCGGCATTCATCCTCTCGGCATGTCCGCACTCGCCATCCTCAAGGCCGCGATGACGGCGACCAAGGCGCTGATCGGCGTGACTGTCGCGATTAATCTCGTGTACGGCACCGCGCTCGGTGTGCTCGACGCCACCGACGTCAGCAAGGACAAGGTGAAACAGCAAGCGGCCGAGGCCGCGTCCATAGGCGTGAGCAATGCGCTGCTCACCGCGCTCCTGGTCGTCGTCGTCAAGCGACTCTCGACACTGTGCGAGGCGCTGCGCCAGACATCGACCCTGACCTTGGGACAGACCGGCGTGTCGCTCGGAACGGACTTTCTGCCAGCTTCCCAGAGCACGCTCGGAATGTCGCTTGCAGAAACCACGCTGACACGAACCACGCCGGCCGGCCAGAGTTCCATCTCATTGACGAATGCCACTGCGGGGTTCAAGCGTGTAGGCATCGACACAGGCTCGCTGAATTTCAGCGACGGCGCTTCGTCGCTCGACTTCACCGGACCAGCAGGCGCATCTTCGTTGCTGATGGGCCCGGACCAGGCAACCCTGCGCGGCGGCGACAGCAGCGTGCTCGTTACGCCCGCTACGTTGACGGCGCAGGTCGGCGCGAGCGCTCTGAACATGACGCCCGAAGATTTTCTCGTCGAGTCGTCGGGTTGCACACTCAACATGGCTCAGGAAGTGTTCGTCGCGTCCGCGCCCGGCGCCATGATGCTAATCAGCCCCGAGGCGATCGAGGCCGATTCCGCATTCATCAAGCTCGGCTAGGCGACGAACGATCATGAAAATCCTCAAACCAGATACCGCCGGACTCGTCTATCGCACGTTGCGTTTCAACGAGCGCGATCTACTTTCCATGGGGGTGCTCGTGATGTTCGCTCTCGATGCGCCGCACGATGGACCGCCACGTCTCGCCTCCGAACCGGACTTGTGGAAGGCAGGCGCCGGCGCGACGGGAGACGGCCCGCTCGATGCCGGCTTCCCGAAGCCATGCGGCGAATGGCTCGCTTATGGCGCAGCCCACGCGCCGGCAGGCACGACCGCGACACTCGTCGAAACGACCGTGCAAGTAGGCGCTTCGCGAAAATCGCTCTTTGTCTATGGCGATCGCCGCTTCGGCCCGCTCGGAACGATCTCGGCCCCCGAGCCTTTCCACCGCATGCCGCTCGATGCCACGCGCGCGTTCGGCGGTCCTGAACACGCCGCCAATCCCGCCGGGCGCGGCGCGGTGTTCGCCGGCGACTCGGACCGCGTGTTACCTAACGTCGAGACGCCGGACGCGCTGATCGCCTCGCCCAGCGATGTCCGCGAACCCGCCGGATATTGGGCATTGCCCGCCACGTCGCCGCAACGGACCGCGTTGCTCGGCGCCTTCGATGACGACTGGCTCGCAAAGCAATGGCCGCATCTTCCGGCTGACACCCGGACCGATTACTTTTGCACGGCGCCGCACGACCAGCGTATCGCGGGATTCTGGCAAGGCGACGAGCGCATTGTTGTCGATTACATGCATCCCGATCAGCCGCATCTGGCGGCGCGCCTTCCGGCACTCAGGGCGCGCTGCTTCGTGACCCGTCGTATTGCTGGCGATATGCGCTTCGAGGAGTGCGCCGCGCGCCCGGAAACCGTCTGGATCCTGCCGGAGATCGGACAGGGCATCGTGTTATATCGCGCGGTTGCAGCGCTCGGCGATGAAGACGCGGACGACATCGCGCAGTTGATGGTCGACTTCGAGAGCATGACAAGCGCGCCGTTACCCGCCGAATACTATCGAGATCGCCTGCAAGCGCGGCTTAGTCTGACGCCTCCCGTGCCAGCCGCCGCAAGTGCGTCGCCCGCCCCTGCGGCGGCCGTCGCCACCCCGCCTGCCCTGAAAGCACCCGATGCACCTGATGCACCCGCCGTAGCGGGACCGAGCGATCCGGCTGCGTTCGCCGAACTCGAATCGCTCACCGCGCAGATCGAATCGACGACTCAGAATCTGTTGTCGAAGCACGGCATGCAAGCAAGCGAGCTCGAAGCACACTTACCGCAAGCGGGCACGCCGCCGTTCGACATCAAGTCGGGTGGCGATGCGGCATCCATGCAGCGTGACCTTCAATCGCTGACGCAAACGCTAGAAAGCAGCGCCGCTGATCTGATGAAGCGCTACGAACTCACGCCAGCCGACGTCGAGAAACTAACCGCGCCCGTGCTCGGCGCGAACGGCGCCAGCGCTCCCGCCGACGCGGCGACGCTCGCCGGGCAGTTGCGCGCAGCGTTCGCGCAGACTCAACAGGCGCTCGCGGCGCGCGGCAGTTCGATCACCGGTCTTGCCGCACAGGTCACCGACCCTGAGACGGTCGCCGCACTGAACGAAGCGGCGAGCATCGACTTCGAGAGCATCGTGGGCGCGCTTTCGACCCTTGGCGCGTCTCCGACCGCTGCTGCGCCCGCGACGCAAGCGCCCGCGAGCGCCGTGCTCGGAGCGCCGCAGCCGCCTCTACCGCTACGGCTGAATCGCGACGATGTGATAGCGCGCGCCGCGGCTGGTCATTCGCTTGCCAGCCTGAATCTGAGCGGCCTCGATTTGTCAGGCGCGATGCTCGAGCGCGCCGACTTGCGCCTCGCCGTGCTCAACGACGTCCGTCTCACTGGCGCGCGGCTCTCCGGCACCGATCTGTCGGGCGCGATGCTCGCTGGCGCCGATCTCGTCGGGGCGCAACTGCACGACGCGAAGCTCGACAACGTCAGCGCCCGCAACGCCAACTTCGGCGGTGCGCAGTTGCAACGCGCGTCTCTAAGTGCGAGTGACTTTGCGGACGCGGACTTTTCGGCGGCGAATCTGGAGGGCGCGCAACTCGCCCGCGCCATCTTCAGCAACGCGAAGATGATGGGCGTGAAGGCGTCCAGATGCGGCGCGGCGAAAGCTAGTTTTTCGCGCGCGGTCCTTGCGGGCGCCGACTTCACCGGGGCAAATCTCGCGAACGCGGTATTCGATCATGCGTCAATCGCGGGCGCCAGTTTCGTCGATGCGGACTGCTCCGTTCTCCGTCTGTTCGGCACTCAGGGCGCGGGCGCGCGTTTCGACAACGCCAACCTCTCGCAATCGCGCGCGGGCCTCGCCGCAAACCTCAGCGGCGCGAGTTTCGTGGGCGCGAGGCTGAACGCGGCCGTATGGCTCGACATTGACATATCTCAGGCAAACTTCGACCAAAGCGCGCTCGATCACGTGAATTTCAGCGGCGTCATAGCCCGTGGCGCGCGCTTCGTCAACGCGCGCGCGGTGTCTATCCGTCTGTCCAAGGCCGATTTGAGCGGTGCCGATTTCAGCCGCGCCAACCTGATGAACGCCAACTTGCGACGCGCCCGCCTCGACGGCGTGCGCTTCGTCTCGAGCAATCTTTACGGTGCGCAATGCTACGGATCAACGGTCGGCAACAGCGTGCTCGACGGCGCCAACGTCGATCGCACGCTGCTGCAGATTCCCGGCCGCGTGGAAGGTGAGGTGCGCTTATGAGCGCGCTTCCCGAACTCGTGCCGGGCGCGGCGCTGTCCAGAACCAGCCTGGCGGGCGCGGACCTCGCCGGGCGCGACCTAAGCGGCTGTCTGCTGGAGGGCGTCGATTTGCGCGGCGCCGACCTTTCGCGCACGAAGCTGAATGGGGCGCGCATCCGCCAATGCGATCTTTCGGGTGCGAATCTGAATGCCAGCGTTCTCGATGGTTCCCAATGGCACAACACGCAAGTTGCCGGTGCGAGTCTGCGTGAGACGCAAGCCACACGGGTGTTCTTTACGCGTGTCGGCTTCGGACGCACCGACTTTACGAGCGCGCAAATCGAGCGCGCGATGTTCGACGGCTGCGATTTGAGCGCCGCGACCTTCGCCGGCGCTCGCGTCTATCGCAGCGATGCGCTTGCCTGCAAGTTCGACGGCGCCGACTTCACCGACGCCGATCTCACGCGCTTTACGGCCCGCGACGCCGCGCTCGCGCGGGTAACGTTCTTGCGCACTGAACTCGTACAAGCTTTCTTTCTGAACGGCGATCTTGCCGGCCAGCGCTTCGACCAATGCAACCTCCATCAGTGCCAGTTCACGAATGCGAACCTTTCCGGCTCCGATTTCACCGGTGCAGAGCTCGTGCAGACGCGTTTTGATCGCGCGAAGCTCAACGCGGCGCGCTTTGCGGGCGCATCCGGCCGATACGCGCGCTTTGCGCAAGCCGACTTGTCCGGTGCCGATCTGACCGATGCCGAATTCGTCGTGGCCGATTTCAGCGGCGCGACGCTGACCGGGTCGCGCTGCGACGGCGCGAGTTGGACGCAGGCGGTCTTCACGCGCGCCATCTGGCAACGTTCGACGTTGACGGCGGCACGCTTCACGGACTGCGATCTGTCACACGTCGATCTGACGGAATCCGATTGCGCACGCGCGGATTTCGGCAATGCCGACTTCCATGCGCTGATCGACTCGCGTACGCATTGGGCGGGCGCGTCGCGCAACCACACACGTCCCACCGATCCGGTTCGGCTGCGCGCCGAAACCTGGGGTGTTTGACTTCTACTGTCTTGGAGCACGACATGGATACGCTGCCACTTACCCCTAACGACGTTCCCGCCGGCTGCGCGCCAGCAGTCAGCACGACCCTGCGTGCCGCCACGGTGACCGGCCGCGCAGGACCATGGTTTTTGCTCGACAGTCACGCCGAGCGTGCCTTGCAGGCTCAAAGCTGTCTGCTCGAACCGCAAGCGGGCGATCTCGTCCTCGTCTGCGGCGCGTTGCCCGCACAGGCTGCAGCCGACGGCGTGACGGCAACGACCACGGTGCCGTATCTCCTCGCGGTGCTGACCCGTGCCCAACCCGACGCCGGCACCATGATGCTGCCGGGCGGCGCAAGGATCGAATCCGCCGACGGCGACTTGCGGCTTTGTGCCACGCGTATCGCGCTGAACGGCGAGGAGGCCGTCGATGCCAGCACGCGCGCGTTCTCGCTCGACGCGGTTTCGACAGCGGTCACGAGCCACCAGGCCAGCGCGCGCATAGCGTCGCTCGACGCGGGTATCGAACGTCTTACGCTAGTCGCGCGCCATTTTCTCTCGACCGTCGGACGTGCCATCTTCCGTGCAAACGACAGTTCGCGATGGATTGAGGGTAACGACGAATTGCGTGCGGGCACGGCTCGCTGGCGCGTAAGCGGCGACGCGCACTTGCACACTCGCCACACGACCCTCGTCTCCGACGAGATGACGCGCATCGACGGCTCGAAGATAGAACTGGGCTGAGGCCCGGCCCCAGTCGACAAGACGCGACGAGACAATCGCACAAACGGAGGTATGCCGTGTTTGCAGTAACCATAGCTGCTGGCGAGATGATCGCCGAACCCGATGTCTGCCAAGTGCCGACGCCCGCTGGACCGGTACCGACGCCGTTTCCGAATATCGCCATGCCCATGATGGGCACGCCGCCGGCTGAGACCGTGCTGATCTGCGGAGCGCCCGCACTCAATCTCGGCTCGGAGATTCCGTTGACCAATGGCGATCAGGCCGGCGTGGCAGGCGGCGTGGCCTCAGGCACGATCATGGGCCCGGCGCGCTTCACCGAGGGCAGCATGAAGGTAATGGTGGCCGGCAATCCCGCCGTTCGGCTTACTTCGCCGACGACGCAAAATCAAAGTAACGCCATCGGCGTCGTACTGGTGCCGAGCCAGCCTACCGTGATGATCATGAGCTGACCCCACGAGCCAAACCGCCTCAAGCAACCACAACAACGACCATGCGCCACACCGCCCTCGCCCTTCTCCTCATCGCCTGCGCCACGCTTCCCGCCGCGGCCCAGCAACCCGCCGACGACAGCGCCGCCATCCGGCAAGTCGTCGATACCTACCTGCAGCCGCTGCTCTCGTCGCATCAGGCGGCGGGGGCGATCGTCGGCGTGTCGCTGCACGGCAAGCGTTACTACTACGCATACGGCTCGGCCAACGACAACGGCGCGCCCTTCACGGCCGATAGCATCGTCGAGATCGGCTCGTGCACGAAAGTCTTCACAACCACGCTCTTCGCGCTCGCCATCGGCCGGCATCAGATCGCTCCGGATTCGTCGATACAGCGCTACATGCCCAACGGCGTCACGCTGCAAAGCGCCGCCCAGAACGTCACGCCGATGCAGCTCGCCGACTTCACTTCCGGCATGCCCGACAATCCGCCCGACGCACCGCGCAATCTGCGTTATCGCGGTATCGACCACTACACATCGGCGGACTTCTTTCGCTGGGTATCGTCGTGGTCGCCGGACGGTCCCCTGCCACGTCCCTACATGTATTCGAACGCAGGCGTCGGCGTGCTCGGCGTGACGCTCGTGCAGGCAACGGGGCGCGCGTGGGCCGATCAGCTATCGACGGATATCCTGCAACCGCTCGGCATGACGAGTTCGTTCTCGGGACCAGTCGACGTGCCGGGGCGCACGGCCGAAGGGCATCTTCGAGACGGGCAGCGCGCGCCGCAATGGCCGCTCTACGCGTGGTACGCGGCAGGTGCCATGCGCTCCACCGCCGCCGACATGTTGCGCTTCGGCGAGGCCAATCTCGGACACGGTGAAATAGACGGACGTCCGGTGCCCGCCGAACTGATCTCGGCGATGCACGCGGCTCAAGCGCCGCGCTACACGTTGCCGAACGGCATCGCGCAGCAAGGCATGGCGTGGGTCACGAACAATGGCAACGGCTCGCCCGGCTTGCATCCGGAAATTCTGAAGAACGGTGGAACGGCGGGATTCAGCTCGGTGATTCTCGTGAATCCGCACAAAGACGCGGCGATTTTTATCGCGGTCAATCAGGGCGAGACGCCGCCCGCGCCAGTGGCGATTGCCATCGGACGGCATCTGCCTTGATGCGAAGCGCCGGAGTGGCGCATCGCATCATGCGTTTTTTTTCGGCGCTTTTTTACTTCGGAATACCCACGCGCTCGCACGTCGGCAAGCCGTTTTTCGGCACCTGGGTGTAGTGCATGATGTAGCCGTTCGCGAGCCCTTGCTTCGAGGCGAGCACGATCTGTCCCAACTGAGTCTTCGAGGCCAGCGTGGCCTTAGTCGGCTGCTGTTCGATGATCAGATTCTTGAGATCGGGATTCGCGCGCGCCGCGTCCTGACCGATGATCCGCCGGACATCCGACACGCTCGACCGATACCAGCCAATGAACGGGCGATACGAAGGCCCCGCATAGTGGCTGTCGATGATCATCCACGGATCGAGTTTGTCGAGCGCCTCCAGCACGTTGTCGTTCTGGAGGATGGACGCGAGATCGCCGCCAAGACGCGAACCCGGCTCGCCGATATGCGCCGGATCGTAGCGCCAGGCATCCGGTCCATTGCGCAAATCGGACCACTTCTTGCCGGTCCAGGTCACGACGTGCGTGAGGCCAATGGTGCTCGTCGGCGTAAAGGGAACCATCTTGCCTTTGACGATCGGCGACGCGGTGATATAGAGCAAGTCGCCCGGCAGCAGATACTGCGACGTGGTGTCGAAGTTGCCGCTGTTGATATCGAGCAGAACGCCCGCTTGCTTCGGTCCCGCCCAATCAGGCGTGCTGGTTGCGCCCGCGGGCGTCATGCACGCCTGCGTGGTCACGCCGGTTTCGACTTCCGTACTGCCCGTGAGCCCCGCGAAGTTGTAGACCCAAGACGTGAAGTCCGAGCAATCCACGCCATGCCACATGACCTCGGCAGGCGTGTAAGCCGGCGTGTTCGTGGCGGTGACACCGCTCGCCTGGATCTGCTGCGAACCGGTAGCGCTGCGTTGACCGGTGCAGGTCATGCCGTACTTTGGCGTCTTGGCGCCGCTCGCGCTCGCGGCCGCACCCGACGTGCTGCCCGCCGACGAATTGCGGTACTTCGGATCGGTTCCGCCCGAATCGTCCGGCGGCAGCCAGCCCGGCACATGATGATGGCAATAGTTGATGTCCTGATCGACCCAGAAGTTTTCCACCGCCATCACGAGTTCGCGATAAAACGTGTCGGTATCGGTGCATCCTGCAGGCGCCTTGATCGCGCCGTACTGAGCGGCGAGCGGCCCCCAGCTACTGGCGGTCAGATAGGTCGCCCAATTGGTCTTGGTAAGACCGCCGGTGAGCTTTGCCTGCACGTCGTTCTGACGGCCCGCGAAGATCGCGGCGTTGTCCCTGAGCAAGGCGATGCGGTCGCCGCAAGTGGCCGCGCTGCCAATAGCCGTTTGCGCCGCGCCGGGCGCGACCGGCGCGAACTGCGCCATCGACGTAATGCCCGAGCGGTTGCCCGCGCTGCCCGCATAGGTCGCGGCGCCTTGCGTGATCGTGCAGTTGCCGCCCGAGGGTGCCGCGACGGTGCCGTCATCGGCGATATCGCCCGAGCCTGCGTGACAGGACGCGAGCGTATCGCCATTGGCTGCCTGTGCGACGATGTTCTGCGTGCTGGTATCGATGGAAGAGCCATCCGTCGTGCGGCTTTGCGATTCGGCGCCGAGCGCGAGACTCATCTTCGCGCCATCCGTGACCGTTCCGGTCGTGCCTGCGGTGACGAGCGTCGGCGTGGTCTGCTGGACGTCGATGTCACCCGCGAACGCGTTCACGCGCGCGACTGCGGCGTTAATGTTGTCGGCGCTGAGGCCGCCGGCCGCGCGTGCATCGGCGACGATTGCGTTCGAATACGCCGAGACGACCATCTGCGAAGGCGCGTTGAGATACACGGCGTCGATTTCGGTGGAAAGGCTCGTATTGGTGCCGGTCGCTTCTTCCTGATAGCTGCCGCCCGTTACGCGCACGAAGAGCGGATAGTGCAGGCTGCCCTTGAGCGCGAAGGTGCCGTCGTTGTTGGTCGTGGCAGTGGCGAGCGGCTTGTCGGAGACGGTGCCGTCGGCGGCGAGTTGATACACCGCCACTGCTGCGTTCGCAACGGGACCCATGTACACGCCACCTGGAGTGGACGGCGACGAGCTGCCGCCGCCGCATGCGGCGAGAGCGAGCGAGAGCGCGGCGCTTGCCGCGACAGTAAGAAGAACGGGCTTCACGATAACCTTGCAGAAAGGGAACTGGGCACCACGAAGACTGGCGCGTGACTGATGCCTTTACGGCATGTCACTAGCGTAGGTGAAGGCCGTCAACGGCAAATGGCCGATAAGCCTTACAAACCACGTCCATTTCCGAAGATTGAAGCGGTTAAGTGAAAGCGGTGCAAAGGGCGTTCGTCAATGGGCGAACGCCTGGGCGAAGGGGTTTGAACGGTGTCTCTTGCAGAAGCTGCTGGCGACGACGCATTCACGAAGCCCCAAGAAGATACGTACTCGCACCAGTTGTGTGTGAGCAATCGACGCTTCTAAATTCCTGATGATCGGCTCATCTAATCGATTGTCACATTCTGTTGTCGTGCTTTCGGAACAACTGCGCGTGTCGTA
>NZ_JALQDA010000050.1:0-44922 GCF_023631485.1 Caballeronia sp. GAFFF2 | reverse complement strand
ACACCCGTGTTGTCCGACTTCACCCGGACCTTCACGTTGTAGTCGACCACGCGCTTGACTGGCACCAGAATTTTCATGGGTGCATATCTCCTTGCTTGAATGATTCGAAAAGAGCCGCGCGGATCAGCGCCGACTGTCGGGCTCGACGAGGACGAGCGCAATCGATGCATCGCTTCCCGACGACCGAGGCGCGAGATGAAGCGCAGGCGCGCCCGGCATGCGCGTCAACACGTGACCTTCCGCCAGCATGATCTCGTCGTCGCTGTCGGCAGCGTGGACGAGGCAGCGGCCATTCATCGTCAGCACGAGCGCGACACATTCGAGGGGCACGAACGCGGCGTCGCGCAATGGCTCGATGCGTGCTCGATAGCGCCCGCGCAACGCCATGACATTGAGCGCGACAACAGGGCCGTCGTGCAACGTGGCTTGCCACGCAACGCCGCCGTCGTATTCCATGGCGATACCGCGCCGCAAGTGACATTGCACGGCGTCGTCTTGCAGCGTGACGCCCGCACCGGTCATGACGAGCGATTGCCGCGTCATGCCGGGAAAGCGCGAATACGGACCGTCGCGTTCCACGTCGGCCAGGCTGATGCGCCAGCCGCCCTCCGCATCTTCCGCGAGCGCGCGCGTGGTGCCGCCGCCGTTGCGCCACGCCTGCGGCGCAAAAGACGCGAGCGGTGCAATGGCGACGCCCTCGGGCGCGCGCGCTTCAGGAGACGGCGCCGACACCGTACTTTCCAGTGAGCAGCGCGCCGGTCTCGAAGCGTTCGATCGAGTAAGGCGCGAGCGAGACATCGGTTTGCAAGCCGAGTGCGGCTTGCGCAAGCACCTTGCCGACCGTTGGCGAGAGCTTGAAGCCGTGCCCCGAAAAGCCGTAGCCGACGACGAGCCCTTCGATGCCGGGCAGCGCGCCGAGCACCGGATTCCAGTCGGGCGTGACGTCGTACACGCCCGTCCACGACGACGCAATGCCCGCCGTTTCGTATGCGGGAAACCGTTCGGCGACCTGAGCGCCGACCTCGACGACATAGTCCATCGAGATGTCGCCCTGTTCGGTATCGGCCGTGGCGAGTTTTTCTCCGGCGGTGCCTTCGCTGACGAGCATCTGATTGCCGCCATAGCAGCGGTAATAGAGCATGCCGGGCGAGGCCAGATCCTTGAACACCGGCATGGTGTAGGTGTAGGCCGCGCCCTCGCATTCGAGCGCGAGCACCGCATGACGCTCCGGCGAGACGGGCAGTGTGCGGCCGGTCCATCCGGCGAGTTCCGGGGTCCAGATGTTCTGCGTGCTCACGACCATTGCCGCTGAAAAATCTCCGATGCTCGTCGAAACGCCGCTCACCTTGCCGTGCTCGATCAGCAAGCGGTTCACGGTGACGTTCTCGCGGATCGTCACGCCGCCGCGCCGCGCCGCGCGAGCGAAACTGGTCGCCGTGAGATACGCATCCGCGAAGCCCGCCTCGGGTTCATAGCCGATCAACGCGGCGTCGTCGAACTGCGCGATGGGCATGAGCTCGTGAGCCTGGCGAGCATCGAGCAATTCGAGCGGAATGCCTTGCTGCTTCTGCTGTTCGAGCGATGCGCGCAGCGGTTCGACCTTGTCGCCATCGGCCGCGACGATCATGTAGCCGCACTTCACGAGTCCGCACGAGGCTTCATCGTCGCCGACGTAGCCCGCGAAATCGTTGAACACGGCCCACGACTTGCGTGCGAGTTCGACGTTTTCCTTGACCGAATAATGCGTGCGCAAAATGCCCGACGATTGCGACGTCGTGCCCGCGCCGATGGTCGCGCGATCGAGCACGAGCACGCTTTTGGCGCCAAGCTTTTGCAGATGAAACGCAACGGAACTGCCGATCACGCCCGCGCCGATCACCACTACATCGTACGTATTCACTGTCGCGCTTCCTTTCTCATGCGGATGATGTTTGCAGTGTGCCGGGTTGCCGCCATCGCGAGCGCTTCATAAGCAAAAGCGATGGATAGCAGCAGTACCGGCGCGTTCGAACGTCAGCCAGCGCCTTCCAGGCCTCGCATGACTTCGGCCTGCACCGTTTCCCAGATCGACTTCTTCATCTCCAGATACGCAGGCGATAGCTGCACTTCGGCGGTACGCGGCAAGGGCAGGTCGTTGCGGATGTCCTGCACGATGCGCCCCGGTTTCGCGCCCATCACGATCATGCGCGTGGAGAGCAGCAGCGCTTCGTCGATCGAATGCGTGATGAAGACGATCGTCTTGCCGCTCTTCTCGTAGATCGACAGAAGCTGTTCCTGCAGCACTTGCCGCGTCATGGCGTCGAGCGCGGCGAAGGGTTCGTCGAGCAGCATCACGTCCGGGTCGTTGGCGAGTACGCGCGCAATCGACACGCGCTGTTTCATGCCGCCCGAAAGCGCGCCGGGATAGCTGTCCTCGAAGCCTTTCAGCCCCACGGCTTCGATATAGCGACGCGCGGCATCACGCCTTTCAGCCCGGCCGACACCGCGCATCTTCAACCCGAACGCGACGTTCTCGCTGACCGTTTTCCACGGAAACAGCGCGTATTGCTGAAAGACCATGCCGCACGCCGGCTCGACATCCTTCACTTCGCGGCCATTGACGAGCACGCGGCCCTGCGTCGGCGGCTCGAAGCCGGAGATCATGTTGAGCATCGTCGATTTGCCGCAACCCGACGCGCCAAGCAGCACGAGAAACTCGCCCTTCGCGACATCGAGATCGACTTCCTTGAGCACTTGCAACGCGCCGAAGGACTTCGCCACGCCTTCGAGGCGAATCATAGGGGCATCTATCGTTGCCATGCGAGCACTCCGCGTTCGATGAGCCTGAACAAGCCATCCGTGATGAGCACCGTGATGCTGATCAGCACCATGCCGAGCACGACCGTATCGGTCTGGAAGAATTCGCGGCCGTTCATGATCATGAAGCCGAGCCCTTGCTGCGCGGCGACGAGTTCGGCGGAAATCACGCAGGTCCACGAGAGGCCGAGAATCACTTTCATGCCCGACAGGATCTGCGGCATGCAGCCCGGCAGGATGACTTCGCGCATGACCTGCCAGCGGTTCGCGCCGAGATTGCGCGCCGCGCGCACGAAGATCGGGTCGATGTTGCGCGTGGCGTCGATCACATAGAGAAGGGCAGGCGCGAACGATCCCATGAAGACGATGCTGTACTTCTGCGTCTCGGTGATGCCGAACCACAGCAGCGACAGCGGTATCCAACTCATCGACGGCAGCGGGCGCAGGAAGGACAGCAGCGGGTCGAACACGGCGCGCGCCACGCGCGAGGTGCCGAGCGCAATGCCGAGCGGTATCGACACGACCGCCGCGGCGAGAAAGCCCACCATGACCCGGCGTATGGAGGCCAGCACGTTATCGAGCAACGTATGCTGATTCCACATGCGGATGCCGCGGCTCAGCACTTGCGACGGCGCGGGCAGAAACACCGCATCGACCAAACCCGCGCGGCACACGAGTTCCCAGAGCAGCAGAAAGCCGATCAGCGAGCAGGCGCTGACGACGAAAAGCCCGCCGCGCTTCGTCCATTTGTTGTCGGATGCCATGCTGCGCGCTCAGAGATACGACGCGTTGATCCAGTCCGCCACTTTCGGCGACTGGTCGATCTGCTTGAGATCGACGAGCATGTCGCTCAGCTTTTGTACGCCGTCGACGAACGGTCCCGGCTTTCCGCCGCTGCCGACGAATAGCGTCTTTTGCTGCGCGTGGGAATACCACTGCGTCTGCTTGAGCACGGCCATCTGCTCGTCCTGCGTGAGATTCGTGAGCGTCATCAGAATGGGCGCGACCTTCTCCGGCTCGTGCGTCATCATGTCGTTGGCTTGCGCGACACCTTGCAGAAAGGCTTTCGGCACATCAGGATGGGCGCTGGCGAATGCGGTGCGCACCAGCAGCACGTCCGGGCCCGGCGTCAACTGATATTGCTTATAAAGCGAGAACGAGGAATCGTCGAGCAGCAGTTTGGTATCGGGCAGCGCCTTGATGCGGTCGAACGTCGGTGTCCATGCGGCGGCGGCATCGATCTGATTACCGCGATACGCCGCCAGCAGTTCCGTCGCCGGCAAGTTGATGATGCTCACGTCCTTCGCCGGGTCCAAGTTCGCCTGGCGCAGCACGTCGAGCAGCAGGACATGCGAGCTCGACGCATACGTGACGCCGATCTTCTTGCCCTTGAGATCGGCGAGCGACTTCACATTGCCACGCACGAGAAGGCCTTCCGATTTGCCGAAGTTGTTCGGCGTCGAGATGAGCTGAAACTGCTTCGCGCCGCTTGCCATCAGCGCGAGCGCCGAGACGACGCCGGTCCCCGCAATGTCGATGTTCCCCGCCATCACCGCGCCCATGCGCGCCGACGAAGTGGAGAACGATTGCCAGCGGCAGTCGATGCCGAGCTTCGTGAAGATGTCCGTCTTCATCGCGACATAGGCCGCGTAGTGCCCGAGCCATGCCGAGCCGCCGTAGTTGACGACGGTCGCGGCGCGCGCGAATGACGCAAGGCCCGAGGTGGCCGCGGCTACGCCGACGAGTGAAGCCTGCTTCAGAAAACTACGGCGGTTTGTGGTCATCGTCCTGCCCTGTCTCTTAGGTTGAACTGCGTGTATCCGCTGTCAGCTACGGATGGTAGAGGCGAACGCATCCCTGCCATTAAGCCGCGCGGCCGAATCAGAAACTCTTATGTTTTGAAGCAGTTCCGCTAATTTCATGCGGCGCTTTGCGCGGCGAACGCGGCGGTGTAGGCATCGAAAAGGTGGGGCGGCGCGCCGGGCAAAGCCGCAAGCAAGCCGGGTGCAATTACGTCGCGCGTCACGGCCACCGACTCGCGCGCGACGGCCTCTGCCATCGACGACCATTCGGCCTGACGCGTGAGAATGTAGAAATGACGATGCCCGATGCGCGTCGTGGCCAGCGGCACGACCGCGATATCCGCCAGATGCGCGCGCGATTGCCAGAGACACAGCGGCGACGTGATGGCGCAGCCGAATCCCGAGCCGACCAGACTCAGAAGCGGGTCGGTATCGTCAAATTCATAGCGGTTCGGGGCGTTGAAATTCATGTGCCTGATGAGCCGCTCCACTTGCTGCCCGATGAGCGAGCGGCCCGTATAACGCAAGAGCGGCAACTCGCGCAGCACCTCATGAAAGGACTCGGGCGCGCGCTTGCCGCTGAAGCGCCTCGGCGCGACCGCAATGAAAGTCTCGGAGAAAAGCGGCCGTAGTTCGACGCGTCGTGGATCGAGCGTGGCTTCCGTGCAAATGGCGAGATCGAGTTCGCGATTGGTAAGCTGTTCGCTGAGGGTCGGCGTGAGGCCGGACCACATCGACAAGGTTTTCATGCGCCCGGAAAGACGTTGCACGAGATGCGGCCCGACGCTTCCGGCGAAGGAATCCACGCAACCAATGCGCAGACTCGGCACGCCTTCGCTCGTCGCCGTACGCACGTCGTGCGAGACCGCCTGCGCGTGTTCGAGCAGCGCGCCCGCGCGATCGAAGAGAATGCGGCCCGCCGCGTTGGGCCGCACCGGACGGAACTCGCGATCGAAGAGCGCCACGCCTTGTTCGCGCTCGAGCGCCGCGATGAGCTGGCTCACGGCGCTTTGCGTGACGCCGAGTACGCGCGCCGCTTCCGTCATGGAGCGGGTTTCGCAGACCGCGACGAACGCCTGCAACGCGCGCAGATCGACCCCGACGAACGAATTTCGCATGCTTTCTCCTCGGCCGATTCCGCCGCAGATGCAGCGCGTGTCGCCGCTCAGATCCCATACCGTTGCGGCACTTCTGGCCATACGCTTGTTTTAGCGACCATAATAGCGCTCACATGCCTGGCCCCAAGCCGCCTTCGCGAATGCGGAGGTTCGAATCGTCCATTGCGAATCGCGCGTTGCTCAAATCCGCTTCTTCGTCCGCCGCCGTGCCTCGCCAGTTCGTGTTCTTGCTGGCCGATGGCTTGTCCATGATGAGCCTCTCGTCCGCCATCGAGCCGTTGCGCTCGGCCAACCGCCTCGCTGGCGAAACATTGTATGCGTGGACGCTCGCCAGCCTCGACGGCGAGCCGGCGCCTGCATCGAACGGCATCGCGCTTGCCGCGCGCAAGTTCGACGACGTGCTGGCCGGCGCGGACTATGTGTTCGTCTGCGGCGGCCTGCGGCTCGCGCCCGCGCTCGAACCGGCCTTCGTCGCCGCGTTGCGACGCGCGGCGCGCACCGGTGCGGTCATCGGATCGCTTTCCACGGGCACTTATCTACTCGCGCTGGCAGGCCTGCTCGATGGCTATCAATGCACCATCCACTGGGAAAATCTGCCGGCTTTCACGGAGGCTTTTCCCGACCTGCTGTGCAGCAGCAAGCTGTATGAAATTGATCGTGACCGCATGACGTGCTCGGGCGGCATTGCTTCGATGGACCTGATGCTGCATCTCATCAAGATGCAGCACGGCAGCGATCTCGCGGTGCGCGTGGCGAACCAGTTCCATCACGAGCGCATGCGCGACACCGCCGACAGCCAGCGCGGCTGGCGCGACCAGAATCACGCGAGTCTGCCGCGCGGCATCCGCCGGGCAATCGAGATGATGCGCGCGCATGTCGAGACGCCGTTGCAGATCAACGATATCGGCTCGGCTATCGGCATGACGTCGCGGCAGATGGAACGCCTGTTCCTGCGGCATCTGAACGCGACGCCCGCACGCTACTACGTGCAGTTGCGGCTGGAGCGCGCGCACGAAATGCTCACGTATTCGAGCGTGCCGGTCGCGGATGTCGCGGTGGCGACGGGATTCGCGTCGCCTTCGCATCTGGCGCGCTGGGTCCGGCGCGCCTACGGCATCAGTCCGACGGAGTTGAGGGCGGCGCAGACGCAGTCGTGAGCAGGCGGGCGTAAGGGCGACGCAATGCGCTCAGGCCGCTTCCAGCACCGGCGCCGATGCGCGCAGCGGCAACGGCAGCCAGCCCTGAAGCTCGCGCCAGTCCGGTTCGAGATGAGCGAAGCGCGCCAATCTCAGCGACGACAAATCCGCAAAACCGCAGCGCCCGTCCATCACGAGGTCGCGGATGGCGTGACCGCTTGCGGGCGAAAGGCCGAAGCCGACGCTCGATAGCGTGGCGACCGTCACATTGCCTCGTTCATCCGGACGATCGATCACGGGCCGTCCATCCGGCGTGTTCTCGATATATCCCGCCCAACTGCGGATGACTTTAGCGTGCGCCGCCTTGGGCAGCAACGCAGCCAGGCGCGCCGCGATACTGCACTGAAGCGGAGTCGATTGCGGCCGCACCTTCGGCACATCGTCGAGGCCGATCCATTCGTGCGGACCGCCGCCGTAAGCGAGATTGCCGCGCAGCGTCTGCCGTCCATAGAGGCCATTGCCGTCCACGCCGCCGATGGCCATTGGCGGCAACGGCTCGGTGACGATCATCTCGGCGCGTGCGGCGGCGAGCGGCACATCGATATCGAGTTGCGCCGCGAGCACGCCGGTATGCGGCCCGGCCGCGATCACGAGATGATCGCAGGCAATCTCGCCGTGAGCCGTTTTCACCGCGCTCACGCGTCCGCCTTGCCGGACGAATCCTGTCACCGGCGTGTGCTGGAGAATGCGCCCGCCGTGATCCTCCAGCGCCCACGCATAAGCCTGCAACGTGCGATGCGGATTCGCATGTCCGCCGAAGTGATAGAAGTAGCCGGCATGGACGTTGTCGCCGGCGAGCGGCACCAGTTCGCGCACCTGTTTGGCATCGAGCACGTCCGAGCGCAGGCCGTGGTGTTCGCCGTTTTCGAGCGCGCGCCGGTACAACACGAACTGCTGTTCATCGAGCGCAATGCGCAGACGCTCGGCGCGGAACTCGGTCGGATAGCCGAGCAGGTCGTCCATCATCGGCCAGAGACGCTGTTCTTCGAGAAAGAGCGGGCTGTGATGATGCGAGCAACCGCCGCCGTTGCGGCCCGACGCGCCCCAGCCGATCATTCCCGCTTCGAGCACCAGCACGTCGACACCCTCGCGCGCGAGCCACCATCCCGCCGACAAACCCGTTACGCCGCCGCCGACGATAACCACCGAAGCGCCCTTCGGCGTGCCGCTGTCCTGTTGCGTGTCTGCTTTCATGCTTGTCTGTCCGGAAGATTCGATTCGAGTGCGACGGCCGGTCGATGCTTCGTTCATTCGCTCGCCACCGGTTCGCCCTGACGGCGTGTGGCCGCGCGATACAGCGGATCGACACGCCAAAACGGCACCCATTGCGACGCCATGCCGAACCAGCTGTCCCAATGCGCGCCGGTCTCCTGCGCTTCGGCCACCTCGGCTAGCTGCCGCAGCGCGAGCGGCCGGACGGGCGCGCGGAATGTGGCGAGCGGAATCCGCGGCAGCGCGCAGCCGGAGCCTATCGCGAGCAGCGCGGCGACTTGCTCGCGGCATCGGCGGCCCTGGCACGGGCCCATGCATGCGCGCGTGAGACGCTTCACCGCGTCGGGACTGGGCGGCCCGCTTTGCGCGAGACCCGCGACGCCGCGTGTGTCGTGAAGCGCGTCGGCGGGCTGCCAGCCGAGGTAGCGCGGCGGACGCACATCGAGGATTTCGCGCGCCGTCACTTCCTCGCACTGGCAGACGAACGGCTCGCCCGCCGCGCCGATGACGCTTGCCCGCACCCATTCGACACGCGATAGCGCGATGTCTTGCGCGGGCGCATCGGGTTGGCGCGCGGGCGGCGCGTCGGCGAGAGAAGCGCTTTCATCCAACAACGATAAAGCCGCGCGCGCCGCAAGGCGGCCTTCTTCACGCGCGATCGTTTCGTCGCGGCTCTTCGCCGGCCAGACGCCCGCGCAGTCGCCTGCCGCGTAGGCGAACGGCAACGAGGTGCGCTGCATCGCATCGACACGGGCGATATGACCGCCGCGCGCGGCATCGAACGCAGTCGCGCAGCCTGCCGCTTCGAGCAGCTCGATTGCAGGCAACGCGGCGATGCCGAGCAGCACGGTATCGCAATCGAATGTCGTCAGGGCGGTCGTGTCGGGCGTGGCTGCGTCGACGGAAGTCACGCCATAAGCATCGCCATGTGCATGGCGCACGACATGACGCGTGAGAATGTGCGCGCCGCTCGCTTCGAGTTGCGCCGCGAGCGCCGCATCGCCGACGATTTTGCCAGCCTGTTCGATCACCGCGACGATCTGCACGCCGCGCGAGACGAGTTCGAGCGCCACGTTCAGCGCATCCGTGTCGCTGCCGACGAGCACCGCGCGCCGCGCGTCGAGCGCGCCGTAGAGAACCGCGAGCCGCCACGCGGCGCTCGCACCCATCACGCCCGGCCGTTGCCAGCCGTCGAAGGCAAGTCCCATGTCGCGCCGCCCCGACGCAACGATCACCTGATTGAACTGAAGCAGCCAGGTATGTTCGGCGTCCGCGAGACCGGCCACGTGCGTGCCGATCCAAGCGTTCGCCGGCCCGTGCGGGAAGAGTCCCCACACTGCCGTGCCCAGCTTCACGTCGATACCCGCTTCGAGGGCGTCGCCCAGTTCGGGACGGGCGTCGAGCATGGCTTCGAGCATCGCGTTGGCGTTGCCTGCCTCCGCGCCCATGCGGCTGCCGAAGTGCAGCGGCACGTCTTCGCCCATGGTTTCGAGCGGCACGGGGTTTTCGTCGACGAGCGTGACGCGTGTACCGCGACCGGCCGCTTCGAGTGCCGCCGCGATGCCGGCCGGCCCCGCTCCGACGATCAGCAGATCGGTCGATTCGCCGATGGGCGGCGCCTTGCCCGCCACGGACGCGGGATCGTGGAACGGCGTTGGGAATGCGTCGGGATTTACTGGCATGGCTCGTTGTTTCGTTGGCTGATCGGAGTGTTCATGTTTGCGACGCACTGGGCGGCGTGCCCAGCACGAGTTCGCACAGGCGCCCGGCGCGGGCGTGCGGTTCGGCGAGCGCATCCACCGCGTCTTCGAGTTCGCGCGCGAACCGTGCGCCGAAGCGCGCGCCGCAGAGTTCACGAAATTTGTCGCGCTCGGCGTCGGGTGTCATCGGGCGCGCGAGGTCGCCGCTTGCCTGCATCGGACCGGAATCGAGGCGGCGGCCGTCGCGCAGTTCGACCGTCACGCGCGCCCAGCGCTCGGCGGGAAACGCGGCGCTGAACGCGGCGTGCTCCTTTGCGACGAGGCGCGGCAGCAACGCGCACGCGGCGGGATCGGCAAGGCCCGAATCGCCGATGGTGCCGGCATCGACACGGCCATGCGCCAGCGCCGCCGCGACGGGAAACAGCACGCCATACTGCGCTTCCTCGGTGGTGCGTGGCAGCGCGGACCAGAGACGCGTCGCCTCGTGGAAAGTTTCGATCTCCACGCGCTCGATGTTGGCCGCATCGAAGCCGTCGAGCGCGCGCACTGCAAGCGCGGCGGCGATTGCCGGATGCGCCCAACGGCACACTGGATACGGCTTCATATACTGTTCGAGGATCAGCCAGCGATCGCCGAGGTCGGACCAGCAGGCGGGCGCATCGCGTTCGACGGTGGTCGCGGGCGCGCCGGTGTAGCCGCGCGCGGCAAGCAGGGCGGCGCTGATGCCCGCCAGCGCGCCCCAACCCGAGCCGTCCTTCAGCATGGTCGGATGATCGATGCAGCGCATCATGTCCGAACGCGGCCCGTGATATTCGGCGATGCCGAGCGCGTGGCGCGTCGCCGGTATGTCGAAGCCGAGCGCGCGGCTCGCGATAGCGGCGGCCGCCAACGCATTCCACGCGCCCGAGGTGTGATATTCGCGGCTCGTCGCATGCAGCGCGATACCGGCACGCGTGCCTATTTCATAACCGAGCACCGTCTGCACGATGAACTCGCGTCCGCTCATGCCGGGCACGCGCTCAGTCATGGCGAGCAGGGCCGGCAAGACGGTGACGCCCGCGTGGCCCTTGGTGAGCGCGTGGCCGTCATGGCCGTCGAGACTGTCGATGGTCGTTGCGCCCGCGAACGCCGCGCCCGGAGCACTGACAATGCGCCCGTCGAACAGCATGCGCGCGGGGGTGCGTCCGGCCGCGAAACAATCGAGCGCATGCTCGCGCGCGATTGTCGAAAGCCGTGTGGACGTGCCCGCCGCCGCGACGCCGAGCAGGTCGAGAATGCGGCGCTGCGCGTCGCGCACGACGGCAGCGGGAAGCATGTCGAAGCCAAGCGTGCGCGTGAAGCGGCTGGCGTCGTGATGAAGCGTCGGTGCCGTTTGCATGTCAGAAGGCGATTTCGACATCGGTCAAGGGACGGCTCGAACACGCGAGAATCCAGCCTTGCGCTTCTTCGGCCGCGGAAATTCCGCCTGCATGTTTCATCGCGACTTCGCCCGAAAGGTGGCGCACTTTGCACGTGCCGCACAGGCCGCTCGCGCAACCGCACGGAATCACCACTTGCTGACGCGTGGCCGCGACGAGCAGCGTTTCGCCCGCGCGCACATCGAAGCGCCGGCCGTTCAGCCACGCGTTGAAAATGGCATCGCGCTGTTCGTCGGACGAAGGTGCGCCGGTCGTCGCGGCTTCGCTTTCCATCGGCTCGATCACGGGACCGAAATGCTCCATATGAAACGCCGCGCGGCGGGCGCCTTCGGCCGCATGAATCTGCCGCACGCTCTGCATGAAACCGGCTGGACCGCAGCAATAGACCGTGCGGCGTCCGAAGTCCGGCGCCATTGCCCAGAGCGCGCCGCGCGACATGCGTCCGCGCAGACCGAACCAGCCGGGTGCGGGCGCGCTCAGCCACACGTGTACTGTCAGATTGGGCATGCGCGCCTGAAGCGTCGCGAGTTCATCGGCAAAAAGAATGTCGTCCACGCCGCGCGCGCAATGAAGCCAGGCGATGTCGGCGTGCGGCGAGCGGCGCGCCAGCGTGCGCAGCATGGACATCAGCGGCGATGCGCCCGAGCCCGCCGACACTAGCCCGAGAGGCGTATTGGCCGATGCATCGAGTGTGAAGCGTCCGAGCGGATAGCGCGTGTCGATGCGCATGCCCGGCGCGAAGCGCTCATGCAGCCAGCGGGTGACGACGCCGCCGGACTGCGCCTTGATCGTCAGTTCGAGCGCGTCCGCTTCGAGCGGCGTCGAGGCGATAGAAAACGTGCGGTCGAAGCGCCGCCCCTCGATATCGAGCGTCAGCAGCATGGCCTGGCCCGGCGCGTAGCGGCGCGCGCCGTCGGGGTGCGGATCGCGCAGGCGAAAGGTCTTGACGCCCGGCGCTTCGTCACGCACGCCGATGCACTCGAGCGTGCGCGATGCGGGCGTGTCGCAGGCGAAGGCGAGGGTGCCGTCGAACGCCGTATCGGAAGATGTCGGCACATCAGCCATTCGACACCTTCAGCGCGATTGAGCGCTGCCCGTGTGCGCCGTCCAGATGTGACGCGAGCTTCCTTGCATACCAGTTCGTGAAGTTGCGCAGCATGAACTCGGACGGCGCATACGGTCCCGGCGCATAGCCGAGTGAGCCCACGCCCAGCTGATTGTTCGCCGCGAGCCGCGCGTCCTGCACGTTGGTCGCGTTCCATACGGACGTGAGCGTATCGACGTCGTAATCGACGCCTTCGACGGCATCCTCGTGTACGAGCCACGTCGTGCGCAACACCGTGCGCGTGGCCGACAGCGGCAGAATGCGGAAGTGGATGATGTGGTCGGCGAGAAAATGATTCCAGTTGTTCGGCACGCGAAACATGCGCACCGAGCCGAGATCCGGATCGGTGAGGTCGCCGAGCAGCTTGCCGCACGCGGGCGATCCATCCGGCGTGAAGGACACCGCGCCGCGATGAAACGGCAGCCGGATGCAGCGGAATTCGTCGCCGCCATCGGCGGGCAAATGCGGCAAGCCGTGACGGTCCCACTTCGCAGCCTGGGCTTCCATCAACAGACGGAAGTCGCGCGAGCCAGCGGGATCGTCGGGCAACGCGAATTCGACGAGCGTCGCAAGCAACTCCGGATGATTGGCCGCGCAGTGATAGCACTCGCGATTGTTCTCGATGACGAGCTTCCAGTTGGCTTCCTCGATCATCGTCACGCTGGCCGCGACCTTGGTGCGCCACGGCTGATGCGGCGCGAGGTAGGGCGTGACCGCGTCGCGAAAGCGCGTGATGTCGGGCGGCGTCGCGGCAAGGCAGATATAGACCATGCCGCACACGATCTCGACATGCACGGCGCGCAAGCCGTAGCCCTCGCGCTCGAAGCCCGCCGGCATCTGCCGCGCATGCAGGAGCGCGCCGTCGAGGTCGTACACCCACTGGTGATACGGACAAGTAAGCCGATGCGCATGCCCTTTCTCTTCGAGACAGATGCGCGAGCCGCGATGCCGGCAGGTATTGAAGAACGCGCGGATTTCGCCGTCCATGTCGCGCAGCACGAGCACCGATGTCGCGCCGATTTCCAGCGTCAGATAATCGCCCGGTTCGCGCAGTTCGCAGCTGTTGCAGGCGAACAGCCACTCGTCGTTGAAGACGGCGTCGAGGTCGAGCCGATGAAAGGCTTCATCGGTATAGAAAGGCTGCGGCAGCGAGAAGTTGTCCTGGCGCTCGGCCAGGGCGGCGCGCACGCGCGTCGGGTCGATCATCGTCACACTCCCATGCGAACGATCAGTTGAATCGATTGTCGGTCGCGGATATGACCGGTGCGGGCAGACACACGACCAACGCGATCACGAAACCGACACGATGCCGCTTTCGAGTGCGTGGATGCCGCGGGCATCGCGCAGGGTCGGCAAGTCGAAGCGCGCGGCGCGCACGGCTTCGTAGTCGAGCGTCGCCACGACCAGTTCCTCACGTGCCGATTCGCTTTGCGCGAGCGTTTCGCCGCGCGGCCCGACGACGCGCGAGCCGCCCCAAAAGCGCAGGCCGTTTTCACGGCCGACGCGATTGGCGAACACGACAGGCAGACCGTAGACGAGTGCATGGGCGCGCAGCACCGTGTCCCAACCGCGCGGATTGTCGAAGGCGTCGCCCACGGCTTCGACTGCCGAACTCACCGGCGCCGCGCATAGCGTCGCGCCGTCGCAGGCAAGCCGATGCATCACCGCCGGGCTCCACAAATCCGCGCACACGGGCGTGGCGATCTGCCAGCGCGGATCGGCGGGCAGCGTGAACTGGTCGAGCCGCGCGCCGTGTCCGTAGTGCTTGCCGTCGTCGAGCCGGCCGTAAGTGGCAAGCGCGATCTTGCGATGCACGTGCACCACGCGTCCCGCGTACAGTGTCGCGACGCTGTTGTAGAACTGCGCGCCCGCCGCTTCCTCGACGAAGCCAACCACGGCGGCAAGCGGCGAGCACGCTTCAGCCAGCTCGAGGAGCGCGGCGGCATTGCGCGGCAAGGCGAGCCTCAAGGCATCGGCGCCCGCACTGTGACCGGCAAGCGACAACTCGGGAAACACGAGCAACTGAACGCCGCGCCCGCGTGCTTCGTCGATAAAGCGGCGATGCGCCGCCAGATTCGCGGCCAGATCGCCCGCGACGGTTTCGGTTTGCGCGGCGGCGACGATAAAAGGCTTCATCGGACGCGCGTCAGATCAGTCCGGCGGACTTGAGGAAAGTAGCCGACACCTCGTCGAGCGACCTCTTCTGGACGTCGACCTCGGCGTTGAGTCGCGCCATCGTTGCGTCGTCGAGTTTGGCCGACAGCGCGTTCAGGATGCCCGCGAGGTTCGGATTCGCGTCGAGCGCCGCCTTGCGTGCGACCGGCGTAAGCGCGTAGGCGGGGAAGAAACTCTTGTCGTCACGCAGCACTATGAAGTTGAAAGCGGGCACGCGGCCATCGGTCGTGAAAACGAGCGCGGTGTCCACCTGACGGTCCTTCAGCGCTTGATAGGTGAGACCCGAATCCATCCGCTTGATCTGCGACGGACCGAAGCTGAAGCCGTATTCTTTTTGCAGCGGACGCAGGCCGTCCGGGCGCGCATAGAACTCGGAGTTACACGCGAAGGTCAGTTCCTTGCCGCTGTTGAGCACCTTGGCGAGGTCGCTCATGGTCGTGACGCCGAGCTTCTGGGCGACATCGCGGTTCATGGCGATGCCGTAGGTATCGTTCGCCTTCGACGGGTCGAGCCACACGAGACCTTTCTGGGCATCCAGTTCCTTGACGCGCGCATAAGTTTGCTGCGGGTCGAGCTTGTCGGTCACCTTGTTGTAGGTGATGAGCGAAGTGCCGGTGTATTCCCAGTACACGTCCACCTGACCGTTTTCCTGCGCCTGACGCAGCACCGTGCTGCCCATGCCGTCTTTCTTGACGACCGTGAAACCCTTCGCCTTGAGCAGTTGTGTGGTCATTTCCGCCAGCAGCACTTGTTCGGTGAAGTTCTTGCCGCCGACCGTGACGGTTGGCGCAGCCTGCGCGGCCTGCAGGGCCATCGTTCCGAGGGCAAGCGTGAACAGGGATGCGCCGAAAAGACGCGACCACAGTTTGCATGACAGCAAAGGCTTGAGCATGAGCTTCGTTATCCAGGAAAGATCAGCGTTGAGGACTGACGCCGCGCGGCACGAGCCAGTGCTGCATCTGCGCGACGAACAGGTCGGTTGCGACCGCGAGCAGGGCGGTCGGGATGGCGCCCGCAAGCAGCATCGTGAAATCGTTGAGGTCGATGCCCGTGAAAATAAGCTCGCCGAGACCGCCGCCGCCGACGAGGAACGCGAGCGGTGCGGTGCCGACTGTGATGGCGAGCGCGGTGCGCACGCCCGCGAGAATCACGAACATGGCGTTGGGCAATTCCACCTTGAAGAGAATCTGCCGTTGCGTCATGCCGATGCCGTTCGCGGCCTCGATCAGCGCGGGCGGCACGGCGCGTATGCCTTCGTATGTATTCATCGCGATGGGCAGCAGCGTGGCGAGCCATAACGCGAGAATCGCGGGCTTCGCGCCGATGCCGAGCACGCTCATGGCGAGCGCGAGAATGGCGAGCTTGGGCACGGCCTGGCCCGCGTTGAGCGTGAACATCACGAACTGCGCGGCCCGGCCGTTGTCGGGGCGACTCAGCCAGATGCCCGCGGGCACCGCAACCACGATAGCCGCGACGCCCGCGATCAGCACCATCAGCATCTGCTGGCCGGACTGATAGACGATGTCCGCGCGATACTGCCCGATCGATGCGAGCCAGTCGTCTGCATGCGCCGATGCGCTGGCCAACGCCATCATCGCGCCTAACGCAATACGCGAACCGCCGCGTCGATGGTTCATCGCGCGCCTCCGAATGCGAGTTCGGGATGCGCCCCGTCATCGCGCGATGCATCGCCTGCTTTCGCCGCGTCGCCAGCGGACGAGGCCAAGCCGCCTTCGGGCAATGCCGCGCCGGACACGCACGCCGCGCGCGCCATCAGCGCGATGCGTTCATACGTCACGTAGCCGATGAAGCGTCCGTCCGCGTCGACGCCCGGCAGCCACGACGCGCCGTGCGCGAGCAGCATCGACATGACCGCGCGCAGGTCGTCGCCCGCGCGCACCACGCCCGGCAACGCGCGCAGACTCGGCGCTTCGAGCGTGGCGCCGCTGGCGTCGAGTTCGGCCGCGCCGACGTGGCCGGCCGGTCTGCCGTGGGCGTCGAGCACGACCAGTGCGTCGGCCACGTGATCGCGCAAGAGCGCACGGGCATCGGCGCTCGGGTAGCCGAGCCGCGCGACGCGCGCCGGTTCCAGCGCCGCATCGACGGCGCGCATCAGGCGCAGACGCTTGAGCGCCCGGTCAGTGCCCACGAAATCGGCGATGAACGCGCTCGCGGGACGCGCCAGCAGTTCATCCGGGCTCGCCAGTTGTTCGAGCTTGCCGTTGCGGAAGATCGCGACCTTGTCGCCCATTTTCATGGCTTCGTCGATGTCGTGGCTGACGAACATCACGGTCTTCTTCAGGGTCGTCTGAATATGGCGGAATTCGTCCTGAATCGACGCGCGATTGATCGGATCGATGGCGCCGAACGGTTCGTCCATCAGCATCACCGGCGGATCGGCGGCGAGCGCGCGCGCCACGCCCACGCGCTGCTGTTGCCCGCCCGACAGGTCGCGCGGATAACATCGCATGTAGATGGCCGGATCGAGCGTGACCATCTCCAACAGCTTTTCGGTGCGCTCGCGGATGCGCGTTTTGTCCCAGCCGAGCATCTTCGGCACGATACCGATGTTCTCGGCGACCGTCATGTTCGGGAACAGGCCGACTTGCTGAATCGCATAGCCGATGCGCCGCCGCAACTCGACGATATCGAAGCCCGCCGTATCCGCGCCGCCGATCAGAATCTGCCCTGAGGTGGGCTGCACGAGCCGGTTGATCATCTTGAGCGTCGTCGTCTTGCCGCAACCGGACGGCCCGAGCAGCACGCAGAGTTCGCCTTCGCCGATCGTCATCGACACGTCGTCGACGACTGGCTTTTCGCCGCGCTTTTCGAATCGCTTCGTCAGATGTCGAAGATCGATCATCGTCCCTCCGCTGTGGATGAAATCGGCGTCGCGGCCGTCGCGGCCGTCACCAGCGGCCCGCGCGTCGCGTTGCGGCGCCAGAAGAAGCGCGCCTGGCGCGGCCGCATGCCTTCCGGCGTCAGGCGCCATTGCAGCGCGCCCAGGCCGAGGTCGGCGAGGATCGCGAGCAGCGCGACGATCACCGCGCCCGCGATCAACTGGCGCGGATCGGATTGCGAAATGCCCCGGCTGATCAGCCGCCCGAGCCCGCCCGCGCCGATATACGTGGCAATCGCCGCAATGCCTATATTCATGACCACCGCCATGCGTACGCCCGCCATGATGATCGGCACGGCAATCGGCATCTCCACGCGGTAGAGCCGCTGCCACGCGGTCATCCCCATGCCGTTGGCGGCTTCGCGCAGCGCGGGATCGAGGTTGCGGATCGCGGCGTAGGTGTTGCGCACGATCGGCAATTGCGCATACAGAAAGAGCGCGATGGCGGCAGGCAGAAAGCCGATGCCCTGTCCGATCAGCGAGAGTACCGGAATCAGCAAGCCGAAGAGCGCGATGGATGGGATCGTCATGAGCATCGCGGCGGCGTACAACACCACGCGCGCGAGCCGCTCGTTGAGCGTGATGACGATGCCGAGCGCGACGCCCGTCACGATGGCGCAGCCGACGCCGGCAAGCACCAGCAACACGTGATCGACCAGCATGGAAGCGATCGACGCCGCGTTGCTCCAGATAAAAACCAGTGTCTCCACTGCGGCCTCCCGCGCCTCGATGCCCGTGACGAATGAATGTACCGGTCCAAAATCGCCGGAACCGGCACAAACTCGACGTCTACTGTCATTAATGCGACACGGGCCCCGATCTCGACAAACGACGCACGATCATTTTGCATAAGGCAAACTTATGGCCCATGCGGGCGTTTGCGCGAGACGCGCGGCTTCCAGCCCAGTGCGTGCAACATGAGCGCCGCACGGCGGGACTTGGCCGGGCGCGTGCCTGCAAACCACGGAAACGCGATGAGACGCACCCCACCACCTATCGATCTACGCGCATTGCAGGCCTTCGTCGCCGTTTGCGAGACCGGTTCGATGACGGCAGCCGCGAAACATCTGGGCGTGAGCCAGAGCGCGGTGAGCCAGTCGATTGCGTCGCTCGAGCGCGAGCAGGGCGCTGGCTTGTTCGATCGCGACAGCCGCCCGCCGCGTCCGAATCTGGCGGGACGCGCGCTGCTCGAACTCGCCGGGCCGCTGCTCGACCATGCGCAAATGGTGAGCACGCGTATCGGCGATGCGTCGCTGGCGGGAGCGCTGCCTCTGCGGCTTGGCTGCGTCGATTCCTTCGCGGCGACGGTCGGCCCCGAACTCATTCGCGCGATGTCCGGTTCCGCGCGGCAGATTGCCTTGTGGTCGGGACTCACGCCGGGCCTGTCCGACCAGATGCACGCGCGCGAGGTCGATATCGCGGTCTGTACGCAAACGGTGCTGAACGACAGCCGTATCGTCGAGATGCCGTTGTTTTCGGAAGCGTTCGTGGCCGTCGTGTCGCGACGCTGGCTCGATGAGCGCCAAGGAGCGTCGTCATGGCGGCAGCTTGCAACGGAACTGCCGTTGATCCGTTATACGGCGCGCTCGGTGATCGGCCAGCAGGTGGAGCGCTTCGCGCGGCATCTGGGTATCGAAAGTCCGCGCCGCTACGAGTTCGATGCGACCGATCCGCTCCTGAGCCTCGTCGCCGCGAAACTCGGCTTCGCCATCTCGACACCGCTGTGTCTCTGGCAAGCGCGGCATTATCTGGATGAAATCGCCGTGCTGCCTCTGCCCGCGAGCCGGCTTGGGCGACGCGAGTTCTTTCTGCTGCATCGACAAGGCGAATGGAGCGATTTCGTCGATGAGATCGCCGTGCTCACACGCCGCGTGCTCGACCATCTGATTCGTCCCGCGCTCAAGCGTGCCTTGCCGACATTGCGGGACGACGCGTTGCTTTGAATGTACTGCTCTCAACCTCGATTACCCTTCGCTACTCACGCCATGAACGAAATCTTCACCCTCACTCGCGGCGATGCGCCGCTCCTGCTGTCGATTCCGCACCTCGGCACGATCATCCCCGACGACCTGCGCGGCCAATACACGGACATTGCGCTGACGGTCGCCGATACCGACTGGCATCTCGACCGCCTCTACGCGTTCGCGCGTGAACTCGGCGCGACCGTGCTCGGCGCGCGCCTGTCGCGTTATGTGATCGACCTGAACCGGCCGTCTTCGGACGAAAGCCTCTATCCGGGGCAGACCACGACGGGCTTGTGCCCGGACCTGACGTTTCGCGGGGAGCCGGTTTATCGCGAAGGCTGCGTGCCCGACGCCGCCGAAAAGCAGCGCCGCGTCGCGGCTTACTGGAAGCCGTATCACGACACCATCGCCGGCGAACTCGCGCGCCTGCGCGAGAAGCATGCAAACGTGCTGTTGTGGGAAGCGCATTCGATCGCAAGCGTATTGCCGCGTCTGTTCGAGGGCAAGCTGCCGGATCTGAACATCGGTACGCAGGACGGGCGGACGGCAGCGCCGCCGGTGTTGCAGGCGGTCGTCGACGGGGCTGCGGAGAGCGGCTATACGTGGATTGCCAATGGCCGCTTCAAGGGCGGTTTCATCACGCGGCACTTCGGCGCGCCGGAGAAGGGCGTTCATGCCGTGCAGCTGGAGATGTGTCAGAGCACGTATATGGACGAGACGCCTCCGTTCGACTATGCGCCAGCGCGTGCCGATGCCGTACAGGCGGTGGTCGAGCGGATGGTTCGGGGGGCCGTGAAAGCGGTGGCTGGGATATCGTCAACGACTGGTGGATGACGAACTCGCTGGAGCATCGAGCGGGCATGCGTGGACACAAAAAGCCCAGCAGCATTCAAGGCCGCCGGGTTTAATTCAAGTCATTGGATTGCCATCGCGGTCGCCTTTACAGATTGTTCGGTTTTCGCCGTGGCTTCGGGGTTGAGCGCTTGCGGTGCGATGTCGAGCGTTACGTGGTCGAGTTGAAACACTGACATCGCTACGCGTGCTGCGAATAGTCACGCGTGGCTTCGGGGTTGAGCGTCAGCGTTTTGCACCTCCAGAAGCGTCGCCTTCACTATGTCGCTCGCGGGTCGTCCGGCGCGAATCAGGTCCGACAGCACGCGCAGATAAGGCGCGACGTGCGAAAGGAACCTGTACTACCCATCGCATGGAAAATTCAGACCGGCTTCGCCGTCGCGCGTCACGGCGAAGCAAATGAGATTCTTTTTTTCTAGGGTGCTTGCCGAAGTTCTGGTGTGTGCCACTGATCATTTAGAAGCTCAGGCTTGGGCCAGTAATACCGCATTGTCACCATGAAAGGGCCGGCCGGCGAGGGTAGCCAATTTGCCTCCTTGGCCTTGCCGGGTGATGTGCTTTGGACGTAGATCGTCGTACCACCATCGCGATCGGTTTTCAACGAAGGCAGCATCGGAGAATTGATCAAGTAGCGATCGATGGAGTTCTTCACCAGCAACTGGCTTGGCAAGGCATACATGGTCATCGACCAGAACGCATTGACGGGTGGCAGTTGGCCTTTCTCGAAGTGCAACGTATACCGATGCCTGCTGCCGTCAAGTTGCTGGCCGCTCGAATCCTTTTCGAGGATCGGATAGAGCGCCTCCTCCCGCGAGTTCGCGCCGATCCCAACCTGCGTACCTGTAGCCCGTGCAACATAGTCGTTCTTCAGGTACGCGCGTGTTCCGAATAACGTGTCAGTCTTCCCACCAAGGGACGCGCGCTTTAAGTCGATCTCTTTCTGACCGTCTTCCATTCCGGAGAGCAACGCCGCTTTCTGTTCCTCGGAAAGCGCGCCGACGTCGAACGGTCGTCCCGGAACGATTCCAATCGTCGTGAACCGGCTTCGCAAGTCGCTCTCCGTTGGGTTGACTGGCGTGAACTGCAAGGCGAACGCGAGTTGGTTGAAGAACTCGAGCGACGTGTGCTGCATGTCAGGTCGTAATGGCTTGATCCATTGAATCGAGGGTGCCGAGGGCGGGGCCGCGCTACCAGCAAACGAAGAAAGAGTTTGCACCCGATAGCCTTCCTGGATTGTCTTGACGTTATCGAGATCGCCTGGGTTGAAGAGCTGGGTGCGGCCAACGACACTAACGAGCTCGGTTTCTGAGCGGATAACCTGCGTGATACCGGGCGGCGGCGCTTCCTTCCAGTTGGGTCCGGCAATCAAGAAATTGCCCCCACCATTACCAGTGGTGCGAGTGCCGATATAGGCAAAGTTGAAGGTATAAAGGTCCATCAGTTGGAACACGAAATAGCGTTTCGGCTCCATTGGCGGGATCGTGATGACAACCGGCTCGGCGCGAAGGTCGAGGCCGGCGAACGAGTAAGGTGTGTCCGAGTTCGGTGTGACGAAGGCAGTGTCGTCCGGCGTGAAAACCCGAGAGATATTCAGGATGGTGTTGAAAGGACCTTTGTACTGCGGGTTGCTTGAATCGATCGAGAACGCGTACATGGTCGTGTAGGTCGCGACCATGGGTGTTCCATAGATATACGCGTCCTTGGCGACGGCTCGAATTTCATTCGTACTGGCAGTAATCGCAAGCTTCGTTGGCGGCTGGGACGAATTGATCGAGTGAGTCGTGTGGCAGGCGGTTAGTGTCACTGCAATCAGTGCGGCCGCGATGGCTCGTTTGTTGTTTGCAGTCGCGCTGCGCCGTTGCAGCGCGCAGCACGACTCCATCGGCAAATTGGTCACGGCAGTCACAAGAGAGACGAGCTTACGTGCTCTTTTCATCGCGAAGCCCTTTTTCTTTGAAGTACGGTTCAATTCACAGCAGACGGCAACGTCGCTTACCTGAATGTCCTACTGAAATGTCGCGCTCATCGAGAGTTGCATGAGATTCCCTTCGGATGACGGCTTACTTGAAATTCGTCGACCCGCCGAAGCGACGCTGACACTGGCGTGACTGACTGTGCCCGATCGTGTGACCATCGGGCCAATGCCGAGAGCGTGCCACGTGCACCGCCGTGGGCTTCTTCACAGCACGCTCCCATAGTGTTGATCAACCGTCCAATCAGTCGAATTCAACGCTTCTGCGGAACCGGAAATTTCCACGTTCCATTAAAGACCGACGGGTCTGGTCCGTAGATTCGCGCGATGACATCATAGGGGCCGTTTGGGGCTGGCAGCCAGTTCGATTCCTTGTCTGCTCCAGGCGAAGCGTGCTGTAGATAGATATCGAGCGAGCCATCGGCACCGTATTTGATGCCTTTGGTGCGGTCGCCGATTGAGTATCGCTTGATGGGATTCGCGACGAGGTGCCGGCCTGGCAAGTCGTACATTGTCATTGACCAGAAGAAGCGTGCAGGCGGCAGATCTTTCTTGTCGAAATGAACGACGTAAGGTTGCGAGCCCATCAATTGTTGGTGATCGGCACCCAGTCGAGTGCCGACATACACCGCCTCTTCCTTGGTGTTGCCGTAAATTCCCATCGCGGCAGCCACGGCGCGCGTCAGATAGTTTCCCTTAAGGTCGTCCCGCGTGCCGAAGAGGTCATAGGAACTGGTCGTGTGCTTCATGGCATCGTCGAGCGCGGCTTTTCCATCCGCGACGCCCGCCACGATGCTCTGCTTCATGTCCGGCGACAAGGCAGATGCGTCGAAACGCCGGCCCGGCGCAATGCCAATCTTGGCGAAGCGCCGCATGAGTTCCGCTTCGGACGGTGCGGGCGGTTGCGTGAACTGCAGCAAGAAATTCAGATAGGCGATGAAGTCGATAGACGTTGCCTTCGCCTCGTTCCAAACCGGAAAGTTGAGCTTAGGCGCTGCAGCGGGAGCATGATCGTGTTCAAAGGCAGAGAGCGGCGTGACCCGGTATCCTTTCTGCACGGCCTGCATGCTCTTAACGTCCTCAGGACCGTTCAGGGCGGTACGGCCGAGCGTTAAGATAAAGTCCGTCTCCGAACGAAACACCTTGTCAACACCCTTTGGCGTTTCGCCATGCCAGTTCGGCCCTGCAAAAAGATAATGACCCGCGCCATTGCCCGTGGTTCGCGAGCCGACATATGCAAAGTTGTACGTGAAAAGGTCGATCCACTGGAACACGTAGTAGCGCTCGTCAGGGACACGCGGCACGGTCAGCACCCAAGGTTCCCGTCGCAAATCGAGCCACGCCCAGGAATAAGGCGTGTCGTTGTTGGGCGTGACAATGTCCTTGTTCTCGGGACTATAGGGCTGCGAGTAATTGCGAAATTTGCCGAAGCCGCCTACATAGCTCTTCGACTTGGGGTCGACCGCTTGCTCATACATTGTTTTGTAGTTGAACAGCATCGGGTAGGCGTAGATGAACGCATCCTTGGCGATGCCGCGCGCCTCCTCCGGACTGACCGTATCTTGCGAGTAAGCGCCGGGCGCGAGAAACAACAGGCTCAGCGCAATCGTCCCGAAACGAGTGATGACTCGATGCATGGCGTCTCGTCCTTTGACGTTGCCGTCTATCTTCCGAAAGTCATATTGAGTCCCGCGAAAATTTGCCAGCGCGGAACACCTGCGCCCGAGTGAGCAACGGAATATTGAGGTTCGACGAACGCGTTGTAGATAGTCGATCCGCCTTTCCACGCCTTTCCGGCACCCAGGCCAACAGGGATGTAGTAGCTGCCGTGCTGAAGATCGAAGGTCCAGATTCCCGTCGACCGGATATACCAACCATCGGGGAGATTGAAAATGCCGAACGGCTCCGCCGTTAACGACTGAACCGTCGGCCGGCTGCTCTGTCCGGCGAATGAATGCTGCCATTGAACCAACGCACCGATGAGCCGGGCTTTATTCGCGTTCACCACGACCGCCGCGAGCCCGGCCTGCCACTTGCCGCTTCCGAGGCTCGGGTCGGTCGCTGTCGGCAAAGTGATGAGCGGGCCAATGCCGATCTGCGTCTGTCCCTGACTGAGCAGAAAAATGTCGAAGAGATTGATGTCGCCCAGTCCGGTGTTGTAGCCGCCGGTTGGATCTGGCCTCGTGCTGAGTGGTGCCGTCAATCGAAAAATTTCAGGCACCGGCACGATGCTGTTGGGACCGACGGGAACGGTTGGTCTCAGCAGGAAGTCGTTGGTATGTGCGTGCGCGCCATGTACGCTCGGCACGTAATAGTCTTGAATGTTGAACGACGCCGCGAGATTGAGCGGGTTGTTACTTTTGTTTGCGTCATCCGCGGAACTTTGGGCGCGCGACGCGTTACCGAAAAGCAGAAGCGAGGCCGCGGCAATCGTGCTGATTGTGGATCGACATCCGGCCAGCAACGATCTCGTATATCGCTCACACATCAGCCGTCCTCACAAACAGCAGACACGTATCAGGGTCGTGCGCACACGCTGGAAGCGTTCCCCGGCACGGGTAAACGACCAGCGCCGCGACCGGTTTTGGTGGCCCTACAAATGATAGATAACATTGTTGGAAGGGCAACGTCAAGATGATTGCCACCCTACGACAAACGTCGTGCAAGCGATATTCCGGACACGCGGCTTTATGCCGAAGCATTCGATCCTGCGCGTCCGCTCGCGACGCCTGCTGGCCTCAGAACGGATAACCCGGCGATCGCGCAGGCGCTCGCGGCGGCGGCGGTGGCGCTGGAGACGAATGGTTTCGCGTTCGATTCGACGCGCGGCGAAATGCTTTATGCGCTCGATGACAACACGAAAATCCCGCTCTACGGCGGTTGCGATTCCAAAGTTTATTTCCATGGTGGCGTGTCCGTCGCACGACCTCGTTAAGCACGGCCTGCTGCTCGATCGCGATGCACATGGCAATAGCTATGTGCAGGTGGTCGGCTTCGGCGCAAATGGACCGCAGGCTGACACCTTGCTCGCGCATTCCGAATCGGACGATCCGGCATCTCCGCGTTATCGCGATGGCACGAAGCGTTACGCGCGCAAGGAGCGGACGCGTTTTGCATTCACGGAACAGGATATCGATAAGTCGCCCGGGGTGGTCGAGACGGTTTTGGAAGGGCGTCGAAGCGGGCGCTTTTGAGATTGTGCTATGACACGATCGATGCTGAAGACCACGCGACGGCGGCGACGTAGCCTGCCGGCGCATCGAGCGCCGCGGCGCGAATATCGCCCGCCGCGCTCGATACGGCGAAGCGGCCCTCCAGACAAGGCAGCACCGAAAAGCTGGTGAGACCGAACTGTGCGCTAACCAGGCCTTCGCCGCGTGCCTTCAACACCGATTCCTTGCCGCTCCAGCAAGCGAAAAAGCTTGCGCTGCAAGCAAGTTCGGGCAGTGCATCGAGAGCGCGCCGGTCGGCATCGGCAAAAACGGCGGACTGCAGTTCGAGCCAGTCGAGCGAAGACCGCGTCTCTTCGATATCCACGCCCACGCGCCGCGATGCCGATAAGGCGATCAGTCCATAAGCACCCGAATGCGAGACGTTGAAATCCGGCGCGTGAGGCATTGCGAGAAAGGGTCGGCCATTCGCGTCGGTTTCGAGGACGAGGCCTGCGGGATCGGCATCCAGCGTGAGAGACAACACGTGTCGCAAGGCGGCGCGTACGGTGGCGAAGCGCGCGGCATCGGCCGGATGCCGATAGCGACTCGCGCGTGCGAGTTCTTGGGCGTTCAAGACGCCGGCGGCCGCTTCCGTCAACGACGCGGTTACGTCGATTTCAACTAGCCACATGTAGACGTCGTCAGGGACATCGCGATGAAGCGGAGGCTTCGATAAGCATGGTTTCGGCATGGACGATAGTTCGATGCGTGTTGCGATTCTGATGTTGACGATCCACAAAAGGTCGCTCTTTCTGCGTCACGTCGCTTCCAACAAACGGTATTGCGCAACGCTTCAAGGAGTCGACGACCGAAGCAAACGCGGCGATCCACAGCATCGGGGATGTGCCATCGCATTTTGCTTGAATGTTTGCAGGTGCGCATTAGAGGGCGCGTTGACTATCGCCAGCTTTCATAGCTGGCGACAGACAGAAGCAACGCCTCCGATGACGGTTGAGCCACCCTAGCGACATTATAAAAATAATGTCCAATCGACTAGACTTAGAAGACAGGTTTCTCGTGAATTACGTCGTATTTCGTGAGCCAACAAAACTGGCATTGTCCGCCTACACCGTCTCCGGCACAAATTGGATCGAGGCGCCCAAGTTCAAATGGATCATGAAGAACAATGAGCCTTCAGCATTGCCCTAAAGCATTCGACAGATCGGCGATCAAATCGTCAGGATGCTCCAGCCCTACCGACACACGAATGAGTCCTTCTGACACGCCCGCGGCGGCGCGTACTTCAACGGGAACACCAGAGTGTGTCGTCGATGCCGGGTGACAAATAAGCGACTCCGTGCCACCGAGACTCACGGCCGATTTAAACAAGCCGAGTCCGTTGATGAGCTTGAATGCTTGTTCGCGCCCGCCGTCGAGAACGAATGCGAATGTCGATCCCGGCCCGCTGCATTGACGTCGATACACCGTCTGATAAACCGGGTCGTCGATGAGTTCGGAATGCAGCACCTCGATCGGTGTGAAAGGGTTGTTTGCGAGCCATCGCGCGACGGCCGTGCCGCTCTGCGCTGCGCGCTCCATCCGCAAAACGAGGGTCTCCATCGAACGCGTGATCATCCAGCAGGAGTGAGGGTCGAGTTGTGATCCTAGCGTGCCGCGAATCGCGCGAACTCGCGTGATCAGAGGTTTGCTGCCGGTGACGCCTCCCGCAACGAGATCGCTATGCCCCCCGATGTACTTGGTCAGCGAATACACGCTCAGGTCGATGCCTTGATTTACCGGTTGCTGAAACAACGGCCCGAGCAAAGTGTTGTCGCATACGGAAAGAGGGCGATAGCCATGCCGCGATTCAAACGCATCGATTTCCTGACGCAGACCGTCGAGATCGAACAACGCGTTGGTCGGATTGGCCGGCGTTTCGACGTAACACATGCCGACACGGCCTTTCTTCGCTGCCGCTTCCAGTGCGGTGGAAATCGCTTCACGGGAAAGGCCATCGGCAATCACGTGCGAACGAATACCCCAGTCAGGAAGGAATTTGGAGATCAAAGTTTCGGTGCCGCCATAGAGCGGCGCGGACTGCACGACGCAATCGCCGGGTCGGAGGAACGCGAACAGGATCGCGGCAATCGCCGCCATGCCGCTAGACGTGACGGCGGCGGCTTCTGAGCCGTCCAGCAGCGCGAGACGATCCTCGACAATCTCGAGATTGGGGTGATTGAAACGACTGTAGACGAGACCGGCGCTCTCTCCATCGGGCGAAGGCTTGCGCCCGGCGACCATATCGAAAAACGCCGCACCGTCTTCGGCCGTGCGGAACGCGAAAGTCGATGTGAGAAACACGGGTGGCTTGACTGAACCCTCCGAAAGAAACGGGTCGTAACCATACGACATCATTTGCGTTTCGGGATGCAGATCCTGATTGGCGATCTTGCGCTTGTGATAGTTGTGATAGGCCATTCGTCACTCCATGCAGGTCAGGAAGAATCGGTTCCGGCTCACATCGATCGCGCAGGGTCGCATGCACAGTGCTCCGCTCTCGGCGCGTCGATGCTCGGCCATGCTACTCCCGTCTGGATCGTGTTTAAGCTCGCAGGTCTCCATTGCCATTCGAATGCGCCGGGTTTCGCGCGCCGTGAATCCGAGTCACGCAGCAACGTTCGAGCACTCCCATCATCAAGGCGTCTTCACGGTCATCAGAAACCGTCATCAACCTTATCAATAACTTTTGTTGGCGCTATGACAGGTTGGCGGTGGAAACTGCGCGTGTTGTCTAAGTCATTGAAAGTAAACGAATTTATTTGATTTAAAAGGAAACTGAGATGCTTGATCGCACGAGCGTTCGGGACGGGTCGGCACGTCTGTCGACAAAGAACTTCTCCGACGAACTAGAAGCATTAGCCCGATCCGCCATGTCGAGTGGAGCGCTCGATAACGACTTCTACTCTCTATGGACCCGTGAGCGCTTGAACGCACGGCAGATCGCAATCTTTGCGAGAAACTACGGCGAATTCAATCGCGCGTTCCCAGAAGTCTTGGCGGTGATGATAAGCAGCACGCGCAACGTGGTCGCGCAAGCGGAATACGCGAAGACGTTGTATTCGGAGATGGGATACGGCAATCCGGAGAAGGTCCACTCGATTCTCTTCGACGCTTGGTTGAGCGATCTCGGTCGCAAGATTGGAGAAGGTTCTCGTCTCGATTGGGCTTCGGTTCAACATGACTTGAAGGTTCTGCCGGAAACGCAGGCGCTCATCGAAGGAGAAAAGCGTCTTTATGGCGATGACAATGCAACTGCCGCTGGAGCACAACTGGCGCTCGAATGGCAGGCGTACACGATGCTCCGAAAACTCTATGACGGAGCTTTGGTCTACAAGGACCTATGGGAAGAAGAGGACGAGTTTCACGAGTCCTGCGAGTACTTTTACGCACACATCGGCGCTACAGAGAAAGAACACAAAGTCGAGTCCCTCAGCGCGGCGAAGCAATTCGTATCGGACACAGACGCGCTCACGAGATTAACCGCAGGCTTCAACACGCACCTGCAACTTTTCGAGCGCTTTTGGAATGCGGTCGCCCGCGAGATGATGTCCGTTAAAAGCCACTGACCCAGCAGTACTTCAAAAAGTCCCGCCCACGCCGCGCGCTTTTCGCAGCAAGATTCTTGCGACAAGGGCGCTCGCGCAGCTCCATTCAAACGCTCGTTGCGGTCGAGTTTTCATGCTCGACTGCTGGCTCAACTCGGCCTAAACAATCGATGAATTCGCGAATAATTGGTAAGTCGCACTTTATTATGGCTCCGTGCGAACTCAACGCAGTTCTTAGCTTTACCGATGACAACAAGCACTACAGCGAGTTTCACTTCGGAGACTGGAAGAGCTTCGTCATCTGGAATCAAACAGGAAGCGACGACGATGGCGTCGTGCTAGAACGCGGGTCATCGGTCAGGCCGACATCACGCGGGAATCTTCTCCCTGCGCTCAACGATTGGATAAGCGCGACGTTCGACACGTCGTTGCTTCGACTTGCTCGAATTCATTCGCTTGGCGACGGCGTGTTGGTTCCCCACAGAGATTTTGTGGAATTCGCGGCTGCGCCATGGACTCGTGTGCATGTACCGTTACTGACGAATCGTATCTGTCTGCATTCCGATGGCGACACGGTCTTTCGCATGCGTCCAGACGAGATCTGGTTTCTCGATGCATCGAATCTGCATTCGGCCATCAATTACTCGGCTGGGCGCCGCTTGAATCTTTGTCTCGACTTTGATTTGGACAAGCTGCCCATCGAGAGCGTATTCAATGCCGGTGCGGGCTCAACCGGGCACGTCGTGAATAGACCCGAAGTCGTGCAGCGAATGCCTTTGGGTGATTCATTCCAGGAAGAGCTTCGTTCACTCGCCGCCACGCTCACTCTTGCAAACTTTCATCAGGCGGTTGGCCTTTTATCGAAAGTCCATTTCTATCGGCAAGCGCATATCGCCGAGTTCTTCGAGTGGCTGCCTTACGTAGCGGAACATTCGCGCGACGCCTCGTTGCGATCGAAGGCAGATCGCTATGTTCGTTTTCTCCGCGACAAACGCAGCGTTGGCGAGCGCTTCACGCTGCAAGACGAGGTGCAAATTGGCCTCGACGCGTGAAAGTTATCAGGTATTTCCGTGGTGGACAGCCAGGTTCTGGACCTGGTTGACAGGAAAGCCGGCGCCCGGACAAACACCTCTTTTCGAACCGACGCCGACGCTTTACGCCTTGAGTGCGGTGGCGACTTATTTGACAGGTCTCTCGCTTGCCGTCATTGCCTTCAAGACCGGAGGTCCGTGCTTCATTCTCGCGCTATCGTGCGGCTGGATCATGGCGGTGAATGGAGCGCGTCGCATGATCAGCACGGTCGCGCACCAGTGCATTCACGGTCGCTTTAAAGGGATAGCTTCTCGTGATCTTTTCATCGCCGATCTTCTCGCAGTAATGACGCTGACGCAGACCGCGGGTGACTATCGTGAAGAGCACTTCAACCAGCATCATCGGCCTGCCGTATTCACGACAATCAGCGATCCGGCTGGCGCCTTTTTATGGCGCGCTGGCTTTAAGTCTGGAATGTCGGTCAGGGCACTCTGGCTTAAGCTCTTCGTCACTCTGCTGTCGCCGCGATTCCACGCCTCGTTCTTCGTGCATAGGCTCATGAGCCTGGTTCGAAATCTGCCACCGAAATTCAAGCCAGTCGCTGCGGCTGGCGGTGCACTAGCGTGTTGGGGCGCAATTGAACTCTGCCCCGTAACAACGCTGGTTTTCGGCCTGCTGTTTCCAATCGTTGTTCTTTACCAAATAAGCGTGCTGCTTGAATTTATCAGCGAGCACGCGTGGTTTGTGCCGGCGCAAAGGTGGGATCAGCCTAAGTACATCCATGCGACGCATTCGTGGGGGCGTTTTTGCGGACGAAGAACTCCTGAGCGGGACGAAAGGCATGTCGCGCTTTACGTTTTGTCCTGGATTGCATGGACCGTCGAACACGCGATTTACCATTTGCCAGTCCGTTTGCTTGTCATTCCCGGCGATCTATCGCAACACGATTTTCATCATCGAATGCCATCTACCTTGCGCTGGACTACCGCAACGTACGCACGAGAAGAAGACCTGAGATCGGGTGACTCACGTTGGCCTCCTTACCAGGAGTTCTGGGGTCTTCACAATGCGATCGCGCATGTCTTCAATGGAATGGCTAAGACAGCTTCGCATGTCGATGCCGGTACTTCAGACGCGGCGAGCGAAGCGGAAATCTGAAGCCGTATCAAGACGAGACCGCCGAAAAGCGTGTCGCGCCTAAAGGCTCACCGTACTGGCATCGATACAAAGACGCATTTTTTGTCACCGCGCGTAGGCGAGTAGGCGCGATGAAGCCGTCAGCCCGGATATCCGCAGATGGCTTATCTCGGCTCGTCAGTCGATGATCGCCGGCGCAGTTAAAGACTGTATGGTGCTGACTTTGCGCTCGCACAGACGTGCCGCAAAATGCTTGCGGATGATTTCGGAGACGTTGCGAACGACCGGTGACACATCGGATCGGCGTGAATACAATTCAATCGCGGTCGGCTCCAACGTTGGAAAACCGTCCGAAGGTTCCAAAACTCGGTGATGCTCGGTCACGGCGCTCTCGATCATGATCGACACGGCACTGCCGGCTTCCACGGCAGCGAGAAGTCCCTCGTGATTCAGACTCGTGTAGGCAATGCGCCAATCTTTCTTTTTCGCGTCGAGCGCTGCGATTCCCGCGCGCCGATAAAGGCATCCGTCTGGAAACACCGCCAGCGGCACAGGCTTTTGCTGATAGACGTCGCTACCCTGTTTGCAGACCCACATCAAACGCTCATGTCCCAAGGGCACGCCGTCGGGGCGGGAGGGATATTTCGTCGCGATAACCAGGTCGATGTTTTCAGTCTCCATGGACTCAAGCATCTTCCAGCTATGGCCGCAGCGGATTTCCATTTCGATGTTGGGAAACGTCGTCCCAATGGCGCCGAGAATGGGCGGCAACAAGCACGATGCGAATGTTTCCGAAGTCGCGAGCGTGAGTTTGCCGGCCGCAAGGCTATGCTTGAGCGAGAGAAACGCGTCTTCATGCGCTTCGATCAGCCGCTGGGCGATTCCGACGAACCGCTCGCCAATCGAGGTTAGCGTTACGGCGACGGTGTCTCTTTCGAACAGGCGCTCGCCTATCGATTCTTCGAGACGCTTGATCTTCATACTCACAGCCGACTGAGTACGATGAAGACGCGCGGCCGCCTGCGTGAAGTTGCGCGTGTCCGCGACCGCAACGAAAGCTCGGACAAGATCTAAATCAAAGTCTTGTGGCCTCACCTGGCCTTCTCCCTAAACAACGCGTGCGCCAAGTCGGCTACGGCGATTTCTCTCATGTCGATCAAACATCCAGTGCGCCTTACGTGCTTAACCAAGTTCGAATCTGCACGGCCGCAGTAATTGAGTCTGCTCCGTTCGACCTTGTAATCGCAAAATAACGAAAGTTATAGTCAGTGGATTCAGGTATTTTACCTCGTAAAACCGCCCGGTCAGTTATAAAATTCACCGCCGCCTAGTTTTAGTATGATTAATAATTTAGTTCTTACCTGCTCGATACGGACCTTCACCTGATGCAACCCGTCAGGCGCTTCTATCACCGTAGATCGCACGGTGGCGCCTAAACGAAAACCGCGAAAATCGAGGCGTCCTCAAAGCTTACCTCCATCATATTATCAACGCCAAAAATGGTGGGGCGTCGTCAAGGTTATATTCAGCAATTTTGGCCTTTGAATAAGGCAAAGCTTCTTGATGAGCGGTTGCTCAGTGTTGATGAACGGGAGCGATCCAAAGATGGCCGTCTGTGAAGGGCGTCGTATGGCGGCATCGATCTTTATGAGGTAAAGCCTCGCAGCTTATCCAAGAGCTGCTATTGATTTTTGCATTGAAGAAAGAAAAATCGACAATAGCTTCAATTACGGAGGGCGCCCCAAATGCAATCGGTAACAAGTCGAGCGTCAATCTATAGCTTAAATGCGTATGAGCCGTCCAATCGCGGTTAAAAGCGACGAGTTCATATGAATAATCGAAGCGGGCAAATCGACGAATTTAGCAGCATCGAGAAAACACACTAGCACCACGCGCCGACGAAGCCTGCAAGTGCGGAAAGGAGAGGAACAGAAGGTTGTTCACGGATGCCAAAACGCGCGAGTCACGATAACGAAGAAGGGAAGCTAAGATTGATTCCTGCGCCCCGGCCGGCTTGGCGACCGACCGGGGCGCAGGGCAGACAAGGCTCTGCTTGCTTATCGACTGCTCTCTCAGGTCCCTCACGCGCAAACGAGACAAGCGATACGCTGTCGCTCCAGTCGCTCCCTCCGACTTCAACGAATCTGGGAACGCTCACGCAAGGCGAACGCTACGCGTCACAACATACGCCCGCGCAAAAGGCGAAACGTCTTGTGACAAATTTTCGTATGCGTGCTTTCTAACGGCCAATTCATAAACTTCATTAGGCATATCAGCGACGCGAATGAGTCAGCGGAGAGCGTTCACGTAGGCCGTCCGAGGTGCCTTTACTTCCGGCCGAACTCATCTCTAAGGTGAATGGCCGCCATCAGGATAATTCGTTGGGCGGTATTAAAAGGAGTCTGTAGATTTCAGGTAATTTAGCAGGGAAAGGCAATGAAAGAGCGTCGCGGAATTTTGGAACTTGTCTTTGCCATGCTTCTTTCGGGGAGCATCGGCATTTTCGTCGTTTCCTCGAATCAGCCACCCGCGAACGTCGTTTTCTTCAGATGTATTATCGCGTTCATTTGTCTGGTTCCGTATTGCGCTGCCCGTGGTCTTATCCGCCGAGAGTATTTTCAAGTCCGGCTGCTTTTGCCCATCATCGTCTCGGGAATCTTTCTCGTTCTAAATTGGCTGCTGTTATTCAAAGCGTATCCTCTTATCGACATCGGGCTGGCTACGGTCATTTACCACGTCAACCCGTTCCTGGTGATTTTGGGCGGCGCCGTGGTCCTCCGGCAAGCGGTAAGCCGGAACGACATCTTATGGTCGGCCGTGGCGTTCGCCGGTTTGGTCTGCCTGGTCGGGACCGCCAATGGCGCTCTAATGCTGGGCTCGAACGTGTTTGCCGGCGTCGTCCTGACGCTCTCAGCCTCCGCGCTGTACGCCGGCACAGTGTTGTTGTCTAAGGCTTCCGCGGGCGTTCCTCCCGCTGTCGTCGTCCTGGTGCAGACAGCGGTGGGCTCGCTGTTTCTCGCTCCGCTCGCCGATTTCTCGGTTTTGCCGACGAGCACCAGCGAATGGGCTTGCCTCGCGACCCTCGGCGTCGTTCACACGTTTTTTCTTTACTGCCTGGTGTTCTCCGCGTATCAGAAACTCAGCGTCAAGGCGATCGCAATACTTTCGTTCATCTACCCTCTGTCCGCTGCTGCGTTCGACTACATCGTCTACGGCCACAAGTTCAGCATGGGTCAATGGCTTGGCGCGGGACTGGTGCTGCTGGGTATTCTGGGCGTTAAAACGGGATGGGCGCCGATCAAACTGCGGCGCGCGATGGCCCAGTGAGTTGGTTTGCTCATCGCGTTTTCCAATGCCGCGCACTTCTTTCCGCGACGATAGAACGATGAAACGAATCCGCGCGGAATAACGTCGACAACAAGATTCATCGACCCATCTGCGTCAAATCCCACATCGATTTTCATGTACATCAGCGCGCAGCGACGGCGTTGATCATCGAAATCCGCTTCGCCAGCGATGAAGCCGTCGACTGAGATATCAGCGTAAGGCTCACCGGCCACTCTTAGGCGCAAGCGACCGAAGTTCCTTCCCAAACTTACAGTTCTCTGGGTTTGCCCCAATGTTCAACCAACCAAGATTGAACGACATTCAATCTAAGAACGGCGCTGAATCTTCATCGGGTCGCCGTTTGTCAAGGCATCGAAAAAGTTCTGCTTCGGGAGCGTTCTCCATGAATCAAGCATCGGCGCGAGCACCGGCGACCCATCCACCTTCGGCGGCGCTAAGGCGCGCGAAGCGGATCGGCTGGCTATGCCTGCCACCGTCGACGTTCATTGCGCTCATCGTGCTGTGGGCGGTTGCCATACCTGTGTTCAAGATCCCGCCTTATCTGGTGCCTAGCCCGGCGGGGGTGTTCGCGCGCATCGTCACCGACTGGCGGGATATCTGGTCGAACTCGCTCATCACCATCGCGGAGATTTTGCTGGGCTTCGGCGTAACGGTGGTGACCGCCATCCCGCTTGGTCTTGCAATCGCGCTTTCGCGAGTTGCGCGGCAGATCGTGTATCCGCCGCTCATGTTCATGCAGCTGGTGCCAAAGATCGCGGTCGCGCCGCTCTTTCTCGTGTGGCTTGGATTCGGCATGGAGTCCAAGGTGCTCTTGACCGTGTTGATGACCTTCTTCCCGCTCTTGCTCGCGAGCATCAGCGGATTCCAGATTCTCGACACTCGCTTGCTGTATCTGACGAAGTCGATGGGCGCATCGTCCTGGCAGACCTTCCGCTTCCTTCGCCTTCCCGCGGCGCTGCCCGTGATTTTCTCGGGTATCAAGACTTCCGCCACGATCGCGTCCACCGCGGCAATCGTCGCCGAGTTCGTCGGCTCGAACAAAGGTCTGGGCTACGTGCTCCTGCGCGGGACCAGCACGATGGATGTCGAACTGACCTTCGCCGTCCTTGCCGTCCTCACGCTGATCGGCATTGCGATCAACTATGTCGTCGAATTCGCCGAATGGGCCATGACGCCGTGGCAACGTACGAAGTTCAACTGAGGTCAACGCTCGCGCATTGGCCTAAGGCCAGTCGCCTACAACAAACGGACCGAGCGGGTCCAACTACACAGGGAGCGCGACTATGCGCAGCACCATCGGCAAACTGTCTTCGGTAATCTTGACTTGCGCGCTCGCGACGGGTCTATGCGGGACGGCCGTCGCCGACACCGAGGTTCCTTTCCAGCTGAACTGGACCGCAGGCGGCGCGAACGCCGGTTTTGCGGCAGCGGTGGCGGAAGGGTTCTATAAGCAGGTCGGGCTCGACGTGAAAGTGACCGAAGGCAACGGCTCCGGCAATACGGCGCAACTCGTCGCAAACGGGCGCGCTCAACTTGCCTATGCCGACGCTGTTGCCGTGAGCCAGCTGATTGCCAAGGGCGCGCCGATGCGAGTCATCGCCACGATCTATCAATCGAACCCGAACGAAGTGTCGGCATTGAAGAAGTCGGGCATCAAATCGATCAAGGATCTCGCCGGGCACAAAGTGGGCGTTCCTTCCGGCTCCTCGCAAACGACCATGCTTCCGCTTTTCCTGCAGGCAAATGGCCTCAAGGAGTCGGACGTGACGCTCATCAGCATGCCCGTGGCAAGCATGGTGCCCGCGCTGCTGCAAGGCCAGGTCGATGCGATCCTAGGTTCCATGGATTCCTACCAGTTGCAACTCGAAGCCCAGGGCGCCGAACTCGTGAATTTCCGGTTTGCGGATTATGGCGTTCCGACGGTGAGCACGTCGATTTTCGCATCCAACGAATATCTGAAGGCCAATCCGGATCTCGTGAAAAAGTTCGTTGCCGCGAGCCTGAAAGGATGGAGCTTCGCCATGGATAACCCGGCGAAGGCGGTAAAGGATCTCAAGACGGTGTTCCCCAACGTCAACGAGAAGCTCGCGACCGCCGAGTTGGCCGCCATCACGCCGTTGTTCTGCAGCGGCGGCGCCAAAAGCGTAGGCAAGGCCGAGGATGCGTCATGGACCAGGACGCAAGATCTGCTCGCACAGGTCAAATTGCTTCCCGCCGGACAGAATCCGAAAACGTACTACACGGACGACTTCTTGCCGCCGGCGAACCAGTTGCGCGCGTGCAAATGAGCCGTCCGTTCGGACAGACTTTTTCGCACGACGGATATCGAATCACGACTAACGAGAAACACATGGGATACCGCTACTCGGATCTTCACGTAGGCATGCAATTTCGCAGTCCCGGACGAACGATCACGGACGCGGACCTCGTCGGGTTCGCGGGACTGACGGGCGACTTTTCGGAGTTGCATACGAGTGATGTGTACGCCAGAGCCAGCCAGTTCGGGCGGCGCGTCGCGCACGGCATGCTTGGACTCGCGTACGCGCACGGCTTGATGTGGGCGCGCACCGGCGAGTTGCGCGAGACCGCGATTGCCTTTCTCGGCATCAATGACTGGAAGTTCGTCGCGCCGCTGTTCGTTGGCGACACGATGTTTGTCGACTACGCGATCAAAGAGCTGCGCGACAGCAAGTCGAAGCCCACGCAGGCCATCGCGCTCTTCGACGTGAAGCTCGTGAATCAGGACGGCGAAGTCGTGCAGCAGGGCACCAAGGCGCTTTTGTGCTCCAAGGAGCCGCTGGCCGCGGTCGAGAAGTCCGCCTGAATCAATGACATCGAGCCGATCATGCCTACTTCCGTACACGACGATATAACGCCGGCCGGTGTGCCGATCCGCATCGAGAGCGTTTCGAAGACTTTCGGCGAGGACACGGAGAAGCCGTTTCGCGCGCTGAAGCCAATCAACATGAACATCGAGGCGGGCGAGTTCGTGTCCGTCGTGGGACCGTCGGGCTGCGGCAAGAGCACACTCATGCTCATGGTCGCGGGTCTGCTTGCGCGCTCCGACGGGACGATCGTCGTGGGCGACCGGACTGTGGACCGGCCCGTGACGGATGTCGGCATCGCGTTTCAGGATCACTTGCTGCTCGACTTTCGCACGGCGATGGAAAACGTGCTCCTGCAGGCCGACATTCGCGGATTGCCCCGTGACAGGATCGAAGCGCGGGCGCGTGAGCTCTTCAACCAGTTGCGTTTGCAGCCTGCGGTCGACAAGTATCCCCGGCAGCTTTCCGGCGGCATGCGCCAGCGCGTGTCGCTGATTCGAACGCTGGTCCACGATCCTTCGCTCATTCTCATGGACGAGCCTTTCGGCGCGCTCGATGCGCTCACGCGTTTGCAGGTTCGCATGGATCTCGAAGCACTGTGGATGCGGCGCCGTCCCACTGTGCTGTTCATCACGCATAGCGTCGAAGAAGCCGTGGGACTGTCCGATCGCATCTTCGTCATGAGTCCGACACCGGGAGAAGTGGTGGACGAGATCGTCGTCGAGCTGCCGCGCCCTCGGCCGATCGTGCTCGGCGACGCTCCGGAGTTTGCGCGCTATGTCGACAGCATCTATGGCCACTTCGCACGCATGGGCGTGTTGCGCGGTATCGACGTTCCGCGTTCCCGCAGCGAGCAGACGTGAAGAACGGAGACCTTTTCATGGACAAATCCGGTTCGCCTCCCATCTCACACGCTGATGCCGCGAGCGAAGTCACCTTGTGGATAAACGGCCATGTCGCGGAGATCGGGCTCTCGAACGGTCCGCTCAATCTCGTCACGCGCGCTCTGCTGCGTTCGCTCAACAAGGCGATCGACGCACTGGAGGCGCAAGCCGATCTGCGGTGCGTCATCGTGCACGGCGGCTCGGCGCGGGCCTTTTGCGCCGGCAGCGATATCAAGGAGTTCGCGGAAATCTTCGCCGACGCGAGCGAGAGAAAGATTCTTTTCGAGGACATGGTGCTGCGGCGCCTCGCCCGATTGCCCGCGCCGACCATTGCCGCAATGGACGGCCCCGCGCTCGGCGGTGGCCTCGAACTCGCGCTCGCGTGCGACCTTCGCGTTTGTCGTGCCGAGGTGGTGCTTGGACTGACCGAGTCGCGTCTCGGCGGTCTGGCAGGTAATGGTTCGCTGCGACTGACGCGGCTCATCGGCCCGGCTCGCGCGAAGGAGATGCTCTTCACCGGAAACACGATCAGCGCGCAACAAGCGCTGGCCTGGGGACTCGTCAACCGTATCGCGGAGACGGGCGCCGCACTCGAAACAGCACGCGCGCTGGCGCTCGAGATCTGCGCGCGCGGCCCGCTGTCGAACCGCCTGGCCAAGCAACTCGTCGATGCCGCGCAGGATCAGCCGCTCGATGCCGCGTTGTCGCTTTCAACCGTCGTTCAGCAAAGGATCTTCGACAGCCACGACCTTCACGAAGGCGTCGCCGCGTTCTTTGCCAAACGAGAACCCGAGTTCCTCGCACGATGAAACCCGACAGCCAAACCACGCCGGATAGCCTTGCTGCCAGCGCGCCCACGCACGACATGCCCGGTGCGACCAGCGCCGCGCTGCTAGGCCATGGCATCGTTCTCGTGTGGAACGACATCGAATTCGAAGGGCGCGAGCAGTTCTACGCGTGGCACGACAAGGAGCACATTCCCGAGCGGCTCGCCATTCCTGGCTTCAGGCGCGGCAGGCGTTTTCGCCGGGCAGGCCATTCGCCCGAGTGGTTGACCATGTACGAGGCGGCCGATCTCGACGTCATGGTTTCGCCCGCATACATGGCGCGCCTCAATGCCCCGACGCCCGCGACCACGAAGACGCTCACGTACTTTCGCAATACCTCGCGAGCCGTTTGTCAGCCCGTTTGCAGTATCGGCGAGAGCAGCGGCGGCTATTTGTTTGCCGTTCGTATCGACCGGACGGGCGCAGCGAACAACACGCCGGAAGCTTACCTGCGCGACGTGGCTTTTCCACAGGCGATGCGCGCGACCGGCGTGCTCGCGTGTCATCTCTTCGCGTCGGATCAGGCGAGCTTCTTCGACACCGAAGAGGCGCGCACGCGCGAGTTCGATGTTCCGGCGTGGATCGTTCTCGTCGAGGCATCGACGGAAGAGGCCGCAAGCGAGGTGCATGCCCTGATCGACGTTCCGCATTTGCGCGATGCAGGCTTGCACATCAGGCCCGACGCCGCCGTCTATGCACTTGAAATCTGCCGCCTTGGCGCTTCCTCGCACCAATCCTGAACTCAACCCGCTCAACCCGAACATGAAACTCGTCCGACACGGCCAGCCCGGCCAGGAACAACCCGGCATTCTCGATGGCGACGGTCGCGTGCGCGATCTCACTGGCCATTGCGATGACTTCAATCCCGCGTTCTTTGCAAGCGGCGGCATCGAGCGCTTGCGCGCAATCGATCCGCACACGCTGCCCCTCGTCGATGCGTCCGTGCGCCTCGGCCCTTGCGTGGCGCAGCCCGGCAATTTCATCGCGGTCGGCTTGAACTACGTTCAGCACGCAATCGAAACCCATGCCGATATCCCAAAGGACCCCATTCTCTTCAACAAGGCGCCGTCCTGCATCTGCGGACCCGATGACGACGTCATCCTGCCTAAAAATTCCGTCAAGTCGGACTGGGAAGTGGAGCTGGCGTTCGTCGTCGGCCAGGAAGCGTACTACGTGAGTGAAGCCGAAGCGCTGAGCCGTATCGCGGGTTACTTCATCTGCAACGATGTCTCGGAGCGCGAGTTTCAACTCGAACGCAGCGGTCAGTGGGTGAAGGGGAAGATGTCGCCGACCTTTGGCCCCATCGGTCCGTGGCTCGTTACCTCCGATGAGATCGAGGACGTGCAGAACCTCGGCTTGTGGCTCGAACTCAACGGCGAGCGCATTCAGAACTCGAACACAAACGACATGATCTTCACGGTCGCGAAACTCGTGTCGGACATGAGCCAATACGTCCGTCTCATGCCCGGCGACATCGTGACGACGGGCACGCCGCCCGGCGTAGGTCTCGGCATGAAACCGCCGAAATACCTAAAGCCAGGCGATCGCATGCGGCTGGGTGTCGAAGGCCTGGGCGTGCAAGAGCAGCGGGTCGTCGAATGGCGCGACCGATGACCGGCGCGACAGCCTGACGAGACCGATTCCCATCCCGATTACGGAGCGATCAGCGAACCATGGAACGAATAACCGCGGACGAAGCGGCTCAACTCGTCGCCGATAACGATGCCATCCTGATCAGCGGTTCCGGTGGCGGGCATTCCGTGCCCGAGGCGCTTCTGGCTGCCGTCGAGCGCCGCTTCCTGGCGGAACGGAAGCCGCTTGGATTGACCTCGGTGAGCATCGTGGGTGTGGGCGACCGCGGCGAACTGGGCGCATCGCGCCTCGCTCACGAAGGTTTGCTGCGACGGGCCATTACAAGCGCGCTCGTCGATTCGCCGGGACTCGTAAGACTCGCGGCGGAAGACAAGATCGAGGCTTACACATTCCCGCAGGGCGTGCTGTCGCAATTGATGCGCGAGATGGCGGGCGGCCGTCCGGGTCTCTTCACGAAGACGGGCTTATACACCTTCGTGGACCCGAGGCAGCAGGGTGCGCGGCAAAGCCCCTGCACGCCGCCCGCTTTCGTCGAAGTGACCGAGATTGCCGGCGAAGAGTGGCTGTTTTTCAAGCACATTCCGGTCGATGTCGCGTTCCTGCGGGGCACGACGGCCGACGAAGACGGCAACGTGACAATGGAGCAGGAAGCCGTATTCGGCGAGATGCTGGCAATGGCGCAAGCGACGCGGCGCGCCGGCGGCATCGTCGTGGTTCAGGTGAAGCGCATGGCGCGAAACGGTACGCTGCCCGCCAAGCACGTCAAGATTCCCGGCATTCTCGTCGATTTCGTCGTGGTGGAATCGGGACAGCGCCAGACCTACGCGACCGACTACGACCCGAGCTATTCCGGCGAGTTGCGTGTTCCTGTCGACCAGATCAGACCGCTGCCGTTCGGGCCGAGGAAGGTCATCGTCCGGCGCGCGGCAATGGAATTGTTCCCCGAGGCGATTTGCAACCTGGGTGCGGGCGTATCCACGGGGCTATCCACCGTTGCGGCCGAAGAGGGGCTGCTCGAAGCGGTGCATCTGACCAACGAGCAGGGACTGATCGGCGGCGCGCCCATTACGGGTCGCGATTCGGGCGGCGCCCAGAACTTCGCCGCGATGATCGAACAACCGTCGCAGTTCGACTTCTACGATGGCGGCGGCCTCGATCTCGCCTTCCTCTCGTTTGCCGAAGTGGACGCTCAGGGGAATGTGAACATCAGCCGGTTCGGCGACAAGATCATCGGTGTTGGCGGCTTCATCAACATCAGCCAGAACGCGAAATGCGTGATCTTCAGCGGAACGCTCACGGCGGGCGATCTCGACATTGGCTGGGAGGACGGGAAGACCGTCATTCGCAGGGAAGGGCGGCACATGAAGTTCGTGCCGAAACTCGAACAGGTTTGCTATAGCGCCCGGATTGGTCAGCAACGCAAGCAACTCACGCTTTTCGTTACCGAACGGGCCGTGTTTCGCGTCGGGCCGCAAGGGCTCGAGCTGATCGAGATCGCTCCGGGGCTGGATGCCGAACGCGATGTCGTCGCCCACATGGGTTTTCGGCCCGTGGTGTCGTCGCAGTTGCGTGAGATGGATGCCAGACTCTTCGAACCGGGCGTAATGAACCTGGCGCAAGACGTGCGCGCCAAGGCGCGTCGCCACCGTAGCCAGCGCGTGGCGCAATGGTACGAATCGCGCGGGAGAGGCTGAACATGGCGGACAGCATTCGGATCTCAGGCGCAACGCGTGTCTATGGCATCGTAGGCGATCCTGTCGTGCAGGTTCGATCTCCGGCGGTCTATACTGCGCGCTTCGCGCAGGAAGGCGTCGATGCCGTGCTCGTCCCTCTGCACGTCCATGCAGATCGCTTCGACGACGCATTGCCCGCGCTGCTGGAGATTGCGAACCTCGACGGCTTGCTCATCACCGCACCGTTCAAGAAGCGCGCTTGCGCGTTTGCCCGACAACTCGGCGTGGCCGCGAAGACAGTCGGCGCGGTGAATGCGCTGCGGCGCGAGGCCGACGGTTCGTGGACCGGCGACATGTTCGACGGCGCCGGTTTCGTGCATGGCGTCGAGGCGCGGGGCTTGAGCGTCTCCGGCAGGCGCACACTGTTGTTCGGGGCGGGAGGCGCGGGCAGCGCGATTGCCGCGGCGCTTGCCGAAGCCGGCGTCGCTTCGATCTCCATTCTGGATATCGATGCCGAGCGCGCGGTTATCGTGGCAAGAAACTTGAGCGAAGCGTTTCCGCATACGCGAGCTGCTGGCGTATCGGACGCACGCGGCGAGTTCGACCTGATCGTCAACGCATCGCCGGTTGGCATGTCCGCGGGCGACGGCTTGCCCGGCAACCTCGGCCCGCTGAAGAAAGACGTGCTCGTGGGCGATGTGGTTTTATCGGAAGAGCCGACGGCGCTCATCGCCCATGCGCAGCGATTCGGCTGTGCATGGGTCAACGGAAAGGACATGCATACCGGTCAGATCGAATCCATCACTTCGTTTTTTCTGACCGATAGATAGCATGTGTCGTCAGTGGCGCACGCGGCGAAATTTCAACCTCAACACGTCTGGATCGCTATGTCGCATGTTCCCGCTGAACGGTGTCTGGAAATCATCGCGCTCCTTGCCGAGGGCGCGAACACCTTGCCCCTCGGCGAAATCGCCGAGCGCCTTTCATTGCCGAAGAGCGGGGCACACCGGCTGCTTTCGACGCTCGTCGATCTTGGCTGGGTTGCCAAGGAGCCCGACACCGGCTTCTATCGGCTGACCATGCGCCTTGCGGTGATGGGGCAGCGGTTTTACGCGGCCACCGGCATTCCGAACATCTGTCAGCCGGTACTCGACAGGCTTGCGCACGAGACGCGAGAGTTCGTGCGTCTAGCCGTTGCGGACGGCGACACCCTCGTCTGGCTCGCGCAGGCGCAGGGCGCGACGGCAGGTCTCATCTACCAGCCACCCAGTTCCGCGACTGGGAGAGTCACGGTCTACTCGACGGCAACCGGCAAGGCATGGCTCGCTTCGATGCCTCGTGACCGGGCGATTCAAATCGTGGCCAGCATGGGCTTCGGCGAAGCCGACCGGCAAGGACCCAATGTCGTGCGGTCTATCGAGGACCTTTTGAAGGAACTCGCGCTTACGGAAAAGCGTGGCTATGCGGTTGCGGTCAGCGAGGCCGAGCCTGGTGTTTCGGCTGTTGCCGTGCCGATAAGGGTGAACGGTCTTGGAACCGCGCTCGGCACGGTCAGCGTTGCGGGTCCAAGTGTTCGCATGACGACCGAGCAGATCGAGGAAATCGCCCCGAAGTTGCAGAGCACGGCGTCCGAACTCGCGGAACTGTGGCCGCTGAGACCAAGCGGGACCGCGCTGCGTGAGCGAACGACGATGGTGGCTTGAGAGGTCCGTGGGCGACTGTGGAAATCGGATGCATCGAAAAGAATTTCACGCAGGCTATGTGACATACAAAGGATGGCGGAGAACGTAATCAGGGGATAAACGTTCGCCGATCTTGTGTTCTTCGACGATAAACCCTAAGGCCATCAAAAGGGGCGGGAGAAATACACAGGTGACTTCACCTTGTATGTAAGCCCAATGTGCGAGATAGCTTCCTTCGTCGCTAAAAATATTTCTGCACGAGGCGCACCTGGTAAAGCCGCCGCTGTATGGCCGGGCTTTGCGAATCGCCTCTTGTATCATGTCCAGTCTTTCTATCGACGCGCGCAAATCCTGCTCGGCCAGCCTGCGTTTATCGTCATCATGGGCCTGATCCAACGCGCACCATGCTAAAGACACGGTGATAAGGGCATAAGATTCTTGCTTGCGGAGGCCTGCAGCCATCTCATGGGGTCCCGATCCACTTCGCTTCGTCAGCGAGCGTAGCGCACGAATGGCTTCGTGCTGGCGTCCAGGCGTCTCGATAGTTGTTTGTCTTATGTTACAGGAGTTTAAGTGGCGGCTGATGGGGTCGCTGGGCGGGGTTTGTAGGAAGGCGCTGGATTAGCGCTTCGTGTAATTTTCGTTTCGACGTCCGGCTTGGATTTTGCGGTTCGTGTCGGGTGCGGGAAGGCCATTTAGCAAATGGTGGCTGGGATCGTTGTGAGCGCTGTAGCGGGTGGCGTTGGTGACTGGTCGAACTCGTAGCCGTGCGGGAACTTTGTGGCTTCAGGGAAAGTAAGCTTGGATCGGAAGTGTTGCGTCGTTTTGTGGTCGGCTTGATCTTATTAGACATAATGTAAATTAGCGCAGTTTTGCGTTGTAGCGGCTAGATTGTAATGTCCGTATATGGACTCCTCCTCGTTTGCAAACACTCTGCGTGTCAGCCCTAGTATCG
>NZ_JALQDA010000049.1:0-75346 GCF_023631485.1 Caballeronia sp. GAFFF2 | reverse complement strand
GAGGGTATGAACTACACGCCGTACAACCTGACGGAGTTTGTGGTCCGTGACAAATATGGGAATCGAGCCAGTGGAGGCGGGGATCTGCCGCCAGGGTCAGGCGAAGGAAGTTTGAGTTGTTGTTACAAGCTAAAGGGAACGGAGTTCACGGTCGAGTGGGAAGTCTATGACATGGAAGAATTCTCTAAAGACATCTATGCGCCCATAAAAAAGATCAAAAAATTGACCACGGTTCATCTTGATCCTGTGAAGAGGTCTGACCGAGCGGGCAACGACGTCTTGGCTGTGCACTTCTATCCAGACGACCATGTTGAATTCGAGTTTCGCAATGACTTTAGCGGCTCTCGAATCGAATATGGAAAGGTCGATGAGTGGTTTCAAACGAAATACGGCAAGGCTGCAAACCCAGACGATCTTGACTGGGCTGCCGCCTACCGTCGAACCACACGTGTGGCTGTTCAAGGCTGGCTGAAATACCGCTTCACCGACTCCGTCGATCTTGAGCAGTACGTGTACTACACGTTGCTTGTCAATCCGAAGTTTGACGAACACCCGGCGGTGCAGCGCATCGTCATGGAGTCGAAGGGCAAGCCCGGAGCGTTTGGTCTTGCAATGCAGAAGCTGCCTGCAGATGTTGTGCGCGAGATTAAGAGCAACAAATTCGATCATTTGGCAAACGGAAGCAAAGTTGGCCAAGCCGATTCAATTTGATCTTGCTAACCGCGTGCGGCGTCGCTGGTTGAACGCGGTTGTTGCAAGCAAAAGTGCTTGCCCTATCTATCTGGTGGAATGGTGAACTAACGCAATCATGCGCATACGAATGAACCTTTCAAGTTTGATGAAACACATCTTTGTTTTGCTTGTGGCAACCGTCTTTCTTGCGGGCTGCGACTTTTTTTCATCTGAGCCAGTGTATGGCGGGTTGAGTGCAGAGGGTATGAACTACACGCCGTACAACCTGACGGAGTTTGTGGTCCGTGACAAATATGGGAATCGAGCCAGTGGAGGCGGGGATCTGCCGCCAGGGTCAGGCGAAGGAAGTTTGAGTTGTTGTTACAAGCTGAAGGGAACGGAGTTCACGGTCGAGTGGGAAGTCTATGACATGGAAGAATTCTCTAAAGACATCTATGCGCCCATAAAAAAGATCAAAAAAGTGACCACGGTTCATCTTGATCCTGTGAAGAGGTCTGACCGGGCCGGCAACGACGTCTTGGCTGTGCACTTCTATCCAGACGACCATGTTGAATTCGAGTTTCGCAATGACTTTAGCGGCTCTCGATTTGACTATGGAGAGGTCGATGAGTGGTTTCAGACGAAATACGGCAAGGCTGCAAATCCAGACGATCTTGACTGGGCTGCCGCCTACCGTCGAACCACGCGTGTGGCTGTTCAAGGCTGGCTGAAATACCGCTTCACCGACTCCGTCGATCTTGAGCAGTACGTGTACTACACGTTGCTCGTCAATCCGAAATTTGACGAACACCCGGCGGTGCAGCGCATCGTCATGGAGTCGAAGGGCAAGCCCGGAGCGTTTGGCCTTGCAATGCAGAAGCTGCCTGCAGATGTTGTGCGCGAGATTAAGAGCAACAAGTTTATCCATGCCGCAGGTGGAAGTAAGAATGGCTAATACGAACGAAATCGATGCTGCAGATCGCACGCCTCTTGATGTGCTGGACGCGATTGGCGCCAACACGAAGGCTTATCCTTCCGATGACTGCATCCCATGCGGTGCGGTAATTCACATCGGATTCTTTTTTGATGGATTTGGCCGACACCGTGATCATGATGACCCATCGACGTCGCGGTATTCGAATATCTGCCGGCTTTGGGAAGCACACCGAGAAAACAAGGATCGACGCCGTGGGAAGACCCCCAATCAGTTTTGGTACCGACTCTACTACTCCGGCCTGGGCACGGACCTCAACAAAGAAGCCAAAGACGGCGAAATCGTATCCGCGCTGACGAGCAAGGTCGTGAGTGCGGCTCAAGGTCAGGTATCGAACGCAAAGAAGATTGGCGAAAAAATCACCGGCATCGACCGTCTCCAGCTCGATCCGAAGAGCGCCATTACCGACGGATTCAAAAAAGGTTTGGAGGAGCATTCCTATCGCCCTGTCGTGGATGCATACGATGGACTCGTCAAAGAGGCGAAGGCGTTGCGTACCAACGCCGGACGCGTCTTGCGCTTCTTCAGGACCGGCGCCGTGCTCGACCGTGGCCGCGCGGCCGGGCGCATCCTCGCCAAGGACGCGATGAAAAGCGGCCGTCAGATCCTTTTCGATCTCAGGAAGAATCCGATGAAGGTTGGCTGGGCAGTGGCGGGCGAGCTGTTCAAATGTTCGTTCGACGTGGTTCCTATTCTCAGGGACAACTCAGTGGTCGCGCGGCTTTTGGGCACCGGGGTCGAGCCGCGCCTTCAGGCGGCCAAGACCCAGTTTGAGAAAGCGATTGAGGACGCGAGGGCAAGGATGCCCAAGGTCCAGCACGTCAAGGTGTCTGTGTTCGGCGCGGATCGCGGTTGCGTCCTTGCGAGGGCCTTGCTGAATGACCTGAGCGCGACATACAAACATCCGAGCGAAGCCATACTGGAATACAAGATTCCAAAGGACCCGAACGGCGCCACCATTCCTATCGAGATCGTGTTCGTCGGTTTGCTCGACGCGGTGTCGTCGTTGGTCCAGGAGAATGCGCTGATCAGCATGGTGCCCTTGGTCGGGGCAATCAAGCAGAATTACGGCGACCAAATGCTTGGCGTGCCGCAGGCAGTTCAGCGCTGCGTTCACTTTGCCGCCGCGCACGAACTGCGCTTCTATCAACGGCTCGACAGCCTGGAAAATACGCGCGGCCTGCAATATCTTTACCCCGGCACGAGCGAAGACATAACTGGCGGCGCACCGCCGGGATCGCTCGGCGCGCGCGCGGAGCTTCAGCGCGTCGTCCTGCGCGACATGCTGAACGAAGCGCTTATAAATGGCGCAGCGATGGACACGATGGAAAATCTCCAGCACTTCAAGGGGGATACATTCCAAAAATTCACCTTGGCAAACCCCATCACTGACGGCCAGAACACGTACAAGATCTGGGAACTGATGAAGGCCTACCGTGAGATGGTGCCCTACGTCGCGCGTCTGAATTTTGTCGATCACATGCAGGTCTTTTTACGCTGGATGGCGGTTCGCTATACATCGTCCGAATTTCGTGCCACCGTCACCAACCAGTTCGACGCGCTGGCTGCAAAGCATGAAGCCATTCTGAAGGAACGCAACGACGCGACTGCTGCTTATCTCGCCTTGCGCAAGCAATTTCCGGTGCCGGATTCGATCACCTTAGGCAAGGCGCAGAACCGCATGGAGGCGGCAAGGAGCGCTGAAATGGAGGCGTTGCGCGACGCCAGCGCCGAGAAAGCGAGACCGTCGGTCGGTGTGTGGGAGCGTATCCAGGCGGAGTCGACGGACATGATCCAACGCGACACCGCTTTGGCCGGCATGCGCCGCGCGGTGAATCAAGCGCGCGCCGGTGTACAGATCGGCGAACAGCCTTATGACGCGGACCCGGAGTTTGGCGCATCGATCATCGAGGAACACATGGACGCGATGATCAGCGCCGAGCAGCAAAGCCTGGTTCAGGCGTGGAAGATGGGGCTGTCGGGCAAGAACCCGCTTCCGCCCAAGGTCATGGCGCTGTTCGATCTTCTCGTGCACGACACCATGCTCACGAGCTGGCAGGACCATGTGCTGTCTTCCTCGCTTTATTTCCGGTTGCGCGGAGTCGATGCGTTCGGCTCGACCGACTACGAGGCCGAGGAGAAAGCGCGCAAGCGTACGGAAGAGAACGCGAGCCGCGCGTCGCAGATCAACCGTGGCATGAACCCCGCGCCGCGACCTCCCGCCCGTGTTTGAACGTGGCGGCCATGGCCATGTGTTGCGTAAGCCATGACCACTTGATTATTTTCTCCTCGGACCAGACATGCCAGGAATTATCCGCATAGGCGACCGCCATACCGGCGACGGCGCCGTCACGCAAGGTTCAGCAACCTGCGTTTTCATGGGACGCGCGGTTGCGCGCCTGCATGATCGTGTCACGTGTCCCCGCCACGGTGACAACCGTATTGCTTCGGCAACCTCAGGGGCTTTCGATAACGGTTTGGAGATCGCGCAACACAACGACCGCTGCGAATGCGGTTGTCGTCTGATCTCGTCACTTCCAAATAGCGGCAAAAGCTAAGCATGGCGCTGGACCTGGATAACCTTCCACCGGAACGCGCCGAACCTGACGAGCCGCCATCGAGGTTCGTCTGGACGGTGGTCTTCTTCGTCCTGACGATCGCCGGAATCTTTGGCGTGATGGCGTTGTGGCCGCGCGCAGAACCAATGCAGACGCCCTTGTTCTGGACTTGCCTTGTGCTGTATCCAACGGGCCTCGCCGCGTTTGTCGTTTCACGTCGGTTCAGCATTCACGAGAGGCAGTGTCTCGATGCGCGGGACTGGAATGAGGCACGAAAGCGGTACAACGAGAAGTTGTTCGCACGCGAAAGCATTCCGATGGCCGTGCTCGCCACGGCCATCCGCGTAACGGATGACGAGACAGCGAAACTCGTGACAAAGATAGAAGAAAACGCGTTGACACTCGAGGCTCAGGCATCGGAGCTCATGGAGGACGCATCGGTAACGGCGCGGTGGCTCCAACCAGACGACGCGCTCTTTGCCGTCGACGATAAGGAGCGCCACGGCCTGCTGTTGTCCTGGCTCTTCGACCAACTTATCGGCGAACTTGCGGACCGCCTCGGGTCGCTTCCGGATGATTTTCCGCTGCGCGTCCTTCTCGATATCGGGGGCTATATCGGGGAGGCAGACGCAAAAACGACCTGGGAAGGCATATGGGCGCGTCATGAGTTGCGTCAGGCGGAAACGACGTACACGCTAGTGCCCGTTGATCTGATGACGGTCGATCAATGGCTCGACGATACGAGTGGCGCCTTGCATCTCTACGCGGTCCTGCTGATTTCGGTATCGCTTCAGAGCATGTTGGATGGAGCGCCCAACGCAGGCGAGGCCGAGGCGGGCGTCGCGCTTCTCGTGGCCTCGCATGGATTAGCGGCCGAGCATCGACTCATGCCCGTCGCGCACATGCATCGCCCATTGAATTCGGCGCGGACCCATCTCGACAGCGCGCTCACACATGCGCTGCAATGGGCAAAAGCCGACGCGCCGTCGTTGGAGTCGGTCTGGATGACCGGATTCGACGGCGAATCGGTCGGGCCTTTGCACTCATCCCTGAGCCACGTTGGCGTGCGTGAGGCAGGCGAAGATCCGCTGACGGAATTCAATCTCGACGGCACGGTGGGACGAGCGGGGAGATCGGCCGACTGGCTCGCCGTAGCGTGCGGGGCGAACAGAGCGGACCGGTTGAGCGCGCCGCAACTCGTCGCCCGTAGCGCCGGCGAACACTTTCACATGGCTGTGGTGCAAAACAGCCGTAATAAGCAGAAAGACGAATGACTCGTAAATTCAAGCTAGACTTTTTAGCCACGCTATCCCTCGTGATCTTGCCCGGCATGCTGGTCTGGGTACGGCCTCAGTGGGTCGGGATCTCAGCTGACAGTCGTGGAGCTGTCATAGCAGCACTGTGCGCAATTTTCATCGTGCTATGGCTCGTGCTCAGTTATAGCGAAGCGTCGCGTGCGGCCGTGGCTTATCGCGCGGTGAAAGACTGGATGCTCAAACACGGCGGTGCGTCCGATGACGCCGCGCAGGGGGCCACGAAGCCAGACGTTGGTGATTTCAGCGATCTCAGGCAATGGCTAGTCGAGCAGCACGGCTGGCGCTGGCGTTGGCGCGAGCGTTGGATCCTGGTTGTCGGCGACGGGGAAGTAGTTCGGCGCGTGGCGCCTACGCTCTTCAAGTTCGGGTATGCCAGCGCGGGAGGCGCGGTTCTTCTTTACGCGAAGCAGACAGACAGTGCCCCAGATGTGCAGCATCTTGCCGCGTTGCGCCGATTGCGCCGCCGCCGTCCAGTGGACGCGGTCGTTGCGCTAACCGTCGCCCGTGCGACGGGCCACGATATGTTCGATGTTCAAAGCGTCTCGCAAGCGCTGGCACGTGTCGCGCGCGTGCTTCGCTGGTCTGCTCCGGTGTATTTGCTGAATGCGGAGCCATTGCAGGCGAGTCCGTCTCATACAGATGAGCCGCCGGTCGGGCTTACCTGGTCGCGCCCGCGTATGGCTTCCGATTTCGTCGGCTCGGCACTACATGACCTCACCGGCGAATTGGCAAACGCCGGGGTGATGCGTCTGTCGAAAAACCCTGCAGATCGATATCTGGCGGAATTGTCGCAGCACATAAGCACAGCACGGGAATCGCTGAAGCATCTCGTGACAGGCGCTTCACGGTCGCACGATGCTATTCGCGGGCTTTTCTTCACACCGCTGGACATACCCGCGGGACCGACAGAGTATCCGCGCGAGGCCGCGCGCCACCACGCCGGTGTGCCCGAAGCGTCGAATCGAACGCTATGGCAAACCATCGCGAACCACAGTCGCAAAGCTTACGGCAGGCGCGTGGGCCTCTCGTCGTCGAGTGTGGCCGCATATCTCGTCAGCGCTGTCGCCGTACTATGGTTTATCGGCTCGATAATTTCCGGCATGTCGAACCGCGCAACCATGCGGGACGTTGCGTCGACGTTGAGCAAGGTTTCTTCGCCGCGCGACCAGACGCAAGCCTTGCTCGCCCTGGATGCTCTTGACAAACAACTCGACACGCTTGAAATACACCGCCAGCTCGGCGCTCCGTGGCTCGCTCGTTTCGGCCTGAACCGTGACGCCGCTCTTTATGAAGCGCTTTCCCCGGTTTATCAAAGCGTCGCCTCGCGCGTACTGATCGATCCGATCAAGGCAAGACTCGAATCTCGCCTTCAGCAACTCGCTTCCCTGTCCGATGCCGAAATCGCCAGCGGTGGCAACACACAGGTCCAGGCCGCGTACGACACGCTCAAGGCGTATTTGATGCTCGCCCATCCCGAGCATGCCGACGCGTCGTTTATCGCCACACAGTTGCTGACGACGAATGCGCCAGCGCGTCCGCAGAATGCGTCAGTGACGGCGGGCACTTGGGAAGACTTGCGCCAACAGGCCGTCTGGTTTTACGCGAGGCACCTTAAGCGCGGATCGGCGTCAGCCATCGCGCCTGACATCACGCTTGTCGCGGCGACGCGGCAGACGATCATCGGCGTGCGCGGCATCCAGAATTCGACAGACGCGATCTATCAGCAGATCATCGACGAGACGAAACCGAAATATCCGCCGATGACGTTGGCAACCTTGCTCGGCGATCACCCAAGCCGAGGCTTGTTCAACACGAGCGCGACTGTTCCGGGCGTTTTTACGCGTGCCGCGTGGGACGAACGCATCCCAAAGGCGATCGATGAGGCGAGCGAACAGCGCGCGGTGACGGGCGACTGGGTGCTGTCTGACGCGAAACTTGATAACACCGCGCCGTCAACGCTCAAAACCGAACTCCGTCAACGTTACTTCGATGACTACGCGCGCGCGTGGCAGCAGTTTTTGAACAGCATTCGCTGGCAAAACGCTTCGTCGTTATCTGGCACGGTCGATCAATTGACGCTGCTCGGCGACCCGCAACGCTCGCCGCTGGTCGCACTAATGAACGCTCTCGTTTTTCAGGCAAGTGCGGACGCATCGACGCAATCAATATCGGACGCTCTGATTTCGAAGGCGCAACATCTTGTAGGCAAGGACGAAAAGGACCCGTCCAAGCAGATGCAGCCATCACTTTTGCCGCTGGCAAGCGCGTTCGGTCCTATTCTGCGTCTGACTGGCAGCGAGTTCGCAAGCAACGCACCCGCCAATGCCAGAACCACGCTGCAACTCGTGAGCGATCTGAGCTTGGCTCGCTATCTTGAGCGTGTCACCGCAATGCGTCTGAAGACGCAACAAATGATGGCCAGTCCCGACCCCGACGGCATGTCGCGCGTCGCCGCTCAAGCCGTGCTACAGGGTAGAACGTCCGATATCGCCGATAGTCGCGATCATGCGAGCCGTCTCTCTGCGAGCTTGGGCGAACAATGGTCGGGTTTCGGCCGGCTTTTCGAAGCCCCGCTTGACCAGACGTGGCAAGTGGTCGTGCAACCGGCATCGTCCAGTCTGAACGAAGTCTGGCGCACATCCATCCTTGCTGACTGGAATCACAGCTTCGGCGGCCGCTATCCGTTTGCGGACTCCGACAACGATGCATCGCTGCCCGATATGGCGCACTTCATGCGCATGGACAACGGCGTGATAGCGCAGTTCGTCACGACGCAGCTTGCGGGCGTGATCGAACGTCAGGGCGACCACTGGGTCGCCACGCAAGGCGTGAATCAAGGCACGCTCATGCTTGATCCGGCGTTTCTCGTCGCGCTCAACAAGCTCTCGCGCGTAGCAAGGGTCGTGTTTCCCTCTGGCGATGCGCGGGCGCGGTATGAACTACGCGGCGTGCCGACGCCGGGCATCACTGATTTGACGCTGGTGACATCGGGTCAACAGTTGCACTACTTCAATCAGATGGAGCAATGGGAGCCGTTCGAATGGCCGGGGCAAGCCCTGGACAACACCGCACAACTTCAATGGCAAACGGAGGCAGGCGGTTTGCGCTCGACCATGTACGCACAAGGGCGTTTCGCGCTGATTCGTCTGCTCGAACGTGCGAAGGTCTCGCAACAAGATAACGCGCGTTATCTGCTCTCGTGGACGCCGGATCAGAGTCTTACGCCGCCGCTGTCGGTTCAACTTCGCGCGGAGACGGGCGCTGGACCGCTGGATGTGCTTGTGCTACGGCACTTCGCCCTGCCTGAGCGCATCTTCATGTCAGGCGCGGCGAAGCAAGCATCTGTATCGCCGGGGCGGACGCCACCACCGTTGCCGCCCGGCGCGCTTGCCGCCGCGCAGAAGATCGGCGTCGCGTTGCCGGACAAAGAATGACGACTTCGCTGGGGTCAGGTCACGAAGCGTAAGAAGACTTCAGCATGCATGGATCACACGGCGATCACGACTTCGGTGCGTTACCCGCTGCCTCTTGCTTACGCATCGGCATGCCGTCGATGGTCGTGAACAATTCGCGCGATGCAATCGGCTCGCGCGATTCGAGCTTCACGCCGCCGTCCTTGCCAACGAGCACCGCGCGAAACGCGCCGGGTTTGACGCCGTATCGTCGACGCAATGCATCGGCGGAATCGCTTGCGCCTTGCACGTCGTTGCCGATTACTTCGATCACTTGCAGGTCGCGTTGCGTGTAGCCATCGCTCGCATCCTGAACTGATGCGCGTTGCTTCGCGAATGCGGCGGAACTGACGTCATCGGCGAAAACGACGAGCAGACGCTTATGCCATGTGTACTGTTCGATGGAAGATATTGCAGCGCTTCCGGCTGCTTGCGAGGTATTGGTCACGCCCAAGAGCAGGCTTGCAGCTACGGTTGCGGGAATGAGATAGCGGTTCATTGGCGGCTTCCTGTGCGGTTTATTTTTGTGCACGCAGGAAGCGCGCCAACGACGTTACAGCCTTTCAAGCGTGCGCAAGACTTGGCCAGAAATCTACTTAACCGCGAGCTTGTCCTGCGTCTTCGCTTCAAAGTCGCCAGCATCATGCCGCTCATGCAACTGGCTCGAAAGCTCGCCGAAGGTCCGGTTTACCATGCGGCCGCGTTGCACGGCGGGACGCGCACCGATTGCATCGGCCCAACGTCGCACATGCTCGTATTCATGCACGGCGAGAAACTCGGCGGCACTGTAAATCCAGCCATTCACGAGACCGCCGTACCACGGAAAGATGGCGATATCGGCGATGGTGTATTCGTCGCCCGCAATGTACCGGCTCTCCGCAAGCCTCCGGTCGAGCACGTCGAGCTGACGCTTCACCTCCATGGCGAAGCGGTTGATCGGATACTCCATCTTGCTCGGCGCATAAGCATAGAAGTGACCGAAGCCGCCGCCAAGATACGGCGCGCTGCCCATCTGCCAGAAAAGCCACGAGAGACACTCGGCGCGTTCCGCCGCGCTGGTCGGCATGAATGCGCCAAACTTGTCCGCGAGATACAGGAGGATGGCGCCGGATTCGAACACGCGCACGGGCTTGGGGCCGCTGTGGTCGATCAGCGCGGGTATCTTCGAATTGGGATTGGCTTGGACGAAGCCGCTGCCGAACTGGTCGCCGTCGCCGATCTTGATGAGCCAGGCATCGTATTCCGCGCCATTGTGACCCGCGGCGAGCAGTTCCTCCAGCATCGCCGTGACCTTGACGCCGTTGGGCGTGGCAAGCGAATAAAGCTGCAGCGGATGCTTGCCGACCGGTAGATCCTTTTCATGCGTCGGCCCCGCGATTGGACGGTTGATGCTTGCAAACTGCCCGCCGCTTTCCTTGTCCCAGGTCCAGACCTTGGGCGGTACGTATTCGGGTGAATCGCTCATGCTGCAGCCTCCTTCGCGTCAGGTTTTCAATGTCGCCCGAGGTTAGCAGGTCGGGTAAAAACCTGCTCGACACGAAGGAGGCTCGGCCGTTCAAGCGTGCAAGAAGCGGTGCGCCTGCAGCGCTTTCCAGTACGTGATGAAGCGTCCCGCGAACATCCCGGCGACGACGCCCGACACGAGTGCGTCGATGGATGCATAGGTTCCGAGGAGCGCCGTATCCGTCACCGTTGCCATCTCGAATCCGAGCCAGAACTTGGCGGCGAAGATGGCGAGGATCAGCAAGAGCGGCACGACCGAACCCGGCAGCGTGACGGTGCGCGCCACCATATCGACGGAAAAGCGCGTGCGCGTCGCGTTGAACACGCCCGCCGCGATGCCCGCAAAAATCCCGACGATCCACGCGCTCACCGCAAAGAGGCTCGCGTGCGGATTGTGAGCCAAATGCACGAGGCCGAAGCCCGCGAAGATCAGCGGGATGATCGCCAGCTTGTACAGCGGCGTGGTACCGCCTTTCATTGCCTTCACGCCGCGCGAAATCAGATAAGCCAGCAGCAGCCAGACCCAGACCGGCGTGCCATGAACGATCATTTGCAGTGTCATTTTCGTTTCTCCTTCAGTCGGATGATTCGTTGTCGAGCAGATGAAGGCATCGTAGAGCGGCTGAATTAGAGAAGAATGAGAGCGCGCGAGCGTTCGCGGCGCGGTCGTTTAACATGGTCGCCATCGCTCGAACGCGTCAAGGAGACTGCCATGAAGAAGCTCATCAACAATCCCGCCGATGTCGTGCGCGAGATGCTCGAAGGCGTCGCGCGGCAGTCGCCGCACTTAGCCATCCTCGGCAATGAAAACGTGATCGTGCAGCGTGCGCAGCACGAAGCGAAGGACCGGCAGGTCGCCGTCATCTCGGGCGGAGGCAGCGGTCACGAACCCGCACACGGCGGCTATGTCGGCGCGGGCATGCTGAGCGCGGCGGTATGCGGTGAAGTCTTCACCTCGCCGCCCACGGATGCCGTGCTCGCCGCGATCCGCGCTTGTGCCGGTCCGCGCGGCGCGGTGCTGATCGTGAAGAACTACACGGGCGACCGCCTTAACTTCGGTCTCGCGGCGGAACTGGCGCGCGCGGAAGGCATTCCGGTCGAAGTGGTCATCGTGGCCGACGACGTCTCGCTGCGCAAACAGGCCGCGCGCAATCAGCGGCGCGGTATCGCGGGAACCGTGCTCGTCCACAAGGTCACAGGCGCGGCCGCCTCGCGCGGATCGTCGCTCGAAGAGGTCGCGGCGATCGCGCGCCATGCGGCGGCCAATCTCGGCACCATGGGCGTCGCGCTCGATGGCTGCACGCTGCCGGGTGTCGAAAAGTCCAGCTTCACGCTCGCCGACGACGAGATCGAACTTGGTCTCGGCATCCATGGAGAAAAGGGCGTGGAGCGCACCGCGCCGCTGCCCGCCGACCAACTGACCGACGTTCTGCTCACGAATATCATCGACGATCTCGCGCTCGAAAGCGGCGAGCGCGTCGCACTGCTCGTGAACGGCCTTGGCGCAACGCCGCAAATGGAACTGGATGTCGTGTTGCGCGCCGCCTTCGACAATCTGTCGCGGCGCGAGATTCACGTCGAGCGCGCATGGTCGGGCACGCTGCTGTCGGCGCTCAATATGCCGGGCTGCTCCGTTTCGCTGTTGCGTGTCGATGACGCGACGCTCGGTCTGCTCGATGCCGCGACCGAAGCGCGCGCGTGGCCGGGCGGCGGCGCGGTCGGACGGGAAATCCGTATCGCTATGGCGGCCGATACCGTCGCGGAGCGGCCCGGAATCGCGCGGGAAAGCGACGGCGGCTGGGCGCGGGTCATCGAGCCGGCGCTTCAGTCGGTGGCGCGTGCGCTGATCGACAACGAACCGCGCCTGACCGAACTCGATTCCCTCGCCGGCGACGGCGATCTCGGTGCGAGCATGAAACGCGCGGCGGACGCGATCCTCGGCGTGCCGGGATCGGCGCTCGGCACGCCGGACGGCGCGCTTGCCGCGCTCGGGGCGTCCTTGCGCCGGGCGATAGCGGGAAGCTCCGGCCCGTTCTACGCGACGGCGCTCTTGCGCGCGTCGCGCCATCTCGCGGGAGTCGCGCAACCGAAGCCGGCCGATTGGGCCGCCGCGTTCAGGGAAGCGGTGCAGGCCATCAGCGACCTGGGCGGCGCGAAGGCGGGCGACCGCACCATGCTCGACGCGCTGTTCCCCGCATCGGCGACATTCGAAGCGGTATTGAACGAAGGAAAGTCCGCGCGAGACGCCTGGGAAGCGGCTTTATCGGCCGCTGAAGAGGGCGCGCAGGTCACGGCGAGCATGACGCCTCGGGCGGGTCGCGCAAGCTATCTGGGCGAGCGCGCCGTGGGTTCGCCCGATGGCGGCGCGGTCGCGGTGACGTACTGGCTCCGCGCGCTCGCGCCGCATATCGTCGTGCGGTGATCCGCCGCGCGCGGCCGTAACGCGAGGTCCGCGTAACGTAGCAAGCGCCCATCGCTTTGGTTTCCTCATGCCGCCCGAGCGTTGCCCGGCGCGGCTTGCAGGCGATCGGCGGCCCGTGCGCCGCAATTGGCATGGTCTCTGCATTGTCTGGTGTGCACCGTAGCGCTAGCAACCTGAGAGGCTTGGCGCTAATAAAAACCAGACAACGCACGGATAACAAGATGATTGCCGCCACCCTCCCGAGTCTCGACGCCGACCGTACCGCGACCCTTATCGACGAATGCTATGCGCAGCGCCATCCGTTGCAGATTGCGCTTTGCCTGCGCAGCCTTCTGTCGCGCGGCGACTTTCTCACCGTGGAATTCGAAGGCGGGCAGATCGTGACGCAGGTCCTTGACGTCGATTCGCGCAGCGCGCGCTTTGTCTTCGATCTCGGCTGCTCGGATTCCAGCAATGCCGCGCTTGCCCGCGCGGATGCCCTGAGGTTGCGCAGCCAGCCATCGGGCATCCAGACGGAATTCACGACCGGGCCGGCCGTAAAAGTGCTTTTCGATGGCCGTCCCGCGTTCGAAGCGCCGATGCCCACGCTGCTGTATTACGTGCAGCGGCGGCAGTATTACCGGGTCGAGACGCCGCTCGTTAATCCGTTCGTCGCGCACGGGCGTGACGAAGCCGGCAATGCCTTCCACTTCGACGTAAAGAACCTTTCGCTCGGCGGCGTGGCCTTGCGTGTCTCCGATGACCGCTTCGAAACCGCCGAACGTGGCGGAGTCTGGCGAGGCGTCACCCTGCGGATGGGCCCATTCGGCGAAGTGAGCGTCGACCTCGAGATCGCCGCGCCGCGTTACGAACTCATGCAGACCGGCGAGCGCCGCGCGATTCTCGGTTGCCGCTTCATCGACCTGAGCGGCTGCGCTGAACGCGCCTTGCAGCGAACCATTACGCAGCTCGAACTGAAGCATCTCGGGCGCGGCGTCTGAACCCGTGACACACCGATAGCCGACTGTCACCTGACGGCACGCTTGCAAAGTGGCGAGCGTGCACGTTGTCTAATCGATCATGTAAGCGTTCCCCAAAATCGGGCATGTGATGTGCTGTTCATACGGAGTCAGAAGGCAATGCACGCCGCCTTCCGCAACCGATGCACGGCCCACTGCCTAATCTTTTTTGGGGTACTCACTCATGAGCACGACCAGCCTGAGATATCGATCGCGGACGGCGACAGCCCTCTTCGATCTACTCAATCCCATTCCCTACGGACTCTTCGTCGGGACGCTGATTTTCGACATCATCTTCGTCATCACCGCCAACGTTTTTTGGGCGAAGGGCGCCGCGTGGCTCGTCACGACGGGGCTCATCCTCGCGATCATTCCGCGCTTCATCAATCTCGGGCATGTGTGGTTCGGCTCACGCCACGTCGTCACGCGCACCGAGAAGCTCGACTTCTGGCTCAACCTGCTCGGCATCATCGCGGCGGTCGTCAACGCGTTCGTGCATAGCCGCGACGGTTATGGAATCGTGCCGCTCGGCGTGATTCTTTCGGTTATCACCGTGGTGCTGTTGAGCGTTGGACATATCGCGCTTGCCTTCGATAAATTCGGCTTCCAGGAGGCGGCTCGTGATTAAGCAAACCACTTTGACGAGCGTTATCGCGCTCTCTATTGCAGCACTCCTCGCAGGATGCAACGAGCACGCCGAATACGACAGCGCGCATCAGGCTGGCGCGAATCCGCCACTGCCTACCGCCAAGAGCTTCTTTACTCCGCCGATGCAAGTCCCGAAGTTCGCGGGCTGGAAAGACAACGAAACGCCCAAGGTCGCGGACGGACTGAAGATCGAGAAGATCGCGTCCGGCCTCGAGCATCCGCGGCAGGTGTATGCGCTTCCGAATGGCGACATTCTCGTGGCCGAATCGGGCAGTCCGAACGCGGAGCCGGTCACCACGCCGAAGCAGTTGATCGCGGGCATGGTCCAGAGCCGTTCAGGAAAGGAGTCGAAGGGCGCGAACCGCATCACGTTGCTCAGAAAGCGTGGCGATGGCAGCGGGGAATGGGAAAAGCACGTGTTCATCGACCATCTGCATTCGCCCTTCGGCATGCAGTTGATAGGCGACACGCTCTATGTCGCCGATACGGACGCGCTGCTCAAGTTCCCGTACAAGACGGGCGAAACGAGCATCTCGGCGGAAGGCGTCGAGCTCGCCGATCTGCCTGATCGCGTGAACCATCACTGGACCAAGGCGCTGCTCGCGAGCCGCGATGGCAAGAAACTTTATGTGGGCGTCGGGTCGAACAGCAACGTTGGCGAGAACGGACTCGACGTGGAGTATCGGCGCGCGAACGTGCTCGAAGTGGATGTCGCGACCGGCGCGAGCCGTATCTTTGCGGCAGGCATTCGCAACCCGACCGGCTTGCAATGGGAACCGAAGACGGGGCAACTCTGGACCGTGGCCAACGAACGCGATGAGATTGGCGCGGACCTCGTGCCGGACTATTTGACTTCGGTAAAGGATGGCGCTTTCTATGGCTGGCCTTATAGCTACTACGGCCAGCATGTCGATACGCGCGTCAAGGAGCAGCGTCCGGATCTCGTCGCAAAGGCTATTCCGCCGGATTACGCAATCGGTTCGCACGTCGCGCCGCTCGGGCTGATGTTCTATACGGGCAGCAATTTGCCGGCGCAGTATCGCGGTGGCGTGTTTATCGGCGAGCATGGCAGTTGGGATCGCTCGCCGCTGTCGGGGTATGCGGTGACGTATATCGCGTTCGAGAACGGCAAGCCTGTAGGCACGCCCAAGCCCGTGGTAACAGGCTTCGTTTCCGATGATGAGAAGGAACTGCGCGGCGCGCCTGTCGGCCTAACTCAGGACAAGGACGGCGGACTCGTCTTTGCGGACGATGCCGGCAATACCGTGTGGCGCGTGACGGGCGCGGGCGGCTAGCCTGCGAGCTTGTTGCAGAGACGCCGCATGCCGTTGAAAATCGCTTCGGCAATGTCCATCGGAAAGTCGCGGGGCAGCACGCTCGCGACTTCATCGACGACTTGTTCGGTGCGCGCCGTGACTTCGGCGATCAGCGCTTCGACTTCCGGCGCGGCGAGTCCGACTGTGCGCCCTTGCGCGATCCAGTGACGCGGCAAAATCTCGGCGATGACGTAATGAATGTTCTTGCCATGCACGGCCATGGCGAGTTTCGCGCGCTGCGCGGCAAGCTGATTGCGTCCCCGTCCGATGATCGGATGCGCGGACAGCACGTCATAAAGCGGCGTCGATTCATAACGATTGCCGGGCAGATGCGCGATGCTGAAGTTCTTCGCGTGACCATCGGTGGCGGCGAGCAGCCAGAAAACCAACTGCGCCATGAAGAAGTCGCGCCGGTCGTTGGCCGCGCGCCCCGAGCCCGACAGCACTTCCATGACATGGCCGATTCCCGGTCCGCCATCCGCTTCGTACTTTTGTAGCGCGGGCGTGCCGGTGGCCTGACACATATCCTCTTGCGGGAGCCGCAAAATCCAGCGCTTGTCGCTCGACAGACGGCGATCGAACCGTTCGACGACGAGCACTTTCTGATCTTCGAAGACTTCGATCTCGCACCGCGCGATAGCCAGCCCGAATGCCGCGACGATCTTCGAGCAAAGCCATTCGTTCTCCACCGATGTCCGCATGCCCGCTCGCATGTTGCCGACGAGCCCAAGCGGCAATTTAAAGATGTGCGTGGTCGGCGTGCTGCCCTCGGGCAATAGCCACTGCTTGCCGCGCCGAAGCAGGGCGGTCTTTTCTTGCGCGCCTGCTATCGAGAGACGCAGGTCATTGAGCGGTTCGTGTTGTCCGAGTTGCGGCGTGGCGGTCGTCTCGCGCAGCAGCCGGGCGATCTGCGATTCGCTCATCGCGCGTCCCGTTATGCTTTCGAGATCGACCGGCGTCTCTCCGGGCGGCAGCATTTGAAGGGCGCCGACGCAGTCGCGACCCAACTGCGCGAGCAGCTGAAACGGCGCCGTGCCGCCCGTTCGATAACGCATGGCAATGCGACGGCGGATTGGCTCGCTGTCGGGCAGAAGGTTGTCGAAAAAGTTCGCGACGACTTGCCCGCGATACGGCTGATTGCCCGGCGTGAACGGCAGCGACAGCGAGAGAGGACGGCCTTGCGGGTCGGCAATCCACTCATCGCGATAGACGAGGCGCTCGCCACCGGTGCTGGATTCCCAGTGGCCGACGGGCAGTCCGTTCATCCAGAGATCGAGCCGGTTCGGGTCGGTGCGGCGCGCCATGCTTACCAGTTCTCCCGCTTTTTCGCGGCTCTGGCCCGCGCCGACGTTGCCTTCGCCGCGATTTTCTTCGTGATGGGCGGGGCTTCGTCCGCTATGACGCCATCCGTCAGCATCATCTCGACGCCCAGCACGCGCAAGACTTTGAACATGCGCTCCATGCTTGCCGCAGCGGGATTGGCTTCCAGTTGCGCATAGGTCTGCTGCGTCACGCCCAATTGCGCGGCCATGCTTGCCTGAGTCAGCCCGGCGGCTTTGCGAAAGCCTTTGAGAATGGGCCGCAATTGGCTGAGCGTCTTTACCGGATAGTCCACGAAGATCCCTACAGTCTTAAGACTGTTAAGCGTTTCTACAGTCTATGACCTGTTAAAGCAAAAAACAAGTTTTAGACTGTAAATAGTAAAAACAGCCTAAAACCTGTTTTTCGAAAAAGTCTGGCCCAATTAAGCATTTTCAGAAGACCTTAGCCCGTGCCGGTTAAAATTCGACGTTTTTCGCCCGCATCGACAGACCACGACACGCCACGACATTCAAGGACCGCCCTTCATGCTTGCCCGCATCACCCGCCTGTTTCCGCTCTGGGCCGTTCTGGTCTCCGTTGCCGCCTACTATTCGCCTTCGTCCGTCACGGGCATTGCGCCGCATGTCACCACGCTCCTGACCATCATCATGCTGTCGATGGGCGTAACGCTCTCCGTCGACGACTTCCGGCGCGTCTTCACGCGCCCCGCGCCGGTAATCGCGGGCATCGTGCTGCATTACCTCGTCATGCCGCTTGCCGCGTGGGTTATTGCAAAGGCGTTGCACATGCCGCCCGATCTGACGGCGGGCATGGTGCTGGTTGGCAGCGTGGCGAGCGGCACGGCGTCCAACGTCATGATTTATCTGGCGCGCGGCGACGTCGCCTTGTCGGTGACCATCAGCGCGCTCTCGACACTCGTCGGCGTGTTCGCGACGCCGCTGCTCACGCGCCTTTATGTCGATGCGTCGATCTCGGTCGATGTCCACGGCATGTTGATGAGCATCCTGCAGATCGTCGCGCTGCCTATCGTGGTCGGACTTATCGTGAATCATCTGTTCGAGAAGTTCGTGCGCAAGATCGAATGGCTGCTGCCGCTCGTGTCGATGGTATCTATTCTGCTCATCATTGCCGCCGTGGTCGGCGGGACGCAGAAGAGTATTGCGTCGGTCGGGCTCGTGGTCGCGTTCGGCGTGGTGATGCATAACGGCATCGGACTCTTGAGCGGCTATTGGGGCGGCCGCTTGCTCGGCTTCGACGAGGCCGTGTGCCGCACGCTCGCTATCGAAGTGGGCATGCAGAATTCGGGGCTCGCGGCTACGCTCGGCAAGCTTTATTTCACGCCGATAGCGGCCTTGCCCGGCGCCCTGTTCTCCGTGTGGCACAACCTCTCGGGCTCGATGCTCGCGGGTTATTGGGCTGGCCGTCCGGCGAAGGGTTCGACACGCGATACGGATACGGCCGCGGTCGTCGCTGCAAAACGAAACTGACTTGCACGTTGCGTGGTGCGCTTCGAGGCGCGCTAGTTTTTGGCGCCCCGACCTTTCCACGTCGCGATGGCCACACCGAGAACGGCGACGCCCATCGCCCACCAGGCCATTGTCGGCAACACTTCGCCGAGAATGAAGTAGGACATGATTGCCGCGCCGGGCGGCACGAAGAAGAACAGCGCCGCTACTTGCGACACCTTTCCGGCGCGTGTCAATGCGAGCAGCAGCGTGATCGCGATCAGCGAGTTGCCGATCACGAGATAAGCGAGCGTGACGGCGAGCGTCGGGTTCCACTGCACTTCCGTGCGCTCGAAGAAGAATGCCATCGGCGCACAGCACGCGAAGCCCACTGAATATTGAACGAGGTTCGACGTGAGCGGGTCCTGCGCGGTGCCCGCGCGTTTCTCGTACAACATCGCGGCCGTGATGCCGATTAGCGCGCCCACCGCGAGCAATACCGGCCCGAGTGCCGATGCGTGCAGCGTGCCGCGCGACAGGATCACGCCGGCCGAGCCGCCAAGCGCAAGTATCAAGCCCAGCCATTGCCGCACGCCGATACGCTCACCGGTCAGCGATGGCGCAAGCACGCTCACGAGTATCGGCTGCAACGAAACGATCAGCGCAAGCCATGACGTTGCAATGCCCGCTGTCATCGACAGATAGCTGAGGCCGAAGTACATCACCTGCACGAGCAGGCCCATGACGACCAGGTAACGCCAGCTTCGCATGTCGCTTGGCCATAGCGGCCGTCTGAACACGCATACGCCTATGAGCACCGCGATGCTGAGCGCAAAGCGTATCGAGAGAAACGTGAGCGGCGAGGCGTAGTGCAGGCCGGTCTTGGCGACGGGAAAGCCCGCGGACCACAAAAGCAAAAAGACAATCGGACCGCCGATGGCAAGCCAGCGTCCGCCATCTTGCGCTGCTTCCTGCGTGACGCTATGCGCGTTCGGCCCCTGTGCCATGTCTCGCTTCCCTTTAGGTTTTGATCGTCTTGCGACCGGAGCAAACGCGCGTTCGACAAGACGTGGACGGTTTAAAGCCTTCCACGTATGGCTTTGCCGGGAACAATGTCTGCTCTTGCTTACGAGCTAAGGCACTGTTGAAAGCCTTCGCATGACGAGTACTTCCTCTCAAAAAAATAGCATTAACCGCGTCTTGCACATTTGCGAAGACATTCTCGCGAAGCCACGCGCGGACTGCCTACGGAGCCCACCTATGCGTGACCTCGACCTCGATCATAACGTCCGACCCGCCCTTCGAACGCCCGCCCCGAAACTCATGCGTCGTGCCGCATTCGGTGTGGCTGCTTGCTTGTCGTTCTCTCTTGCAGCATGCAACAGCGCACCGGACAAGCCGTCACCCGTGGCGAACGCGGTCGCCAATGCAACCGCGGCCGTGCGCGCGGATGACGACATGAAGACCGTGCTCGACGCTTATGCGGCACTCGATCCGAAGGCCATCGAGAAGGTCGATGTGCCGACGGCGCGCGCTCAACCTACTATCGCCGATGCCGTCAACTCCGTGTTGAAGACGCAGGGTCGCAGCACTTCGCCGCAAGCGTTGGTGCCGGGCGTCACGAGCCGCGACATTACCGTGCAGGGCGCGGCCGGCAGCTTGCCCGCGACGGTGTACAAGCCCGCAGGCAATGGCCCGTTTCCCGTCGTGACGTATTTTCATGGGGGCGGCTGGGTAATCGCGGATCGCAAGGTCTATGACGGCGGCGCGCGCGGACTTGCGAAGGCGGCCAATGCAATCGTCGTATCGGTCGATTACCGGCGTGCGCCCGAGGCGCGCTTTCCCGCCGCGTGGGATGACGCCTTCGCGTCGTACAAGTGGGTGGCAAGCCACGCCGCTTCGCTTGGCGGCGACCCGAAGAGGCTTGCGCTCGCGGGGGAAAGCGCGGGTGGCAATCTCGCGGTCGCGACGGCCATCGCCGCACGCGATGCGAATGCGCCGAAGCCGCTTGCCGTGATCGCCGTGTATCCGGTGGCGCAAACGGGCAGCATGAACACGGAGTCGTATATCGAGAACGCAGTGGCCAAGCCGCTCAACAAGCCGATGATCGCGTGGTTCCTCGACAAGCTCTTGCGCACGCCGGCCGACAAGCAGGACACGCGTCTCGACCTGGTTCACGCCAATCTCGCGGGCTTGCCGCCGGTCACGATCATCAACGCGCGTATCGATCCTTTGCGTGACGATGGCGCGCAGTTGCAGAAGGCGATTGCAGCGGTGAACGGGCCGGTCGATCGTCGCGTCTATGACGGCGTGACGCACGAGTTCTTCGGCACGGCGGCTGTGGTGCAGAAGGCGAAAGATGCGCAGCAGTATGCGGGGACGCGCTTGCAGCAGGCTTTTGGCACAGGTCAGTAAGCGCGGGTAATGTGATTTGCACGCGGGACGGCTTCGATGTTTCCCGCGTGCGCCTCGTGGCTCATGGGTTGAATGTCATTCCTCGCACGGCACGTTGCAAGCCGCGGCAACAGGCCGTGCCTCCGCGCCGATGCCCGCAAGCGTCGCAAGTCCCAGCAACGCCAGCGCACCGCCCACCATGAAGTCCGTCGGAATGCTCGCGCGATCGACGACCGCGCCGCCGACGAACGAGCCCATCGCAATCGCCACTTGGATGATGCTCACGAAAAGCGCCGATCCCGCCTCCGGATGCTCGGGCGTCGCGCGCTGAATCCACATGCTGAAGCACAGCGGCAGCGCGCCGAATGCAATACCCCACGCCAGCACAACCGCGCTGACCGCGAGCGACGAATGCCGCAGGATCGGCATCAGCAGCAGCGCGAACATAAGGAGCGACACCATCGTGAGAAGCGTGCCCTTGAGATTGCGCTGCACGGCGGACGACGCCGCGAAATTCGAGAAGAACCCGATGATGCCAAAGCCGAGCAGAAGCCACGTGACCGTCGCCATGTCGAGGTGTGCATCGCCGAGCAAGAAGGGCGTTACGTACGTGTAGGAAGAAAAGTGCGCGCCGAAGACGAGCGCCACCATCAAAAGACTTCTGCGCGGATGCGAGTGCTTGAGAAGCGCCGTGAGATCGCCGAAGCGCAAAGCCGCAGCCGATGGCAACGAAGGCACGAGCAACCACTGCGCGACGAGCGCGACGGCAACGAGCCCTCCCGTCGCCAGAAACGACACGCGCCAAGACGCCACGCTCGCGATGAACGTACCGAGCGGCACGCCAATGACCGTCGCGCACGTCACACCGGTGAGAATGGCGGCCATTGCGCGTGCACTGTCTTTCGCCTCGACGAGCCTTCCCGCCGCCGATGTCGCGAGCGTCCAGAAACCGCCGAGCGCGGCGCCCAGAAGCGCGCGGCCAAGCAGCATGACAACGAGATTCGGTGCGAACGCCGACAGCAGGTTCGAGCACAAGAGCAACGCGGTGAGCAACAGGAACACATGCCGCCGGTCCATGCGTCCCGCGCCGAGCATCAAAGCGGGTGCGGAAATGGCCGCGACGATGCCGGGAATGGTCACCATCAATCCCGCCACGCCGGGCAGAATGTTCAAGTCGTGCGCGACGTGAGGAAGCAATCCAACGGGTAGAAATTCGGTGGTGACGAACGCGAACGCGCCAATCGTCACGGCGGCGACCGCGAGCCACTGACGCAGCGACGAGTTTTTGTCGTCGGTCAGGGGCGTGGCGCGTTCGAGCGTCGAGTCTTCCATCAGCATGGCGTTTTTCGATCCGGGTAAGGAGTGAGTGCGGGCTTATCTTCGAGCATCTTTGCCGGCAACATAACACTGCCTTTCATCTTCTGCACAAGTGACCCAACCGCGGCTTATGGGGCCGGGTTAGCAATGCCATGCATGTTCTTAGCAGAAGTGCTTGGTTCTATTTTTGGCGGCGCTGCGCTACTTTCGAGGCTTTGGCTTTTATCCGCGTCTCATGCCCAGCAACTCCACTTCTCCGCTTCTTCAAGTGCGTCACCTCGATGTCGACTACGGCGCGCATCGCGCGGTGCGCAAGCTGTCGTTCGACATCGCGGCGGGGCAGGCGGTGGCGCTCGTCGGCGAATCGGGCTGCGGCAAGTCTACTACGGCGATGTCGCTCATGCGCCTTCTGCCGAAGCATGCGAAGACCGGCGGCGCGGCGCTCTTCGATGGCATCGATCTTTTATCGGCGCCGGAACGCAAGCTCGCGGACCTGCGTGGCCGCCGCATGTCGATGATCTTTCAGGAGCCGATGACTTCGCTCAATCCCGTGCTGACTATTGGTGCACAAGTCGCCGAGGCGCTGATTCTTCATACATCGATGTCGCGTGCCGCTGCGCGCAAGCGTGCCGTCGAACTGCTCGATCTTGTGCGCATTCCCGAACCCGCGCGTCGGGCGGACGACTATCCGCATCATCTTTCCGGCGGACAACGCCAGCGCGCGATGATCGCCGCAGCCATCGCTTGCGAGCCCGCGCTTCTTATCGCCGATGAACCCACCACCGCGCTCGATGTCACCGTGCAGGCCGGCATCCTGCGTCTGCTCGATAACTTGCGGCGCGATCTTTCGATGGCATTGCTGCTCATCACGCACGATCTGGGCATCGTGTCCGACTGGGCGGATCGCGTAGTCGTGATGCATGGCGGCGAGGCGCTCGAACAGGGTTCGGCGCGCGACGTGCTCGATCATCCGCGTCATGCCTATTCACGTGGACTGCGCGGGGCGGCGCTGCATCTCTCGGCCGACAAGCATTATCGCGAGGCGCGCTTGCCGGAGATTCGCGCGCTCGCTTCGGCCACGGGCACGACGGATTTCACGCTACATGTACCGACGCGCGCGGCGCATTCGACACGGCCCATCGACCACGATGCAAGACCGCTGCTCTCGCTCGACAAGGTCGACACGGCTTACGCGACAGCGCGTGGCACGCGTCATGTGCTGCACGATATTTCCTTCGATATCGCGCGTGGCGAGACGGTGGGTCTGGTAGGCGAATCGGGTTGCGGCAAGTCCACGCTCTCGCGCACCATCATGCGGCTTTTGACGCCGGATGCCGGACGCATCGTGCTCGATGGCGTCGATATCGCGCGGCTGACGCGGCGTGAGCTGGCGCCGCATCGGCACAAGATGCAGATGGTGTTTCAGGACCCTTATGCATCGTTGAATCCGCGCAAGACGGTAGGGCAGATTCTGCATTTCGCGCTCGATGTTCAGGGCACCGTTCCTACCCGCGATCGCGACGCAAGGATCGTGAAGATGCTCGATGCAGTCGGTTTGCCTTCGGGCGCGGCGCGTCGTTATGCGCACGAGTTTTCGGGCGGGCAGCGGCAACGCATTGGCATTGCGCGGGCGTTGATACTCGAACCGGCGCTTCTGATCTGCGACGAGCCGGTATCCGCGCTCGATGTCTCTATTCAGGCGCAGATACTGAATTTGCTCAGCGATCTGAAGGATGAATTCGGTCTGTCGATGCTCTTCATCTCGCACGATCTCGCTGTCGTTCGCTACATGGCGGATCGCGTGCTGGTGATGAAAGATGGACGCATCGTCGAAAGCGGCGGGCACGACGAGATCTGGGACGCGCCCAAGCACGCTTACACGCGCACGCTCATTGCATCGGTGGCGGGGCAGCGGCAGCGTGCGGGCAGCGATTCCATCGCCGCATAAGCAGTTGAGCGCTCAACGCTCCGCATGCAAGCCGAACAAGGAAGCAAGACCATCGCCGAGCAGATTGAGCGCAAGCACCGTAACGACGATAGCAAGACCCGGCAAGGTCGCGATATACCAGTCCGTGCGCAGCACTTCGCGGCCCGCGCCGACCATGTTGCCCCAGCTCGCCACGTTTGGGTCGCCAAGCCCGAGAAACGCCAGCGCGGACTCCGTGAGAATGGCGGTGGCAACCAGCAATGTCGATGACACGAGCACGGGCGTCATCGTATTGGGCAAGACATCCGACACGATGATGCGCAAGTCGCTCGCCCCAAGCGCGATGCTTGCCTGCACCATCTCGCCGTGCCGCAGCTTTTGCGTTTCCGCGCGCACCAGCCGCGCGAGGTTCGGCCACGAAGTCACGCCGATAGCGAGCGCAATCGTCATCACCGAAGGCTGCACGATGGCGACGATGGCGAGCGCGAACAGAAACGGCGGCACCGTCTGAAAGAACACGGTGACGCGATTGATTTCACGATCGAGCCAGCCGCCGAAGTATCCGGCGAAAAGGCCCGCCACCACGCCGATGACGACGCTGATGAACGTCGAAGCCGCGGCGATCACGAGCGAGGCGCGTGCGCCATACAACAATCCCGAGAGGATATCGCGGCCCAGCATGTCGGTGCCGAGCGGAAACGCCGCATCTTGACCCGGACGCAAAAATGGTTCGGCGACGAGTTCTAGTGGATCTCCGGGACGCAGCCACTGCGCACAGAGCGCGACCGCGATGATCGCCGCGAGCAGCACGCCGCCGATCAACGCGGAAGGCGCGCGCAGAAAGCGCAGAGCGGCATGCCAGCGGCGAGGCTTTTGCAGCGCGGAGAGTTGGGACATGGTGCGGTTCTCAGGAGATGCGCGGGTCGAGCCAGCGGTTGATGGCGTCGGTGGCCCAGTTGACGAGGACGACGAGAATCGAGCTGCACAGCAGCACGCCGAGCAGCACGTTGAGATCGCGCCGCACGAGCGCATCGAAAGCGAGCCGCCCGAGCCCCGGCCACGAGAACACCGTTTCGACTACCACTGCACCGCCGATCACCGAGCCGATCTGCATGCCGAGCATCGTCACGAACGGAATGAGCGCATTGCGCAGCACGTGCACGCGAAAGAGCCGCAACGGCCGCACGCCGCGCGCAATAGCGGTGCGCACATAATCTTCGCGACGTACTTCGATGACGGTCGCGCGAATCAAACGCGCATACGTGGCGACGTAGAAAAGCGCGAGCGTGACAGCGGGAAGAATAAGATGATGTGCGACATCCAGCACATGCGCCCAGCCTGTGAGCCCGGAGGAAATGGTCTGCATGCCCCCGACCGGCAGCCAGTCGAGCCACACCGAAAACACGACCACCAGCATGAGCCCGGTCCAGAAAAGCGGCGTGGCGAAACAAAGCAGCGAGAGCGTGGAGATGACGACATCGACGAAACGTCCCGCGTACCATGCAGCGAGCGCGCCGAGCAGCAGTCCGACGATGGCCGCGATCAGCACTGCGCTGCCCATCAGCAAAAGCGTGGCGGGCACGCGGTTCCAGATGAGCTGCGCGACGGGCATGCCTTCGCGGAACGAGTAGCCGAGATCGAAGCGCGCGAGATGTCCGAGGTACTTTGCAAACTGCACCCAGAGCGGTTGATCGAGCCCGAACTGCTGACGCAACGCGGCGACGTATTGCGCCGACGCGCCGCCGGATTCGCCCGCGATGACCTGCACGGCATCGCCGGGGGCGAGCCGAAGCAGGAAGAAGTTGACGACCGCAATGCCGAGCACGACGCCCACGAGTTGCCCGAGCCGATGCAACGCGATGGAGAGCCATCGCGCGGTGCGCTTCGTATCGGTCGCGATGAGCTCACTCATGCTTCGAAGGGTCGGTGTACCACACGTTCTTGAACGAGCCATAGACCTGATCGACGCCGCTTACCGTATCGTTGAGGTCGGCCGATTGCACCGTGAAGAAGTGCAGTTCGAGCAGCGGCAGCGACGGCAGATCGGTCTGCACCTGACGCTGGAACGCTTTGAAAAGCGTTACGCGTTCGGCTTGATCGCCGGAGGCTTGCGCATCGCGAATCAGTTGGTCTACCTTGGCGTTGCGATAGCCCGAACCATTCGTGAAGGGAATGTTCTTGCCGATACTGTCCGACTGATATTCGCGCGTCACGCCCACTTGCGGGTCCGAGAAGCCTGCGTACCACTGGATCGTCACGTCGAAATCGCGGTCGCCGTAAATGCGGCGCGTGTAGGTCGGCGTGTCCTGATTGCGGATATCCGCGTCGATACCGATTTTCTTGAACGCTTGCTTGATGAACTCCGCGCTGCGAAGAAACTCGTCACCGTACGGCAGATAATCGATAGTCAGCTTGAAGCGTGTACCGTTGGGGCCTGCCTTGTAACCGGCCGTATCGAGCAGCGCGTTGGCCTTCGCAATGTCGTAGGGATACTGCGGCACGTCGGGCTCGAAGAACTCCTTGAGCGTCGATACGACAGGGCTCACCGCTGGTTTGCCGAAGCCTGACCACACCACGCGGTTATATGCATTGCGATCGATGGCCAGATAAAGCGCCTGCCGCACGCGCGCATCCTTCAACTGAGGACGATCGTTGTTGATGTCGAGAAAGAGCCACGGCGAGAGCCATTCATAACCCTTCGTTTCCACCTTGAGGTTCGGCAGTTTCGCGAGACGTTGGGCGTCGCGAGCGGGTACCGGGCTCAGCGGCGCGTATTGCACTTCGCCCTTTTCGAGCGCGGCGGTGCGTGCGCCGCCATCGGGAATCACACGATAGATCACCTTGTCGAGATACGGCTTGCCCTTGTCCCAGTAGTCCGGATTGCGTTCGAGCAAAATGTAGTCGCCCTTCACCCATTTGCGGAAAATGAACGGACCGGTGCCCACTGGCTTGTTGTTGTACGGATTGTTGAGGACGTCCGTGCCTTCATAAAGATGCTTCGGCAACACTTGCGCGCCGTTGCTGTTGAGCGAACTCAGCACGGCAAGCGATGGCTTCGAAAAATGGATGATGACGGTGTAATCGTCCGGCGTATCCACGCGGTCCGCGTTGGCGAACAGAGCCTGATTGCGCGGATGATATTTCTTCCACACGTTTTCGAGCGTCCACTTCACGTCGGCGGAAGTGAAGGGTTTGCCGTCGTGCCACTTCACGCCCTGACGCAGATTCAACGTGAGCGTCTTGCCGTCGGTCGAAAGCGCCCACTTGACCGCGAGTCCCGGCTTGAGATGAAAGTCGTTGTCGTATTCGATGAGGCCGTCGAAGACATTGGTGCTGAAGGTTCCCGTCGGCGACGACGTGCTCAGTGCTGCCGTCAGAATGACAGGCTCGGGCTGCGAGATGACGGTGAGCGTGCCGCCGCGTTTGGGCGTCTCTGCGTGAGCCAGGCTCGATCCCGCGATGAGCGCCACGAATGCGAGCGGGCGCGCCCAACGCTGCCAGAGCCTGAGTGTTGTGCTGGTCGACACGTGCGATTCCTCTTGTTGTGATGTTGCGCGATATTTGCGTAGTGTTGATTCGATGTTGCGGTAGATGGCCGCTGCAAGACAGGGCGAGCACCTTGCGGGATCGCGAACGATAGCAACGACTCGCCACGTGAGGAACCAATAAAAAGTGCTGTGCATATGACGTGGCATGCTTCGCATCGGTGCGGTGGATGAGCGCTGCGTGGCCACGAAGAATGGTGTACGTTTCGTGTCTCGCCTGGCTTTCATATCGAACGGATCGCACATGACTCATCAAGCCGATGTCCGCGCGCTCGCCGCGCTCGAATCACGTAACGCGCATGCCGGGGCGTTTCGCCGCCTCTCGCAGGCGCATTGGAGCGACGGTCGTCTGTCGAGCCGCGACAAACATTTGGTCGCTGTGGCGGTGGGGCAGGTGACGCGCTGCGAGTACTGTATCGAGCATCACGCGGAGATCGCGAAGCGCCTGGGTGCGTCGCTCGATGAGTTGCTTGCCGCTTCGTATATCGCTGCGGCGCTAGAGACTTTCGGGCGCGGGGAAGTAAAGATCGATGCCGCCTTCACGTTCGAACAACGCGAGTCGGTGATCAACGGCACGGCTATCGGCGCGGGCCGCGATACGTTCGCAAGCACCGTCTTTCGCGACGATACCTTGCCGCGTGAATTGCGCCTCGTGACCGCCGCCGCTGTCGCGCAAACGCAAAATCACGAGCCGTTGCGGCGGTCGCTGCACGCGCTTGCCATCGAAGCAGGCGTCACATCCGAGGCGCTCGAAGAAGCCTACGCGGTCGCGATCATTCTGCGTGCGGGCGCGGTCTACGCGCATACCTTGCCTATCGCGAGATTGTTCGAAGCGAAGTGATGCAAGCCGGGTCCATTCATCGTGGCCCGGCTTTTCTTCATCCCAAAATAGCTACTAACGGTCTCTCGCCAACAAGTCAGTGAATCGCGCAAAGCCGTGCGAATAGAAAAACAACGCGCTTGGTTCGGAGAGCCTGCAAGTCAGGCGCGATACTCTATGGTTTTTGCGCTCAACGTGACCGAGATGACACCGACTTCGCCTGGCAACGGCTTGGCTTCGGCCAGCAGGTTTATCGTCGTGACCGTGCTCGTGGGTGTGGGCGCGGGCATCGGCGGCATGTTGCTCGCGTTGTTGCTGCACGCCATCCAGCACATCGCGTTCGGCTATAGCCTCGATGCGGTCATCAGCCGGGAGAGCTTTCTCGAAGGCGTGACGGCCGCGCCACCCGAGCGCCGGCTCGTCGTGCTTACGGTGTGCGGTCTCGTTGCGGGAATCGGCTGGTGGTGCGTGTATCGCTTCGGCAAGCCGCTCGTGAGTATCCGCAAGGCCGTCAAATCGGACGATCCGCGTATGCCGGTGATCAGCACGCTCGCGCATACGGTGTTGCAGATCGTCACGGTAGCCATGGGTTCGCCGCTCGGCCGTGAAGTCGCGCCGCGCGAGATCGGTTCGCTGTGGGCGGGATGGCTCGCGCATTACGCGGGACTCACGCCCGCGCAGTCGCGCATCATGGTGGCGTGCGGCGCGGGTGCGGGGCTCGCGGCGGTCTATAACGTGCCGCTCGGCGGCGCGGTGTTCGTGCTCGAAGTGCTGCTCGGCACCTTCGAATGGTCCATCGTCGCGGCGGCGTTCGCGACTTCGGCAATCGGCGCGCTGGTGGCGTGGGTCTGTCTCGGCGATGAACATCAGTATCGGTTGCCCGCGCTCGCCTTCAATGCGCAGATCGTCGTGTGGGCCGTGGTCACGGGGCCGCTTTTCGGCGTCGCTGCCTGGGTGTTCGTGCGGCTGACATCGGCGGCGCGCAATGCCGCACCGCGCGGCAATGCATTGCCGGTGCTCGCACTCATCAACTTCGCGATGATCGGCGCGCTCGCCATGTATTTCCCGCAACTCGTCGGCAACGGCAAGGGGCCGGCGGGCCTGTCGTTCGACAATCAGATGACGCTCGGGCTCGCCGCCGTGCTGCTCGTGCTCAAGGTGATGGTCGAAGTGAGTACGTTGCGCGCGGGCGCGGAGGGCGGTCTGCTCACGCCGGGGCTCACGAATGGCGCGCTGCTGGCCGTGATTCTCGGTAGCGTGTGGAATGTGCTCTGGCCGGGAACGTCGCTTGGCGCGTTCGCTGTGGTGGGGGCGGCGGCGTTCCTGGGGGCATCGATGCAGATGCCGTTGACGGCCATCGTGCTGATGATCGAATTCACGCGTTTCAGCCAGGACTTTTTGATTCCGGCTGCGCTCGGCATTGCGGGTTCGACGGTGGCGTACCGGGCGGTCGAATCCTACGCGGCCCGCGCGGTCGCACGGCCGGAGCAACCGGCCAATGGCGTCGACGGGATCACGCCTTGATACATCGCGGGCTTCGCGCGGCAGCACCGCACGCGGCCGCCGAAGCCCGCGACGACCTCAATCGTCCAGCAGCGAAGCGTCCCGCACCGCGCCCTTATCCGCCGACATCACGAGCTTGGCGTAAGCCTTGAGCGCGGTCGATACCTTGCGCGGACGCGGCGCGGCCGGCTTCCAGCCTCGGGCGTTCTGCTCTTCGCGGCGGCGCGCGAGCTCGTCATCCGACAGCAGCACGTCGATAGTGCGATTCGGAATGTCGATGCGAATCTTGTCGCCATTGCGCACGAGGCCGATAGCGCCGCCCGCCGCCGCTTCGGGCGAGCAATGACCGATGGACAGCCCCGACGTGCCGCCCGAAAAACGCCCGTCCGTGAGAAGCGCGCACGACTTGCCGAGACCCTTGGACTTGATGTAGCTCGTCGGATAAAGCATCTCCTGCATGCCGGGTCCGCCCTTCGGACCTTCGTAGCGCACGATCACCACGTCGCCCGCCTTGACCTTGTCGTTCAGAATGTTTTCGACCGCCTCGTCCTGCGATTCGGTGACATGAGCCGTGCCTTCGAACACCAGAATGCTCTCGTCCACGCCAGCCGTTTTCACCACGCAGCCGTCCAGCGCGATATTGCCCGTGAGCACCGCCAGTCCGCCTTCGCGCGAGAACGCGTGTTCATACGAGCGGATGCAGCCTTCGGCGCGATCCGTATCGAGACTCGGCCAACGCGTGTTCTGGCTGAACGCCACTTGCGTCGGCACGCCTGCGGGACCGGCCATGTAGAAGGTTTTCACGGCATCGTCGGGATTGCGCTTGATGTCCCACTCGTCGAGCGCGTCCTTGAGCGTGTGCGCGTGGACCGTCGGCACGTCGGTATGCAGCTTGCCCGCGCGATCCAGTTCGCCGAGGATAGCCATGATGCCGCCCGCGCGATGCACGTCCTCGATGTGATACTTGTTCGTGTTCGGCGCGACCTTGCACAGTTGCGGCACGACGCGCGAAAGGCGGTCGATGTCCGTCATGGTGAAGTCGATTTCCGCCTCGCGCGCAATGGCCAGCAAGTGCAGGATCGTGTTGGTCGAGCCGCCCATGGCGATGTCGAGCGTCATCGCGTTTTCGAACGCCTTGAAGCCGACCGAGCGTGGCAGCACGCGGTCTTCCTCGTGCTCGTAATACTGCCGCGCCAGACCGACGATACGGCGCCCCGCGCGCTTGAAAAGCTGCTCGCGATCCGCGTGCGTGGCGACCACCGTGCCGTTGCCCGGCAGCGACAGACCGAGCGCTTCGGTCAAGCAGTTCATCGAGTTGGCCGTGAACATGCCCGAGCACGAACCGCACGTCGGGCACGCGGAGCGTTCGACCTCGGCGACATCGGCGTCGGAGTAGGAGGCGTCGGCGGCGATCACCATGGCATCGACCAGATCGAGCTTCTTGAACTCGATTGCCTTGGTCTTCGGATTGGCAAGATGCGTCTTGCCGGCTTCCATCGGTCCGCCGGACACGAAGACAACCGGAATGTTGAGGCGCATGGCGGCCATCAACATGCCCGGCGTGATCTTGTCGCAATTGGAAATGCAGACCATGGCGTCGGCGCAGTGCGCGTTGACCATGTACTCGACCGAATCCGCGATGATTTCGCGGCTCGGCAGCGAATACAGCATGCCGTCGTGACCCATGGCGATGCCGTCATCGACCGCAATGGTGTTGAATTCCTTGGCGACGCCGCCCGCTGCCTCGATCTCGCGCGCGACGAGCTGACCGAGATCTTTCAGGTGGACATGTCCGGGAACGAACTGCGTGAACGAATTGACGACGGCGATGATCGGCTTCGAAAAGTCTTCGTCTTTCATGCCGGTGGCGCGCCACAGCGAGCGCGCTCCCGCCATGTTGCGGCCGGCGGTGGAGGTTTTGGAACGGTATGCGGGCATTGTGATTTCGAGGAGTCGCGGGGAAGAATGCGGGCCAGGGGATGAGCGGCCGGACATGCGCCCGTGCGAACGACCTTTTGAGCTTCGCCGCGGGCGATCCCAATATTATCCCACAGGCCCTGAAACGACCGCTGGATGCGGCTTTGGCGGTTTTATCGCGATACGGGCGGCTGGAGCGGCTGGGGTGGCCGGGGTGGCGTTACCCACATGGCGCTCGGCACGATGAAATACTGCGGCGCATTGCGCGTGGAGAGCGTGCCAGTAACGGCGATAGGGACCCGCACCGGAGGCGGCGGCACGCCAATGAGCTGTATGCGCGGGACCATGAGCCGTCCCAGCGCGTCCTGCGAAAACCGCCTGTCCACGACGCACAGGGGCGGGTCCATTGCGAGCATCCAGGCGGTCCTGACGGAGCCATCGCTCGATTCCACGTCTTCACGCACGGCGGTGCCGAAAAGCGTGATTGCCGTGCCGACCGGATAGCACGCCACGTCGGCCCGGACCGCGCCGGCCCACAACCACAGTGCAACAAACAGGGAGCCGGTCTTCACGGATAAAGTGCGCAACGCGTTGTTCGTTACGCGCGTCGCGGACGCTGCACGCGCGCCATCGGCGTACGTTCGTCCGTCCTTCTCGGCGGCAGCGTATGCGGCTCGCACACAGTGGAGATCGCGTTCTTGTAGATGGCCTGCGAGCCTACCGGCGACTGCACGGCAATGACGTACTGATCGAAAGACTCGATGACGCCGGTGAGTTTTATACCGTTCACGAGAAAAACCCAGACGGTTTTTCGTTCGGCTATCAGGGCATCCAGGAATGCGGATTGAATTTCATGTTCGACTTGTGACATAGCGGCCATCCTCGACTTGCGTTATTCGCCTAAAAATTGTTATCACAGGGGCGTATCTGTGTAGTAAAGCATATGTGCCGGCGCTCATTCCGGGTAAGTCATCGGTACTCCGGTAAGGAGCGCCCTGAGGTCGTCGGTATTAAACGGTTTCGCCAGAACGGTTACACCCAGGCGACGCGCCTCGGCGAGATGATCAGCGTAACCTGTCATAAGCACGACCGCTTGCCGGGGCAAATGTTTTCTTATCCATTCGGCCAGGCAAATTCCGTCGCAGCCCGGCATCTGAATGTCGGACAGTACCAGAGTGAATCGGTTTCCCTCCTTTAATACGCGCATGGCCGCGTCTCCGTCCGACTCGTGGCGCGCGTGCCAGCCGAGCACGTCCAGCACCGCGACGAGTCCCGCAGCCACTTCCTCGTTGTCCTCGACCAGCAGCACGGACGTCTCATTGTCGATCAAAGGCACGCTGACCGGTTCCGCTTCGTCTGCTTCGAGCGGCGCGGCGCCCGTCCAGCGTGGAAGGTAGATGAAAACGGTCGTGCCTTTTCCCCATGTCGTCTCCAGTCGCGCCGTGCCTCCGGCTTGCTCGGCCATGGCCAGTACCTGAGCGAGTCCGAGGCCCGTGCCCGCGCCCGCTGCCTTCGTGGTGAAGAGCGGCTCGAAAGCCTGGTGCGCCACTTCGTCGCTCATGCCGGTTCCGGTGTCGCGGCTTTCGATCACCACGTAATCGCCGGGCGGAACGCTGTAGCGCCGGCTGCTGAACGAGGTATTGCGCGCGGTGACGATGAAATGGCCGCCGCCACGCATCGCGTCTTTCGCATTGACGGCAAGATTGACGAGCGCGGACGTGAGCTCGACAGGATCGACCTTGACCATCCAGAGCGCGTCCGGCGCATCGATTTGCACCGTGATCTTGCTGCTCATGGCCGAATGGAGCAGCGGCTCCGCCTGTTCGAGCCAGCGGTTCAGATTGAGCACGCGCTGTTGCAACGGCTGCTTGCGTGCGACGCTCATCAGCCGGCGAGCCAAGACTCGCGCATTGATGGACGCGCGCTCGACCGCGTTCACCTCGTTCCTGACGCCGATATAGTTCTTGCGCCGCACGAGCTCCATGTTGGCCGTGACGACCATCAGCAGGTTGTTGAAGTCGTGTGCCACGCTCGCCACGAGATTACCGAGCGCGCCCATGCGTTGCAGATGCCGCGTCGCGTCTTCGGCGCGCTGGCGCATCGCCAGTTCGCGGCGCCAGTTGAGCCAAGCCGCTTCTTCCGCCTTGAGGCGGCGCAGCGAAAATACGACGAGAAACCACAGGCAGACGCATGGCACGAGCGCAAGTCCGGCCACCAGCATGTCGTCGTGCCACCAGTCGTGTATCACGTCGCTCATCGCATAACTCGCCGAAACATAGACCGGGTAATTCGATGCCTCGCGAAACGCCATCATGCTCTGGCCGCCATCGAGCGGTGAGTCGCCTCGCAGGGAGCCGATGGACACCTTGCGCGCGAACGCGTTGGCGAGCGGCACATGATGCGTCGGCGCATTCATGAGCTTCGGCGCCGGCAGACGCACGAGAATGCCGCCGTCCTGTCGATACAGACCGAGCGTAAGTCCAGGATTGTCCACGAGAAGCTGGCGATAGAAGTCGAGCAGATAATTCCGGTCGAGCGAAACGACCACCGCGCCGATAAAGCGCCCGTCGCTCGCGGTCCGCGCGACGAGTTCGTTCACGATATCAAGGCCAGCCATCCGGCCGCGCACCGGCATCGACACATACAGCGGTGCGTGAGCGGCGCGCGTGGCCAGAAAGTCGTCCCGGTCGCCTATCGATACGGCAGGCGCGGGCATCTGCTTACTTGTCGCGAGTATCTGGCCGGTTCGTCCAACCACGGAAAGCGCCGCCACGTGCGGCAGCTTGGTGACGAGCGCACTCAGCGTGTCGTGCAACTGCACCTGTTGGGTGCGCAGCGTGGCCTCGTCGGTCGAGCCGATTGCCTCTCCGACACGTGCAAAAAGTTCGCGATTCAGATCGAGAAGGTTGACGAGCTTGCACTCGGCGATCCACGCAAGACGGTCGAGCGCAATCTGCTTTTCGTGAATGGCGCGATCGTACGTAACGTAGCCGTACAATGCCGAGCACAGCAGGGGAACCGTAACGGAGGTGACGAGCGCGGCCATGAGTCGCCGGCGCGCGGTCTGGAAGTCGGGGGTATGTCTCGAAACTTCGTCGGATGCGTCTTTGGAGGACGTGGCGGCGCCGGTCATTGAAGACCTCCGGACGAGCGCACCCGATTAGCCATGTCGGATGGCGGGCCGATATTGGTACGCATGTCACTGTCCTCGGAATAGGCGAAAACTTCGCATTTCAATGCGGCTTTCGCTCTTTTGATCTGACATCCCGAGCCGGTCTCTCAGGTCGGCTCTTGAGCTTCGCCTTTATTTCGCGGCGAGGCTTATTCGTAATCCGTAGCAATCGTCATACCGCGCAAACAGGCACCAGCAGGTCGCATTTGGGCACGCGGCAGTACTTCCCGATAAGAGTAGAGGAACAAGTTGAGCGTTGTCGATCAAAAATTCGTGGCCGGTATCGATGTCGGCGGGACGAAGAAGGGGTTTCATCTGGTCATCGTGAGGGACCGCGGCATCGAATGCGTTTTGACCAGCACGCATCCGCTCGAATTACACGAGCAGTGCCTGCGCTTCGGCGTCGCTGTCGTCGCCATCGATGCCCCTTGTCGTTGGGGAGCGGAAGGCGTTGGGCGCACGGCCGAGCGGCAACTGGCGCGCGAACGCATCTCCTGTTTCTCGACGCCAACGCTCCAACGCGCAGAATCGAATCCGAGCGGGTTCTTCGACTGGATGATCAACGGCGCGCGTGTGTACGATGCATTCGCGAACACTCATCCCATTCTCGAAACGAATCGATACTCGGGCAAGGCAGTCGCCATCGAGACGTTTCCGCACGCGACGACATGTGCGCTCCTTGGGCGCGAAGTCGCGTCGGCGAAGCTGAAGCGCGTGCAGCGCCGACGCCTTCTCGAAGACCTGGGCTTTGAAACGACGCGGCTGAAATCGATCGACTTCGTGGATGCAGCGCTCTGCGCGGTCACGGCGCAGCGCTTTGTCGAAGGCAACACGCGCGCCTTCGGCGACGAGGCCGGAGGCTTTATCGTCGTGCCGGATAAGACGCTCTAGATGGCCACATCCGTCCAGCGTCCGGCGTTCGCGCTTTGCACCGCCGCCGCGACGAAAGCGAGGCCCTTCACGCCGTCGATGACACCCGGGTAGAGCGTCGCTTCGCCGGAGACATCGCGCCCGGCCAATCGGTTGGCGACGCGCTTCGCGAACTCGGTGTACAGATTCGCAAACGCCTCGAAGTAACCTTCGGGATGCCCTATCGCAATGCGTGTCGATTGCTGCGCGCCTTGGCTCGTGGCGGGCCCGAGTCTGCGCGTGATGATCTGTTCGAAGCCATCCTTGCGCCGATGGATCAACCGGTTCGGCTCTTCCTGATGCCATTCCAGGCCGCCCGCGTCGCCATGAATTCGAAAGCTCAGGCCATGCTCGGAACCCGCGGCCGCATTGGTCACGTATAACGAGCCACGCGCGCCGTTGCCGTAGTGCGTCAACGCGCCGACATAGTCGTCCACCTGGCGGCCGGGAATGGCCGAGCCGAGGTCCGCGCAGATTTGCGTGACGTCGAGTCCCGTGACGAAGCCGCCAAGATGAAACGCGTGCGTGCCGATATCCATGAGGACGAGCGACTCGCCACCGCGTTTGCCCTCGGTGCGCCATCCCGAGGGCAAGTCGTGGTCCGCGAAATAGCCCTGGATGTATTGCAGATGCACTTGCCTGATCTCGCCCAGTTCGCCCGCCGCGACCATGTCGCGCGCTTGTCGCACCATCGGGTAACCGGTATAGCAGTAGGTCACGCAGAATTCGGCGTGTGTCTCGGCGACTTTGCGCGCAATGTCCCGCGCGGCGGCGAGCCCGTGCGCGAGCGGCTTGTCGCAGATGATATGGAACCCGCGATCCAGCGCCTGCATGCAGATGTCGTAGTGCGAGTCGTTGGGCGTCATGACGGCGACCACGTCCATCCGGTCGGGACGTTGAGCTTCGGCTTGCAGCATCTCCTGCCACGAGCCATACGCGCGTTCTGCAACGATGCCAAGCGCGATGCCCGCCTCGCGCGAGCGTACGGCGTCCGAAGTCAGCGCGCACGCGACGATCTCGTATTGACCATCGAGCCGCGCCGCGATCCTATGCGTCTCGCCGATTATCGAGCCCGGTCCGCCGCCTACGAGTCCAAGACGGATGCGCCGTCCGATTATGTCGATCGTCATTGTCGAGTCCCGTTGGAAGGTCAAGCGGTGCGCCCGAGCGACGCGTAGTGGGTGAGCGCGTCATCGAACCGTTGCGCGGACCAGGCTTCTTCGATTGCCTGGTTGAACAGATCCTGCTGTGTGGCCGGCGCAAGACCGTTGAGCGGCGGATTGAGATCGAGGTTCGTCGGGAACGCGTAGCCTTCCGCGCAGGAAGCGATGATCGTCCGCGTTTCCGTATTCGTGATGCGTCCTTCGGCACGCATCTCGCGCAGCACGGAATAAAGCGCGGCGCACATGCGGTTGCGGTCGAGCGACTCCATCGCACGTCCATACGCCGACGACACCTGTAGCAGATTCGCCATGCGCTGAACGTCCGTGGTCCGGTTCGAGCCGGCCGCATGAAATAGCGCGGGGCTGAAGAAGATTGCATCGCCCTTTTTCAGCGGCAACTGCACGAAGTTCGCTTCGAAGTAGTCGCGGAAGTCTTGCCGCCGCCACGCGACGTAGCCTTCGGCATAGCGCTGCGAACAGGGCAGCAGCTTGGTGGGACCGCTTTCAACCGGCATGTCGCCATGCGCAACCGCGCCTTGCAAAGTGAGAAACGGCGACATTGCGTGAACGTGCGCGGGAACGCGCTGCGCCTCGTCGACCGTGAGGAAACCGAGGTGGAAGTCGCGATGCGCCTGCTGCGCCGCACCGCCCGGCCGCACGACATTCACTTGCGATGTCATCTGATAACCCGGCCCCAGCCACGCTTCCGATGCAGCCGCGATCACGGGGTTGGCGAAGTATCGAGCGAAGACGGCTGGCGCTTTCATGCAGAGCTTTTCCTGTGCGTTCCAGATGCGGTCGTTCGCTCCGGCCTTGGCGAAGTGGTCCGCCTTGCCGCCGCCCGCAGCGCGTTCCTCGCGAATGATTGCTTCGAAGACTTCGGTAGCTTCGTCGATGGGCGCGGTATCCGCATACGCTTCCCGAAGCACGAAAACACCCGCGCCCTTCGACAGCACGTGCGCCCATTCCGCGAGCAAGGACTGGCGACGCGCGGCATCGCCGAGCACGTTCTCGAGTTCGGGGCACGCATAAACAGGGATGCGCTCGCGCACTTCGGCGCAGTACTCGAGCGCTTCAATGTCATCCGCGGCTTCGACCTGCGCCACGAAGTCGCTCACCGAACAATCCTCTTCCCGATACCAGCCCGACCGCTGCGCCGACGTCATGGTGTCTCCTCCACTCTGGCGACAAGCTTAGTCTTATCGACGCGGGCTGCGTTATCATCGAAACATCAAAAACACATCAAAACGCCGGGACGCGAAGCCATGTCTCACCCGTTTCTGATCAAGGAAATCGCGCTTCAGGCGGGTGTCGGCACCGCCACCGTGGACCGCGCGCTGAACGGGCGGGCGCACGTGCGCGAACATACGCGGCGGCGTATCGAACAGGCGATCAGGGAACTGGAACAGCAGCAATTCCAGCTGGCGACGACGGGCCGCAAGATCGTCGTCGATGTCGTCGTGGAAGCGCCGCGCCGATTCGCCGACGAGATTCGCGAGGCGCTGGAAGCCGAAGTGCCGGGCCTGCATCCGGCCGTGTTCCGTATGCGCTATCTCATGCGCGAAAGCATGGTTGCGTCCGAGGTGGTTCAGGCGCTGCGCGACATCGCGCGCCGGGGCAGTCACGGCGTCTTCCTGAAAGCGCGCGATGTGCCGGAGATTGCGAGCGCGATTGCCGAGCTTCAGTCGTGTGGCATTCCGGTGGTGACGGTTTTCACCGACATCCCGTCGTCTGGCCGAATCACCTACGCGGGCCTCGATAACCGCGCGGCAGGCGCCACGGCGGCGTATCTCATCGGACAGTGGCTGGGTCGGCGGCCGGGCAATGTGCTCGTCACGTTGAGCCACGAACGTTTTCGCGGCGAAGAGGAACGCGAACTGAGCTTCCGGCAGGCACTACGCGCGCGCAACCCGCGGCTCGCCTTGATCGATGCCAGCGGTGGCCACGGTCTCGACGCGGCGACGGAAGAACGCGTGAGGCAGGCTGTCGGCGGTGGCCAAAAAATCGCGGCGGTCTATTCGATCGGCGGCGGCAATGTCGCGATACTCCGAGCGCTCAAAGCATTGGGGCTTCGGCCGAAGTGTTTCGTCGCGCACGATCTGGACCGGGAGAACACGCATCTGCTGCGCGAGGGCGCGATCTCCGCTGTGCTGCACCACGATCTTCGGCAAGACATGCGTTCGGCCTGCCAGCACGTGATGCAGTTTCACAAGCTGCTTCCTGCTTCGGGCGTGGCGCTGTCGTCGTCGGTCGTGGTGGTCACGCCCGAAAACATCCCGGCCTTCGTGGCGTCGCGCTTTTCTGCAAACACGGGCACGCGGCCTAGCGTGTGACCGGGTGAACGCGGTCCTGTCGTGCCGACCTTCTCCTCGATGCCTGACGCGCCTTTTCGCGCGGCGAGTTCGACAGACGCATCATCAAGCGCAGCGCCATCATCGCGCCGACGGTTTCCAGTACGGCGGCTGGCACCCACATGATGAGTCCGCCGAGGCTCTGATCGAGCGCGGGCGGAACGGACGTGAACGCGCGACCGCAAACTTCGAACACTGGGTAGAGATCGCGCGAGCTGAAGGTGATCAACGCACCCGCCAGAATTTGCGGCGTCATGGTGATGACGGGCGACAGCACGCGCAAGCCAGGCCGCGCGCGGCTCGGCGGGCTCGGGCGATGATCGAGGATCATCCACCAGTACATGAGTCCGCTGATCGCGACGGACCAGTTCATGAAGCGATAAATGCGCCAGTCGAGCATCGACACGAATTGGATTGAAGGCAGCAGCCACACGAGCACCGACACGATGAACGCCATGCCGATGACCGTCGGATTCAGCAGTACCGCTCCGAGCAGACGCGCGCCGCGACTGCGTTGCCAGTTCCGTAGCAGGGGCCGCCAGGCGAACGGCAGGCCCGCACGCAGCGCGGCGCCCGGATACGAAGCCATGAGAACGAGCGGCGCCAGATGATGCAGCACGAGATGCTGCAACCGATGCACGAAGAACTGATGCTCGGCGTAGTAGTCCACTTTCGTGTGCAGCGCGACGTAGAAGAGGACGAGTCCGGTCCAAAACGCGATGCGCCGCGCCACGCTCATGCGCGCCTTTCGCGCGCCGCGCGCAAACAGCCCGGCCACGACGATAAACACGGCAACCAGCGCGTACGACGGCTCCCACGGTTCGAGCAAACTGATGAGCGACATAAGAAGACAGGCGAGAGTGCGAGTGTGCAATGGCGTGCATGGTATCAACCGCGCCTTGAATTCTGCTGACCGCCGCCGCATATTCGACGCGAACGCGCCGTATGACATCGATTGCATGCGACGGTAAGTCGCGCCACGCGCCGGCCGAATCCCGCGCGAAAACCCATATCCGCTTAAACTCGTCGGTTGCCGCGACGCACGCCTTCACGTTGCCGACAAAACGGTATTATCGTCGGCGAATCGCTTGCATTCGGCACGCAGAGTTTCTTTTGAAAGCCTTTAGCCTTTAGTCGATGACAGACGAATCTTCCTCGCATCAGGACGTTGCGGCGCTTCAGGCCGAAATCGAGTCCTTGCGTGCGCAACTGAATTCACGCGACAACGCGCACGAACAAGTGCTGTGGCAACTCAGTCGCGATCTATTGGCCGTCGCCGACGAACAAGGCTCGCTCGCGAACGTCAATCCCGCGTGGACGCGCAATCTCGGCTGGTCGCTCGACGAAATCATCGGCCAGAATCTCGGCGAGTTCGTGCATGAGGAAGATCGCGAGGAAACGCTGGATGCACTGCAAAAGCTCGATCGCGACGGTTCCACCGCTGAATTCAAAAGTCGCATGCGCACGGCTTCGGACAGTTATCGTCTGCTGGACGGTCGAGTGGATCGCATGCGCGGACGCATTTTCATCGTGGCGCGCGACATCACGGAACTGCGCGAGCGCGAGATCGCACTGAACGATTCTCGAGACTTCGCGCGGCTTGCGCTGTCGGCGGTCAGCGGCGTGGGCGCGTGGACGTATGAGGTCGCAAGCGACTGCTTCTTCTGCGATGCAGCCGTGTCGGAGCTCTACGGCATCGACGCCAAGGAAGCCGCGCGCGGCATCAGGCGCGAGGGATTTCTCGCGAATGTCCATCCGGACGACCGCGCCGCGTTGCAGTCCACGATGTCGGGCGGCCTCGTGCGCAGCGGCGATCTCGAACTCGAGTACCGCATTCGTCATCCCGACGGTTCTACCCGTTGGGTCTTGTCGCGCGGCAATACGCATTTCAACGACGCAGGCGTGCCGGTGCGGCGCACGGGCGTCGGCATCGACATGACTTCGCAGCGGGACCTCGAACAGCAGCTGCGCCAGAGTCAGAAAATGGAAGCGGTCGGGCATCTGACCGGCGGCATCGCGCACGACTTCAACAACATGCTGCAAGGCGTGATCGGACCGCTCGAACTCATCCGGCATCTCGTCACGAAAGGCAATACCGCTGGCCTCGATCGCTTCATCGAGATGGCGATCTCTTCGGCCAAGCGCGCGGCGGGGCTCACGCATCGTCTGCTGGCGTTTTCGCGCAGGCAGCCGCTCGCGCCGAAGTCGGTGGATATTCGCGAGCTCGTCGTATCGCTCGAAGACCTGATTCAGCAGATGGCGAAGGAGACCATCGCGCTTTCCGTCGTCGCGGATGCCGAGCCGTGCTTCGTGCTCTGCGATACGAACCAGCTCGAAAGCGCCTTGCTCAATCTCGCGATCAACGCGTGCGACGCCATGCCCGACGGCGGGTCGTTGTCCATCGAGACATCGCGCAAGACGATCAGCGAGAAAGAGGCACGCATGCACAAGGATGCGCGCCCTGGACAGTACGTTTGCATCGCGGTCAAGGACACCGGCTCCGGCATGCCGCAATACGTCGTCAATCAGGCGTTCGAGCCGTTCTTTACGACCAAGCCGCTAGGGCAGGGCACGGGCCTCGGACTGTCGATGGTCTATGGCTTCGTCGGCCAGTCCGGCGGCTTCGTGACCATCGATAGCAGCGTCGGCGTCGGCACCGTGGTGCGACTGTTTCTTCCTGAAGAGATGGAACAGGCTGACGCGGCACCGGACGCGTCGGTCCACCGCAAGGAAATCGGCACGGGCGCGGGCGAAACCATCCTCATCGTCGATGACGACGAAACCGTTCGCCAGGTGCTCCAGGATTTATTCGAGCGCCTGGGCTACAGGACGATGACCGCGCACGACGGTCCCTCGGGGCTCGCTGTCTTGCAGAGTAAGACGCCGGTCGACTTGCTGATTACGGACGTGGGCCTGCCTGGCCTAAACGGCAGACAGATGGCCGATGCCGCCCGTATGCATCATCCCGCGTTGCCGGTGTTGTTCATCACGGGCTATGCGCAAGCGGCGACCGCGAACAACTCGCTGGATACAGGCATGCAGATGCTCACCAAGCCGTTTTCGACGGAGGCGCTGCTTGATCGCGTACGCGCCATGCTCGGCGCCTGAACTTGCGAGAAGGCGCGCGAATCTGCTAAAAGCCGCCTCGCAACAAGTGCAGCGACGCCATGCATTGCAACAGCGCACCGCCAGCGAGAAAACACCCGACGACGCTGAGCCGCACGCGCATTCTCCAGTCTCCGACCGATGTGTCACCCATGATTCGGCGCTCCTTTGAGCGGTAAAAGCAATTCCGCGCGACTCCCATTCAAGCGAGCCGCGCGATGAACCTACCCGTGATGCGAAGACTTACACGAAGGCACTGCTCATATTCAGACTGCCGTTGACGCCTGCCGGGAAAAAGCCGCCTTTGTTCACTGCCGCCTTGCTCAGATAAACGATGTTGAGCACATCGTCATACGAGCGGCTGAACGCGATGCCGTTGCTATCGAGCGGGACGATGTTCGAGATTTGCGACGACGCGCCCGCAATACCCTGATCGACATCGCTGGATGAATCGAGCGAATCGCGCGCATCGGAAATGGCTTGCGTCGCGGTCACGAGGCTCGGTGTCTGAATTCCCTTCGTATAGAGCACCGTGCGAACGAGACCCGCGTGATAGGCCTCGGCCGCGAGAATGCCCGCTGCCGCTTCCAGATAGGTCTTGTTCGTGATGAGCGGCGACGCGCCCTTATAAGCGGTCACGCCCACGTCCTCGAATATATAGGCGCCGAGGAGGAAGTTGTTGTCGTTCAGATAAGGGTTGAACGCCGTGCCAGCCGGAGCCAGGCCCGCCGCTTGGGCCGCGAGCGAGAAGGCCCCGTTCGGATCGACACCGCCGACATCGAGCGCGGGCATCGCCACGGCGGATGCGCCTAACGCCGTGCGAAGGAACGCCACGTGCTCCAGTTCATCCTTGGCAATCTCGCGTGCATAAGCGGCGACGACGGGATCGGAGAACTGGACTTGTTGTCCGGCCACGACCTTGCCTGGCGTGCCCACGCCGCTCATGAGATTGGCGGGGAGTCCTGCGCCGGTCGTTGCGTAGGCATAGAACGTTGCTTCGAGATATTCGAGATTCAATGCGAAGTTGAGAATCTCGGCATCGGTTGGGCCGGTTGCGGCATTGGCGTTATCGCCCGAGCCGCCCCCGCAGGCGCCGAGAATCGTGCCGCCGACGAGCCCTAGTCCCAGGCCACCAGCACTCCGAAAGAACTGGCGCCGCTTTTCACGTCGTTCCACTCGACGGTCGAGCACCGATGTCACCGCAATATCTTCGAGCATGTCAGTCTCCTTTATCTCAGGTAGATGGGCGTACATGTTTTCCGCATGGACGAAGGGGCATGCGCCGCGCTTCTCCAACGGACTGTTTCGATGGTGAGCAGACTCGACCGATATGTCTGGCAGCCACGTCGACGGATACGTTGAAGATCGTGCGAAGAGATTCGCGCTGTAACACATGCTTGCATCTATTCGGTGGTTGACGAGTTCTTTACTCGATGCGGGACGAGCATCGGGAAACATGACGGTGCTCGAATAAAGATGTTTTTGCATCCGCAAGACACGCACTTGCGTATAGCGTAAGTGGCGTCAATCGCTCTCTTCAACTTCTTCATCCGACATGCCGTATCTACAGTCTCGCCGCTTATCGCTCAAGCTCGTTTCCTGCTTTGCCGTGTTGTCGGCGCTGACCGCATGCAGTCCCGTCAGGCTCCTGAATGCACTCGTGCCAAGCAATGATTTCGATGTACAACGCGCCGTTCCTTATGCAGAAGGTGACAGGCACGAAGCCGATATCTATGTGCCGCGCGCATCCACGGATAACCCACGCGGCCGGCCGATGGTCGTGTTCTTCTATGGCGGAAGCTGGCAATCGGGAAGCCGTCGTGACTACCTCTTCGTGGGCGAGGCGCTGGCGTCGCGCGGCATCGTCACGGTCATTCCCGATTACCGCTTATATCCGTCCACCCTTTTTCCAGGTTTCGTCGAGGACGCGGCTGCTGCCGTTGCATGGGCGAAGGCGCATGCGAAAGACTACGGCGCAGACCCTGAGCGCATCTTCCTGATGGGACACTCGGCGGGCGCGCATATCGTCATGCTGCTCGTCACGGACAAGCACTATCTGGCCGCCGATGGCGTGGAGACGAGTTCGCTTGCTGGCGCGATAGGGTTGTCCGGTCCATATGATTTCCTGCCCTTGAAGGACGATGCGCTCAGGAGCATCTTTCCCGCGAGTCTCAGAGCGGCGAGCCAGCCGATCAATCATGTAAGCGGCCACGAGCCGCCGCTCTTTCTGGGCGTCGGTTTGTCGGATGTAACGGTCGATCCCGGCAACACGTTCCGGTTCGCGGCGCGTGCCAACGAAGCAGGCGACAGCGTCGAGGTGAAGCAGTACGCGGGCATCAATCACGCGATGATCGTCGGGAGCGTGGGGCGACCGGTGCGCGCGCTGTCGCCGCTCATCAAGGTTGCACCAGTGCTCGACGACGTCACCGCGTTCATCGATCAGACGTCACTCAACGCAAGCCGTGCAGCGTCGGCGAAGTGACGCGCGTCATGTCCTTATGATGCGATGCGGCGAAACGCGCGATCGAACATCAGCCGGTCCATCAGCCAGACGGCGAGCATGGTGAGTCCCATCAACGGGAATACGATGCCAAGCAGCGCGAGTCCGGTCTTCCATGCGCGCATGGGCGGCGCCAGTCGCTCACGCGCCGGTGCGCCGAGCGTGCGTTGCGGACGACGCTTCCACCACATGACGAAGCCGGTGACGGCCATTGCCGCGAGGCCGAGCGAAATCGACGCGCACGCAAGTTGATTCCAAAAGCCGAAGTATCGGCCCATGTGCAGCGACGTGCCGTACGAAACCGCCTGCGCAACTGCGCCATAGTCCCGATAGCGGATGTCCTTGAGCACCGCGCCGCTGTATTGATCCACGTAGAGGGTGCGTTCGAGTTTCGGATCGGCGGGGAACCAGGAGACGGTGTAGACGCCCGTTGCTGTCGATGGCACCACGATGTCATAGCCGCTTCCCACGCCAAGCGATGCCGCGATATCCATCACGCGCTGCAACGGCAGGCGTGCGCCTTCCGCTGCGTGCGACTCGGGAACAGCGGCGTTCGTGACGGCCCACGGTGTTTGCGTCAAGGGTAGATCGCTCATCACCATGCCGGGCATGGAATCGCCGTTGCCGGCGTCGTGACGATGTTCGCCGGCATTGTTCGAAGCGGTCGCGACGCTGGCCTTGCCCGGCACGGATGATTGCAGGGGCAAGCCGCCCCAAGCGCCCGCCGGCGTACCGATATTCGCGCTCGTCGCAAGCGCATTGAAGTTTTTGCCCCACGAGCCCGACCACGGCAAACCCGTGACCACGAAGAACAGCGCGCCGAGCGCAAGCCAAATGCCCATCACCGCATGCACGTTCTTCCACAAGGGCCGGCCTTTAAGCGAGAGCCGCGGCAGCAGCGCATCGCGCGCGGTGGTCTTCGTGCGTGGCCACCATAACGCAACCCCGGTGCCGATCATCACGAGCGTCCAGCATGCGGCGAGTTCCATCAACAGCTCGCCAGCCTTGCCGAGTAACAGTTTGCGATGCACCATGCGATCGAGCTGGATGAACCGGCTCTCGACGCTTAGCGTGCCGAGCACCGCGCCGGTGTACGGATTGAGGTAGACACTTTCCTTTTCGCCGCTCGGCAGCTTGAAGACGAATTCGGCGCTGCGAGAAGGATCGTCGAGAACATGCACTGTCGATATGACCGCGCCATGCGGCACTGCCGCGCGTGCATCGTGCATCAGTTGATCGGGAGGCAAACGTGGCGTGGTTCGCGGTGCAACCACCATTTGTTGTCTGTATAACAACGGCTCGATTTGCGGCTGAAAACAATAGATCGTTCCCGTGATGGCGAGGACGATCAGAAAGGGCATCACGAAGAGCCCCGCGTAAAAGTGCCAGCGCCATAGCGTTCGATAACTGCCTTGGGATGCGCTGGCCGCCTGGGCCGCACTCGAGGCGGCGCTGCTGGTCTTCGCGTGCATTGTGTTTCTCCATGCCACTTTCGGTGGCGTACCGTGGGATCGGGACATCACGATGCGATGCGCGCGCATGCCTGCGCGGCGTTCGGCATCGATCAAGCGGATATCGGCTTCAGGAGAAAGCGGGCGGGGCGCGCGCATGGCGCGAGGTGCGCGGCTCGATGCGTAACGTGCTGATAAAACGCGTGGCGACGAGTTGCGCGATGGCGCGAGCGGTGACCGCAAAGCTCACCGGCAAGCCCGGAATGAAGGGCACATGCGCAAGCAGGCCGCAATAACCGCATGCTTGTCCATCCGGCATCGTGGTGTGCGAGTGAGACGCGTGGTCCGCGTCGTCGCTCATCGATTGCGTTCGTTCCATCGGGCAGTCCGCGTCCATCGTCATGGCCGGCATGCGCGCGGCGACGACGAGTTGCGAAACCGTAGGCGCGAGCGTTGCCATGAGGATCGCAAGCAATCCCAGCAAGCTGCACCATGTCCGAAAGAAACGGCTCTGCATGTCGCGGTGGGTCAATGAAGATGCCTTAGAAAGCGTAGCGCATGCCCGCGAAAATGCTACGTCCTTCGCCCGGATAGAAGATTGCGTTCGAGGTCGTGCGAGCATCGGCGACCGTGCTGATGTCGCTCACGTAACGCTTGTTCGTCAAGTTGCGCGCATCGACGAAAACCGAGAGACCATTGCGAAAATCCATTCCCGCCTGCACGCCGAGGAGCGTGTAACCGGGCACGCGCAAGGTGTTGGCGTCGTCCGCCCATGCGCCCGCCGGAACCCAGTCCACCGATGCCGATATATGAAACCCGTTGGGCCGCGAATAGCCGAGCGCCGCGCGGATCACGTTCACCGGCACGCCTGCGATGCGGCTGGAGCCGTATTGCGGATCGTCCTTGAAACGGAAATCGCTCAGATTCCAGAGCCCGGACAACGTGATCTTGTCGCCCGCGCCGGCATGCGTGATGTCGCGCAGCACATCCACCGATACACCCGCCTCGATGCCCTGCAGCACGGTCTTGTTGGCGTTGAACGTGGAGGCGGGAATGTCGGGATCGGTCGTGTATTGAAGCAGCTGATCGCGCACGAGCGAGCGATATGCGGTCAGGTCCCAACTCACGCGATCGCGCGTGCCGCGCGTGCCGATCTCGAGCGTCCATGCATGTTGCGATGCCAGCGGCGTGAAGCGCGTGGTGTTCGAGAAGGTCTGCGTGAGGTCGGTGAAGTCCGGAACATCCTGGCTGCGCGTGACATCCACGAATGCCTGAATGTCCTTGTTCGGTTGCCACAGCAGGCCGAGCTTCGGATTCACGCCGCTGAAATTCTCGCTCGCCGACTTGTAGTTCGGATCGGCGGCGAGACCGCCATGATCGACATATTTGCGCACGTCGCGCAGCGCCTTGAAGCCAGCCATCACGGCGAAGGTCGGCAGAAAGAAGAGCCGGTCTTCGACATACGCTTCGTAGTTATAGGCGCTTTGCGTCGAGTCGAGCGTTTGCGTGCCGCGCTCGCCCGACACGTTCACGTACTGCCGCGCCTGGGTGTTGCCGCCGAAGAAACGCGCGCCCGCGATCACATCGTTGCGCATGCCGCCCACGTCGATGGTCGCCGTATAACGCGGCGCGAAGCCGTAGGTCCAGCCATCCTGATCGATCACCTGGAAGATCGGGTGATAAAGGCTCTTGTGAATGGCCCACGTGACGAAATCGAGCTGTCCGACATCGAGCTTGACCGTCGTGCGATTGGCAATGCGCTCGGTGCGCGTGTCGCGCGCCTGATCGCCGGCAAGCGCGCTCGCGGAAGCCTTCGTGGGATTGTTCAGGGCATCGCTTAGCGACAGCGTGCCGGGCAGTTGCTGATCGATGATGTACGCGCCGAGATAGAAGCGCGTTTCGACATCGGGCGAAAATTTATAACCGATATTCGCGTTGAACTGCTCGTACTGGCCGCGATCGTGATCGCGATAACCGTCCGCATGATTCACCGAGAAAGTGCCGATGAAGTCCAGCGGCCCGACCACGCGCGAGAACTGCGCGCTGCCCCGGATGGTGCCGTAACTGCCGCCTTCCAGCCGCACGATGTTGGGCGCATCCGCCGTGTAGGCGGTGGGCGTGAGGAAATCGATGGCGCCGCCGAGCGTCGACGAGCCATACGCGAGACCGTTGCCGCCTTTATAGACTTCGGCGGATTGCAGCGCGAGCGGGTCGATCTGGTAGTAGTCGCCGCTGCCATCGGCGAGATTGGTGGGAATGCCGTCCTGAAGAATTTCGAGGCCGCGCGTGTGATAGCCGCGTGCGATGCCCGAGCCGCGAATCGACAAGCGCAACTCTTGTCCGTAGCGCGTCTGCACGAACACGCCGGGCACGTTCTTGAGCACGTCGCGCAACGTGAACGCGTAGGTGTCGCGGTAATCGGCGCTATCCACGAAGCCCACGGAGCCGACGGTCTGATCGAGCGTCTGCTTTTGCTTGACGACAGTTTGCGATGTCAGCGAGTTCGCGGACTGGCCCTGGACGATGACTGCGGGAAGCGTGGCGGTCGCGTCGTCTTGCGGCGTCTGCGCAATGGCGCGCGTCGCGAAGAGCGCCGTCATGCCTGTCATCAGCGCGCCCTTTCTGGCAAGTCGTCTCATGATCGCGTCCCCCGTGCGGAAGACGCGGAAGACGTCCCGGCGGGGACGTGCGTATGACGCGTGGACGGCAAAGCGCCGCCACGTTCGAATGTGGTGAACATGGTTCATCTCCGAGTTCGATTGATCGGGACTCGCACGAACAGATGAACGTGCGAGACCGCGCAACACCTCACGGCGGTGCGGCATTGCGTTGGCGGAACGAAGTCAGATCAGAACGGGAGGCGCGCGCGGTTGCGCGGTGGTGAACGGCTGTGCGGGACGCTCGATCTCGGTCCGTGCGACCGCGATACCGCGTGCTGCGGGAACATCGAGCGCGAAGCTCGCGCTTGCGCCCGGTACGACGGGTGTATGCGCGAAGAAGTGACAATAGCCACACGCTTTGCCGTCGAATTGCGAGAGCGCGTCGGGCGAGTGATGACCGGAAGCAGCATCGCTCGATGCCGCATGTGCCGAACACAATTCGGCGAGCGGGATGCCGTTATGCGTATTGGCGGCAATCAGCTGCGAGACCATCGGCGCGAACGTAATCAGCAGCATTGCAAGCAATGCCAGCAGAGAACCCGTTCGTTGATGAGTGCGGCTGCGCATGGAGGCCCAGGCGGGGAGGCAGATGAAAGTCAGCCGATTATGCCATCCGGCTAACTGTCTTTACACGCCGCTAGCGTGAAAAATTCCCGCTATAAGAAATGCTGCGTGGATCCATGTCGCAGGCTGGATTAGCCGCGCGCGTCGATCCAGTCGCGTGCCCAGATGCGTGAGAAATTCACGGCGTCGGCTTCTTTCGAAAAATAGCCGAGCGAATAAAAACGATACTGCGTGTCGATGGGATCTTCGTCGGAACGCTCGAGGAGGAGATTCGCCGAGAAGCTTTGATCGCGCAAACGGTGCGCGGACGGATATACCGCATAACCGCGGTAGTTTTGAGAATGTGCCATTTTAATTTTAATGAAGAGGCCTTCCGGCAATAAACACGGAAAGTCAGCGGACTAATGCCGCAAAAACGAAAACTGAAGGATGTCAGGCGAATTAGCCTGTTTGATGAACTGCGCGGGAGAAAATCTGGACTGCGAGATTTGGACTGCGAGGCTCAACTAAAACCCAACTGATATAAAAAAGGACCCGGTTTCCCGGGTCCTCACGCTACGAAGCTACTTGGAGCTTACAGCGGCGTGATGTTCGAAGCTTGCATGCCCTTCGGGCCGCGCTTCGTTTCGAAGCTTACCTTCTGTGCTTCGACCAGGGTCTTGAAGCCTTCCGAACGGATTTCGGAAAAATGGGCGAAGAGGTCGTCGCCGCCGTTATCCGGGCTGATAAAGCCGAAGCCCTTGGTGTCGTTAAACCACTTGACGGTACCGGTATCCATGATATTCCTTGGAAAAAATTTGGATGAAAATTGCTTTGAAACAGCGAAGCTGCAAGGAGGGAATGGACAACGAATACCGCGGAAAACGCACTATTGATGAGCAGCAATCAACTTCTTGAACTTCAGAACGGATTATCACAATTCCACATATTTTAGTCAAGTATATATTTGTCACCGTGAATAAAAGGCGGACCGGAGGTCCAAAAACCCGGCTCCGAACCCGCCCGCAACCCATGCTCAGGCTGCCGCAAGCGCGTAGCGCCGGCAATGTTCGAGATAGCCGGTTTCGTGACTGCCCACGAGTTCGACGATGCTGCTCCAAAGCCACAACGGCGCGTCGATCGATTTGGTCTTCGTGCGCCGTAGCTCCGAAAGCCAGCTGCGGCGGGTGTTCTTGTCCATTTGGCGCGCGTGCGCTTGACCGACGACGAGCGCGAGATAACGCGCGACTTCCATCGCCTCCGTTTGTCCGATCTGCTCGATCTCCAGCTTCAAATCCTGCGGCAACAATTCGCGCAGGATTACCGGCCGTCCCTGCAGACTCGCGGCGCGCATGCGTTCGCCGAGATGAGGCGAGAGATGGCGCGCGCCTTCCACGACGCGTTCGGCGTGATCGCGCGGCATCGACGTGCCGGGATAGCGCGGCGCGGCGGCCTTGACGCCTTCCTTGATGTCCATGATGCACAGATCGTCGCCTTCGATCACGCCGCCGTCGACATCCAGCAGCACGGCGTAGCGCAGACGTCCGAGCGAGCTACAACCCTTGACCCAGTAGGCGGCGTCGAGCACCGTGACTTCGCCGGTATCCGGGCGTCCGCGCAGGCTCGTCGCGAGTTGCGTCACGCTGGCCTTTTCGAAGAGCGATACGATTTCGGCGCGCTCTTTCTTGCTGATCGGCCAGAAACGGTTGCCGAATGGAATGGTGGGCTGCACGTCGTCGAGCCGCTCGCGGGCAAGATGCTTCCACGAACGGCGTACCGCTTCGCGCATCACCACGCGCACGACTTCGGGCCTGCGCACGGAATTGGCATCGCTATCCTTGTCGAAGGCTTCGGCGTAACCCGCGAACAGCGCTTCGATCATGTTGATGGTCGTAACGCCGGGCAGCGCCGATCCGCGCGCGGCCGTCGCGAGCGACAAGCCAAGCCGGATCAAATCGTGCGCGGGATTGCCGATAACCGTCTGGTCCAGATCGCGTATCTGGATTTCGATCTTCCCTTTCGCGTCCGCGATCGGGCCGAGATTCCCGGTATGACAATCGCCGCAAATCCAGATGGCCGGACCGTGCGGCAAACTGCGAATCTCGGCTTCTTCGAGCCAGTCGTAAAACTTGATCGTGTTACCGCGCACATAGGCGTGCGTCGAGCGCGCCATCTTGGCGTTGCGCTTGAGCTTCAGGATGTCCTGACGGCTTTCGGAATCAGGCACCTTGGTTTTAGGTTTGAGCATGTGGAGCAAGTAGTCGTGGGCAGAACGGGCGCATCGAGCGCGATTCGACGCTGGCTGCCGATCATCCGGCGCGCCATGTCGTTTTCGAAGCGATGCAATCGCACACCGTGTGCCTGAGCGGCATACGCGGATTACATCTCCGGAATGCGGATATCCGCCTGGACGATTTCGCTGCCGCGCGCCGATGCGGCGTTGACGGCTTCGTCCTTCTTGCTATATGGACCAATGGTTTCGGCGCCATCGAACGGAAAGAGCAGACGGCCGTCGGTCTTTCTGACGACTTTGAGCGTGCCGAAAAACCCGGAGGTGGGCGAGCCGCGGTAAGACGCATAAATTTCGAAGTCGCCGGCGCTGACGCCAGGCGCGGGAACGGTATAGCGGGAGGGGGAAAGCACGAGCTTCGGTCTTCGTCCAGTCATGATCTTCATCGGTAGCGTACGAGGGCTCGCCGGGAAGCAGCCGGACACCGGGGCAACGGTTTGAGCATCGCGCCGCTCGGGTTTGTCGATCTTCCCGACGAGCGGTGCGAGTACTGACTACTCAGCACTAACCGTTCCAGTCATCGGCCGCCTTGTCGTGCCGGTTCCGACTGGATGAAAGAAAGCGGTATCCGCTCAACGCGACGCTTATGGCGCAAGCAACGGGTCGATAAGCTTGGTGGACCAGGGAAGGATGACGGGCGCGGTTATGGCCAAATGCTGCACGGACAAACGCGAATGCCACGTAACGTGCGACGCGGAACGTGCCGTTACTTCGCGTGGCCCGCAAACCGTTCCATCGCCTTTTCGAAGCGCGGATCGCCGAGATAGCCGACGTTGAAGCGGAACCACGGCGAGACGCTATTCGCGTGCGCCGAGAAAATGGTGCCGGGCGCGAGAATCACGTGCTTGTCGAGCATCTCGCGTGCGAAGGCGATGGAGTCGTCGCAACCGGGCAGCCTGGCCCACAGGTACAGACTTTGATCGCTCACCTTGTAAAGCGTCGCGCCGCAACGCGTGAGCACTTCGACGCCGTTGGCCGTCGCGCGCCGCAGCCGGTCTTGCAGGCGATTGGTATGCCGCAGGAAATGACCGTCGCTGACGATGGCGTCTAGCGTGCGTTCGCAGTATTCCGAGCTGCTGACGTGCGTGAGCATTTTCACGTCGGCCAGATCGCTTGCCAGATCCGCGCCGCACGCCAGAAAGCCGACCCGCAGTGCTGCCGATACCGACTTCGAAAAGCTGCCGACATAGATCGTGCGCCGCAATTGATCGAGCGCGCAGATGCGCGTGGCCGAGCGCGGCTTGAGATCGGCGAGGGCATCGTTTTCGACGACGATCAGATCGTGCGCTTCGGCAAGCCGCAAGATGCGATGGGCCTTGGCCGCGCTGATATCGGTCGCGGTCGGATTATGGCCGACCGATTGCGTGAAGAAGAGCTTCGGACGATGCGTCTTGAGCTGCTCTTCGAGCGCCACGATATCGGGCCCGTCCACACCGCGCGGCACGCCGACGATATTCGCGCCCGAGAGTTTGAGCTTGCCGAAGAGCGCGTAGTAACCGGGGTCATCGACGAGAACCGTGTCGCCCGCGCGCACGAAGTAACGCACGACCATGTCCATGGCCTGATTCGCGCCATGCGTGAGGACGATCTGCGGCGGCGCGGCCTCGATCTCGTATCCGGCCAGCTTTTGCTGCAAATGTTGGCGCAACGGCAGATAACCGAAGCGGCTGCCGTACCGAAAGAGCGACGCGACGCCCGTGCGCACCACGCGCTGATGAAAGTGATCGAGCCGCGTCTCTTCGAGCCACGCGACGGGCGGAAAGCCTTCGCCCACGTTGAGAAAGTCGGGCTTGCTCTGCAACTGTTCGCGCATGAGCCAGACGGAATCCATCGCGCGATCGAGTGTGGGCGCGTCTTCATCCGGTGGTTGCTGCCCGGCGACGCTCGCGACGAAAAAGCCCGCGCCGCGTCTCGGTTCGATCAGACCGCGCGCAGTCAACGCGTCGAACGCGCTGATGACGGTGTTTTTCGAGCAACCGTTCGCCTCAGCGTATTCCCTGATGGAAGGCAGTTTGTCGCCGGCGCGCAGGAGCCCGTCCTCGATCTGTCTGGCCAGATTGTCCGCCAGTGTTCCTGACAGGCTGGGCTTCTCATGGCGCATTGCATCTTCCTCTTGTCGCATGTTCGCGTCTGTCATGGGTACAGTACGCGCGCTGTCTTCTCGAATTGTACCTTTCCATTGGGTACAGCAAGCCTATTATTCGCCCAACCGCCGCACGCCCGCAAGCTTCGCGGACAACGGAACGGACATCCATCGAAAGAGATAAGAGGAAGACACATGACAGATTCGCAATTGCCCAACTTTCGCGCGATGTCACCCGCGCAGCGCCTGAGCCATATTGCCCAGGCGACTGGCATGGACGACGCCGAGCACGCGCTACTGAACACGCCCGGCGCGCTGCCGCTCGAAACGGCGGACGGCATGATCGAAAACGTGATCGGCACGTTCGAGTTGCCGATGGCCGTCGCAGGCTACTTTCAGATCAACGGTCGCGACGTGCTGGTGCCGATGGCGGTGGAAGAGCCGTCTATCGTCGCCGCAGCCTCTTATATGGCGAAGCTCGCGCGCGTGGAAGGCGGCTTTCGCACGTCGAGCACCGGTCCGCTGATGCGCGCGCAGGTGCAGGTGGTCGGCGTGTCGGACCCGTACGGCGCGCGTCTCGCTATCCTCAAGCATCGCGACGAGTTGATCGAGATGGCGAACGCACGCGACAAGGTGCTGATCGGTCTTGGCGGCGGTTGCCGCGATATCGAAGTACACGTGTTTCCGGATACGCCGCGCGGCGCGATGGTCGTCGCGCATCTGATCGTCGATGTTCGCGACGCCATGGGCGCCAACACCGTCAACACGATGGCCGAAACCGTAGCCGGGCGTATCGAGGAAATCACGGGCGGCAAGGTGCGGTTGCGTATCCTCTCGAATCTCGCGGACTTGCGGCTTGCGCGCGCCTCCGTGCGCTACAGCGCCGCCACGCTGCAAACGAAGGAGTATTCGGGCGAAGACGTGATCGCCGGTGTGGTCGATGCCTATCTCTTCGCCGCCATCGATCCGTATCGCGCCGCGACGCATAACAAGGGCATCATGAACGGTATCGATCCGGTGATCGTCGCGACCGGCAACGACTGGCGCGCGGTCGAAGCGGGCGCGCATGCCTATGCGAGCCGCGGCGGCCGCTATACGTCGCTGACCACGTGGGAGGTGGCGAACAACGGCGACCTCGTCGGCACCATCGAAATGCCGATGCCCGTGGGGCTCGTCGGGGGCGCGACCAAGACGCATCCGCTCGCGCGGCTCGCGTTGAAGATCATGCAAGTCGAATCGGCGCAGGATCTCGGCGAAATCGCCGTGGCCGTCGGCCTCGCACAGAACATGGGCGCGTTGCGCGCGCTTTCCACGGAAGGCATCCAGCGCGGCCACATGGCGCTGCACGCGCGCAATATTGCGCTGGCGGCGGGCGCGAGCGGCGCGGATATCGACTGGGTCGTAAAGAAGATGGTCGCCGCGCGCAACGTGAGCGTCGACTACGGCATGAGCCTGCTGCAGGGGCCGCGCGATGCATGAGCTTCCGAAGCGCGTGCGGATCGTCGAAGTCGGTCCGCGCGATGGCTTGCAAAACGAACCGTCGCCTGTCTCGGCAACGGTGAAGGCCGAACTGATCGAGCGTCTGATCGATGCTGGCGTGCGCTATGTCGAAGCCGCGTCGTTCGTCTCGCCGAAATGGGTGCCGCAAATGGCCGATGGCGCGCAAGTGCTCGAGCGCGTGTTGCCGTCCGCGCGCCGCACGGGTACGACGCTCGCCGCGCTCGTGCCGAATCTCAAGGGACTCGAAGCCGCGCTCGCCGCACACGCGGATGAAGTCGCGGTGTTCGCGGCGGCGTCCGAGTCGTTCTCGCAGAAGAACATCAACTGCTCGATCGACGAAAGCATCGCGCGCTTCGAGCCGGTGATCGGCGCGGCGCGCGAGGCAGGCGTGCGCGTGCGCGGCTATGTGTCGTGCGTGCTCGGCTGCCCGTTCGAAGGCGAAATCGCGCCGGAAGCGGTCGCGCGCGTCGCCAAACGGCTTTACGATCTCGGCTGCTACGAGATCAGCCTAGGCGACACCATCGGTGCGGGCACGCCGCTCAAGACGCAAGCCATGCTCGACGCGTGCGCCGCGCAGGTTCCGCTGCAGGCGCTCGCCGGCCACTTTCACGACACGTGGGGCATGGGTGCCGCCAACGTGCTGGCCGCGCTGCAACGCGGCGTGGCGACCTTCGACAGCTCGGTATCCGGTATTGGCGGATGCCCTTATTCGCCGGGCGCGACGGGCAATGTCGCGACCGAGGACATCGTCTACCTGTGCGAAGGCATGGGCATGACGACGGGCATCGACCTCGACAAACTTGCGGATGCGGGCGCGTTCATTTCGGCAGCGCTCGGACGCGCAACATCGTCGCGCGTGGCGCGTGCACTGGAGGGCAAACGCCAGCGGGAAAGCGCGGCGCGCAAGGTTTGACGCACGACATCAATACGATACGAACTCCGTATAAGGAGGAGACATGGAACAACAACTCGCCGCGCCTCAGCGCGGTCATCGGGCAACGACGAACGCGGCCGAGGCCGACTACAAGCTCGTCGAAATCTGGGGCGATACCGTCGATACGCGGCATCTCGCTTGGTCGGTCGTGCTCGGCATCGCGATCAGCTATGGCGCGTTCGCGGCGGCCAATCGCGTGCTCGCGGCCTATGTACCCGACCCGGCGATGGCGCGCGCCTACGCGATGCTCGTCGGTCTCGCGGGATGCCTGATTGCGGGCGCGGTCTGCGCGAAGCTGTTCCGCCCGAAGCGCGAAGTGATCGAGGAAGCGCATGGCGCGGCCGGCCGCGAGGAAGTGCTCGCGCAACTTGCGAGCGAAGCGGGTGGGCTCGGACGCGTCGCGGATCTGCCGCCCGCGGTGGCGGCGGAAATGAAGGAACTCGGCCTCTACGAACTCTTCGCCGATTACGAAAAGCGCGCCGATGTGCGCGAAGGAGCGCGCTGATGGAACCGCTCGTTCAACAACTGCTCGTCGCGCTGTCGATGGGTCTCATCGGCGCGGTCGTCTTTGCGGGCATCGGCCTCATCTCGGGCACGGACGAAACCACCACGCTCGCGCCGCTCACGCTGCTCGTCGTGTTGCTGGGTGTGCCGCCTGTCGGCGTATTCTCGTTCTTTATGGCGGGCGCGGTCTCCAAGCACATGACACACGCGATACCCACCGCGCTGCTCGGCATTCCCGGCGACACGCTCGCCACGCCGCTTCTGCAACAAGCGACGATGCTGCGCAATCTCGGCGTGCCGCACATTGCGCTGCGCAAGATGATCTCGGGCGCGATCATCGCGGCATTCGTCGCGGTCCCGCTCGCGGTGCTGTTCGCCGTGCTGCTCGCACCGTTCGGGCCGGTCATCACGAAGGCCGCGCCGTGGGTGTTTCTGGCGGCGGCCATTGCCATTGCATACTTTTCGTCGGGACGCTGGGCTTCGGTGCTGCTGCTCGTGCCGTTCGTGCTTTTGATCATCGGCTTGCAGGCGCTTACGGGCAAATATGGCGTCAAGCTCTCGGTCAGCTACTTTCTCGGCATCGCCATCGGGCCGCTTATCGCCGATCTCTTTTCGATACTTTCGCCCGTGGGCCGCACGCATATGCGGCGCGATCGTCCGCGCACGTTTTCGCTCGCGCCCGATGTGAAGGGCTGGAGCGGTTACTTCCCGAATCCGCTGAAGGTGCTCGATGGCCAGCAACGCGGCTGGGTCGTCGCGACCGCCGCCATCTCCAGCGCGACCTTCGTGTTCAGCCCGGTCGCGATGACGGTCGTGCTCGGCGAACTCGTCGGCTCGCGCGTGAAGCATGCGTATCACCGGCTCACGACCGTGATTTCGGCGCGTAACGGTGTGACCGAGGCCACGTATATCGCCGAGGCGCTGATTCCGCTCATCGCTTTCGGTCTGCCGCTGAGTCCGGTCGCGGCGGGACCGGCCGCGCCGCTCTTCAACGCGCCGCCGCGCTTTACCGTGGATACCGCGACGGGTCACATCAACAATCTTCACACGATGATGACGACCTGGCAGTTTCTCGGCTTCGGCTTGCTTGCGGTGGTGCTGGCGGCGCTCGTGGCCTATCCGCTGTCGATGAACTACGCGCATCGCGCGGCGTCGTTCGTCGCACGCAAGCTGAGTCACGAGGCGATCATCGCGACCTTCGTCGGCTTGATCGTGGTGATCAGCGTGTGGGAAGGGCAACTGCTGGGGCTGCTCGTGATCCTGACCGTGGGGCTGATCGGCGGACTATTGTCGCGCTTGTTCGGCTTCAACACCGGCGTGCAGTTCATGGGCTACTACACGGCGGTCCTGAGCGTGCCGGCCATCACGAAGCTCTTCGGCGGCTAGCCGCGCGTGGACGTATCCTTGATGGTTCACGCCATCGAGGAGCGAATGTGACGAGTCAGGACTTGAAAGAGCGCGCGGTGTCGCCTCCCGTGGTGCGGCACGCCGCGCCGCAAGGTCCGTGCGATGAACTGATCATTCGCACGCAGCCTGAAGCGACCGATCGACCCTGCCGGCGCAAACGGCTCGCGCTGGCGGCGACGATCCTCGGTTCCAGCATGGCCTTCATCGACGGCTCGGTCGTCAATGTCGCGCTCTCGTCCATTCAAAGCCAGCTTGGCGCGAGCGTCGCGGCCATGCAGTGGGTCGTGAACGCGTATCTGCTTTCGCTCGGCTCGCTCGTGCTGGTCGGCGGGTCGATGGGCGACAAGCTCGGCCGTCGCACCGTGTTCATCGCGGGCATCGCCATCTTCATGCTGGCTTCGGCGGTATGCGGCTTCGCGCCGGATACCGCGTGGCTCATCGGCGCGCGGGCGGTGCAGGGCATCGGCGCGGCGCTCCTCGTGCCGAGCAGTCTCGCGATCATCGGCGCTGTGTTCGAGGGCGAAGCGCGCGGACGCGCCATCGGCACATGGGCGGGCGTTGGCGCAATTACGTCGGCGCTCGGTCCGGCGGCGGGCGGCTGGCTCGTCGATGCCTACTCATGGCGCGCGATCTTCTTCCTCAATGTGCCGCTGGCCGCCGCGACCATCGCGCTCGCCCTGCTGGCCGATCCCGACAGCCACAAGCCCGACGCGACACAGCGCCTCGACTGGCCCGGCGCGGCGTGCGCGGCGGCGGGACTAGCGGCGCTGACCTATGGACTCACGGAAGCATCGGCACGCGGTTTCGGGAATCCGCTCGTGCTGTGCGCGCTGGGCGTCGGCGTGCTCGTGCTTGCCGTGTTCGTCGCGATAGAAGCGAAAAGCGCGGCGCCGATGATGCCGCTCGATGTCTTCCGCTCGCGCGACTTCAGCGGCGCGAACGTCGTCACGTTGCTGCTGTACTTCGGCTTGGGCGGCGTGTTGTTCTTCCTGCCGTTCACGCTGATTCGCGCCTATGGCTATACGGCGACGCAAGCGGGCGCCGCGCTCTTGCCGATGCCGCTCATCATCGGACTGCTGTCGCGCGTGACGGGGGGCGTGACGGGGCGCTTCGGCGCGCGCGCATTGTTGACCGTGGGGCCGTGCGTCGCGGGCTTCGGCTTCGGCATGCTCGCGCTGCCTTTCGTGAGCGGCAGCTACTGGACGAGCTTTCTTCCCGCGCTCGTCGTGCTCGGCATCGGCCTCACGATCACGGTCGCGCCGCTCACGTCGGTCGTCATGGCGTCGGTCGAAAGCGAACGCGTGGGCGTGGCATCGGGGATCAACAATGCGGTTGCACGCGTGGCGAGCCTGCTTGCGATTGCGCTGCTCGGCATCGTGTTCGTGTGGTCGCACGACGCCGCGATGGCTTCCAAGGCAGCATCTGTCAGCGATGCCAGCGCGGTCGCCGGCGCATTGCGCGCCGTCGCGTTGCTGTCCGCGCTATGCGCGTTCGCAGCGGGAGGCGTCGCGGTCGCGACGATTCGCTCCGCCCGTTAAGTGTTGTTTATGTTCATTCGACGCTCGGCGGCGTGACGCGCGATGAGCTCGTCGAGCCGCGATAGGAAGAGGCGCAAGGTCGGCGACTGATTCGACTTGCTATAGCCGACAGCCAGGTCGATAGTCGGTGCATCGCCTCCCAAGGGACGGCTGACGACGGACCACGGCATCAAATTCTGAACGTACGATGGAATCAGCACGAGACCGCGCGTCGATGCCACGAGCGACATGACCATCGCCGGGTTATCGACGCTCTGCGATGGCACGATATGCACGCCCGAGCGTTCGAGATAATCGTCGACGACGGAACGCAGCACCTTCGCCTTGCCCGCCATGGCAATGAACGGTTCGCCCACGAGGTCTTGCGGCGCAATCTCGGCGCGTTCGGTCAACGCGTGATCGCTCGGCATCAACACGACGAGCGGTTCTTTATCGACGATGTAATACGCCAGATCGAAGTCCGGCTCCGCGCGCATGAAGGCGAGGTCGAGCTTGCCGCGCGCGACGCCTTCCGCGAGTTCGGTCGAATAATCGCTCGATACCGTGACATCGACGTTGAGCAATTCGTCGCGAAGAATATGCATGGCGCCCGGAAGCCAGTTCATCTCTTGGCCCGTGAGAAAGCCGAGCGCGAAACGTTGCTTGCTTGGCGTCGCGGCACGGCGCGCGGCTTCGACGGCGGCATCGACCTGATTCAAGGCGATTTTCGCGTGCTCCATGAAGGCCTTGCCAGCGGGCGTCAGATCCACGCCGCGCGCGCTACGCTCGAAGAGGCGCGTGCCGACCTGATCTTCCAGATCACGGATCTGTCTGCTGAGCGAAGGCTGCGACGTGAACAGCCGCTGTTCCGCCGCTTCGGTCAGACTGCCGGTTTCCGCCACTGCAATGAAGTACCGCAGATGCCGCAGTTCCATGGGCTTCCCGTGCGAGTCGTTGAACGTATCACCCGGAGATTATCCGGGCAATCGTCCAACTGCACGAGTCGTCATGCGCGTTCAACGGTCAAAGCTTCGAGCCGCCGTCCACGTGTAGCGTCTCGCCCGTGACCCAGCGTGCGGCATTCGAAGCAAGAAAGGCCACGGCGTCGCCGATGTCGTCCGGCTGCGCAATGCGTTTGAGCGCCTGCATGCCGAGCGTGAGTGCGCGGCCATCGTCGGTCTTCGTGAAGTTCGACATATCGGTTTCCACGACGCCCGGCGCCACCGCATTCACGCGAATGCCGCGTTCGCCGAGCGTCGCCGCGAAGTGCTTGACGAGCGTATCGACCGCGCCTTTGGTCGCGGCGTAAGCGGACAGCGAGGTCACGGACGCGCGCGCCACGAGCGACGACAGCAAGACCACGCTGCTGCCCTTGCACATCGCGGGAAGCAGTTGCTGCACGAGGAAGTAGGGCGCGCGCACGTTCACGGCGTAGAGCGCGTCGAAGTCATCGACGGTCGTATTCTCGATGCTCGCGGCCTTCGAGATGCCCGCGTTGGCAACCAGGATGTCGAGCCTGTCGCCGACCACTTCACGTACACGCCGTGCGAGTTGGTGCGGTCCGTCTGCATCGCGCAAATTCGCCTGCACTTTCTGCGCGGTGCCGCCTGCGGCGCGAATCTGCGCGACGACGGCTTCGGCTTCCTGTTCGCCGCTGCTGTAGTGAACCAGCACGCTTGCCCCCGCACGCGACAGCGCGATAGCCGTTGCGCGACCGATACCGCGCGATGCGCCCGTGACGAGCGCGGTCTTGCCTGAAAGATCGTTCATGTCGTTGCTCCTTTAATAGGGAAGAGAACGCGTCAGCCCGCGGTCTTGCCACCATCGACGGTGACGATCTGACCCGTGACGAACGAGGCCGTATCCGAAGCAAGAAAGACGATTGCGCGCGCGATATCGACAGGCGTGCCAACACGTCCAAGCGGCACCTTCGATGCAAGCGCGGCCTTGCGTTCGGAGGTTCCGGTGAAGCGGTCGAGCATGCCGGTATCCGTGGGGCCGGGCGCCACTGCGTTGACCCGCACGCCGAGCGCCGCGACTTCGAGTGCGGCGGACTTCGTCATGCCTTCGACCGCATGCTTGCTGCCCGCATAGACCGACGCGAACGCCGCACCTTCATGCCCGTAAGTCGACGACACGTTCACGATGCTGCCGTGCTTCTGCGCCTGCATGACGCGCAGTTCGTGCTTCATGCTAAGGAGCGTGCCGAGCACGTTGGTATCGAAAGTCGATGCATAGCTTGCGGCGCTCTGATCGACGATCGCACCGGGCTGGCCTTCGGTGCCCGCGTTGTTCACGGCGGCATCGATACGGCCGAAGTGCGCGACGGCTGCATCGACGAGATCGCGCACGCTGTCTTCGTGGCGTACGTCGGCGGCAACGAAGAACGCTTCTGCACCGCGTTCGCGCAGTTCGGCTTCGAGCGCGCGTCCTTCGGCTTCACGCCGGCCCGATACGACGATGCGCGCGCCGCTGTCGGCAAACGCAAACGCCGTTGCGCGGCCAATGCCGGTGAGCGCGCCCGTGATGAGAATGACTGGCTTGTCCATTTCGTGACTCCATGAGGTCTGAGAGAGACGGGGTTGCGTTGCAGGCCCGTCGGTGGACTCAAATGTAGGGCGCGTGCTTGCTCAAGAAAAAGACTTTCGAGGCAGCGGGCCATGCCTGCGAGGCATGGCGCATTGGGATCACGAACTGCCCTCGCGTTCGGGAAAACGCCACTCCTGTCCCGCGACGCTATGTGCGTCACGTCACATTCAATCGCCAGGCGCGAGTCTATAAAGACTGGTCGCGACGATCCAGACGTTGCGCGTCATTCGTCGTACTTGCGTACATTCGCAGCCCGCCCCCAACGGAGTTTCCATGAACACGACGATGAGCATGAGCTTCAAAACCCGAATGAAACGCACGATCAAATGGCGGCTGATCGCCGTGGTCGCCGCCTTGCCGGACTGGGTTCAGACGCTGCTCTTCGTCTCGTGGATCAGACGCTTCGGCGAACGCGTGCCTGTCTTGCGCGTGCTTTATAACGGCTGTTATAGAACGCATCCTATCGACCGCATGCTCGGCACCGATACAGGCGGCATTTATCCGCCCGAATCCGACAGCGGCCCCGGCGCCGATGCGGGCAATCTACCGTATATGGGATCGCAGCCAAGCATTGTGCGGCATGCGCTGCAGCAACTTGGAGACGTGCGTGGCAGCACGTTCATCGATATCGGCTGCGGAAAAGGGCGGCCGATGATCGTGGCCACCGAGTTTCCCTTCGACGCCGTGCTCGGTTATGACCTGGCCGAGCCGCTCATCGAGATAGCGAACCGCAATGCCGAGATCGTTGCGCGCCGGTTTCCGCAGAGGATACGCATGCAGGCCTTCGTCGAGAATGCGCTCGAACTCGCATTTCCGAAGGGCGATCTCGTTGTCTTCCTGTTCAATCCCTTCGGCGCCGCGCTCATGGCAACGCTTCTGAACAATCTGGAGAAAGCGGTTGCAGATGCAACTATCCGCAAACTCACGGTGGTTTATATCTACCCCGTCTGCGCGCATGTCTTCGATCAATCGCCGATCTTGACGCGACACCTCTCGTGCTCGATTCCCTATGACAGTCACGAAATAGGCTATGGGGCAGAGTCGGAGCAGACTGTGATCGTCTGGAGCAACGCAGCACGAACGGACGTTTGAGTTCCGGCAATGTGCGCTAGTACACGTTCACTTTCGTTGGGATTCTAAATATTCGTTGAACCCTGCGCGAAGTGAACCATACTTCCTTGGCATTTTCCGATCACTACTGCCACGTCGGCTGACTCATTAGAAGAGTCGGACGCGGAGCGTTCGCGGGCAATCCGCGGGCACGAGGGGACAAACATGGCTTCCACGATTACCCGGCGCTCGTTCGTCACGGGGACGGCGTCGGCGCTTGCGCTTGCGTCCATACCCGAACTCGGTTTCGCCGCGACGCCCAATGTCATACGGCTCGAATGGCAAGTCTTCAAGACAACGCCTCACTACGCGTCGTTTCTCAATGCCATCCGCACCATGCGAGCCACGGCCGACAGCAGCAAACCGGCATCATGGCAGTACTGGAGCAACGTGCATTCGAATTATTGCCCGCATGGCGTGGCGTACTTTCTGACGTGGCATCGCGGTTATATCTATTACTTCGAACAACAACTGCGCACTGTGTCAGGCGATAACACGCTGACGCTTCCGTACTGGGATTACTACACGTATCCCGTGATGCCCTCCGAATTCACCGATACCGCGAGCGGCAATCCCTTATACACATCGCGTGTGAACACGAACGTCTATCAGGCGCTCGATTTGAGCCCGTTCGCGCGCAGCGTCGCCAATTTTCAGCGTGGCACGAGCAACGCGTTCGAGACTAAACTGGAGAATGCACCGCACAATCCGGTGCATGACATCATCGGCGGATACATGGCGGATATCATGACCGCGCCGCTCGATCCCATTTTCTATCTGCATCATGCGAACCTCGACCGCCTGTGGAATGCGTGGTCGTTGCGCTCGACGAGCAAGGTTCCTGCAGCCAACAACAAGTACTGGTCCGGCAGCTTCACGTATGCGACCAACCTCACGATGACGAAGGCCAAGACGCGGACGACCACGGGGCTGGGATACGATTACGCCAACGATACCGTTCCAGTCATCTTGCCACCGCAAGCAGAACGCGGCGGAATCATTCGGGTTCAGGCGCAAATGTCACCCATAAGCGGACGTCCTCAGATAGGCACCTTTACCGCAAGCGCGGGGCGCACGGTGTCATCCACGCGGCGTTCGCTTGGCGGCGTGAAGGGCGTCGCCCTTGCCGACAACTCCATCAGCGCGCGCATTCCGCTTCAGGCCGCCAATGCCACGTTGCTGCGCGATACGCTTGCCGTGGCTCCGGAAGCGGACGACAGCAGCGCGATCGAATCGCACGCGCAGTCGCAGTCGCAAGCGGCCAGGCCCGCCGCTTCGGGATTTCGTCATGTGAATCTCGTGCTGGACGGCGTGTCCATGCCGGCGGCGGCGCGTGCCGGCGGATTCTTCTACAACGTCTATGTGAATTTGCCCGCAACCGGCGACCCGGATGCTCAACGCGATGCTCACTTCGTCGGCACGCTCGGCGCGTTCGAGGTATCGACAGCGACGCATCACGGCGGCAGCTCGATCGAGTTTCCCGTGACTGAATTGCTCGCGCGCGCGGGCGTGGCGAACCCGAATGAAGTGGTCGTGTCGTTCGTGCGCGTGAGCGGTGTGAATGCGGTTAAGGGAACGGCGATATCCATCGGCGAGATGCGCGTCGAACTTGCCGCGGATGCCCCATAAGCCGCGCTCACTGCGTTGATTTCTGTCCGTTTCTCGCGGTGAGTTGCTCGTACACGTCGTGCGACACCGCGAGCAATTGCGGCCGTGCAATCGCGCCCGATACCGCATAGCCGAAGTCGCCATCGACCCAATAGAACACGTTGACCGAGCCGTCCTGATACAGCTTGAACGCGGTGACGTCGCGGCTCACTTTGCGATGAGACACGTTGAGCGTGATGCGTTCGCCATTGGCATCGTGATACATGAACTGCGCGATAGGACCTTCATCGCCGGGCAAGAGACGGCCGCCCATCAGATTGAAGCCCACGCGCGTGAGCACGGGCGCGTGCACGTCGGTGCCGAGGCGGCTCGATAGCCACTTCACGAGTTCTTCTTCCTGATCCGCACCGACTTCGACGGGACGCGTGACCATTGGCGCATACGTGACATAGGCGATAGCCGATTGCCGCGCGAACGATTCGTCGCGGGAGAGACTGACGTGACGAAGCGAAGTGTTCTCGCCATTCGGCATGAGCATGTCGCGCGCTGTTTCGCTGAACATGCCGCCCGCGCCGATGCCGATACCCAGCACGAGTGCCGCAGCGAGTCCCGCAAAGCGCGGCCAATTCGCGGCTTCACGTCGACCCGCATCGACCTTCGTGACAGTACTGGATGCCGATTCGAGCGGCAGCACGAGACGTTGCGGCAGCGGCTCTTGCAATACGCGATCGTAACGATCATGCAGCATGCTGTTGAGCGAAAAGTAGTCGCTCACGCGGCCCGCGAGCGCGTCGTCGGTTTCAAGCAGCCGATCGATTTCCTCGCGCCGGTGTTCGGCGATCACGCCATCCACGTAAGCCTGGATTTCGTCCTCGCTGACGGGAGTCGATTGTCTGTTCATCGCACCACCTTCAATTGAGCGCTGTCCTGCTTGCCTGCCATTAGCGCGCGAAGCCGCTCGCGTCCGCGCGAAAGCCGCGACATTACCGTGCCGAGCGGTATTTCGAGGGCGAGCGCCACTTCCGCATAGCTCATCTCTTCGAGCCCGACGAGCAGCACCACTTGCCGCTGTTCGATGGGCAGACGCTGCAGCGCATAGTCGAGATCGCGCATTTCCAGCGATTGCGTGTCGCGGCTAGCCACCGCGAACTCGCTTTCGTCGATAGCTTCTTCATCGACGGAGACATGCACGGCTCGCGCATCCGCACGGCGCGTTTGGTTGGCGAACACGTTGTGCATGATCGTGAAAAGCCACGCGCGCAGGTCGGTGCCGGATTCGAATTTTTCGGTGTTGCGCAGGGCGCGTTCGAGCGTGTCCTGCACGAGATCGTCGGCGAGTTCCTGATTGCGGATGAGCGCACGCGAATAGCGCCGCAAACGCGGTACGTGGTCCATCAATTGGTCTCGCACGCTCATTGCGGCTCCTTGCAGTGGGCGGTTCGATTGTCGGCGCGGGCGTTCACGAGGCATTCCCTTGCATGTTTTGTTGCTTCGCCAGCAAGTCGGCCGCGCGCATCAGTCCTTGCGTGCCCGCTCTAGCGCCCACCACTGTGCGCACGCCAGCGGTCGAAGTCCATTCGAGAAGGCGCGCCGCATCGATTCTATGCGCCTGCCACGGCGTTCGCATGGATGCCGCGGGTGCGCGCATCGAGAGCAGGACGAGCGGTTCATTTAAAGCGTTGCGATAGGTGATTACGCTGACCGTCGAGAAAGCGCCGAGCGTCACGTTGCGTATGCAGGTAGCGCGAAATCCAAGCGACGAAAGATCGGGCGCGGCAGCGGCGGGAACGGGCGTTGTCGCTGTTGGTGCATCTATCGATAGTGCTTCGACGGCTGCGCGTTCGAGCGCCGCATCAGGGACGCGCACGGTGACCCAGATCGCCGAGATCATGAGCGCGATACACGCCAGGATCGCCGCGAGTAACCGGAAGCGCAGGTCGATCGTGGGACGGCGCGATGCTGGTTGAGCGTGGCTGACGTCGTACATCGAACGCAGTTGCACGTTCAGTCGATCGTAAAACACGACTCTGCGTGCTTCATCCGGCCGCCGCGCTAGATAGGCGTGCAAGCGTTCGGTCCGTTCCGACGCGAGCACGCCGTCCGCGAAAGCCTGGACATCGGCTTCGGATAGACGCATTTCAGAGGGCGGATTCACGATTGCGGGCCTGTTCGAAGATCGGGTCAATGACGCAAACAGCGCCACGCCGCGTTTATTCCGCAAGACGCGAAATATTTTCGATGCAGCGGCGGGCGAGCTTGCGGCCATCAGGAACCGGCGTAGATATGGCAGAAGCTGTAGGGCCCCACGCATTGCGAGGCGCTCATGTTCATGCGTGCGTTGCCCGAGTCTCTCGTGGACGCGGCGCCGCCGTATGAGGTCGTATCCGCGGACTTTGCATGCGCAACCTGATTCTGATAGATCGGGCTGACGTCGGGATACGAGGCATCGACCACGAGTCGCGAGCCGTTTTGCTCGGCCTGAACGAGTTGTGCGCGAACTTCGGCGCGTGTGAGGCTCTGCGCGAAAGCGCCTGAGGAGAGGACGAGTGCGGCGGATACAGCGGCGAGTTTGACGAGGTTCATGTTCGGCTCCTTGAGCGTGTTTAATGGGCTTGCATGTAGACAAACAACCGTTGCGGCGAATCTATTCCCGAGAATTTTCGGCATGAACGTGCTTGCTGACTGAGGGTCGGTCACTTCGCTTTGTCATCGCGTGCGAGCAGTGCGCGAATCTTCTGCTCGGTCTGCGCGTATTGACCTTCGCCGAAGTGGCTATAGACGAGTTTGCCGTTCTGATCGATGAGATAGAACGCTGGCCAGTATCGATTCCCATAAGCTCGCCATGTCGCGAACTCGTTGTCTTGCGCAACGGGGTATTCAATGCCATTGCGAACGATGGCTTTCCTTAGATTGCCCGTATCGCGTTCGAAGCCATACTCGGGCGAATGCACGCCCACCACGACGAGCCCTTTGTCGCGATAGCGCGCATGCAAGTCTTTCACGTAGGGCAGCGTGTGAGCGCAATTGATGCAGTCGAAAGTCCAGAACTCGACGAGCACCACCTTGCCGCGCAGTTGCTTAAGATCGAGCGGCGCGCTGTTGAACCAGTTGTCGATACCCTTGAAGTCTGGCGCGTTTGCACCGTTCGCTACGGTTGCGGTAGCGGGCAACGAGACATGAGTGGATGCGAAGACCGCGAACGCCGCGCTGCCCGCGATGCCGGCTGCAACAGCGGCGATCCTGAAACGACTGAACATGATTTACTCCTTTGGAGTCAATGTCAGGTCGTATTGGATCGCGGCGGTGTATCTCGCTTGTGGTGGTTATGAATCGGCGTGTGTCGCTTCAGGATGCGGATACGCTGTGATACGAAGCGTATCCGCAAGGCATGGGCATGACGACGCTTTAGCGCAAGCTCAATGGCTCGCGTTGTACGCAAGATAGCGCCAGGCGAATTCATCGCCGATGCGCTGCACCTTGCCTGCTGAGGTCATCGGGAAGTGCGCGGGAAAGACCGTTGCATTCGTCTCGGCTGCATGGTTCAAGAGCCATTCGCGCGAAGCGCGTGCAAGATCAGGTCGAAGGCAGAAGGTCGAACCGAACTGCGGTCTTGATACTTGCAACGGGCTATGCATGACATCGCCCGAGAAGAGCGCACGCTCTTTGCCGGACGTTATCTCTATCGCCATGTGTCCCGCGCTATGCCCGAAGGTTGGCCAAAACCGGATGCCTTCGCGAAGGATTGCGCCTTCGTCCGGCACTGTAAGCGCGATGCCCGCATCGATCAAAGGCGCAACGCTGTCATCGAACACCATGCGTCGCGGTGCGCCCGCGGGCGTGTCGAAGAACGCGCGCTCACGTTCGCCGAATACATGAGTCGCGTTGGGAAACACAGGCGTCCAGCGCCCGTTCTCCCAATGCGTATTCCAACCGACGTGATCGACATGCAAATGCGTGAGCAGCACATAGTCCACGCGATGCCGGTCGAAGCCCGCCGCTTCGAAACGCTGCAGCACAGGGTTGTCGAGCCGGTCGAATAGCGCACTGAAGGGTCTTGGCTTTCCGTTGCCGATGCCCGTATCCACCACGAGCGTCAGCCCGTCGATCTCGACGACCCATAGATGTGTGCGTAGCGTCACTTGCTGATTGTCCGAACTGATGCTCGCCAAATCCTCGTTGGGAAACAGCACGTCGGCCTTTAACGAAAATTCCGTTTCGTCGATACGCGTGACCCGCATTTCGTTAAGACGCCAGTCGAGCGCTGTGTTCATGCGTTTTTCCTCGTAGTCGATGCAATGCGCGTCGTCGCCAATGCGTAAAGCAGGGCGCTCGCAAGCGCGGATACACCGCCGACGATGGCGAGCGCCGTGCCTAAGCCGGCATGCGCACCCGCGAGATGCTCGTTGAGGTAGCCTACCGCGAGCGGACCGACGCCGCCGCTTATCGCATTGGTCATGAAGACGAGCAGCGCGATCGAACGGCCGCGCATGCGATTAGGCACGGCGATTTGCAGTGGCACGGGTGCGAGCGCCATCGCAATGCTCGCGGCGAGCGCACATGCGCCGTAGAGCAAGATCGCGAGCGTGCTGTTGGTCACGAGCGGCATGGCGATGGCGGCGGGCACCAGCGCGGTCACGGCGCATGTCGACAGCATGAGGACTTTGTGTAGCGTGCGTTCGTCGGTGACGCGCGCGGCGAGCATGCCAGCAAGCGCCACGCCCATCATGCCGCCGGTCATGTAAGCAGGCGCGGCCATCTTTCCGACCATGGCGGGCGCAAGATGAAAGTGCCGCATGAGCAAGGTGGGAAACCACGCGGCATGCGAATAGAACAGCGTGATGAGCGCGACATAAGCGGCAAAGTACGGTGCGCAGAAGCGATTGCGCATGAACAGTTCGGCGAGCACTTCGCGTAGCGAGGGCAGGGCCTCATCAAAATCCGTATTGGCGATGCTGATAGTCGTGGCTTCGCGTCTTGCCGGCTCGCGAATCGTCAAGGCAACGAGTGCTGCCAGGACGAGTCCTGGTGATCCGACGAGCACGAAAACCGCTTGCCACGGCTGAAAGCCATGCGCGGCGAGCCATGTGCTCACGTCGCCGCCAGCGGCGGATAGCAGCATGCCGCCGCCGAAGAGTGCAAGCCCGCCGCCGATATACGGTCCCAGCATGAAGACGCTGCTCGCTCGCGCGACCTTACGCGGCGCGAAGATATCGCTGAAGATGGAGAGCGCCGCAGGACTCAGCGCCGCTTCCGCGATGGCTGTTCCCGCGCGCGCGAACAGCAGTTCGGTGAAGCTCGTCGCGAAGCCGCAAAGAGCCGTGGAAATGGCCCAGATCGCGACGCATATGGCGATTAGCCTGACGCGATTAGCGCGATCCACGAGACGCGCGACGAACACACCCGCAGTCGCATAGCACATGGTGAACGAGAAGCCTTGCAGCAGTCCGATTTGAGTATCGGTGACGCCGAGCGTGAGCTTGATCGGCTGCACGAGAATGCTGACGATCTGACGGTCCAGATACGAAAACGCGAAGCACGTGAAGAACAACAGCACGACGTACAGCGGATGACGGACGTCGAGCGGGGCATCGGCGTTAGAAGCCGACGCAAGCGGATGAGCGCTCATGCGAATGCTCCTTGAAATCAGTCGAGGGATGCTTCGGCGGCAAGAAGCGCAATGCAATCGCCAGCTTCGACGCGGGCAAAGGTGCGCGCACACATCACGCGACCATCGCCACGAAATGCGATTTCGCGCGGCGCGCGCCACGGTTCTTGTGGATCGAAGAGACGGCCCGCGAGCTGACCCGAGCGCACTTCGTCGTTCAAGGCGAAGGCGGGTTCGAATACGCCCGCATGCGGCGCATACACGTAATGCTGCGTGCCTTCCACGCGTAGATAACGCGTCCTGGGCGGCGCATCGTGCGCCGCATCGTGCAATACATCGAGGCGATGCAGCACGCGCTGCAAACCGCTTTCGACGATAGCGAGATTCGCCGCGTCGCAGCCGGCATGGCCGCCGAATTCGCCGCATAGGAAGAGCGTGTCGTGGCGTTCGGCCGCGGCTGCGAAGGTGCGATCCTCGCCGAGCAGATCCATGATCATGGTGTAGGGCGCGCCGAACGCGCGCACCAGATCGAGATAGCGCGCGCGACGTGCGGCATCGCCCGATGGCGGCGATGCAAGCAGTGTCGGCGCATGTTCGAAGCTCGCGCCGCCCGCGTGCAGGTCGATGACGACATCGGCCCGCGGCAGCAGTTCTGTCTCGACATAATGCGCAATCATCTCGGTCGGCTTGCCGTGACGTGAGCCGGGGAAGAGCCGGTTGAGATTGCCGCCGTCGATAGGCGATGTGCGCGAGCCATTCACGAACGCCGGAAAATTCAGCCCCGGTATGACGATGATACGACCTCGAATCGAAAGCGATGGCATGCGCTGCATGAGCTTCATCAGCGCGACGGGGCCTTCATATTCGTCGCCGTGATTGCCGCCGGTAAGAAGCACCGTGGGGCCGTCGCCCGCGTTCAGGACGGCGAGCGGAATGGGGATATGACCGTATGCGGAACGGTCATGCGACCACGGTAGACGCAGTGTGCCGGTCTGAAAACCGTGGCGTTCGTAGTCGATATCGGTTGCAATGAGCGAGGCTGTAGTGGACATGAGCGGATCTCGAATCGAGTAGGTTCGTATCCACTATTGCCGACGAAATATCTGCTGGCCAATGCCGTTTTCTGCAGCGGGCGATGCCTTCAGGGCATCACGCTTCAGGGTGCTTTTGCGCTTCGAGCAGTTCGATGAAGCGTTGCAATGCCGCGCTGCCGTGCTGCGCAAGAAAGCAGAATTCGAGCGGCAACGGCACCGACAGGTCCTCCACTTCGACGAAGCGCACGCGTGCGGGCGGACGTTCGCGATTGGCCGCATTTACGAGCGCCGCGCCGACGCCTGCCGCCACGAGCGAGAGAATCGCGGTTTCGGTGGAGGCTTCCTGGCGAATATTCAGCGTGAGACCGCGCTCGGCGCACGCGGAGATGAGGCGGTCATAGTAGGCCGCATAGACGTGTCGCGGAAACGCGATGAGCGGCAGCGCAGCAAGCTCGCTTGCACGCACCCTGGCTTGCGCGGCGAGCGGACATTGCTCGGGCACCGCAAGCACCACGTTCTGTTCGAGCAGCCGGATGCTGGCGAAGCCATCGGGCAGCGCGCCGAAGCGGTAACAAAAGCCGCCTTCGAGCCGTTCCGCGGCGATGGCATCGAGTTGCTCGGGCGTGTTCATCGGCTGCAATTCGAGCGCTATGTCGCGAGCGTTCTGCTGAAACGCGTTGAGCGCGGACAGCACGAGACCGCTCCACGATGCGTTCTCGACGAAGCCCACACGCAAACGTCCTTGTTCGCCCGATGCAATGCGATGCGCGAGCCGGTTCGCGGCATCGACATGGGCGAGGATCGCGCGTGCTTCGGAGAGATAGGCGATGCCGGCAGCGGTCAGCTTCAGGCCGCGCGGCGTGCGTTCGAAAAGCGTCGCGCCGATGGTCTGTTCGAGATCTTGAATCTGCCGCGAAATGGCGGGCTGCGTGACATGCAGATGCTCGGACGCGGCGCGCACGCTGCGCAATTCGGCAACGGCAATGAAGTAACGAAGATGGCGCAGTTCCATGTGTTGGTCTGGCGTGAGACGGCCATGTGAGCGGTGAGAGACACGAAGAAGTCTCTCACTTTGCCCGAGGAACTGCGATGCGAATGACCTTGGAAGAAGGCTTGGTGTTATGCGGCACGCGCCTGCAACGCGGCGCTTTCTTCGCGCGCGGCCTTTGCGGCCTTGGTCTTGCCTGCACGCGACGGCGGCTGGCAGATTCCGCAGACCATGCCGGTCGTGATGTCCTGCGAGTGCGCCACGAACTTGCCGTGGCAGCGCTTGCAGCCCGCGAGGCGCAGCATGCCGGCTTCCTTGAAGCGCACCAGCGTCCATGCGCGCGTCAGGTCCATTTGCAGCGGCTCGCCTTGCATCGTGAAATGCTCGGCATAAAGACCATAGGCGCGGCTCAAGAGATCGACGCGGTCGAGTTCGCGGCTGTTGGCTTCGAGAAACGCATAGACATTGGCGAACATGGATGCATGAATGTTCGGCCCCCATGTCAGATACCAGTCGGCGGAGAAGGGCAGCATGCCCTTGGGCGGTGAAGCACCCTTCACTTCGCGATAGAGGCGAATGAGACGGTCGCGCGAGAGCTTCGGAAACTCCGACTCGAGCACTTGCATGCGTGCGCCGAGTTTGATCAGCGTAACCGCGCGCAGCACCTGGCTGGCGTCGTCGGCGAGACTCTTCGTCGATGCAGTCGTGCTCATGTTCAGGCCACCAAAAGCGATGCGTTGGATGCGGCAGAAGCGCTTTGCGCGCGTTCCGTGAGACTGGCGAGGCCCGTGAGCAGCGCATCGCCGCCAAGGCGGAAGAAGCACAGCAGTTGCGACGACGAAGCCAGCCGCACGGTCTGATCGGGCGACAACTGCGTCAGCGTTTGAGCCATTTCGGCGGACAGGCCGAGATGAGCCTGCGCCGCGTCCCGGTCTTCGGTCAGCACACGCTGCGCAAGCAGCAGATAAGACAGGTTCAATTCACGAATCGAATCGAGGGTTTGGCTGTCGTGCGTCATGGCGTTGGACCGAAGTTGACTGTGACGGGGAGTGTCGGAAACATCAGTTGTTTCAGAGCACGGAACCGATTGTGAGGCGATTCTATTTGTCATGCAACACAATGTTACAGAGGCAAACCTTTGCGATCGGACTATTTTGAGTAGGCAAACGTTTATGGAGAGAAGATAAATACTTTATTGGCGTCCTATCCGGCGAAAGAATCTTCTCGCATGGACGGAATATAGGTCCACCAGTGACGCTTCTAGTCTGATCAATCGTAAATATTTCCGCTAGTTAAAGAAAAAGCTGCTCAGGCCTTTGATCGTTGAAAAAGTCACTTTCGGCAAAATGTTCCGTAAAAATTTCTTTCGCCTGATGTATGAAAACGACAGAGTTACCACCCGTGAGGCGGAATTGTTTCCGCAAAACTTGAATCCAGATGTGATTTGGCGGTTCTTCACAGAAGGTTGTCGGCAGGCGAAAACGAGAGCGGGTATCTGCAATGCAACAATTTTGGCCGGGTTTTGTCATCCCTTCTCGTCAAGGCGCTCGGGCCGCCGAGATGCCGCAATTGCTTGCACCGCCTGCCTCGGCGGGGCGTTCTGCAGTCTAGTTCTTCCCTATCTTGGTTTCAGCGCGCATCTATCGTGCAGCACTGCAACAATTTTGAAGCAAGTCTTTAACGGGCTCAAAAACATTGCCATTAAAAAAGCACCACTGGCCGATAAAGGCGCGCAAAAGCTAAAACCGGTATTCGAGAAACACTGAAAGACGCTTGAAATGTAAGCAGGATCATTAAGCGGCGATTTAACGTGTTCGAAACTGAATCATTTTTCATCGCCCGCACTTCGTATGGCCCGGCACATTCCGGCTGACGCCTTGCTGGTATGAGGATTGAGGGCTCCTGGCACGCCTCTCGCTTATGTATGACAAAGCACGGTAAATAGTCGCGAACGGGAATCGAACAAGCGGCTAACGGTGCTACGGGGCTGGCCCTGAGGTTTCGATGATCGCCGTCAGATGCGATCACGAAACCTCAAGTGGCCAGAAAAAAGCACAGCGCAATGCGCACAGACCAAAAAGTCAAAATCATGTTGAGCCTTCAATCAGACCTGCACGGCAACCATTTGTTGGGCGCGCTTCCGGCGCAAGAATGGCAAGCAATCGCTCCTCATCTCGAACTCGTCCAGTTGCGCACGGAGCAGTTGCTTTGCGATTCCGGACAACGCATTCACCACGTGTACTTCCCGACTAC
>NZ_JALQDA010000048.1:0-14183 GCF_023631485.1 Caballeronia sp. GAFFF2 | reverse complement strand
TGGTTGATGCCAAAGCAGGAAGAAACGGCGGCAGCGGCCGCTTGAAATGCATCGCAGAGCAACGCCCAGATGCGGCACGTTCGGAAGAGCCCTGAGCGCGTCGATTGCACGCCCAGACATGCGCGCCCATGGGCGATAACCGGGTTTTTCAACGAAATAGACCCGAAGCGGTCATTCGGTCAAATCCAGACTTTGCGAATCGGAGGACCCTAGACCAGCCGTCGGCGACCTCACGAATCGGCCATGAGCAGACGATCGGCTCCACTGGCAGACAAGTTCGCCCCTGCAAAAAGTGATGGTTCTCTATGGATGCAATCGACTTCATCATCCCTACCAGTAAGAACGAGCGATTATGGATCGGCTCCTCGCTGAAGAATTCGTACGGCAAGTCGAGTTTGCTTGCCAACTTGCTTTAGCCCTCTTGAGCATTGATCCAACATTGATGGCATCTTCAAAGTCCGGATCGCCCATCGCGCACTAGCGTTCGTTCTCGTATGCTTCCCAGCTCATTGTCGCGTTTGATATAGACAATGTGCCCACAGCAGCGGACCTCCACATTGCGTCCGGAATGGTGTACATGGTGCTGGTATTGAACCCGACGAAAGAACAGCAGAGTCCTGACCGAATGGCTGATTTGCCCGACAGCCTGTTGTCTCAACTTAGTACTCCCGTTTATGACACGGATACCCGGACTCCCAACATAAATTGCCTTCGTATAATTTGTACCGTAGCATGATATGTGAGGACGACCCGATCACGGTTTGCCAATCGCTGCTTTCCTAACAATCACCGGCCCAAAGGTGAAGCCTCGGAGAAGAGTTAATGATTCATTTTCGCCGAAAATTGTGTTTGACAATGGTGAACCTAAACGCAACTATATTGCTTGTTTTGATTTATCTTTTCGGAGCTAGTGCTGACGTGCGCGCTCAGCAGTTGGATTTTGGCGGAATGTACGGTATGAGTGGGCCGCCACCTGGAAATTTTTTTAATAATCCATCAACCAACGCACCTTCCTGCCCGACTGGTTACACGTCTTATCAGGTTCTTGGAACCGCAAACGTTGATTGGCCTGCATTTTGGTGTGGACGTCCGCACGTTAATGGAGTAGAAACCCTTTTCGACTTCGGCGGGATGTACGGATATTCTTCGAGCACCACGTTGGGGGCCGTGCCATGGAAGGGTTACAACGTCTACGTAAATCCCTTCACCTCCACCGATACCTGTCCAGTTGGTTACTCACACAGCCAAGTCTTAGGCACCCCAAATATCGACAATGCGTTATTTTTCTGTTACCGCGCGCACAGTCCTGGTGGTACCACAATGACTTTTGGTGGAATGACCGGCGATGGGCATTCACCTTATCCTAATCCGTTTACGAATAGCAACTATACGTGTCCACAAGGTTACACACGGTACATTGTTTATGGGACACTTAATATTGATTATTCACTTTTTTATTGTGGAATCGCGACAAATGCGTCAACAACCAAAGCAGGTGATGGCTCGCTTGGCATCGGTGAGCCATTTGTTTCAAATACTATTGTAAATAATTGGAATTTAGATGACCAAATAGATGGCATTCTTTCTCTTCACCCGCGTGTGGTACGAATGTGGATGCTCAATTTTCAAGAGTTCAGCGGCATTTCGTCAGGGGGGTTCAACCCGCGAGCGCCAATCTTGCGCTTTATCAACACGCCGTTGATCGCTTAGTACAATCCGGCGTGACTCTCGTAGGTATGGACAACTTCTTCCCTGCATGGATGACTGGATCAAACGATCCATCTGGATCTGGTATCCCGTGTCCAGCCACTGGCTCGCCGTACGCTACATTCGTGCTAAGCTGGCAGGCTACATGGAAAGCACAAGCCAATACATTCCCGGCTATTACATATTGGGAGATTGGAAACGAGTTGAACGGGTTGGATGTATTAAAGCCAATCCAAAGTGGGGCAGGTTCTTGCGGAAAAAGTCATTTTAGCTATAACGACCGAATCAAAATTTCCCTCGACCTCATGTATTGGGGCTATCGGGGCGTTAAAGCAGGAAATCCAAGCGCCACAGTGTTCATGCCCGCTGCCGCCCCAGTTACCGCTGACGACAACGCAACGAACGATCCAAGTTTGCGGGGCATCGCGAAATACATTAGCGACCTCTATCAAGCTATCGCTTTAAACACGTCTTTGTCCACGAACAAGCGGGATTATTTTGATGGCGCAAATTGGCATCCTTACATTGGTCAAGACGCGACTATGAGCACTTGGGTTGCTACCAATGAAGCAGTGCATGATTCCCTGACGAACTATGGTGATGAAAATATTCCGGTCTTGCTATCCGAAGACGGCTATACGACGCCCAACGCCCCCGCATCCCAGCAGGCGATGCTCCATACAATCAATCTTACGCAGACAAATCTTCCCTGGGTTAAGTATTTAATTTGGTTCAGGGCATTTGCCAATACTCCTGACCCCGATTATGCAATATTGCTTGGCTATCCCTTCCAGCAAACTCTTTCATCTCAGCTCTTTTGTCAGTTTACAGGTTGCAACAACCTTCCCTATCGGTAAGAGCGCCGATATTGCTTGTGCTTGTGATGTGTAATTTTGGAAGGAAAGTCGTGTGTCCGCTGCTCGCCGACCCTTGCTCTTCGGTCATCGGCGGAACCCGATCCAATTCTGCCAGATGGCTTTCTCAAAACTGGTCAGTCGGCCACTTCGGATATTGCAAATTGGAGCGCTAGTAAGGTCGCGGGCGAACTGACCCGATCGGCCATCTCCCGTCGCTCAGTCAAGCCAGCGAGCGGTCATTCGAGCTGCTGCATTACTCGGAAACGCGCCCGATTCTCAAAGCGCCGATGACTACCCTTGCGCCCGCTAGCAGCTGCTTGTCTCGAGGATCTGGTCTCAAACGGCGAGCAATCGATCGATTGTCCTTTGACGCCAGGTCGGAGACCGACGGCGCCTCGATTTCCCCGTTTTGCCCGACAATCGTGGCTGCAAACTAAGCGGTAAGGAAATCGCGATACTCTGCAACGACAGCACGCTGTCACGAAATTAGGCACAGTCTCGCCCCCTTTAAGCTATTGACTAGCACTCGGAACCCAGACCATACCACCACATCCAACTCCTGGACCTTCTTAGGGGCATCGAGGGCACGACTCGCCTCGCGGGTACCGCAAACGGTGGGTTCTACAAAAAAGATACGCCCCGATGTATGTCCCAGTAGCGCGCTTCCCCTTTCTGGCAAAAGCTTTCTTTGATCGTATAAAGCCACCGGCGACCACTCTAACCCTGCCTTTCTTGACCGCCACCTTTCTGACTTTTTTTCTAATCACGGTTTCACCTTTATCGTCTTGGAATGAAGTTCGGAAAGGTATCTACTGTCAAGCGACAGCCGCACAAGGTGATCGATAAACCATAAGCTAAGCGTAATTGTGCCCGCCGACAATTGGAAGACTCTTCCAAAGCTTGCAGTAAAAAGCAATGCCACGACTGCCAGCATCAATGACAGGGTGCCGACTTCTAACAACGCGGTAGCCATTTGGTTTTGCCATCGAGTGACCTTGTACGATTGGAGGTTGAGAGAACTAAGTAGAGATACGAAGCTCGCAAGAACGTACCAAGTAGGAAGCTGCAAGCTGACGCGAGTTGGGCTGTCGAGAACTGCTAGTCCCGCCACCGCAGTGAAACTAAAGCCTGCTAATGAGAGTATAAATCCACGGTGAACGTCTCGCTCTTGGGCGGCCTCGGGAATATCGGTGCTCATCAACCTACGCCATCGCATGCACAGGATGGACCGGGTTATTAGCGGGACGAGCGGAGCGAAATAGGAGGAAAGGAGCAGGGCTTCCATTATTTTAGCTAACGGTACTTCGGGCCGATCGCTCACCAAGATATTTGTTACGAATATCGCAGCTCGCGACCGGCAGATTGTGGCGGGACGCACAAGCGTGGATGGTGCAACCTGCGGATCCCGACCAAAAGGCAGAATTGCACGCCGACGGCGTCGCAGTCAGCCACGAAAAGTCTTCAGCAAAAGTATCGCATGCCTAGTAGGTGAACAAGTTCAATGAAGTTCCTTATTCACGGTTGTGTACTTCGTGCCTGTAGTCCGCCCTGCTGATGAATACCCTAAAGAAAATGGACTCTGATCCAACTGGCTTGCGGAGCGGCCGATCGGGCGTATTCGGTGGCTTTTGTCTGATGGGCGACTCAAAGCTTCGAGCTTGTCCGTCAAAGACGTGATGGTGGGACCGGTGAGTAGTACGAATATAATTGGGACCGGACGATGGCGCTGTGGTAAGTATGCGAAGAATGCTGCTTTTGTTGCTTTTCTTGCTTCTCGTGTCGTGCGTAGCATTTCGTCTGACAGGCGAATTGTTCCCGAAGAAGTTGGGGACTGGCCGGGTAGAAATACAGATACGGATAGCCAGCCAGAATCGCATCATTCGCAAATATCGGATTGTTGTTGATCAAGAAAGAATTGTAAAAACGGCCAAAAAGTTACAATCTGGTGGGAGGAAACAGCGTCGTCAACGGACGGGCAAATCATGAATTTAACCGAGCAGACTTCCTTCTACTGCCACGACCACACATTGCGCACACTACGGTCTGGTTCTCGTTACAGCCATTCGATTTCGTACAGGTGGGCGGAAGTCAACGGCCAGACTTATGGAATCGAACCGGACGATCCTTGGGACCATGCGTTTGCGGCTGTCTGCTTGAACAAGTGGGGGGATTGAGCACCTTACCCCGCCACATGTCGGCGCGACTAAATTCTTCACGGACTGGCAGTAAAGCAGTAAAGCAGATTTTAGTCCAAAAGTCCTGCATGTCCGGATTTCGCCTGTTACGACGGTTGAAAGTCGGAACGTCCATCGTGTCTTGTGGGGTCGCGAGTTCGCATTGGCGGACGGCGTACCGACCATTCGAGGCCGGCTGACGTGCGAATGGCCGGAAAGCGGCGGTCAGCCGCCTGACCAAAGCCGATGTTCGAATGATGGCAAAGGCCGATAACCCGTCGACCGACATGGGCGTCGGGGATGGCGTACAGGTAAAAAACTCCAGAAGGTGCACGACTTCTGAATGACTTCAGGGGCGATGAGTCATTGCTTGACATTGGCCTTCGCCTCATCGCGCCGACAAGAAGGCATTAGAGTTTTCTCAGCTAAAGGCGAAAAGCCGTTTGCAAGTGGACCCCGATGCAACTAACCGTCTGACCCTGTACTACTCAGAGTCCTGCGTCACGTAACGCGTCTAAGAGCAGACTCATGCTGCACGCCACGCGAATCAGCGCCCGATGAACATCACAGGACCGCGAGCGTGCTTTGTTGACGATTCAACTGCGTCAGGATGCGGTCTTCCTTTAATCGGTGCAAAAATAGCGGTTAATCCAAAAACGACTAAATGTAGGCCTCGTGCATTCATCGCCGCTGAAAAGCGGGCGCTCATTTGAGTCCCCGCTTTTCGACCAGAACGACAATTTCCCGTCGCCCCTTACGCCGAGGCCACCTCGCTTGTGACATTCGGTTCAACCGCAGGAGTGAGTGCTTCGACTACCGCCGACTTTTTCGTGGCCACGCGTTTCATCGGCGCTTTCCTCACAGTGGCCTTTTTAGCAGCCGCCTTCTTCGTCGCAGGCGCGGCGTGCTTTCCAGCCGAGGATGTTTTGCTCACTGCCTTCTTTGCTGATTTGACGATGGGCCTTTTATTCAGTGTCGCCGTCTTGGATGTAGTTTTCCTCGCCGCATTCTTCACCGCAACCTTCTTAGCCGCCTTGGTGGCAGGTGCCGACTCAGATTTCGCTGATGCAGGCTCTGGCTTTTCGATCAGAAATTTCGTTCGATCCTTGGCCGCTGCTATCCAGGCCGGCGCAGGACCTCGACCGCTCCAGGTTGCGCCGCTCTTCGGATCTCGATACTTGGGAGCTTGCGGCCCGCGTGCGTAATTGCCCGCCTTCGGCTTCTTCTCAGCGACTGCCACCGGAGCAGTGCTTGCACTGGCGAGAAACTTGTTGCGATCCTTCGCATTAGCGATCCAACCGGGCGCGCGTCCATGCCCAGTCCAAGTCGCTCCAGTCTTCGGATCGACGTATTTGGCCGCGCTTGACATTGCGGATTGAGTTGTCGCCAATGACTTACGACCCGTAGCCGGCTGACGGAAATGAGCAGCGATATCGTCCGGCGTCAGACCATGCTTCTGCATCAATTCATGAAACTTTCCAAAAACTGCCGACGACTCTTTCTTCGCAATCGCTTCGGCCTGAGCCTGAAGCTTGGCGATTTTGTCTTGTAGTGCTTTGAGCGTAGCCATCGACTTTCCCTAGTTGGTCATCGTCGCACTATGCCACACCAGACCTACAAAAGACATGTCACTCTCATCGACACAAGTGTCGGAATCGAATGAGTTCTCAGGAGAAGCAGGGCGGAATAGGCCCAAACAATGCCTAACGAATGCTTAATCTTAGGAAAGACGTTTCGCCCATAAGCATGTGACGTTCTTCTTTTAAGGCCGCGTGGTCGTGATCGACTTTTCGCCCGGCTATCTTGCGCCGAATACATCATTCAGTTGCCGTGCTCGCTTCACGTCATCTGAATGAAGATAAATCGAGGTGGTGGCAATGGACGCATGCCGGAGGTTATCCCGGACGGTCGTCAGTTCCGCGCCATTGGACAGTGCCAAGGAAGCGTGGGAATGTCGCATCCAGTGAGGGGTCGCCGTGCGCAACTTATCGGCGAGCGGCGGATGATCGACTTCGAGCGCTTGCGCAACTTGCTTAAAAAACCGCTCCATCACCGCCCACAGCCGCACGCTGCTAATCGCCTGATTCGGGTCTGAGTCCAGATGGCCGATCAACGGCGTTCTGAGATTCCAACGCTCCCGGGAAACGGGCAGTTGTCGGGAAAGTAAATAAGTTGTCAGCGCGTTCCAGGCCAGTGGCGGCAACGCCACTTTTCCGATCTTGTGCCCTTTGCCGGTGACCCGAAGCCAGTACAGGCCGGTCGGATCGGTCTCGAACTGCCGCAGCGTGGTCCCCACGAGTTCGCCCGCCCGTAGGCCCGTCGCCACGCCGAAGTCGAGCAAAAACCGCAGCCGGTGCGCCGCCGGTGCGGACCAGCCATACGAATATTCCAGCCCATCGGCGATCGTCCGGATCAACTGCCATTCTCCCTCTGTGAACGCGCGCGACGCATCGAGCAAAGCCGCCGTCGCCCCGCGAACTTTGACGCCCGAGAACGGGTTCGCCAACACGTAACGTTGGTCGATCAGCCACCGGAACAGCGCATTCAGAATGGAAATCGCGTGTGCCGTCGATCGTGCCGACAACGGGCCCGCGAAAGGACGCCAATCGGGTGAATGGCGTGGGCGCAGCGGCCCCACCCACCGCGCGTGCGGAGTCGGCCGGCGCAGGAACGCGCGGTACGCCACTGCATCTTCTGTCGTGAGCGACGACAACGCGCGACCGCGCTCCACGATCGCCCACAGGATCAGGCGCTCGGCTTCTTTTCGATACGTGCGCCGGGTCGCGGGCGACTCGTGAAGTGAGAGCCAGGCGTGAATGGCGTCGTAGTCGTTGCTGGCGTCGAGCGTGCAGGTGGCGGCCGGTGCCCGGAAGGTGCCCGCCGACCCATCGACTTCATGCGGCAATTTCAGCGACTCCCACGGTACAACGATGCCACGCGGTTCCGACAGGATCAACGCGCGCGCCCGCTCGGTCAGGGAAGGATAGGCGGCAAAGAATGCTTCGATGGCCTTCGCGCTCGCCGCGCCTAGGTCGGGAATGACGGTCCACCACTGACGCCGACGCGGAATGCGCACGGTTAAGTCAGCGAGGGTGGCGATGCCGTACGCGTGCAGCGCGCGCACGGTGCGAGGCGAGAACCAGTACTCGACGGGGTCGACGATGCTAGGCGTCGGTGCTTGCGCGTGCCGGAGGACTTCGATCGCCTGCGACACGGCTTGCGCTTGCCGCTCGCGCGCGGCGACCGGGTGACGCAGCACGTCTGCAAGATCGGCGCGTTTAACCTGTTCTGCACGACAGATCAACTGCCGGCGAATGCGCCCGATCACGCCGCGCGCTGATTTCGCGAGTTCGTTCGGCAGGAAGCGTTGGACGGCTTCACGCGAGGCGAGGCCGGCGGTCCACGCGCGCAGTGCTGCGAGTTCGTCCGCGGTCGGGAATTCAGGCAGATCGAGCTGGTCGGGTCGGGCGGTGTCGGCGGGGGAGGCTGCGGCCGAGACCGACGATCGTAGACGCGTTTTCATGAACGCGAGTTTAGAGCAAAAACGCGGCTATTAGGATAAGGGTAGTTATCTAAATAGCCGTGTTCCTGAGCGATCAAACGAACTTCGCGGAGGATTGTGCGTGCGCGTGTCGCCGACCAAGACGCCGGCGACGCAGCACGCGAAGTCTGAAACAAGCTAGGAGGCAAGGAGTGCGCTTTCTCAGCATGGCCAAGCTAGGCCAAACGACCGAAAGTACGCACACTGTCCTTGCGACTTGACTTTTAATGTAGATGATTCGCGCCGAATATGATCCATATGCCGTCACCGCTTTGGCTACTCAGGATTCTAATAAATTTATGGCTGTCATCTGTTCTGCTCGAGTCCCCGCGCGTACGGGGCGATCGTTAGGGCCGACGATCGTCCGATGTAACTAAGCGGGCTGGTTAGAGCGTGGCGAGTTTCAGCTTACCAACGCCTATACGTTGGAATGTTGGACTGCTAATTATTATTAGCAGTGAAGGTTTTAATGGGTAAAATGGAGGGTAGCGCCATTTACGCCTCGCCTAAAACCCATTGGCACGGGGCAAAGGCGGGTTTTCGACGAATCGGAGGTTGAGACGTTCCGGCGAAGTGGTGGAGTCCGACCCGCAACGCTACGGACATGAAAGCCAGCGCTTGATGGATGAGGTGAGCACCTGCGGGAGCACGCGCGCGACAGATCGATGGCCAATCAACCCCAACAATTGACGCTGCCCACGCCGCGTACCTACACCCGCACCGACTTCACGGCGCTGCGCGCGTTCGTGCAGCGCGTGCCGGCGGCCACCATCGCGCGGCTTTACTACGATGTCGAACGCGCGCCCCAAGCGGCGAGCCCTGAGACCACCGAGCGCTACCTGCGCCAGATGCGCGATGACCTGGTAAGCCTGGCGCTCAAACATGGCTCATCGGTGCTCGCCGATCACCTGAAAGCCTCGATCAAGCAGCACGGCAGCGCGCGGCTTACGGCCATGACGCTGCGCATGATCGAGCAGGCGTCGACCATGGCGGCCGCCTCGCCGTCGTTGGGCCATCCGGTCGAGTTGTGGTTCCGGCCGCTGATTGCACGACGCTTGATCGGCGAGGGGATCACCACGCTGGGCGCCCTGATTAAGTACTGCAATGCCCGTGGCGGCAGCTGGTGGCGATCCGTGCCGCGCATCGGACCGCTGCGCGCGGCGACCCTGGTGGCATGGCTGCATCGCCATGAGCGAAGCCTTGGTGCACGCGTCGCCGACGACGTCGATGCGAGGCCACTTGACGTCACCTTTCGCGCAGCGGGCGAGCCGGTCGCCATCGTGGTGGGCGGCGATCCGGCCGTGCCGCGTCTGGCGCCGTTCGAGCAGCTTGCCGTGCCGGCTGAGTTATCGGGCGGTGATGGACTCCATCGAGGCATCAACCGTGCGGGCAGCTTCGCCTTCATTCGTGCCGAGCACGATCTGGCCGCCGTGCACGCCTACCTGCACCGGTATCGCGATCGTCCGGTGACCCTGCGTGCCTATACACGGGAGCTCGAACGGCTGATTTTGTGGAGCGTGGTCGTTCAACAAAAGCCGCTGTCCTCACTGCTCGTCGAAGACTGCGAGACATACAAGGACTTTCTGAAGGCGCCGATCGCGAGCTTTACTGGGCCGAAGCGTCCGCGCACGAGCGGCCGTTGGCGCCCCTTTGCGCCCGATGGACTGTCGGACGACAGTCAGGCGTATGCGGTGCGCGTGATCCACGCGGCGTTCGCCTGGCTCGTCGAGGTGCGCTATCTCGCCGGCAATCCTTGGAGCGCGGTGCATGAACCGGCGACGGTCATTCGCGAGACAGCGGTGCAGGTTCATCGCGCCTTACCGGCCGATCTTTGGACGCGCGTACGAAGGCTCCTCGACGCCCGTTGTGTGGCCTCGGCATCTTCGACACCGGCGGCGACGGGACAGTCGTCGGAACGTTTAGCCAAGCAGGCGCGGGCGCGTGAGCAGCAAGAGGCGGCGCCTCAATGGCGGGCTGCGCGAGCGGCCATTCTTTTGATGGGTGACTCGGGGTTACGTCGAGTAGAAGCCGCTCGGGCGAGGCGTGAAGACCTTCGGCCTTCTGACGTCAGAAGCGACTTGTCGACGTCCGCGCGACAACCATCGGGGGAGGCGTCTGGCGCGCGTGCGCGATCCGTCTGGACCCTGACGATCGTCGGGAAGCGGCGCAAGCAACGCACCGTGCCGGTGAGCAGCGCCACGCTTGATGCGCTGCGCGCTCATTGGGCCGACCGCGATCGCAATTTCGATAGTCAGGCGCACGGGCCGCTGATCGCGCCACTTTGGATTCCGGAAACCAACACTGCACAGAATCGGCATGCCACTGACGACGATGTGGCCTACACGCCGGACGCGCTCGGGCGGCTGGTACGCATGGCTGTCCGCCGACTGGTGGTTGAGCTTAGAGCCGACCCCGCGTCGCTAAGCGAGATGAGCACCGAGGACCTGGTGCAACTGGTCAACACCTCGGCACATGCGTTTCGCCATACCTTCGGCACGCGCGCCGTCGCGCGGGATATGCCCACCGATGTTGTGCAGTCGATCCTTGGTCACGCATCGCTGCAGACGACCTCGATCTACGTCAAGGCGGAAAAGCGGCGCATGCTTGAGGCTGCCGCGCGGTATTACGCAGACGACGACTCTTAGTGCCCTAAGCTCGAACGCGGAGGGTTATAAAAGATGTTGCTTGAGGAACGGCGTCATGTCGCCGAAAAGAGTTCGGGCGTTATCAGCTCGCCGATACGCCGCCGGCGCGCTTGGACAATGAGATTTCTGTAAGCTAGAAAACAGGAAGTTGGTTCGCTGCGAAGACATGCAAGAATGGGCAGATGGCTATAAAACGTGGCCCGGTCTATCCATTTCGTTTGACAGGGGTGAAAAACTGCACTTGTATTCAGGAAGCCAAATAGGCCAGCAGAAAGGGGACATTGCGTCGCCGTAGCGGCATTTGACGACCGGATTAGCTTCAATCAAACAACCGCTTTGACGTTTTTGCCGTTAGCCAAACTAGATTACCTCAATGGCAAAAATAACAAGCCTCGACAGAGGCATCGACGGATTCAGGACCGGCGATTGACGTCTTCGGTGAGCGCGTCATGGAAGCGCTCGCACGCCTCTTGCAACCGCGCTGTTGCGTCGCCGAACGCCCGCGCATGCTGTTCGGCTCGTTGTGCCGGGTTCAGGAATGGCGCGACGTTCGATTTGGCCACTTTGACGTTTTGCAGCGCTCGAAGGGTCCGCCGGCTTGCGCCAGTTGCTTGCCGCTCAAGTTCCGAAAACAGCATTGGCAGCAACCAATGGTTGGTTGACAGTGATGGAGTCGCGCGATCCGCAGCCGCTTCGTCATTTTCAGCACGCAGGTGCAGCTCGCACACCATTAAAATGCGTTTCGACCAAACGTCAAAGACGTTCAGCGCGCCGCGCAGCGCGCGCGCCTCGTCCGAAACGAATGCCGAGTGGGGATCTGAAGTGCTTGCGGGGCGCAAGTCGCCTGCCCCCTCGAAGAGGTGGTCGAAGGGATTCATCGCACGGTGCACCATCGTCCATCGTGGCCATCGAAGCCGTCTAAGTCGCGGTGGCATTACGGATCTCAAATTGGTCTCCTCTTGCAATCGTACACGCTTGCGCCGTGCCGACGCTCGGGTCTTCGCTAACGACAAAGAGTCCCGCCCCGCGGGCGTTTTTTTGTCCGCCACACGCTTGCGAGTTCAACGCTGGACGATGGGACCCTAAATCAAAAAGACATTTGCGAACGCACAGCATGCGAATATGCCCCTGTTTCCGAATTCCGAGCCGTTTCCCAGTCATGACCCAGCAAAACAAATTTAAGCGAGGGCTTGGCCAGCGCGCCCGCAACAACAAGGCCATGTTCTTGCCTGTGAGCGAGGCGACCGCCAATCATATATCGCTTCGCTCATGGACTTCGCTCGATCGCGTGCGCGCGGGGGACGCTGACCCCGAAGCCGTCCTAGCGCTCGCGCACGCCACGGTCGTGGCCGCTCGCGTTGCCCAGTTGGGGTTTGGTTCGTTGGCCAAGGAAACGCTAGCCGAGGCGGCCACGGGACTGGCAGAAGCGATCGAGCGGGGCTGCCTCGATAATAACTGGCAGGTTGCGCCAGCGGTTTTCGCTTCGATCGGCCGCGCGCTTAATGAGCATCACCGCCAGCTGTTGCAGGTTCGTATGGGCGTGATCGTGGAGGCCAATGAATGGCTTGAGGCAAAGCTCGATCACGGAGCGAGGATGCAGGACCTGCTAGACACGCTGCTGCCGCGATCCCAGTTAGATCCTGGCGATTGAGCGAAAACGATACGTTTTAGGCGTTAGAGCGCGACGCTTGCGGAAACTGAACGAGCGAAACCGAGAGTGAACAAGCAAATGGACGAATGTGGCGGAGCGGGCGACGAACTTGGAAAACGCGGGCAGGTGGAGGCCGAGTTTCAGGAGTTTGTGCAAGACGTGGCCGCGCAGCGGTTTTTCCTAAGCAACCCGGAGCGGCGCGCGGCGCGCGCTATGTTGGCCGAGGGTTTCTGCTCGGTGGAAGTCGCCGCCTTCTTGCAAGCGTCTCCTTGGGCCACCTATTACCGAAATGTCGTGAGGGAGCACCACCTGCCCGAGTCAGCAGCGACGCGGGACGCGTTGCGCAAATCGTTCGAGCTTGGCGAAAGCGGAAGGGTCGCAGCTCAGCGGGCGATCGGGGCAACGCGCAAGAATGGTCACGAGATGTTTGGCCCCGTCACCGCGCCGAGATATCTTGACTAAACCGTCCATATCGCCTCTGTTGAGCTTGAGATTGAGCTTTTCGGCCGGGTGCACTCCCGCGACAAGCGCTGGCCGGCTTGGATGCGCGAGTTGACACAGGGGCGGCCTCCTTCGATCGACTGAGGGACGTCTGCGCTTCGTGACCTGGCCAGTGCGGGCGGGCAGTCTCGGCGCAACGTACGGTAGCACGGCGCACGTCGGCTATCAAACGCTGCCGATCACCAGAACGTTTCTCGACTGTCTCGCGCTGCCGGTTTTACCCGTCGTTCTCGTTTCCCGTGACGGCGAACGTCACCAACGACTGCATGATCTCGGCGCCGATTATCGACTTCGGCTCGAAGGTTCTCGAGTCATTTCCGGTTCCAGCGTGGTTTTGGTAAGAGATTCACTTCTGAGCGGATGAAAATTTCGCGGCCTTGGCTGCATGGGACTTGCTGGCAGATGTCGTTCAGTCGATTTTCATTCGCGAAGCGCTGCCAGACTAACTTGGATTTGCGTCAAGGCGGAGTAGCGGCGCGACAATACCAGACGACGTATCTTGAGAGTTCGCTATTTCGCCGGAGTCGCATCCAAACGCCTTCGCTTTACGTATCGTACGGGCAACCGGTGCGACGGTCTGTTCGATTCGTGTACTGCTTGATGCGTGGGAATGCGGATCACGATAGTCGGTCGCACGGCATCCATGCGGTTTACGCTCGCGAACAGAGACTGAAATTGGAAATTCGTTACCGGCTTCATCGCTTACTCATTACACAACAACCAGCCACTGCCGGCAACCGATCCGCTGTGCTGCTTCAGATAATTGGCTTTGACGGGCATCTTTGGCCCACTATCTCTATCCCGACCCAAGCCAATATCGATCACGAATATCGCACAGCTTTAGAGCGAGGTGTGAGCATGGTGGACAAGGCCTGCGAAAGTCGATTGGCGAACCCATTGGACGAAGCCCAGCCGCGCTATTAGCCATCGCCGCTAGCGTCGACCGAGCTCAGGCGGATATCGTTGCACGACGCACCTCGCGCTTGGCAGAGGCCGCAGCATTAATGCGCGGTGTTGATTGTTGAACCGCCCCGGAAATGTAGGAGACTTCGGATCTTGGCTGTAACGGGAGATTTGAAGCATGGAAAGCGAAGGCAAGACAAGGAA
>NZ_JALQDA010000047.1:0-14717 GCF_023631485.1 Caballeronia sp. GAFFF2 | reverse complement strand
GGTCACATGGAAGATCTCGCGTTCACCTACGAAAAGATCACGTGGACCTACGAGCCGGACGGCATCGAAGCCGAAGATTCCTGGCTTGCTCCGAAGGCCTGACCTTGAAGCTTGTGCGCCGTGGATGTCCCACGGCACGCGTTCGTGAACCATCCCGCCAACTGCCGCCATGACTTCGCTTTCCGCACGACTCGCCAATAATCAGCGCTTCAGCTTCGTTTCCGACGCTTACGCTGCCGACACGTTCTCGGTGGTGCGCATGCACGGACGTGAAGCCATCTCGCAGTTGTTCCGCTTCGAAGTGACGCTCGTTTCGGACGATGCCGCCATCGACCTCACGAAGATGTTGCAGAACAACGCGACCTTCGAGATAGGCGCGCCCGACGATCCTTCGCGCACGACGCCTTACTCCGGCATGCTCGCCGAGTTCGATCAGTTGCATCACGCGGGCGGCTATACGTTTTATCGGGCGGTGCTGATGCCGCGTGCATGGCGGCTCACGCTCACGCGCACTTGCGAGGTTTATCTGAACGAGCAGACCATCCCGCAGATTCTGGGCGGCGTGCTGCGCGACGCGCAGCTTACGGGCAGCGCCGTCGATCTCAAACTCACGGGCGATTACCGTCCGCGCAGCTATGTCTGTCAGTTCCAGGAGAGCCACTTCGAATTCATGTCGCGCTGGCTGGAGAAGGAAGGCATGTATTACTACTTCGCGCAGAGCGGCGAGGCGGACACGCTCACGATCGTCGATGACCGCGCCATGCACGCTGCCGATGCGCTGCCCGTGAACTATCGTCCCGCCGACGAACTCGATACCGGTGTCGCGCCGGATTCGGTGCAGAGCTTTATGTGCCGCACGAAGCCGCTGCCCGCGAAGGTGGTGCTGCAAGACTACAACTACCGCAAGGCATCGTTGCCGTTGGTGGTCGAGGCGGCCGTATCCGCGCAAGGCTTCGGCGAAGCGATGTTCTACGGCGACAACTTCCGCGACGCCGACGAAGGCGCGCGCTACGCCAATCTGCGCGCAGAGGAAATTCTTTGCGGCGGCGTGCGCTTTCATGGCCAGGGCACGGCCGTGGGAATGCGCAGCGGCTATTTCATGCAGTTGTCGCATCACTATCGCGACGACTTCAACGGCCGCTATCTCGTGACCGAGATCACGCACGAAGGCTCGCAGGCGGGCGCGCTGCTCGCGGGCATCAAGACGCCCTTCAGCGCGAGCAGTGAAGCGCGCGAAGAGATCATCTATCGCAATTCGTTTTCAGCGATCAGCGCCGATGTGCAGTATCGCGCCCCGCGCACGACGGTGCGGCCGCATATCGCGGGCACGCTGACCGGCACCGTCGATGCCGAAGGCAGCGGCGACTACGCCGAACTCGACGCATACGGCCAGTACACCGTGCAGTTGCCCTTCGATCGCACCGACAAGGCGGCGGCGAAAGGCTCGGCGCGCGTGCGCATGGCGACGCCCTATTCCGGCGATGGCCACGGCATGCACTTCCCGTTGTTGAAGGGCGCGGAAGTGCTGCTCGCGTTCATCGACGGCGATCCGGACCAGCCGGTGATCGTCGGGACGGTGCCGAATTCGGTGAATTCGAATGTGGTGAATCAGATCAACCCGGCGCAGAACCGTATCGCCACCAGCGGCGGCAATCAACTGCTGATGAACGACACGCAGGGCAGCCAGTCGATGTGGATGTATTCCCCCGACGGCAGCACGCACATGATTATCGGCAGTATCTGAGACTGACAGGTAGAAGAACATGAGCATCCTGACCTACACGCTCGGCAACAACAACAATCTCACCTTCGGCAGCGCCTCCAAGGTAACCGCTGGTCTGTCGAACAGCGTCACGATCGGCGCGACCAATTCCGTTTCGGTCGGCACCACCACGAGCCTTTTCGCGGGCGGCACGGTGTCCGCATCGGTAAGCGGCAACGTGAGCTGGAACTATTCCGGCGCGCTCAGCATGTCGGGCGGCAAGACCATCTCGCTCACCGAATCGAGCACCACGCAGGCGAAGGACTCGGTGCAGCTCACCGGAGGCTGCGACCCCGCCGCCACGCTCGCATGGGGCGCAGCCGAAGCCGCGCTCACCAACGTCAAGCTCGCGCTCGGCGGACTACTCGCCACCAACGTGGCGATCGGCGCGACCTCGGCGGGCCTTGCCGCCCCGACGGGCGGGGCGGCCGCAACCACGCCGCAGGACTTTGACAACAACAAGATGATGCTGGACTCCGCGCTGGCCACGTCGACCATCGCGTTCGGCGCGAACGTCGGCTTCGGCGTGCTCATCGGCGTGTTGATGAAGCGCGTGGCCGATGCGCTCGACAAGGTCAAGCAGATCAGCACGCTCAAGCTCGACGCCAACGGCTGCAATCTGTCCAGTTCGTTCTCGGACATGCCTTTGCCCGCCATCAACAAGGCCTCGCTCTCCATGCCGACGGGCTATGCGAGCCTCGGCCGCACCAAGGGTTCGGCACTCAGCGCAGGACTCTCCGCCGTGTATCTGCAGGATAGTTCGACCGCGCTGACGTTTCAGTCCGGCGTGGCGAGTCCGGGCATGCTGACGGCGAGTTCGTCCGCCACCGTGAAGGTGGACAAGAACAGCGTCACGCTCGGGACCACCGGCATTCCCGCGGTCATTCAGGACGGCAGCGCGCCGACCCTCGATACGAGCGGGCCATCGTTCGTCATCTCCAACGGCGCGCAGGCAAGCATCGTCGGATCGCTCGGCACGTCCAGTCCCACCGATAGCTTCAAGCTGTCGGAGGCCTCGTTCCTCGTCAGCGTAGGCGCGGCCCCGGCCAAGAGTTCGCTGTCGCTCGCCGCCACCGGCACGGGTTTGTCGTACCAGGGGCCAGCGGGCACGCAAGGTCTCGTCGCGGACGATCGCGGCGTCTACATCACCGGTCCCGCGACGACGCAGTTCTCCGCCAGCGAAACCGGCATCGCCATTGCCGGCCCGCTCATCAAGCTCGGCTGAACCGGAACCCGCCATGAAAATCGTCAAACCGGACAACCTCGCGGTGTTGCATCGAACCCTGCGTTTCGAGCGGCGCGATCTGCTTGCGATTGGACTGCTTGCGATGTTCCCGCTGGATCGGCGCGGCGTCGCTCATCTCGATAGCGAAAGCGCGTTGTGGCAGTCGAGCGCCCTCGCACTGGGCAACGACGCCTTGCTCGATGCAGGCTTTCCCAAGCCGCGCGGCGAATGGCTCGCATATGGTGCGGCTTTCGCGCCCGGCCCACAGCCCGCGACGCTTCTGGCGACTACGGTGCAGATTGGCGGCGCGCAAAAGGAGTTGTATGTCTCGGGTGACCGCTACTTCGAAGCATTGGGCATCTCGAAGCCCGAGCCATTTCTGCGCATGCCGATGGACGCATCGCGCGCTTACGGCGGTCCCGCTTTTGCGGCCAATCCGCTGGGACGCGGCGCGGCGCCAGTGACGTTGCCCTCGGGTGCGACGCGCCAGCCCTTGCCAAACGTGGAAGCACCGGGCCGGCTGATCGCGCAGTCCGGCGATGTCCGCGATCCCGCCGGATACTGGGCGAAAACCGCAAGCGCGCCACGGCGGGCGGCGTTTCTCGGCGCATTCGACGATCAATGGCTCGCCGCCACGTTTCCGCATCTTCCGGCAGGCACGCAGACCGACTACTTCTGCACCGCGCCCGCCGACCAGCGTATCGACGGCTTCTGGATCGGCGACGAGCGCATCGCCGTGCGAAACATGCATCCTTCCGAAGCGCTTCTGGAGGGTCAGTTGCCGGGGCTGCGCGCGCGCTGCTTCGTCAACCGGCTTTCGGCGGACGGCGCGCATTTCGAGGAATGCGCGGCGCGTGCGGAAACCGTGTGGCTCTTTCCGGAGAGTCAGCGGGGCGTGATTCTGTATCGCGCGGTGGCCGCCATCGCCGATGAAGACGCCGACGATGTCACGCACGTAGTGGCCGCATGGGAAGCGATGAGCGATGCGCCCGCGCCGCTCGCCACCTACCACGCGTGGATGCTGGCGGAAAGCGCGCCACAGGACGTTGCCGCGCCACAAGCCGATACCGCGCAGCAAGCGCCGTCGCCCGCGCCCGCAGAAACGCCTGCGAGCGGGCTGGTTGCCGCGCCGGCCGCCGTGCCTGCCGAGATCCCCGGCCTCGCCGAACTTGAAAAGCTCGGTGCGGAACTCGAAGCACAGTCTCAGGCGCTGATGAAACAGCATGGTTTGAGCGCGAAGGATATCGAACCGTACTTGCCGCCCGAACCGGTCGCGGCGCAAGCGAAGTCATCGACGGGAGGTTTTGACAGTCTCATGAAGGAAGTCGAAACCATGACGAGCGATGTCATGAAGCAGCACGGACTGACGGCGCAAGAAGTGGAGCAAGCCGTCGCCGCCGCGCGCAAGACTCCGGAGCCGAGCGTGACCACCGATATCCGCGCACTCGGCGACGAAGTACGTGCAGCGCATGCGCAAATGCAGGCGAAGCTGGCGCAAAGCGGCAAGAGCTTCGAGCAGCTTGCGGCGCAGTCGAACGACGCGCAAACCGCCGCCGCCATCCGCGATGCGGCGAGCCTCGACATCGATGCCTTCGTCACCAGCCTCGATGCGCTCACGGCCGTTTTGCCCTCAGCCGCCACGACGGCGCCGCAAGCGCCTCAAATGCCACAGACGCCGCCGGACGCGCCCGCCATCGCAGCGCGTCTCACGCGTGAAGACGTGCTCGCGCGTGTGGCCGCCGGTGAATCGCTGGCAGGGCTCGATCTGAGCGAGCTCGATCTCTCGAACGCGCCGCTCGAACGCGCCGATTTTCGCGGCGCGCTGCTCGACGGCGCGCGTCTCTACGGCAGCCGTCTGGCGGGCGCGGACTTCAGCAAAGCAACGCTCGCCGAAGCCGATTTCAGCGATGCCGATTTGCGTGGCGCATCGCTCGCCGGTGCGAGTGCGCGCGGCGCGCTCTTCAAGGCGGCGCGTCTCGATGACGCCTCACTCGAAGCCGGCGATTTCTCGGCAGCCGATTTCAGCGCGGCATCGCTTGCAGGTTCGAACTGCGGCCATGCCCAATTCAACGCGGCCAACATGACGGGCTTGCGCGCCGTGGCCTGCGGCGCGCCCAAAGCGACGTTCGAAGGCTGCACGCTGTCCGGCGCCGATTTCACCGATGCCAGCCTCGCCCACGCAAGCCTCGATGGCGCGGCGCTCGACGGCGCATCGTTCGTCAATATCGACGGCGAAGGATTGCGTCTCTATGCGGTCCGCGCGGCGGGCGCGCGCTTCGACCAGGCGAATCTCGCTGGCTCGCGCTCCGGCCTCGCCGCCGATGTGAGCGGCGCAAGTCTGGCGCGAGCGAATCTGGCGGCGGCATCGTGGATCGGCATCGACATGAGCCGCGCGATCTTCGACGGCAGTTTCATGGAGCGCGCCAACTTCAGCGGCGCGAAGGCAGCGGGCGCGCGCTTTGTCGGCGTGCAGGCGAAGTCGGCGCAATTCGCCAAGGCCGATCTCACGCATGCCGATTTGAGCCGCGCGAACCTCATGAACGCGACGCTGCGGCGCGCGCAACTCGAAGGCGCTCAGTGCGTGCGCAGCAATCTCTACGGCGCGCAGTGCTATGGCTCGAACATCGGCCGGGCGAATCTGGAAGGCGCGAACATCGACCGCACGCTGCTCGCGATTCCGGGCCGCGCGGAAGCGGAGCATTGAGAGACGATCATGTCGGATTCCTTTAACTTTGATCCGTACGGCCGCTCGGTTAGCCCGGATGGCTCCGATCAATCCGCTCTCGACGCCGCCAGCCTCACGCCTGGCGCGCGCCTCGCCGATCTGGACCTCGCGGGTAGTGATCTGCGCGGCCGCGATCTGCAAGACGTCATCTTCGAGCGTATCGATCTGCGCGGCGTCGATCTGTCGGGTGCGAATCTCGCGCGCGCCACAGTACGCGGCTGCGATCTGTCGATGGCGAAACTCGACGGCGTCATCCTCGACGGCTCGCAGTGGTCCGGCAGCACGCTTGCCGGCGGGAGCATCTTAGAGGCGCGCGGCCATACCGCGACCTTCATGCAGACGGTGCTGACTGGCGCCAACCTGCAAGGCGCGCAGTTCGAACAAAGCGTGTTCGACCGCTGCGATCTCTCTGCGGCAAGCTTCGCGAGCGCGCGCCTTTTTCGTTGCGATGCCACCGGCTGCGTCTTCGATGCATGCGACTTCAGCCGCGCCGATCTCACGCGCTTCACCGCGCTTGCGGGCAAGCTCGCGCAGGCCGTCTTCGCCGACACCAGCTTGCGGCAGGCGTTTTTCACCAACGCCGATCTCACCGGGCAACGCTTTCCTGGCTGCGATCTCACGCTTTGCCAGTTTGCCGGCGCGCAACTCGTCAAGGCCGACTTCGGGCGTAGCCGTCTCACGCAGACGCGCTTCGACAAAGCCGTGCTCGGCGGCGCGAGCTTCGCGGGCGCGCACGGCGAACAAGTGCGCTTTTCCGGCGCACAGATGGATGGCGCGGACCTCACGGGCGCGCAATTCGTGATCGCCGATTTCAGCGCGGCGCGCATGACCGGCGCACGTTGCGACGGCACGCGCTTCGTGCAGGCCAACCTGAGCGGCGCGAGCCTGCAACGCGCGACGTTGACGGGCGCGCTATTCATCGATTGCGATTGCTCGCACGTCGATCTCAGCGAAGCCGATTGCGCACGCGCCGACTTCGGCAATGCCGATTTCCACGCACTGATCGACGAGCGCACTCACTGGGGCAACGCGGCGCGCGAACGCACGCGGCCGACCGACTTGCTACGCCTGCGCGCCGAAACATGGCAAGGCTGAATACTCATTCGATCGATACACGGACGAACATCATGGACCACGCATCCCTTTCATCGAACACTGTGCAAGCGAACGCGGGCCTCTGCACCGCCATCGTCACTGGCCGCGCTGACAAGTGGCTGTTTCTCGATGGCTTTATCGAACGCGCGTTACGTGCCGAGAGCTGTCTGCTCGAACCCGAAACCGGCGATCTCGTGCTCGTCTGCCCCGCGCTTCCCGCACTCGCTGCGCTGCCGGATGCGGCGGGCAAGGCCGCATCCATGTGCGTGCCGTATGTGCTTGCCGTGCTGACGCGCGCGCCATCGGCCATGGCCACGGCCACGCTGACCTTGCCCGGCGGCGCACGCTTGAATACCGCCGATGGCGAACTGCGCGTGCATGCGGCGCGAATCGCGCTGGATGGTAGCGAATGCGTGAGCGCACGGACGCGCGCACTCAGCTTCGAAAGCGTCACAACCGAACTCGTCACGCAGCAGGCCACGACACGCATCGGCGTGCTGGATGCGGGCATCGGCCGCATGACGATGGCGGCGAAGTCGCTGGTATCGACGATTGGAAGGCTCTTGCAGCGCTCCCAGGAAAGCACGCGCTGGGTCGAAGGCACCGATGAACTGCGCACGGGCAGTGCGCGCTGGCGCGTAGAAGGCCACGCCCACTTCCACACGCGCCATACGACGATGCAGTCCGACGAGATGACGCGCATCGACGGCTCGAAGATCGAGCTGGGCTGAACCGAACACTGGAACACGCGGAGAAAACATCATGTTTGCAGTGACCATAGGCGGCGGGCAGTTGATGGCCGAACCCGATGTCTGTCAGACGCCGACACCGGCTGGCCCGGTGCCCACGCCATACCCAAATATAGCGATGCCCACGATGGGCACCCCGCCTGCCGAGACCGTATTGATAGGCGGCTCGCCCGCGCTCAACTTGAGCGCCGAGATCCCGATGACCAATGGCGATCAGGGCGGCGTGGCGGGCGGCGTCAGTTCCGGAATGATTATGGGACCGGCGAAGTTCACCCAGGGAAGCGAGAAAGTGATGATCGCCGGCAGTCCTGCCGTGCGCCTCACCACGCCCACCTCGCAGAACCAGAACAACGCGATGGGGGCCGTGCTTGCGCCGAGTCAGACCGTCGTGATGATTATGAGTTGAGAGGGCGTCGGCTTCTTATCGTTCTCTTTTATCGACCGCATCGGCATTGTTTTAGCCAACCATAACAAGATCATGTTCAAACGCACTTTCGCCTTGCTTCTCACCGCCTGCGCCACGCTTCCCGCAACCGCGCAACAACCCGCCGACGATAGCGCCGCGATCCGTCAAGTCGTCGATACCTACCTGCAGCCGCTGCTTACTTCGCATCAGGCGGCGGGCGCGATAGTCGGCGTGTCGCTGCGCGGCAAGCGCTACTACTACGCATACGGCACGGCCAATGACGACGGCTCGCCGTTTACTGCCGATACCATCGTCGAGATAGGCTCGTGCACGAAGGTCTTCACGACGACCTTGTTCGCGCTCGCCGCCGCTCGGCATCAGATCGAGCCGGATGCGCCGATGCAGCGCTACATGCCCAACGGCGTCACCCTGCAACCCGCCGCGCAGAACGTCACGCCGCTGCAACTCGCCGACTTCAGCTCGGGCATGCCCGACAATCCGCCCGACGCGCCGCGTGATCTGCGTTATCGCGGCATCGACCATTACACGTCGGCGGATTTCTTTCGCTGGGTGTCGTCGTGGTCACCGGACGGACCGCTGCCACGCCCTTATGAATACTCGAATGCGGGCATCGGCGTGCTCGGTGCGATGCTTGCGAATGCGACGGGGCGTGCGTGGAACGAACAGCTATCGGCGGACATTCTGCAGCCGCTCGGGATGACGAGTTCGTTCGTGGGCCCGGTCGATGTACCGGGACGCACGGCCGAGGGCCATTTGCGCAACGGCCAGCGCGCGCCGCAATGGCCGCTCTACGCGTGGTACGCGGCGGGCGCGATGCGCTCCACCGCCGCCGACATGCTGCGCTTCGGTGAAGCGAATCTCGGGCATAGCGAGATCGACGGGCATCCCGTCTCCGCCGAGTTGATCGCCGCCATGCGCGATGCACAGAAGCCGCGATATACCTTGCCCAATGGCGTGGCGCAGCAAGGCATGGCGTGGGTGACGAACAATGGCAACGGATCGCCGGGATTGCATCCGGAGATTTTGAAAAACGGCGGGACGGCCGGGTTCAGTTCAGTGATCGTCGTGAACCCGTTCAAGGACGCGGCGATTTTTATCGCGGTCAATCAGAACGATACGCCGCCCGCGCCGGTGGCTGTGGCGATTGGGCGGCATTTGCGGTGAGGGGTCGAGGGGACCTACCCCCTCACTCCGCCACCCCCACCCGCTCACACGTCGGCAACCCGCCCTTCGGCACCTGTGTACACCTCAACCGATACCGGCCATTCGCCAGGGCATGGTCCGACGCCAGCACGATCTGCCCCATCACCTTCGACGTAGCCTTAGTGGCCTCCGACGGACGCTGCCTGATGACGAGATCAGCCAGTTCCGGATTCACCCGCGCCGCTTCCGCACCGATGATCCGCCGCACATTCGACACGTTCGACCGATACCAGCCGAAGAACGGGCGATAAGCCGGTCCCGCATGTGGCTGTCGATAATCATGTAAGGATCGAGGCTGGTCAGCGCGGCCTGCACATCGTCGTTCTTCAGGATATACGCGAGGTCGCCGCCAAGGCGCGAACCCGGCTCGCCGATATGCGCCGGATCGTAACGCCAGCCTTCCGGACCATTGCGCAGTTCGGACCACTTCTTGCCCGTCCACGTCACGACATGCGACAAGCCAATGGTCGTGTTCGCCGTCAGGGTCGTACCTTCGTTTGCCATTGGAGCATTCTCGGATGACTCGGAGTGGCGGAAAGTCAAATTCATCGTCGCTCATGGTCTGCGTCCGCAATGTGGGTTGCGGACGCAATCGTCGCTCTTAACGCCCCTCGAAGAAAGGTGTGCTCGTATTAGCGCTTACAACAATTGGATCGAGGACTACTACAATCGAGAACGCCTGCACACCTCTATCGATTCTGCACTCCAGTCGAGTACGAGGCTAGGTTGATCGCTGCATGATTTGCTTTACGTGGAAACGAGGCAGGGTCATTGCCGACGGTGTTCTTTAAGTTATACATTTTGAAAGCGTAAGAGGCATTCGTTCTTAGACGGCATTCATTTTTGTCGAACATGGCGGTTCGAGGTAGCAATCCCTCGTGCAGTCAAAACGCCGAAAGCGGTGCCAAAAAGAGCCCGCCACCGAGGGCGGGCGAAACTACTGAGAGACAGCAGCCGAGGCGCTGCATCTTCCTATCAACGGCACCAACATTCCAAACTTGAGCAGCTCGTTTTACAAGTTTCAACGGATCGGCTTCAACCTGAACGAGACGCCACGTTCAGACAGCGAAAGCGCCGACGATTGGCCAACCCGTCGCTGACAATGTCCATTGACCAGCTCTGGTTCGGTCCCGTTGGCACCGGCAGCGGTTTGCGCTACCGCCGAAGTCAATGCACTCGCATACTCGCGGACTAATGTGTCAAAATCGAGCAGAGCTTCATGCGCTTGACAATGCACAGCGCCAACTATAGGGCGGTGGACCACGCAAATAAGCCGAAATGTTATGGTAGAACATCCAGACGAGGGTAGTTTAGCCGACTGACAAGACATGCTGTCGGAGCAGAAGAGAACCCGCTATTTTGCTAATATTTTTGCCGCCTCCTCCAGTACCTTTGCGGCTCTAGGCGACGAGTGAGCAACGTAATTAGCCCTCATCTTAAGCTGCGCGATTAGCTTTGGACGGTTGTAGGTTTGGCCTCCACTTTTCCACGGGTCTAAGTGCTTTATAGCGTTTTCAGCAAGAATGGCGATGAGCTCGAAGACATCTTCGCCATTCTCGCCTTTTGCGGCGAGCCGTTGAAACTCAGCGATGTAAAACTTCAATGCGCTGTTTTCGCGTTCGCTCGTCATTACTTCTCCAATAATGCAACAGCACAGGCTGACTTTCCAGACGAGAGCGCAATCGCGATGCCTACGCAACTGTTCGGCCGGCAGCTATACATGTGATGCGACGGCTATGCTATGAACTGAAAAAGCTTCGCGAAGGAACTTAAGCTATCGTAAAGATTTTTCTAGACAAGGATGAACAATCCACGTGGAGATTGCTACTCACGCACTCAGTGATTGTTGAGCGCCGCGATGAATGACGCCCGCGAGATGGAGGCGGGCGTACATCCGTCCTACGTCAGACATCCATTACGGCTTCGACCTATCGTTGGCCGCGTCCTTAAGATCTTCTTTAGCGTCGCCTACATCTTTGCGCACTTCGCCTGCTGCTTGCTGTGCGTCGCCTTTCGCTTCCTGGGCTGGATCATTCGTCATTTTTCCAATGCCCTCATTGATTTTGCCCTTCACCTTCTCCCCCACTCCCTTGACTTGGTCTTCATTCATGGCATCGCTCCTTTTCGCCGGCAACATGCGGGCATCCACTCTTAGCAAGGAAAGTGCCTCCTACTTTTCACTTTCGAGCTTCAACGAGGATTTCCGCGATGTCGTTACCGCCTAAATTAAGCACATGATACTTCTCCCAGAAGCGGTCCGCCATTCTCCATAACGCGTCCGGCTAACATCATGCAGTCGACTTTAAAGGCGCTAGCTGCAAAATTCTGGCTAGGAGTTAATTAAATTTATATCTGAATCGATAAGTTGAATTGGATGGCGGGCCCGGTCAATGCCGAATATATCAAAAGGCGCCTACGACATGAACGTTACAATCACAGCACATGAATCGTCAGTGCGGGTGATCCGGAATGCCACGGATTCCGGTTGTGCGCGGACGCGCGTGTTTTGGGCTCAAGTTTGGGAGTTCCACAGGATTGGCGCCATAATGCACGCGATTGTTGCAAACCTTGCCGCCGTGTACGACGACTGTTGAACTTCATTAATTTTTCTAACAAGGTGCGCTATTCTGCTAACGGGAGGATTTGACAAAACCGCTGATTGGACTGCCAAACTCGGACTCATCGAGTGAACCAACCTCAATACGACCCGCGTAACATTTCACTGGGTAATGCTCGCTAATTCAGCTAATACCCTTTAGTGGTCCATTAATCTTACTAACGTAAGCTAAAGAGCAATTCGGTTTATCTTGCCCAAGAGCGGTGAGAACCAGCCGCAAAGAGATCCTGTCGCCAGCGCGGTCCAGCCGCGCGAGCGGAGTTCCAAGGCAAGAAATGACCGCTTGGGTATTCGTGCTGAGATCATCGACGAGGTGTTCACAACCTACCTTCCTAACCAAAGCGGATGGGCTAGTTGCTGCGGGACGGAACACGCTCGCCCGGCAGCGTACTGGTACACCTTGAGGCCGGCATGTCGCCCCTTGCGAGGTACACCGAACAACACTCGAGCATTTTTCAGCAGCAATCGCGCGACTATCACGAGACATGGATCGGTTGCTTATCCTGGTGAGCGAATCGGGAAGAACCTCCAAATCGCGCGACCTCCGTGTATTAGCAGAATTAGTGCACCCAGTAGCAGAATAAAGCACTTCAACACGTGTATTCGCGATGTAGGCGCAACTTCGCAGTCAGCGACGCCCTTCGTAACAGCATAGATATCGCCCTTGGCCGGCAGCGCATGTTTTCTGGTATGACGTTCCTTAGTGAAAGAACGATACGGCATCCGTAAGTTTTCGACCCTGCCCATCCAACGACTGCGCAGCAGCGGCTGCTTCTTCGACGAGGGCTGCATTCTGTTGCGTCACGAAATCCATCTGCGTAATGGCAAGATTGACTTGCTCGATACCTTTACTCTGTTCGGACGAAGCACTGGCGATCTCCCCCATGATGTCGGTGACGCGTCTCACGGCGTGCGTGAGTTCGGTCATGGTCACGCCGGCGTCGTTCGCATGGTCGGCGCCATCAGCGATTTGTGCGACAGACGTCGTAATGAGATCCTTGATCTCTTTCGCGGCGGTCGAAGAACGCTGTGCGAGCGTTCTTACCTCACCTGCTACGACTGCAAAGCCGCGGCCTTGCTCACCTGCGCGAGCCGCTTCGACGGCCGCGTTGAGGGCCAAAATGTTGGTTTGAAACGCAATGCCCTCGATGATGCTAGTGATAGCAGAGATTTGCGACGAGCTCGAGCTGATGGCACTCATCGTTTGAACCACTTGGTCAACGGCCTGATTGCCCTTATGCGCTATGTCTGATGCGTGTGCGGCAAGCGAACTGGCCTGCTGCGCATTTTCAGCGTTTTGCTTCACCGTCGTGGTCAGTTCATCCATGCTGGACGCGGTTTGCTGAAGCGCCGATGCTTGCTGTTCAGTGCGGGAGGACAAGTCGATGTTACCCGTGGCGATTTCACTCGAACCGGAGGCGATGTTGTCCGCCGCTGACCTGACCTCACCAATCATTCTGACGAGGCTACCCTGCATGGTATGCATGGAAGACAGCACGCTGCCATCGACTGTTTTATGAGCGCCGTCGATCGCGTGTAAGTTGCCCTTCGCAACCCGTTGCGCGATAGTAGCAAGCACGCCAGGCTCGGCGCCCAGCGCGCGCAGGATACTAACGGTGATGATCGCACCCGCAAAAATTGCGATCGACAAAGTCGCAATGGAGAGTACTACCAGCAGATTACGCTGATGCTCGAATCGAATCTGCGCCTCGTTGACCATCTCTACCGCGCGCGCATGGGTTGCGTCGGTGTAGGCGTTGGTAGCGCGTTTCAAATCTGCCAAGAGCGGACGACATTTGTTGTTGATAGCAGCAATGGCGGCCTCACGTTGACCGTCCATGGCAAGTCGGACAATCTCAAGAGCGACGGGCCGGTAGAGCCCCTCGATGCGAGGAATTTCAGTGGCGAGCTCATGAGCTTGCGCAGGCATATCTGTAGCGCCAGCAACCATCCGATTGAATTCGGCGAGACGAACCTCGATTGTCTGCTCTGCCTTCAGGACAGCCTGGTGCTCAAGCTCAATGTCCGCAGGTGTCGTGACAAGCGCTAGATTGCGTACTGCCTCTGCGCGGTCATCGACTGCGGCGCGGATGGCCGTGGCCATTTCCGCGCGAGCATTGATGCCGTTGATAAATCCCTCGAATCGCGCGTTTGCATCGTTAAGCGAGCTTAGGGCCATACCAGCGATCACAAGAACGATCAGACTCAGAGTTCCGAATGACGCGGCCAGCTTTGCCTTGACCGTCCAAGTTTCTTTTTTCATTTTTTTCCAAAATGCATGAGTGGAGAACAAGGGTCATTCGGCACGAAAGCACCCTGCACTATCTGCTGGCTTAACGGCGATAAACGAAGTTTCTTGAGAGAGGCGTCGTCATCCTGTGACGGCGTCTTTTTATTATTGGAAAAGGGACATCCTGTCGGAAAGAAATACTGCCAAGAAAACACTCAACTACGCAAACTTCGCGTTTTCAGTATCAGCTTCAGAAAGTATCGGTCGTTAAGCATATTCGGGTACAGCCGCGGGCCGTATTGCGAGAAAGTGGCAAATAACCACCTATATTAAGTATTTTCCCTGAGAGAAAGATGGTCCACAATCTAAGCGTCAAAAGTAAGCTGGCATACGTGTTCTCGGTTCTGACTGTCATGGTGGTCTGTATTTCGATCAACTCCATTTACGCGCTCAATCAGTCACGACAAGCATTCGAGTCTTATTTAGAAGTGTTAATGCGCGCGCAAACGTTGCCGCACAACTACGCGCGGCGGTCGACCGACGCGCCATCGCCGCGCGCAATATTGTGTTAGTCAACACCGCGTCTGATCTTGCACTGGAGAAGACGGATGTCGTCGCGGCCCATTCCGACGTTCAGGCACATCTGACGGAACTCAAGCGGCTGGTTGCGAGACCCGATGCATC
>NZ_JALQDA010000046.1:0-21850 GCF_023631485.1 Caballeronia sp. GAFFF2 | reverse complement strand
TCTCCAGGATCACCTGCGCGTCCTTCGGATCGTTCTTATCCCATGAGTTGAACAGCGCCTCGCGGTAGCGAGCCTGCGCCACCGAATTAATGCTGACGACATCATGTCCGGCCCGTAACAGCCGGTTGGCCAGCGGTCGGTGGTAGTCGCCAGTGGGCTCAAAATCTGCTGCACTGTTGGCCATCCGGAAGCGTTGCTTCTTGCCTCTTGCTGGTTCGACCAGCACAGCATTCCAGTAGCGACCGACATCAATTGCAACCAGATTCAAGGGGAGTTCCTCAGCCATTTCGTTCTCTCCGGTGGTGAACAGAGAATCCGGAGGATGCTCCTTACACCGATGGCTGGCATTCTGCATGTACTACGGCCCGGAGTACCTGAGTGACGACCACGCAATGGGCGTCGCAGCGCGGTGTCGCATTGAACTATATGCAACCGGGCAAGCCGCAGCCGAACGTCTACGTGAAGCGCTTCGACCGCACGGCACGTTATGAATGGCTGTCGCAGTACTACCGGGATGACCTGGCGCACGTCCAGCAGTTCGCAACAGAATGGATGCGGCAATACAATCACGAGCGGCCCAGTGTAGCTACGCGCACCACCGGGATGCGGCATCATCTCTTTCCGCCCGTCTCGTTTGCGTGGGCGCTTCCAACAAGCGTGTTGCATGTCGGTGCGTTTATGCACGAATTACAAGCCCTCACAAACATATGTGGTGCACCACACAAACAGGCCACGTTCAGCTTATCGCACGAGGGTAGTCATGACGGGCCCCGGAGATCGTTGGCATACCCCTTGCATTGCTCCAATGACGAGTTTTCGTAGCCAAACGAAGAGTCGATTGGACGACCACAATCCGTCGTTTCGCGCGCAGTGGCAATCTTATGCGCGGACGTCACCTTCAGCAAAGGGGCTTTCATGTCAGTGCGTCTCAGCCGCAACGATTTTTGCCGGTCGCAACAGCGCAGCGTCGCCGCGCTATTGCGCTCGTGCGCGTTCGTGCTCATCGCCGCAGCCGGCGTCCATGCTGGCATCAACCATCCCGCGCATGCAGCGAGCACGGATGAGATCAAGTCACGCGGTTATCTGAGCGTTGCGACCGAGGACGATTACACCCCATTCGAATTCGTAGCCGATGGCAAGAACACCGGCTACGACAACGATCTGCTTGCGCTGGTGAAGAAAAAGATCGGAGTCGACGTCAAACAGCAAGTCATGCCGTGGTCCGGCATTCTGCCGGGCGTGACCACCGGCAAGTACGACATGGCGCTGACCGCCGTGCTCGTCACCGACGAACGCAAGAAGAGCTTCGATTTCGCGTCGCCGACCTGCGAAGCCGTCACGTTCTACGCCACCAAGAAAGGCTCGCCGATCAAGAGCCCCGACGATCTCGCCGGCAAGGTCGTCGGCGCGGAAACCGGCAGCGCGATGCTTGCGGACTTGAAGCTGTTCGACGCCGATCTGAGGAAGAAGCATGGCGGCGCCGGCATCAGACAAATCGTCGAATATCAGTCCTATCCGGAGGCGTATCAGGATCTCGCGCTCGGCCGTGTCGATGCGGTCGCCAATACACAGATCAGCCTGAATTCGCTCATCAAGACGCGCCCCGACACCTTTAGCGTCGGTCAGGCGATCGGCAAGCCGACGTACATCGCGTGGGCTGTCAAGAAGGGCAACGGCGACGTACTGAAGATGGTCGATGCCGCCCTGCTCGATTTGCGCAAGAGCGGCGAGATGTATCAGCTTCAGCAGAAATGGCTCGGCGCAACCTATAAGGACATGCCGCAGTCCGTCAACTGATGTCACTTTGATCGCGCATCGATGAACGCCTTCGATTACTGGAGCATCGCTCAGGGCGCGCTGGCGACCGTGGTTCTGTCGGTCGCCAGCATCGTGCTCGGCGTGCCGCTGGGCCTGGCGCTCGCGCTGGTCCGCTGGGCCCGCGTGCCCTTTCTAAATCGCTTCGTGATCGCGTATGTGAGCCTGATACGCTCGTGTCCGGCTGTCACGCTCACGCTGCTGATCTTCTTCGCGCTGCCGCAGTTTGGACTGTCGCTGGACCCGACGCTCGCGGCAATCCTTGCGCTCACCATCAGCACTGCCGCGTTCAACTGCGAAATCTGGCGTGCGGCGCTGTTGAACTTCCCGCGCGATCAATATGACGCCGCTCTCGCCTTTGCAATGCCGCGCACGCTGCGTTTTCGCCGCATCGTGATGCCGCAGATCTGGCGCGCAAGCCTGCCCGGTCTCGTCAATGAGATGACCTTGCAGATCAAGTCAACGCCGGCTGTCGCGGTGATTGGCATCGTCGAGATCACGCGCGCGGCGTTGCGTGTCGGCGCGCGCACTTACGATCCACTGCCGCCGTTCATCTTCGCGCTCGTGCTGTACGGGCTAATCGTGTTCGTGCTAATCAAGGCACAGCGCGTCATCGAAAAACATCAGCCGATAGAGGCCCGCGCATGATCGACCATTTCTTGATCGTCTGGCAACAGCGCGCGGACGTGTTGTCAGGTCTGCTCGACACACTCGGCCTGCTCGCTGTCGCGGCTGTCGCCTCGCTCGCATTGGGCGCGCTGCTCACGCCCGCGTTGATGTCGAAGCGCCCGGTCATTGCGCATAGCGCCAGGCTCTATGTCGATGCAATGCGTTGCGCACCGTTTTTGCTGTTTGTCTATCTGATTTACTTCGGCTTGCCCACGGCAGGCATCCGTTTGTCGAATTGGTGGGCGGGCGCGATCGCACTAATTCTCTACAACACCGCCTACGTGGCCGAACTGTTGCGCGGCGCATGGGCCGGACTGCCCACGCCGGTGATCGAAGCCGCGCGCGCTTACGGCTTTCATGGCTTCAGCCTGGTGCGACGAATCATCCTGCCGCAAGTCTTCACAATCGCCTTACCGTTGATCGGCAATCAGCTCGTGCAGATCGTCAAGGACAGCGCGTTTCTCACCGTGATCGCCGTGGGCGAACTCACGCATCAGATGAATGGTATTCAAGCCACTTACTTCATTCCCTTCGCCGCATTCATCACGGCCGTCATGCTCTATTGGGCGATCTGCCTCGTGATCGAAGGGGGCAGCGGATTACTGTCGAGATTTGCCGAGGAACGCAGAGCATGAACCTTTCGAACGACGTCCCGCCCGAACTCATGCGCGCGGCCGATGCAAACCGGTCGTCAGGCGAAGCGGCGCGCTCCGCTGCACAAACCGTTTTGCAACTGAATGGCGTTTCCAAGTCGTTCGGCAAAAACCTCGTGCTGCGCGATGTATCGCTCACCGTGCAGAAAGGCGAGACGGTCTGTCTGCTCGGACCTTCTGGTTGCGGCAAGTCGACGCTGCTGCGTTGCGTGAACTGGCTTGAAGTTCCCGACGCGGGTACGGTCTATGTTTCCAATCAGCGCATGGGCGTGCGCGAACGCTCGGCCATCAAAATGAGCGATGCCGAACTCGCCCGCTCACGCGCGCGCATCGGTATGGTGTTTCAGCACTTCGCGCTATGGCCGCATCTGAACGTGCTGCAAAACGTGATGGAAGCGCCGCTGCACGTATTGAAGCGGCCGCGTGCCGAAGTGCGCAACGAAGCGGAACGCCTGCTCGAACGCGTCGGCCTCGCCGACAAGACGGATGCGTTTCCTTCGCGCCTTTCCGGCGGACAGAAGCAGCGGGTGGGCATCGCGCGCGCGCTAGCGATGAAGCCCGATATCCTGCTGTTCGACGAACCCACCAGCGCGCTCGATCCGATGCTCGTCGGCGAAGTACTCAACGTGATGCGTTCGCTCGCGCGGGAAGGCGCGACCATGGTCATCGTCACGCACGAGATGGAGTTTGCGCGCCAGATGGCGAGCCGCATCGTGTTCATGGATGCGGGGCAGATCGTCGAGACCGGACGTCCCGAGCAATTCTTCAGCGCACCGCAGACGCCGCGTGCGCGGCAGTTTCTCGCGCGGTTTCGTGCGCCGCATCAGCACGAATGTAGCCAGTCGTCAAAGTTTGTCTGATGCGTGCTGATGCATGCGTTCGTCGCGCCTTTCACGGCGCGACGAACGTTCGATGCTTTACTGCGGCGCGCTCATGTCCGCTGCCTGTTTCGTTTCCCCATCCTTGTACTTGCCCCACGTCGCTGCGAGTTCGCTCATCGCGCGCGGATCGCAGTCATATTCGGGCAAGGTATCCGCATCCCAATGATTGAAACGATTCACGCCGCGCACGAGCGTCGCGCGACGGCGGCCCGTCGCCGATTGCACATGGGCCGGCACATAGAAGAAGGCGAAGCCGATGCGCCGGTCATCCGAGCGATTTGGCAACGAACTATGCGCGGTGCGTTCGTGATGCATCGAAAATTCGCCGGGCTGCAAGGGCATTTCCACGGCGAGGTTGTCATCGATATCGACGAGCGTCTGGCCCTTGGCGAGCATGTTGTCTTTAGCGAACGTCTCGACGTGTTTGAGGTCCGGACCGATGTGCGATCCCGGCAACACGCGCAGCACGCCGTTCACCGAATTCGCGGGCGTGAGCGCGACCCATACGGTCACTTCCTCGTGCGGCGTGAGGCCAAAATACGTCGAGTCCTGATGCCATGACACATAACGCGGATCACGTCCGTTCTTCGCGAAGATCGACGCACCGAACAACATGATGTCGGGTCCGATCAGATCCTCGACCGCATCCAGAATGGCTGGGCGACGCGCGAGATCGACGATGGCCGGCAACGCGAGATGACCCTTGATTTTCAGAGTTTTGTTGACGTCTTCACCGGACGACGCCTCGTAGTTCTCGATGATGCGGCGATACTCCAGTGCCTCGTCCGAACTGATCGCGCGCATCGGATAGACATAGCCGTGTTGCTTGAAGTGCGCGACCTGCGTTTCAGTCAGATGCTTGGTCATAGACGTTCCTTGAGGGTTAGGCTTGGTGAGTCATCTCATGCACGGCCTGCGCGACACGCAGCACGTTTTCGTCCGCACCGCGCGCGCCGATGATCGACAGCCCCACGGGCGCGCCATCGAACGAGGCCCACGGCATGTTCACTTGCGGCAGACCCGCAAGGCCCGCGACGCACAGCATCTGCTGCGAACGTGCGCGCGCATGATCGACCGTTTGCGCGGACGCATCGGCGCGTGGCGCCACGCCCGGCACCGTCGGCACGAGCCAATACGTGCTGGATGGCAATGCCTGCGTCATCGCTTCGATGGCGCGAATGCGCACGCGTTGCGCGGCCGCGATCTGTTCCGGCGTAATGGTCAGGCTCATCGCGAAGCGCGCACCGACATCGGCGCCGAAGCTCGATGCGTGTTCACGCGCCCACTGTCCGTGCCGTTGCGCGATCTCCCCGGCCTGAAGCACGCGGAAGGCTTGCGCCCAATCGGCGAGCGATGCATCGGGCTCCACGTAGGTCACTGCATCGCGCAAGGCTTGCAGCGAATCGGCGAAGCGCGACGCGACATCCGCATCCACGCATGCGAGCAAATGACGCGGCACGTGCAGCGCAAACGCTTCATCGCCCGTACCGACGATACTGCGCGCGAGCACTTCGAATGCATCGATCAGCGTGCGCGCATCGCGTGCGAACCAGCCAACCGTATCGAAGCTATGCGCGAGCGTCAGACAGCCGTCCGTTGCGATACGTCCATGCGTCGGGCGCATGCCCCAGATGCCGCAGTAACTCGCGGGCAATCGCACGGACCCGCCGCAATCGGTGCCGAGTGCGACGTCCGCATGTCCGGCTGCGACCGCGACGGCCGAGCCTGATGACGAACCACCGGGAATGCGCCCGGCATCGGCCGGATTCTCCGGCGTGCCGTAATGCACGTTCACGCCGGCGAGGCTGTAGGTCAGTTCATCCGTGACCGTCTTGCCGATCCATTGCGCGCCTTCTTCGAGCAAGGCGCGAACGGCCAGCGCAGTACGTGTCGCCACAGGCTGCTCCGCGCGCCACGCAGGATTGCCGCCGCCTGTTCGAAGGCCCGCGATATCGAAGACATCTTTCACGGCGAGACGCTGGCCGGCAAGCTTTGCGCCGATCCGCGAAGGCCATGCTTCCGCGGGAAGCGCATCGAAGCCATCCGCGACGAATGCGCCATGCAATCCGGGTTGAACCAAGTTGTTCTGCATCATGACGCGTCCATCCAGCTCACATGTGCGGCAACGACGCGCCATTGGCCATCGAGCCGCACCCACGTTTGCGACTGCCTGCCGATACGCGATTCGCCCACGCGCGAGAATGTGATGTTGGCGACCGCGAAATCAGCACCGAAGGTCGTGATCGTCCGATCGATGACGGTGCGCATCAGGCCCATGGCCGGACGCATCGCACGAAAGGCACGAATCGTTTCGTAGCCGTGCAGGTTCTCGGTCGCGCCGTAGCGCAGCGTATGCGGACTGTTCCAGAACAGCGTGTCGAGCCCGGGGACGTCGTTGGTCGTGAGCGCGCGTTCGTATTCATCGAACGCGGCTTCGAGCGACGCCCGTGTCGCGGGATCGTTGATCGTGTCCGGAGTCATTCGGTATCGGCTGAGAAGGTTTGCAACGCGCGTTCGAACAGTTCAGGCGGCACTGCATAAATGCCGCGCCCGAGCAATCCGGTGCGTCCGTGCGCGTCGATCATCGCAATCGCCGCGAGTGGCGCAATGCCTTCATTCACGACGCGCGCGGCATCCAGTACGCCGGGCAAGCGCGCGAACTCCGGATGCGCCTGCGCATGCACACGCGGCTGCTTCTCGCGCCAACTTTCGGGCAAATACGCGTGCAAGGCTTGCGCCGGTTCCGGTGCGAACGCAAGCGCCTGTGCGCCGAAGCCTGCCGCGTCGATCACGCCGCTATCGCCGGTGAGCGGAGCAGCGGGTGTGGTCTGTTGTGGATCGATGCGCGGCCCTTGCGGCGCGCTCGCATACGCCGTGATCCATTGCGATGGCGACGCCGCGAGCCGCAGGCCCACGCTCTCGCCATTGCCCGCGAGTCCCACCACGAGCGTCGATGACGACGCCGCCGACAACATCAGATGGCACGCCGCCATCCAGAGCGTGAGAAAGAACAGCGGCGTTTGCGCGAGCATTGCATCGATATCCTCACGATCGATACGCGGCGCGAGCATCGTGCGCAGCGCGGCTGTTGCAGCGGTCGTGCGCGCATGCAGATCGTCGCCGCCATCGATGCCTGTTCGCGCCAGCGCGAACAGGTCGATCGGCCCTTGCGAAAGCGCCTGCGCGAGCGCCGGCCCGAGCACTTCATCGCGCCATGTCATGCGATCGAGAATACGCATGTCGCGCGTGCCGAATCGAATCTGCGGACCCGCACCGCTGCCTAGCAAAGACCACGCGCGTCGTGCGGGATCGTTCGCGTCCGATACTTCGACCAGCATCGTGCGAGGTGAGATCACCGCGGCAAGCGGGGTCACCACGTCATACGACTGCGCGCATTCGAGCCGCACTTCGCCACGCGCGATTAGCTCTTCCGCACGGGCTTCGTCACGCGCCCAGCCTTCATGGATGCAGCAGAGCACGGCGGACGACAGCACGGGCGCGGAGGGTTTGCGCGCATCGTCGAATGGTGGACCTGCATGAAGCAGCGCAAATTCCGGCAATGCCACCGCACTGCGCGCGGCCATGACACCGCTCCATTGCGGACGCACCGCATGAACGCGGCGCAATGCGTGGGTAGTGTCATCCGCGCGCATGGCTCAGCGGCTCCCTAAACTGAACATGCCGCGCAAGTGGGACCACAACATCTTCCAGAACAAGTTGCCGACATCGAGCGGCGCGTTCTGCTTTTGCGGGCGCGCTGCGGGCGCGTGCTGCTGTTCCACACGCGCTGCGGGCTCGCGTCGTTCGATCATCGGCTCGGGCGTGGCTTCTTCGACAACGACCGGCTCGGCGGCCGCGACGACAGGCGCCGCTTCGTCCAGCTTCGATTTGAGATTGGCGGCGAACGCTTCCGTCATGCGCGTCGCGAGTTCCTTGACGATGCCGCCGCGCGAGAACTGCGCCAGGCTCCCGCCGATGCTGTAATCCACCTTCACATCGACGCGCGTTTCCGTCGCCGTCACCGCATCGAGCAAAAACGACGCCACGCCCTTGACGCGCGACGAGCTCTTGCGATCGACGCCCGCTCCGGTGATGCTGCCGCGATACTGCGCGTCATCGAGCTTCATCTCGCCATCGCCCGCGAAGGCCGCGACGATGGGACCGAGCTTGACCGTCATTGCGAGCTTGAGAAGACCGTTCTCGACCGGTGCCGTGAGCGATGCGCCCGGCAGGCACGCGACGATCTCCGGTGTGTCGTGAAAGTGCGACCACACCGCATCCCGCGGATAAGGCACGGTGAAGCTTTGTTCGATTTCCATGACGTATCAATCCGTGTTCGATGAATGTGTCCGACCCGTCAGGCCGTCACCGCAACTGCGGCGAGCGGTACCGTTGCGCGCGCTTGCCGTGCATCCAGCACGCGGCGAATCGCGCGCACGATGCCCACATAACCCGTGCAGCGGCACAGATTGCCGGACAGCTCCAGACGCACGCGCGCGTCGTCGGCATCGGGCAGACGCGTGACGATATCGCGCGCGGTCATCAGCATACCGGGCGTGCAATAGCCGCATTGCAGCGCATGTTCGGCGGAAAAAGCGGCGCGCAGTTCGTCCATCGTGGCGTCGTCGTCGAAGCCTTCGATGGTGCGTACCTTGCTGCCCGCACATGCAACCGCTGGCGTGATGCATGAGCGCGCCGGCGCGCCATCGACTTCGATCGTGCATGCGCCGCACACGCCCTGCTCGCAACCGATGTTGGTTCCACACAGCATGCGTTGCTCGCGCAGAAAATCCGCAAGACTCGTGCGCGGTTCGACGCGATCCGCCACGGTCCGGTCGTTGACGACGAGTTCGATCGTCCTGGTGAATGCGTCGCTCATGATGCGTTTCCGGCTGGATTGCGAAGCATCGCCGCCGCGCGCACGAGCGCAACGCGATGCACCTGACATTCGTATGTGCCCGTTTCGACACCGGCTGCATCGAGATGCGCATCGAATGCGTGCGTATCGGCATCGTGGTCCGCGACGAGCGAGCGCGCATCGTCGATCAGATGCGGTGGGCCGTCGATCGCGCCGATCACCGCGCGGCACACGTTGCGCGCGGCATCGTCGATGAATACGGCAATGGCTTCCGCGAACTCGCCCGGCTTGCGATTGAACTTGTAGTAGCTCCAGCGCGCCTGCGCCGAAAGACGCTGAAAACGCACGCCCGTGAGGATGTCGTCGGGTTCGAGCGCGGTGGTGAAGGCGCCGGACATCCATGCATCGCTCGCGATCGTGCGCATGCCTTCGCGGCCCTGCACGATGAATTCGGCGTCGAGCGCACGCATCGTGTTGATCCAGTCCGCCGCGGGATCGGCATGCGCGAGACTGCCGCCGAGCGTGCCGCGATTGCGCACCGCGCGATACGCGATGCCGCGCGCCACGTACGGCATGAGCCCGCGCGTGCCGGTGTCGATCTTGCCGTCCTCGATCTCCGCATGCGTGATGCACGCGCCGAGCGTCACGGTCTCGCCTTCGATGCGGCACACGCGCAACGCATCGATACCGCGCACATCGACGAGCATCTCGGGTTGCGCGAGGCGCAGGTTCATCATCGGTCCGAGCGACTGACTGCCCGAGACGAATTTCGCCATGCCGTCGGTCGGCGTGACGAGCCGGATGGCTTCATCGCATGCGAGCGGCTTTGCATAGTCACAGGTCGCGGCTTTCATGCGGGCATTCCCTTCAATGGACTGGCTTGCGCTTCATTTTGCCTGGCCAATGCTTCGACGATCAGACGCGGCGTGACCGGCAATTGATCGATGTGCACGCCCAGTCCGCGCAACGCATCGTTGACGGCGTTCGCGATGGCGGCGGGCGGTCCGATCGCCCCGCTCTCGCCGATGCCCTTCTGCCCGAACTCCGTGTAAGGCGCGGGCGTCTCCATGTGTTCGATGCGGATCGCGGGCACTTCGGTCGCGCCCGGCAGGAGGTAGTCCGCGAGCGTCGAAGCGAGCGGCTGACCGTCCTCGCTATAAGGCATGGCTTCATAAAGCGCGGTGCCGATGCCTTGGGCCGCGCCGCCGTACACCTGACCATCAACGACCATCGGATTGATGAGCACGCCGCCGTCTTCGACGATGGCGTAATCGAGAATCTCCGTTTGCCCGAGCGCCGGATCGACTGCCACGACTACCGCGTGACACGCATAACTGAACGTGCCCGAATCGCGCCTGGCCTGATACGAGGTCGAGACTTCGAGACCGCGCGGATCGACATCGGGCGGCAGCAGTTGCGGCGCGAGATACCACGCGCGCGCGATCTCCTGCAGCGTGCGCCGGGCGTCCTTGCCGACCACCGCGCCGTCCTCCCAGCGCACGTCGCCCAGCGGCGCCTGCATCATCCAGGCGCCGATCTTCATCAGGCGTTCTTTCAGTTCCTTCGATGCACGACCCACTGCGCCGCCCGCCATCACGATCGAGCGCGAGCCCCACGTACCCGTCGAATACGGCGTGACGCCGGTGTCGCCCAGTACGATGCGCACGCGGTCCGTGTCGATGCCGAGCACTTCATGCGCGATCTGCGCAAGCGTCGTTTCCATGCTCTGACCGTGCGAATGCACGCCGACACGCACTTCGAGAATGCCATCGGGCGTCAGGCGAATCACGGCGGGCTCATAGCCCGGCACCATCGGAATGCCCCAGCCGTGATACACCGACGTGCCATGCGCGCCCTGCTCGCAGAAGATCGACATGCCGAAGCCGATGCGCCTGCCATCCGCCTCGCCCCGACGCTGACGCGCGCGCACGGCGGGCAGATCGATCGCGGCCATCGCGCGGCGCACGGCTTCCGGATAGTCACCGCTGTCGAAGTGCTTCTTCGTGATGTTGTCGTACGGCATTTCATGCGGCTGCACGAGGCTGCGCAAACGCACCTCGCAAGGCTCGATTCCCGCTTCGACGGCGATCGCATCCATGATGGTTTCGATCGCATAGCAGACGCCGGTGCGCGCAACGCCGCGATACGGCAGGATCGGCGGCTTGTTGGTCGCGACCGACCATGTGCGGCAGCGAAAGCGATCCATCTTGTACGGACCCGGGAGAATGCTGCCCACCTGCGCGGCTTCGAGACACGCGGAAAACGGATACGACGAATACGCGCCCGAATCGACATGCGCATCGCATTCGACCGCGAGCAACCGGCCATCTCGATCTGCGTAGCCGGTGATGTCGTAATCGTGCTCGCGGCAATTCGCGTTCGCGGTGAGTTGTTCGCGACGATCCTCGATCCAGCGCACCGGGCGTTCGAGTTGCATCGCAAGCCAGCCGCAGCACACTTCTTCGGGCAACAGGATGCCCTTGTAACCGAAGCCGCCGCCGACGTCCGGCGCAATCACGCGCACCTGTCCTTCGTCGAGGCCGAGGCATTCCGCGAGACCCGTGCGCGTGATGTGCGGCATCTGCGCGGACGTATGCACGATCAGTTGCGACAGACGCCGGTCCCAATGCGCGACCACGCCGCGTCCCTCCATCGGCGCCATGCTCTGTCGCGCAGTACGCAATGTGCGATGCACGCGGATGGGCGCATCGCGTCGAATCGCTTCGAGATCGACATCGGGGTTCGCATCGACGAAGGTTTCGAGAAAGACGTTGTCGCCCCAATGTTCGTGGACGAGCGGAGAGTCTTCACGGCGGGCATCGAGCATGTCGACCACGGCGGGCAATTCCTCGAAATCGACGAACACTTGTGCGGCGATGTCTTCGGCCTGGGCGCGCGTCGCGGCGACGCACATGGCGATCGGCTCGCCGACCTGCCGCACTTTCCCGCTCGCAAGCACATGCTGCTGCGAGCGCTTGAATCCCGGCAGACTCGAATTCGCGACGATGGGCCTGACGCCTTCGAGATCGGCGAGCGTGTAGATTGCATCCGAGAATGCATCGGGCTTCTCGATGCCGACGATATGACCATGCGCGATCGGACTGCGCACGAAGGCCACATCGACCATGCCGACCATGCGGATGTTGGGCACGTATTCGCCGCGCCCATGCATGAAGCGATCGTCTTCCTTGCGCGTAAGCGATGCACCGATGCCCTGGGCGCGCGTCTTGTCGCTGGGTGCTTTAGTGCGTTTGATCATCGTGCGGAGCCTCGCATGTTACGCGGCGCGTGCGAGCGGCAGCGTCGGCGACATGGCGTCGTGACGCACGCCATCGCGCAAGCAGAACAGCGGCGAAAGCATGCGGTCGGTAATGACCTGCGTGCCTTCGTTGTCTTCGATCACCCAGCGTCCGCGACGGTCGTCGAGCACGCTGACATCCGCGCCGCGCCCCACTTGGAGCGTACCGATACTGTCTTCCATGCCGACCATCTTCGCCGCATTGCAGGTCGTCATCGCCACGACATGATCGAGCGGCAGGCCAAGCGCGAGCATGCTGGTCATCGCGCTAACAAGACTGAACTGTGTGCGGCCGAGGAACGAATGTTCTTCGTCGGGGTGGCTGTCGGGCGTGCCGGCGGGCGCGGGAACGTGCGTGTTATAGCCGTGCATGTCGGCGCCGAGCGTATCGGGAATCACGCCTTCCGCGAGTACGATGCGCGCCGTCTTGAAGCTGAAGTGCGAGCCGTGGCCCACGTCGATCTTGAGGCCGCGCGCGACCGCTTCATGCACGAGCGGATGCAGCTTGCCGTTCTCCTCGACGAAGCCGCCCGGATGGCGGCTGAACGGATGCGCGAGGATATCGCCCGGCTTGAGCGTCTCCACGACCTGATTGAAAATCGAATCGGGCTGCACGGGCAGCGCGTTGCTTTCGGGCTTGGGCCACAACTGGCCAAAGTGGATGTACAAAGGCATGTCTGCTCCACGGCCAATCGTCGCGGCGATCTTCATCACCTCGAGACCCCAACGCGCGAAGCCGCCGATTTCCGCATGCGCCTTGATACCCTTCACGAGATCGAGATTCGCGCGAACCGACTTGATGGTCGCATCGGCATCGAGACAATCGGGGCGGTACAGGTCCGGATAATAGTGGCCTTCGAGACCGCCGACGAGGTATGCCGAGATGAACGCGAGCACGCGCGTCGCCGAACGCTCCGCAACGTAATGCCTGAAACCCGGTATCGTGATGCTGCTCGGTCCGCCTTGATCGACGATAGTCGTCACGCCCGACTGCACGCCGCACTGATCGGCGTTCAGGCCAAAGCGCCCAGTGACGTACTGGTACACGTGGCCGTGCGTATCGATGAGACCAGGCAGCACCAGCTTGCCGCTGCAATCGATCTGTTCGGCCTGCGGCGCCTGTGCGGCGAGGCCGGCACCGAGCGCGGCAATGACGCCGTTGTCCACGAGAAGGTCCAGCGTGGCGTCGATTTTCTGGGCGGGGTCAATCACACGGCCCCCTTTCAGCAGAACTTGTGACATGTGCGGTTCGATGCCGGATTTAGAGATGTGTGGTGTACCGCAAATACTATGCCGGTTTCTCCGGCGTGCAATTCGTCGCACCGTTCTCCTTATTTATCAGCAGGTTATTGATCTTGCTTGCCGAGTATGCGTGCCGTACCACGCAAACGACGAGCGCGGCCTCGCACCATTTCGGACGGTGTCGGCGAATGCGCGCACCGTTACTACGCACGATGCCTTGCTATGGTGATTCGTTGGTGTGCCTCATAATTTGCGGCGCAGGGCGAAACCGGCCTAGAATGTGCATCAGCAGGTCCGGAGCCTTTCATTTACTCAAGGTTGTTTCATGCGAACCACCGTCACCGAACATATCGATCTTCAAGCCATCCGTGCGGAACTCGCCGAGCGTCAGGCGCGTTCGCCGCTGTTCTCGCGGCCCGGCTTCCTAATCCGCCGCATGCATCAGATTCATACCTTTCTGTTTGCGCAGGAAACGAGCGAGTACAACATCACGCCGGTGCAGTACAGCCTTCTGACCGCGCTCGATTCGCATGGCGAGATGGATCAGAACACCCTCGCCATTGAAGTCGGACTAGAGCGTTCCAGCGTCGCAGAAGTGATTCCGCGTCTGAATGCGCGCGGACTCGTGAGCCGCACGCAGGCTGAACACGACAAGCGGCTGCGGCTCGTCAAGCTCACGCCTGCCGGCAAGCGGCTCGTGAAGAAAATGTCGGCCGCGGTGCAGCGCGCCCACGATCGCACCATCGAGCATCTGGCGCCTGTCGAGCGCGATGTCTTCATGCTGCAAATGATCCGCCTCGTCGAGTCGAACAACTCGGACAGTGTCGTGCCCTTGCGTTTGCCTGACAGTCAATTGCTCGCGCAGGACGAAAGCTCGGTGGACGCAATATGAACCCGCCCGGGCGCATGCAAGGCCTCTCGCGGACTCCCGCATGCTGCAGACGAAGCATGGCCGTGGCGCGGCATTCGCTTGCTCAGCAGAGCTGCACTTGCTGTGCTGCGCGAGCGAACGCGGCAATGCGGTCGGTCGAAGCGAAGTTCGCCGCCCCGATTATTGCGGCCACGTAGCCGCATATGATTCGCATCGGTGACGACTAAGCAGCACGCTCGTAAGTATCGCGTATGGCGCGGCGAACGATTTTTGTCGAGCCGTCCCGGCGCGTCCCGTCGCATTGCAGCATGTCGCTAATGGTTGATGTCGGGATATCGTTTCCCGCTGTGGAGTTCGCCGAAGCAAGGTCGCAGTGCACGACGCACTACACGACTTAACTTTTGCATTGCCCGCTGCTTCGCCTTCACACAGGATAAATCGTGGTATGTACATGCCGAAGTCCGGACCGCATCAGGAACGCTCTGGCTTCAACGCTCGCGGAGGCAGAGGTCCATCATATAAAGGCTTCGAGCCCGGCGCCGAGTTGCCGTGAGCCATCGCGCTCAGCACCATCAAGCGCACCCTGCTTTTGCGACTTTGCCGAATGTACGACCCTACGTTCACATTGTGAGTCTCGGACTCGACGCAACGGCAAGGAGATTCGAATGAATAGCGACCTAGCCGCGGTACTGAACGAAGTTTGACCCTGCTTGATGTCGGACGCCTATCCCAGGGAGCATTGTTCGCCATTCACCCTGCTGCAACTTGCGACAACCGGACTGGACAGCAAGCCGAAGGTACGTACCATCATATCTCGCAGAGCGAACGGGGAGCGCGAGCAACTGAGCTTCTACACCGACGTAAGGTCAGAGAAGGTCGTCGAAATCGAACAAGATTCGCTGTGGCGATAGCGGCCGGAGATTGGAACGCAGGTATCTAATCAGCCTCGAAGGAACCGCCCGTGTTGTTACGGACACAATTGAGCGATTGCCGTTTGGAATCAAGTTGTCCAGGGAGTCTCACGCTCCATAGGCCTCCGCTTCCACTGGGCACGTCGTTGAATAGCCCGAGCGATGCCGCGCCTCGTAGTTCCAAATCAATATGGCACTTTAAAAAAAGTGGTAACGGCTCTCAGCGGGCATGCGAGTTGACTGCAGAGAAGTCGAGTGTGCCAACGATAAGAAACAGCACCGTTCGCATGGTTGCGAAGCGCGTGTAGCCACGAGCCTTGCGCTTGGCGGCCTGAAACGAGCCGTTAATGACTTCGATAAAGCCGTTGGTCTGCGGGTCTGGGTCCACGCAAAAATGCCGTCAAAGTGTCGTCGAATCAATCGTGCGACCTCTTTCATCGGTTCGACTTTCGGACACGTGACGTTGGTGAACCACTGCAGCAACATCGGAGACGACATGAATTTGTTTGCGTTCGACAATCTCGCGCAACGGCTCGCGATACAACCGGGCGCGGGCCGTTCGCTTGGTGGTGTACTGCTTGAGAAGGGCTTGAGGTCCGTCAATTGCACGAGGTTCAGCTTGTCGGCGTCCTTTGGGACTTCCACTCTCGCTGGTGTCGATGAAAGTCTGCAACTTTATCTTGGCACATTGATGCCGACTTGCGGCTTCCGCCGCAGCCTCGGGACGGGGAAGTCCCTTTCATTCCCAGGGCGTGCTTCTAGTCACGTTTGGCGGTTGTGCTTCGGAGTACCGTGTGCGCACCGTGTATAAGTAAAAAACGTAAATGCCGGTCCCTCTCTTATTAAGACCAAGGACGTGCATTCAGTCCGCGTTGAAGGTCGATGAACTTCATACACGACCAGTTGAAAAGACGGTCGTAGTTCCGGCTGCTCAAGATCGACGAGTTCAACCAAGGAGCGCCGGGCATCGAGACTGACTTCTCGCTACCCATAGCGAGCGTTATACGGGCGCTGGATCAGATCATCGGCTGGAGTGAAAACCGATGGCGATACGGCGCGATAACGGCGCGCAATAGGCAATGACGAACGATATCGCGCCGAACTATATCCTGCCGGGCAAGCCTCAGCAGAACGCGTACGTGGAGCGATTCAACCGGTCGGTGCGATATGAATGGCTGTCGCAGCACCCTAGGATGATCTTGCACATGTGCAGGACTTCTCGACCAAATGGATTTGGCAATGCAATCACGAGCGCCAACAGGCCTTGGCGGCGTGACGCCGAAACAGCGGCTCACCGCCGCAGCATAGGCTCTATTTCTGTCTCACGTTAAAAGCGGAGGCATTACCTCGTCTCGCCAGGATACTAAAGTGCGAATGTAGGGAAGATATCCGGACGCCCATCCGAAGGAATTCCGAGTCTAGACATGGAGTTTATGGCAGCGCACAGGCGGGATTCACGGGCATCTTGCGCATGCGCGATGTGCTGAAGCATGTCTGCCCGGTCGTCGCGACTTGTCGGTGCGTCAAACGTAAGAGCGAAAAAACCGATTACGATTCCACGAGCGGCGCCGAGTTGCACCCGGGCTACGTGCGGATATTTTGTCAGACTATTTGCCTCTTCTATATATCGGTTAATTGCCGCCCATGTCCGTTCGAGCAGCGTTTCGTAGCTATATTCCGTGTGATTGGCGTACAGAATTTTCACGATAGAAGCATCGCCCGACCGCTGAGTGTCTTCAGTGCCTTAAGCCTCGCTCGAGATTAACAGGTATTTAACAAAACAAGCCGTGGCAAGAATGAGCGTTGGATTACTGTCTCCAACGTCAGGAGTCGGCTGCGGGAAAAGCGGAGTTGGACGATGGCGCGTCGCGTGTCGGTAACTTCGAACCGTCTAGATCGACAACCAAAGATACCTTCGCAATACTTTCCATTCACAAGTGCTCGTTGATGGCGCAACGAGGCCTGTGCCGCAGATCGACATCGTTACCTGCGTCTTCATTGCGCAACAACGGGGCGGTTTACTCGATAAACACTCGACCGACAAGCGAGTCGTACTCCTCCGGCAACGCGGCCACAATGACACGGAGCATGGCAATGAAGGCTGTTCCATCTGGGAGTTCGCTCACCAGTACCCGCGCCGTGCGCAGCGAGATTGTTTCCACCATAGGAGTATGAAAGCCGTCCTCGACAGTAAAACCAAACTGATGGATTTCGGGCCCGATGTCCTCGACAGCAAAGTGCGACGTGATTTTCGCTTTCATCGTTAGGTCAAGTGAAAGGCTCGCTCGCGTAAGCGGAGGAACACGACTGAATAAAGAGACGAACTGGTCGGCAACTATGCAGTCAACAATTTACGTCTTGGTTCCGAGCGGTTGCCTTCAGCGAGAAGGCGAACTGCCGTGACGTGCCAATTACGCCGGTCGCGTCCTTTGTCTCGTGCCTGCATGGCAGCGACGTGCCCTTGCTTGTGCAGGCGCCAGATCAATTGATGACGAAGGTTCGACCTATCCACCGTTATCTCATTGCTACCGCGAAACTAGGTGCGAAGACTCATCGGCTGCGCCCCCCCAGAAGGCAGGCCAAAAAGCCTTCTCACACCGTTCAAAAAGGCACCATATGGACGCCCTAGGACGAGCATCATGGTAGTTGCTCCCAAGACTCCGCGCCATAAACCATGCCCTGAAGCGCCACTTACCGCAATGATCGCAACATAGATAGGAACTTGGAGGCTCACCAGCGCAACGCTATCCCAAAACAGCTGTGATAGTCGATTTGTGGGCTGAGCGTGTTGCATGACATAGTCGCGCCAGATGCCATAAGGACGTGCAACAGGGACCATTAGAGCCGCGCCTAGTATTCGCGCGTGAAGAACTTGATCCCAACCCATCCCAGCAATAAAGCGCTCGTTGATAACGCCTGTCATGGTAAAGAACAGGATCAGAGCCGTCGTGTCAGCGACAAAGGCGCGTCGACGATGAGACTTTTCATTATGGATATCGGGCATAGGTATTTAAGCAAGCGTCAACAAACGATACTACGTCTGGTCAAGGCGTGCGGAAGTGAAATAACCGACGGGAGATACTCCGACGCAATGGCATGGCGCGATCGTAGGCAACGGCAAGGGAGGGAACGTTCAGATGATGTCGCGATATGAATCGTCGAAGAGCGCTGCTTGATTGTTGGATAAGCAACTCGACTGCACGTTTGGCAGTCGTTGTTGATCCGCGTTAAATGGTCGCTTTTTATGATGCGCCAGGGCTCCGAATAATGCTTATCTCACCATTGCGTTCGAGAATGGCGCTTTGCACTTGGTCCAGTGCATCCGTTCCTAGTTCTTTTCGCACTGCCTCCAGTATGTCGGTCCGTGACACCAAGGCGGCAAGCATCTGCTGGCGGTCGAAGTCGCCGTTGTAATAGAGCGGACGCTCAGTGCCTCCGACTAACCGCTCGATCATAGGCCATCTCACGCATATCCATGCTAACGCGCGATGCAAGAGAACGATGACGAAGGAAGCCGCGAGTGTGGCAAGCGCTGGCGATGCCCCCACGATTGCCCGGCTCATCGTTGCGCCAAGGAGAATGGTGACGACGTAATCGAAAGGCGAGCGTTGACCAAAAGAACGCCGCCCGGAGATGCGAATGAAGACGAGAGCCAAGAAAAACGCCGCCGCCGCCCGCATTCCCATTTGCAGCGGCGACAGATCCTTTCCTTCACCAAACAAAACGATTAGCGCTTCCATTTTGAGTTCACCGTCACATAGCTAAATACTGCCCGAGATAACGTGGCCGGACCAAGTCGTCCGTGAACAGCTACCGTTACCGGGCGGCTGTTTCGATGAAGCCCGGCAAGCCCGCAGCAGTGCTGCTCTTCGCGAGCTTGATGGCTTGTCGCTCCACGCCGGCGTACTCCTGCTCGCTGTTCGGATAAGCGAAGACGCTTCGAAAGAAATCAGCCCATCTGAACTCCGCTAGCGGCGTGGTGGTTTTTTCGTAGCCTCCAGCGTCCCGCACCGAGGCCGCGAGGCTTCGGAATGCATCGTCCTCCAATTTCCAGGTCCGAGTCGCCATTTCGGCGAAGCTCTTGCGTCGACCCTTGGTATCGTACGGATGGGTCCAGCATTGATTTTCCATCGACAGCCAGAATTCCTAATAAAGACAACGACGAGAGGTCCCACGGCCAGCATAAAAGGCATCGACTTGATGCCCACCAGATGCAACGCGGCCGCGACATGGTGATGGTCGATTGCATAGGGAAGCTTGCCGGGTCCGAGTACAACGGGAACAGGCTTTTCCGCAATCGCCATGTCAAGCGAATGACCCGATAGCGACTGATACAATCAGATCAGATTCGCAAGTTTGTTTGTCGTATGGATGTCGTTGATTGGCGATATTCGAACACAAACGAGCATTGCACGGAATACATGTGGACCTTACCCATCGTCCGTCGTCTTACGCCGGATCCATTCGGCGAAAGCCTCGTCTTCAATCCGATACTCGCCAATGGATAATCGCGTCACCACGTTGTTTTGCTGCAGTCGACGAAGGGCGTGAGAGGCTGTGCTTTTGTTCACCGGCCTGCCCAGCAGTTCTGTCATGCGACCCAAACCAGCTGCGCTATGAACCCCTGAATCTCCGTGCGCAATTAGCCTAATCACAGCTTGATCAGCGGAGTTCATTTCGGCCCATTGCTTATTGAACTGTTCGTCCGAGAAAACAGCGGCTTTTGTATGGCTGAGCGCGGCGTCCGCGCCTTGGACCTGATAAAGCATGTATCGCTCAACAAATCTCTTGAAAAATTCCGGGGTGGAATGTAGTTCGGAGAATGCATAAAGGCCCTGCTCCAGCTTGAGCCGGTTGCGCGCCATACTGTTCATTAGCTTTATCGTGTAATCAACGAACTCCTGTCCAAGCAACGGAAACGGCTCCAATGCAGCCCAATTATAGAAAGGCTCTGACGCACGCGCAAACATTGCTCTAAGGGTCGTTTCCGAACTGCCAGCGAAAATTACCTTTATTCGGTCCTTGCGGACATCAAGACCCGCGCGAAGGGCATGGGCGAAATCGCTGTTTTCCGCATGGGCGAGCACCTGAGCTTCGTCGATGATCAGTAGCAGCGGTTTTTTCTGCTTGTCGATTTGCTTAAGCACTTCTCGTAGAGCAAGCCCGCTTTGCTCGCTTGCAATTTCGGCCTCTAAACTGCCCTCGAGAACACCCGGGAGCTTGGCGCCTGCCTTGATCTTTCGCACCGGCCTTCCAAGCGCGGAGAGGACTGCCTTGATTCCTTGAGGAGCAAGCGCGTCGGCTATTGCAGACACCAAGGCGATATCGGGATCGATACGGCTTTCCCACAGGTTCGTATATGCGACGAGATAACCACGCTCTCGCGCAGCAGGTAGCAAGTCCTGCTGCAAAAATTCGGTCTTGCCCATGCGACGCCGAGCAAATAAGCCGCGGGCAGATGACAGCTTTAAGTCGAAAGCGTCAAGGTAGCTGGCGGCAAGCGCGGGCCGGGCGAAGTGCCATGGGTCACCCTCCAAAGTCTCATAAAGTTTCATCGTACACGAGAAGTCTCAACACAGTTGAAACCTCATGATACCCGTGGAGCGCCGTCCGCGACAACAGGGGCTTAGCTCAACAAATGCGGCTGACGAACGCGCGCCCGTTGGCGCACGAGTATCAGCCCATGTGACCAACCGACCGCTTTCCCCTGCCGCCAACAGGTTCGTATCGGCCTTTTCGGACATTAAGGAGAGTTTTGTGCAACAGCAGCTCGGCGGACTGCTCACCTTGCCATCGTCGCGGCAGGACCGCAACCGCTGGCACCGGCGAACTAACGCTCACGCCCCTCCTTATCTACGAGCAATGGTGGGAGCAGTACCGTCAGCGAATGATCAGCTTGGCCGGATGGTGTGCTGACCATCGACATCAGCAAAATCGCCGACATGCAGGGCATCACCACCGACTGTTGCTCGCTGCGTGTGCCCGGATACAAGCATTACTACTGGAACAATGATAACGGCCGTGCGAACCCGGGCGCTTGAGTTGAAGCCGCCGCCAAGGCAGCGGGCAAGTAATCCGCAGCGGTGCCGGCGCCGGCCAGCATGTAGCGAGGTTTCTTGCGCGTGCTGTGCTGCCGCTCGCAGATATACCTTCCGTCGCTGCTCCAATCAGTTTGAATGGGGGTCCATGGCATGCCGATATTCACCAGCGAAACGTATGCTCGCTTGAGCTTAAAAGCATCGGTTCGACGCCGTCAGCAGCACGCCCGCTGCGGGCCAGCACGGGCTGCGACCGCACATTGCTGTGTGGGCAGCCGCTTTACCTTTGTCAGCCGTGGCTGCCACCGGCGAACCTACGACAGCGTCAGGCCCCCGAGCGCGAGGCCGGCTTTGTGACGCAGCAGAAAACATCGCGCCGCACAGCTGCCTTTGACTGACGATGATCAAACGGTAGCGCGGGGTCGATAAGAGACCTTTGTGCCAACGTTCCCTATTCACACATGGCAATTTTCCGCTTTGCCGACCACTGCGGCCAGTGGCAAAGTTAAGCGAAAAACTCAACGCAGCAGCTTTCGCACGGCCGAGTTGGGTGAAGACTCGGTCCCAACTGCAAAAATCCGACTGTCAAACGACGGCGTGCCAACGCCCGTTGG
>NZ_JALQDA010000045.1:0-2530 GCF_023631485.1 Caballeronia sp. GAFFF2 | reverse complement strand
GTAAGCGCGCATTAGACGGCGTCCCTTGCGCATTGCCATGCGACATACGTCAGGCTATGGTTGGATTCAGTCGCCAGGGCAGCAAAGCCTCGTAGTCGTCGGCGGTGTTCGCGTGCGGCAGACTTTTGAACAACGCGATGAGGTATTGATACGGCTCAATGCTGTTGGCTTTGCAGGTTTGCACGAGCGAATACAGGTTGGCGGCGGCGTTTGCGCCGGCGACGCTGTCACTAAAGAGCCAGTTCCGGCGTCCAACCGTAAACGGTCTGATCGCGTTCTCACACGGATTGTTCGAGATGGGCCACGCTCCGTTGCCGACGTAGCGAACCAGCTTGGGCCATTGGCCTCGCAGATATTGAAGCGCTTTGCCGAAGCCGCTTTGCGGCAACACCGTGTTCAGATGACGCGATAGCAGCGCCTCGATCTGATCAAGAACTGGCTGACTTCTGGCCTGTCTGAGTTGCTGGCGCTGCTCCGGCGTCATGTGTTCGGATCGTGCCTCAACGGCAAACAGCTGGCCGATCAGGCGAATGAATTCGCTTACCGGATGATTGCCGCCGCGCTGTACCTTAGGGAGGTTCTCTTCCGCCTCAATCAGGTAACGTCGCGCGTGCGCCCAACATCCAAGGTGCACCAGCTGGTTTGTTCGGGCGATTTCGTTGTACGGCTCGTAGCCGTCGCTCATCAATACCGCTCCGGGTTTGATGCCTGCATAGAGCACAGCGGCCTGCGCCGCGCTGCGCGTGGGACTGTAGTTGAACATTCGCACTGGTGGTCCGGTACCGTTCATCTGCGCCCACATGTAGCTCTTGCGTTGTGCAGCACGGCCCGGCTCTTTTAGTACCTGCACCGTCGTTTCATCGCCGTAAACGATGTCGGCCTCGAGCAGGTGGTCGCGCATCAGGTTAATCAGCGGCTGCACCGCCATGCCGACGCGCACTACGCTTGCTGCCAGCGTGCCGCGTGAGAGATCGCCACCGAAACGGTGCAGCAACGCGGCGATCCGGTACAGCGGCAGCGCGTCAGCAAACTTACTCACAACCACCCATGCAAGCGCTGATTCAGTGAGTAAGCCCTTTGGGATGATGCGCGAAGGTGCCGGCGTCACCTTGATGCTAAGGTCGCAGCAAGGGCATGCGTATTTGATTCGCTGGTGCTGAATGACGCGAACCTGCTGCGGCACGATATCGAGTTGCTCGCTGATCTCAGCGCCGATCTCGACCAGTGCGTGGCCGTCGTGTGCGCAGACGCGTTCTGATTCGGGCAACTCATGGCGCACGACCTCGCGAGGCAGCATCGGGTCTAACGGTTTGCGCCCACGCTTCTTGCGTTCATGCGCGCCGACTTCGACGCTTTGTTCAGTTTCGGCCTGTTGCGCCGGCTCGCATCCCGTTGCGAGCGCTTCTGCTTCGTTCAGGAAGAGGTCGCGTTGCTCAGCACCGCGCACTTCGCTCCTGGAAGCAAACAACTGCCGCTGATAGGCCTTAAGTCTCTCGCGCAACAAATCGCGTTCGACTGTCACCACACGCAACTCGCCTTTCATGGCAGCGAGTTCTGCGCGCAGCGCCTGCAGTTCGTCGGTAGAAGAAGAGGATGATGGCGGCATCGCTGAATTAGACCAGCGATGCCGGTTCTCGTTTCAGGTCACGCGCTGATAATAACGCCTCGGATGCGCGCGCATCGCTTCGATGTCGATGCCCTCCAGTAGCCAGTGAAGTTGCTCTGTTCGCAGCATGAGCACCGCTTCCTTGCGCGGCCATACGAAGCGGTCCTGCTCGAGGCGTTTCATGAGAAGCCAGAAGCCGTTACGGTCCCACAGCAGCATCTTGATGCGGTCGCGCCGCTGATTGCTGAACACATAAACCGCACGCGCGAATGGATCGAGCTTCATTGACTGCTCGACGATGGCTGCGAGACCGTTGATGCTCTTGCGGAAGTCAACGGCGTCACGATGCACATAGACTTTCAGTTCATCGTCCAGGCGGAACATCGCACCGTCCAAGCGTCTCGATCATGGCCGATAGCAACGGCGCATCATTGTCGGTGCATTCAAACCGGAGTGTGACGCCGTTGGGCATCTGCACCATCAACCGCGCCGAAGGGGGCGACGACGTCCTTGCTGCGGGGGTGTGGCGGTGTGCCTTCGTGGATGCGGGCGCAACCACCGCTTCGTGACTTTCGACTTCGACTACTGGAACGAAAGCTGTGCCAGTCGGCGTCGGCTTTAGGGACGTGCCAGCCAGTCGCTGCTGATGCAGCTTGATCCACTTGCGCAGCAAGTTGGCGTTGACGCCATGCTTGAGTGCGAGTCCGGCGACCGAAGCGCTCGGCTCAAGACACGCTTCCACCAACTTCTGTTTCGTTTGCCGGTCATATCTGCGCTTGCCGTCCCGACCAACGTTGACGACCTTCAACCCGGTCGTTCCTGAGTGCTCTTCTGTCATGAAAGGTGTCCACTGATTCGAAACAGTGGACATAGCCTGCACGCTCAGATCAAAGAGTTCCAGACGTCCATTTCTGCGCGCTTACG
>NZ_JALQDA010000044.1:0-18703 GCF_023631485.1 Caballeronia sp. GAFFF2 | reverse complement strand
GAACAAGTGAATCAGGCCATCGCGCAAATGGATCAGGTCACCCAGCAAAACGCCGCTCTGGTTGAGGAGGCGGCGGCCGCTCAGGCGCTTCATGATCAAGGGATACACCTTACCGGCGCGGTTGCTTTCTTTTCCATCAGCGAGGCCTAAACGGTTTCGGCGGGCCGACTTGCACGTAGACCTCTTCGGTTGGCTTTTGCCACTCGTCCGAAGAAGACAGGCTGACGCACGGTTTAACCCTCAAGTTCCATCCCGGCCTGCCGTCATCTTTTAAGGATGTTCAATTTTCGGCCATGACAACACGTCCGGGCCATCTAACCAAACTAAGGAGCATCCGAGGGAGCACCGGCGCTATCACCGATCGAAAGTAAGGCAATTCCGATGTCGGGCGAGAGGGCGATACTCCGTTGGCGTGAATAAGCAATGATCGCACCGCCCTACCCTCTCGATGAAGATGCTCGACTAAGAACACTACATTCCGCGTGTGTGCTAGATACACCGCCCGATTCGTTTTTTGACGACATAACTCGCCTTGCCTCCGACATTTTCGACGTGCCGATCTCGCTGGTGACTTTGGTGGACGCGGACCGCCAGTGGTTCAAATCGCGTGTCGGCATGCCAGTGGCCGAGACATCAAGGGAGACATCATTTTGTGCCCATGCGATCTTGTCCCGGGAACCGATGGTGGTGCTCGACACACATCATGACGATCGTTTTCATGACAATCCGCTAGTAGCCGGCGCGCCGTTCATTCGGTTCTACGCGGGTGCGCCGCTCACAACAAACAACGGCCACGCTGTTGGAACGTTGTGCATCATTGGTACACGGCCCCGGGCGTCTTTCAGTGTTCGGGAGAGGTCCTACTTTTCAGCGTTGGCCAACTTAATCGCGCAGCGCATAGACGCATTGCGCTCGACGGCTTGCCGAGACAAGGTGACCGGACTTCCAAATCTGACACGATTCTTAGATGATCTAGCACTTTTCGATGAGCAGTGCGAAGCCGATGTAGAGACAACTACGCGGGCAGTGCTCATTGATGTATGCACGCTGGACTATATCAACCGCATGGTCATTGCTATCGGGCTGGAGTCCATTAATGCCGTGGCGGTCGATACCACAAAAAGGCTCACGGCCGCGCTCGGCCCAGGCATGACGCTCTATCGAATCGGCTATGCGCGATATGGTCTCGTTACGAAGGCGTCCTGCAAAGAGATTGAAAAACTTCTTGACCGCGTCACCCGCGCGTTCGAACGACCTTTGACCGTTGCTGCGGATCTGCCCATCGATGTCACGCCTTCGATTGGGGTCGTTCGACTTGTTGAAGCCGCTAACCCCTCCGACTTGATCGCTGCGTTGATTTTCGCTGTAGAGCGTGCGCGTGATGAGCAAAAGCAAGCGGTGTACTACGACTCGGAAATGGGCCGTCATCGCAACCGTGCGTTTCTCCTGATTAACTCGTTTAAGGATGCGCTTTCGAAAAATCAACTGCGCCTCGTCTATCAGCCCCGCATGCGGTTGAGCGATGGAGTCTGCCTGGGCGCAGAAGCATTGGTTCGTTGGCGGCATCCCCAACTTGGCGACATTTCTCCGGGCGAATTTATTCCACTCGTCGAGAACACAGCGCTCGTCAACACACTGACTGATTGGGTGCTCGCTACTGCCGTAAGGCAGCTTGCGATGTGGCAATCGAGCCATCCGACAATTCGATTATCGCTCAATGCTGTGGGATCGGACCTGACGCGTGACGGATTCGTTCCGTTGGTCGAATCCACGCTTAAAAGCTTTCGGGTGAACCCTCATCTATTGGAGATCGAAGTAACGGAAGGCTCGCTCATGCGACATTCCGATCGCAGCGCCTTGGCGGTAAGTCAGCTTCGAGAGCTCGGCGTGACGCTTGCGATCGACGATTTCGGGTCCGGATTCAGCAACCTTGCGCAACTCAGCCATCTCGACGTGGCTACCGTGAAGATAGACCAGGCGCTTGTCAGAGCGGTCTCCGATAGCCCACGTGACGCGACCATTGTTCGCACGGTGATCCGTCTCGTTCATGAGTTAGGCTTCACGGCTGTCGCCGAAGGGGTAGAAACCGCCGAAATACTTGGAAAGGTCCGAGAGTGGGGATGCGACGAAGTTCAAGGGTACTTTACTGGTCGGCCAATGGAGGCGGACATGTTTTCGGTGTGGCTTGAGATCGAACATACTGCCTTTCACCTGTAACATCTTTTGACATCTGACTCAAACTAAACTTATCCAGCGTGTCGGCGCGACCTTCAGGTTGTCGCGTACGTGGTGGCCGAGAAACGGCTTGTCGCAATAAGCGTCACGTCGGCTATCATGTGACCCCAGCACTACGAACGATTGGACGCTTGATGACGGCTCGGAATCCGGCCTTGGTACGAGACCGATCAAGATTCGCCAGAAGAAGTATCTGAACAATGTTATCGAGCAAGATCATCGGGCAGTCAAGCGACGCACGCGGCCTATGCTTGGCTTCAAGAAGTTCCGTTGTGCCTGGATACTGCTGAGCGGCATCGAGCTCATGCACATGATCGCCAAAGGTCAAATGCAAGCACGGGGCGTCGGATGCTCTCATGCCCAGCAGTTTTATTCACTGGCAACATAAGCAATCCTACTGATACTGTAGTCAATTCGCGATCTCGCTCCGTCCGCGACAAAGCCGTCCACGGTCGTGCACAGGGCGTTGCAAAGGTAACGAGGATGCTTAAGCGAGTGCTCAGATGCATTGCATAGTTTAAGGCTGCATACTTCGCCGGAGAGCGCTGATTCGCCACCTCCGCACAGGTCTATCAGTTTGGATCATCGAGGTGAATAGTTGAATTGCGACGGTTCGCTGCAACCAGTCAGCCGAGCAACGAATGCAGTTCGTACCGCATTAGATCGTGAGCCGACGGCGCAAGCGTTTTGTACGCTGCTTTGAGGTCAACGAATTCTTTGCCCTCTTCAGCATTCGCGAACGCATGCAGCTGCCCGATCGAAACGACGGACAAGAGAATCACTTAATCAACTTGAACAACGACCGACAACATGAATTTTCGGCCGTCGGCCACCTTGCCATTTGCCGCTTGCATCTTTAGCGATCGGGAGTGTTGGCGTCGAAGCGATGTCGAGCGAGTGGTTCACGCGGCTGTCCGTAACATTGCCTGACGCATTACGTCAGCAAGTTCGGCCGCAACAAACTTTGATACATAAGCGTTTGCACCTACCTTTCGCACGTGCTGTTCATTCGCGGATCCCGACAATGAAGAGTGAATGACCACGGGGATCATCTGCAACGCAGCGGCGGCTTTAATTTTGCGGGTAAGCGTGAAGCCGTCCATTTCCGGCATTTCAAGGTCGGTAAGCACTAATGCAATGTCATCCGTGACCTTCCTACCCTCCTTCGCCGCTTTTGCGCCTGCCTTCTCCAGCAGTTCCCACGCTTCTTGGCCCGTCTTGGCCATAATGAACGGTACCCCCATTGACTTCAGGCTCTCTTCGATAAGGGCGCGTGCAACGCCGGAGTCGTCTGCGGCAAGTACTCGTGCGCCCGGCGGCAGCGTCAAGCGTCCAGTGTTCTGCTCATTGATCTCCGGTTCGCTTGCAGGCAGCGCGTCGCGAAGAATTTGCTCGACATCAAGGACCTGCGCAAGCCGACCGCCCGCGTGGGCATCCAGGCGCGCGATGCTCGTCACTGCTTTACCGCTGGAGTGACCCTCTGCCGAAAGCACTCGATTCCACTCGAGGCGCACGATATCGTCAACCTCTTCGACGGCGAAGCCCTGCGTCGTGCGAGCGAACTCCGTCACCAAGAGAATACGGCTTCCCTCGCGTGGGGTACATCCCGTGACGCGTGCGAGGTCGATGACCGGGATGATTTCGCCGCGTACGTCCGCCACGCCGAGAATTTTGTTGGACGAGCCCGCCAGTTCCGTGAGCGTCGGCATTGTCACGATCTCCCGAACCTTAAAAACGTTGATGCCATAAAGCTCGCGAGCGCCGCTACCAGGCGTTGCGCCGAGTCGAAAAAGCAGCAACTCGAACATGTTGCTGCCCGCTAAACGGACTCTTTGTTCAATATCATGCTGATCATTGTTCATCTGTTTCCACCATCGACGGTTACCATACATGGCTAACGGCTTCGTCACGATGTTTCTGAAGAAAGCAGTAGTCGCGTTGTCGGTTTGGACAGGTTGAGAGGTAATGTTTACGGTCTGGTGCTCGTCTACAACCGCTACTGTGATCTCCTGGCCTTGCGCCGCGCGCGCGGACCTGGAATAGCTGCGCAAGTCGACGCATGATGCAGCGAGCATGGATTTACACCGAGCATCACGCAACGGGCCGATGACGTGCAATCTGTCCTGGCATCGGTCGCGGCAGGAGTCGGCGTTGCATTCGTTTCTTCGGAGCTCAACATCTGCTCCGTAATGCCGCCGTCCAGCCGCCTCAAAACCGGTTACGTCTCAGTTTGCCAGTTCGTGCGGACTGCGCTGTAAGTCTTTAATCTTTTCTCGATTGTCAACGCTTGTTCCTTGGCGGCAACCTTGATGCCCCGTGGCCGGCCGCTTCTCGCCGCTTGCCGACGTTCGTACCCAAACATCGATCGAGCGCTTCTCTGTGCACGCCCTTTCGTAACCTTTCTGAGCCGCCGCTTCGCGCCGAGGGGATTGTTCGCACAGCTCTCCTGCGCGAGCAGCTTGACTAGTCTGCAGTAGCTGTTGACGTCCAATTCTGCTACTCATGTTCGTTGATAACGCTAATGGGAAAAAAGAAGTCCGGAGGGTACGCACGGTCGTCTGGTGGCTTCGAACCTTATGTGCGGTTGCGCGGCTCGCCGGGAACCGTAGATTGAGCTCCTGCACTGACTGCTGCCTGTGCAACACCTGCCATGGCGGCTGTGAACGGGCGCCGATTGGCTAAAGATCAACTGATTGCTGAGCGGCGCAGTTAATAGCGCGGTTGAACTTCGTCCAGTGGATTCGTCAATCGACTGTCGCAAGCATCATCTACCATGCTCAACCCTCGCTCGAAAGCCGAGCGATATACCCGATCGATACCCGGTTCGGTAACGAGAGAGAGCGTGGGCAAGTGATACCCGTCAGCGCTGATTATCCGAAGAAGCACAGGGCAGCGGTTGCCGTCAGCAGCTGGTTGTTCAGTGATGAGTAGTCGATGAAGCCGGTAGCGGATTTCCATTATCGTTCTCGGTTGCAGAAGTAATGCGGCATGGCATCAAACTAGCACGCCGCACGACCGGCCGTCGCGAACAATCTGCTCTACGCATCAAGCTAGAGGCGGAGTGGACAGACCGTCGCGCCGGGTCGACCGGATGATACGTGCAGCGCAGACTTCCGGATGCCACTCCCCGCGAAGTAGTGGAATCTCACGACGCGTCGTCCGCGTGGTACCGCCCTCACAAAGTGTTTCTCCATGTTTCGCGACTATTTACATATAGCTTGCAGGGACTGCTGCATAGGTCTACCAATTCAAAACAGACCTTAGGTCGCTATGATGCAGCACTATGCTCTTTTCAGCGATCTTTCTGCCCGTCGATGGATTCGGCGGTGCCTGATTATTCCAGGCAATCAAAAACGCGGCGAACGCCTCCGCCCGCATTGGCCGACTGATGTAATAGCCTTGAATACTCGTACAACCTTCTGAGACCGCAAAGGCATACTGTTCAGCGGTTTCGACACCTTCCACAGTCACCAGCAAACCAAGACACGTGCTCATCGTAATGATGGCTCGAGCGATCGCGACGCTCTCCGCATCGGACGGAATGCCGCGTACGAACGATCGGTCGATCTTCAATCGATCGAAAGGAAATCTGCGCAAATAGCTGAGGGACGAGTAACCGGTTCCGAAGTCATCCATTGAAACGCGAACACCCATGCTGCGCAGGCGGTTGAGCGTTTCGAGCGTCGCGCCCGTATCGGCAAGCAGCACGCCTTCCGTCACCTCCACTTCGAGTCGCTGCGGAAGAAGATGTGCATCCTCGATAGCCGATGCCACGATCGACACAATCGACTTGTCGTGAAATTGCGCAGGCGACAGATTGACCGCCAAGCCAATCTCAGGCGGCCAGGTTGCAGCCTCGGCACACGCAGTCTTTAACACAAAAGTCCCGAGCGGCACGATCAGCCCCGTCTCCTCCGCAAGACTAATAAAGGTGGCGGGGGCGATAAGTCCAAGCGATGGATGCCGCCAGCGCACCAAGGCTTCGGCTGACGTAATACGGCCTGATGCCGCATCGACGAGCGGTTGATAATGAACTTCGAGTTGACCACTCGACAATGCTATGCGAAGACCCGCTTCAAGGCTCTGCCGTTCTTGAAGCCGCTCATGCAGGATCTTCTCAAAACGCCGAACCGTCCCCTTGCCTTCGCTCTTCGCGAGATACATTGCGAGATCGGCATTGCGCAGCAGCGACGAGGGGTCGCCGCCGTCTTCGGGGAACAACGCAAGCCCGACGCTTGCACCGATATGAATTGTTCTACCATCGATATCAAACGGCCGCGCACCAAGTTGCTCGACGACCTTGCTCGCGATATCAAACGCGGATACATCGCTGACGTCGCCGGTAAGCATCACGACGAATTCATCGCCCCCGAGCCGCGCGACGATACCTCTGTCTTTGACGAGCGTCGAAAGTCGAATGGAGACGTCTTGCAGCACGGCGTCCCCTACCGCATGACCGAGGGTATCGTTCACTATCTTGAAGCTATCTAGGTCGATGAGCAGTATTGCGAGGCCCTGGTCGGTGCGTCGTTCGGTGCACGTATGCCGCTCCAGCAACTCGGTGAACTTTGTGCGGTTGGGCAAGCCCGTCAGCGGATCGGCAAACGCGAGTCGGCGCATCTTTTCTTCGGTGCGCAGCCTTTCGCGCTGATCGCGCACTGCGATGACCGTCTGTACACTGTGCCCAAGTGGAACCGTGGAGCGCAGCACGCGCACTGGAACGATGATCCCGTCTACGCCAATGAGATTCGCTTCGCGCTCTTCATTCTCTAAAAGCGTGGTGAGTTCGAGCGCCGGCAGAAGCCGGCTGACTTCGCTTCCCGTCAGATCGTCCTGCTTCAAACCTGACAGGCGCTCTATGCTCCGGTTTGCCGCGATGATTATGTTGTTCTGCGTAATCAACAGCCCTTCAAGCGCAACATCCGCGAGATCACGCAACCTCTTCCTGTCTTGACGGATTCTGGCTGTAGCTGCAAGATCGAAGCGCCAGCCCAGAAAAGCAAGCGCGATCAACGCCAAAGAAATCCCTGCAACGATTGGTGTGATCGTCTGCGGCGCAACGGCATCCGACGGAAACTCGATGCTGGGGTCTTGTTGCAAGGTCATCGCCGCCATGCCGCAAAAGTGCAATATGGCGATGCCCAAAAGCATCAACGGCGCGGCACATGTTTGCCATGTCCTATTGCGGCTTGCGATCGCCATCATCGAGAACCCGAAGATCGGCAGGCTCACAATGATCGATGGAATGACCAGAGTAAGATCCCATCTGATCGTTCCTTGCACCAGATACGCGCTTTGTCCTACATAATGCAACGCCGCGACGCCCACGCCAATAATGACTCCTGCTGCGAATTGCCTTGGACCGCGACGGCTGCTGAGAGACACGACTACGCCCCCGCCGATACCTACGACCGCGCATGTCAGCGAGATCGCCGTGAGAACAGGTTCGAACGCCACCCGCATATTAGGCTGATAGGCAAGCAAGACGATAAAGTGCGTCGCCCACGCTGTGCAGCCGCTCGACAGCACGCTCGTCGAACCCCACCGGATGCGCACCGCGCCGCTCGATCGCGCGGCGTGACGTGCAATCGCGATCGACGCATAAATGCCGACGGCGCACACGAGGGCGGCGAGAAGCATCGTGTGGCGATCGTGCGCATCGACGATGCAGTCGAGGATTTGTGCGACTAGGGAGTGTCGCAAATGGTTATGCATCCATTATCCTTATTACTGGTATCGTGAGGCAGAAGGCGCTGTCGCAACCGTGCTTCCATCGCATCGGCCGTCAGGGGTTTGTCAAACAGGAACCCCTGTCCGATCACACAACCACTCTCCGTTAGAAAGTCGCGCTGTTCGACGGTCTCGACCCCTTCTGCAACGATCTGAAACCCAAGTGCGTCCGCCAGTGTGATCACCGCCTTGATGATCGCCTCGCCGCGCGGCGCCACACCGATTGCCTGAACGAACTTCTGATCGATCTTGATTCGGTCGATGTCGAAGCGCTGCAACGAAGCGAGACTCGAATACCCCGTCCCGAAGTCGTCGATCGCGATCGATACCCCGACTTCGTTTAGCCTTTCGAGCGTCTGCTCGACTGTATCGATATCGCGTATCAACGCGCCTTCAGTCAGTTCGAGTTCCAGCCATTGTGGCGGGAACCTGTGCAAGGTCAGTGAGCGCTGAACTCGTTCTAGAAAGCGCGGCTCTTCGAGCTGAACAGGAGAGACATTCACGCCGATGCGCATGGGCGGCAATCCCGCATCGAGCCATCTTCGTCCCTGTTCAAGCGCTTCGGCCAGCACCCATTCGCCGATCGCATGAATCTGCCCGTCGGACTCAGCGATAGGGATGAAAGTCGTCGGGGAAATGCTGCCGAGCAACGGATCGTTCCACCGTATCAAAGCCTCCGCGCCGATGATATGCCCCGAACCCATATCGACTTGCGGTTGATACAGCAACTCGAACGCGTTGATCGATCGGGCCGCCTGCAGGCGTGCGGTGAGATTGAGGCGTCGGGCAGCGGCAAGATGCAACTGCTCGTTAAATTGTACGATGCGATTGCGCCCGCCCGCCTTTGCGGCGTACATGGCGACATCAGCGCGACTCAGCAGCGCCTGAGGATCATTGCCGTGATCCGGGAACGTGCTGATGCCGATGCTCGCACGCACTTGTATCACCTGCCCCGCGAGGGTGACCGGCTGATTGATCACCTCGATGACCTTGCCCGCCAGACCCCTGACGGCTTCCACAGGCGAGCGGATGGACACGATAACGAACTCGTCGCCGCCATACCGGGCGATGTCTTCGGTGGCATCGTCCGTTGCGTCCCGCAGTCTCGACGCAACAATCGTCAAAAGCTGATCGCCGACGCGATGCCCGAGCGAGTCGTTGACGATTTTGAAATCGTCGAGATCGATAAAGAGCACGTTGAGCAATTGACGCTTGCCGCGTTGGGAATCGAGCAGAAGACCCAGTTGGGAACTTAACGTGCCCCGGTTCAGCAAACCGGTCAGGGGATCATGCTCGCTCAGGCTTCTCAATGCTTTCGATCGCTCCGCGAGCTTCAATGCGGTGCGATAACTCGCCAACCCGAGCGCCAAGGGATACACCACGAGCATGGGCAAACAGGCCAACAACGTCGGTGCATCGGGAATCCACTCTGGCTCCATCCGCCCGCCAAAAGCGGCTGCTCCGATCAACGTCCCCAAGGCGCACGACAGGAACCCCTTGGCCAACTGGCGCCAACCCCCTGCTGCTACATTGTTCATCATGAACATGAGCAGGACAAGGGTGCTGGGAAGCCACGTGAAACTCATTGCTGCAACGGACGTTCCGCTCACGAAATCGTCCACATACATGTTGATTCTTTCCGCATTTGCCGGCGTGCGCGACCGGCGCGCCAACAGGTATGCGATGTGTGGCCAGACGACGCAATACACCGCAATATAGGCCTTCACCGCATACGACGAATGCTCGCGCCAAAGGATCATCTGGACGAAAACCAGCCCAAGGGTGAGTCCTACAGTCCGCAACACATAAGCGCGTCTTGCAAAGCCGCGCCCACGTGCATAATCCGATCTACGAGCATTCATGTGCGACGTCCGTCAGGAGACGAATTTCTGTCGATTAAAAGGTCTGCCATTCGCCCGACGCAGGTCCCGTCACACGAGCCGGTGTTGCGGTAGCGCGAGGCGCGGCGTTCGCGCGTTCCGCACGTTGCGTTCGTTTTGGCTCCAGCTTTCGATTTGTCTCGACTCGAATGCCCACGTCCCTTTGCGGACTGCCACTCAGACGGAACACGGAAACCAGATCGCGAAGCGCACCGGATTGTTGCGCCATCGACTGCGCCGCGGCGCTCGCCTGTTCGACCAGCGCGGCATTCTGTTGCGTCACTTCATCCATCTGCGATACAGCGACATTTACCTGCTCGATGCCCGTATGCTGTTCGGATGACGCGGCCGAAATCTCGCCCATCAGATCGGCGACGCGCTTCACCGACTGCACGACTTCGCTCATCGTCCGTCCCGCTTCTTCGACAAGTTCCGCTCCCACGCTGACCTTGGCGACCGATTCGCCAATCAGGTCCTTAATCTCCTTCGCGGCCGCAGCGCTTCGCTGCGCGAGCGTGCGCACTTCGCCGGCGACGACGGCAAAGCCGCGCCCTTCCTCACCCGCTCTCGCCGCTTCCACGGCAGCATTCAGCGCAAGAATATTGGTCTGAAACGCGATTCCCTCAATCACCGCGATGATCTCCGCCACCCTCGCGGAGCTCGTGCTGATGTCCTTCATCGTATCGACGACACGGCTCACGACCGCACCGCCGCGCGCCGCTACCTCGGACGCGTTCGCTGCAAGTGTGTTGCCTTGCTGCGCGTTTTCCGTGTTCTGCTTCACGGTCGATGTCAGTTGCTCCATACTCGCAGCCGTTTGCTGAAGCGATGCCGCTTGCTCTTCCGTGCGCTGACTCAAATCGGTGTTGCCCGACGCGATCTCGGCGGAAGCCGTCGCAATGTTCTCGCTACCATTCCGGACACGGCCGACGATATCGACGAGCCGCTCGTTCATGTTGCGCAGTGCCTGAAGCAGTTGACCCGTTTCGTCCTTGCTGTCATCGACGATATGCGACGTCAAATCACCTTGAGCGACCGTCTCGGCGACTTCGAGCGAACGGCGGATTGGCACCAAGATCGAACGCGTGATCGAGAACCCGATCGCGATGCTGAGCGCAATGGCAAACGAGGCAAGGACTGAAGTGACGATCAGCGTGCGGTGATAGTCGGCTGCAGCCGTTTCGGCCGATTCGCGCGCCCCCTTGGTATTGAGCGCGATATCACGATCGATCAATGTCGATACCGCCACAAACAAAGGTGCCGATTCATTCGCGGCAGCTTCACGCGCAGCAGTGAAGTGGTCATCGCCGGCATCGTTCAACGCATTGATCTTGTTGTCCGCGACGAGGTATGCAGCCCAAGCCGTGTTGAAGTCGTCGAAGAGTTGCTTCTCTTCTGCGTTGGAGATCAAGGGCTGATAGGCCGTCAACGCGCGATCGAGCGTCGCCAGACCTTCACGACGCTTCTGCACTTGCGCTGCCTTTTCCTGCGCATTGGTCGCCAGCAGCGCGCCCATCGAGCCGCGTCGTACCGCATTCGTTCCGGAGCGGATATCCCCGAGCGTGAGCACGCTCGGCAGCCAGTCGTTTGCGAGTTCCGCCGTTCCCTTGTAGACCTGCGAGACCTGAAAAAGGGCCAGTCCACTAATCAAGCAAAGCGCCAACAGCGTCAATCCGAAGCCGATGCCCAGCTTCGCCCCGATTCTTATATTTCGTAAAGCTCTCATGTCGTGGTCCGTTTGGTCGTTGTCGCGGTGAAGACTCGGCCCATGCCGGACGATCCTAATACGCGCCATGACTCCCCTTACGGCAGCACTCCGGCGAACTTAAGTTTTTTCCAAATTTTTAACGTTTGCCGGTAAATTCACCGCTGGAAGCGTACGGTCGATCACTCACGTCGGCTTAACTTACCGCCTAAACTACGCATGCGAACATGCAAACGGTCGACGCGCACGGCACCGAGCGATGTTTCATTTTTGCCAGATTTTCCCTTCCAGCATACGGTTGCATGTTTGCAGAGCTTTCGTTATCTTCGGCGGCAAGAGCTTTGAGTAACGTCATAGACATGGAAAGCGATCCGATCCTAACTACGCGCGAGGCAGCCGAAATACTCGGCGTATCGATTCGCACGGTTCAAACCTGGGTGGAAGAAGGTGCGATCGACTCGTGGAAAACGCCGGGCGGGCACCGCCGCGTCCGGCGAAGCGCCGTATTCGCGCTTCGCGAGCGGCGGCTGGTCGCGCCGGTTCAAACCGCCTATACCGTCCTGATCATCGCCAGCGAAGGCGCAGGCAGGCGATGCAGCGAAAGCTTGGCCAGCGTGCCCGCCGTTCAGGTCAGCGTAGCGAATGACGCGCTGCTGGGTTTGATCGAGGCGGGGCATCAAATGCCGGCATCGGTCGTGATGGAGATCGATCGGCTCGATTGGGAGCGGATCGCCTTGCTCAAGCGGCTCCTTGCATCGCCGAGACTTGCGCATTCGAACATCGTCGTACTGTCCGATTCAAATGCGGAAGAGTTGCGCTTCGATCTCGGCGATACGCGCATGCGTCTCGTGAGCAAGCGCGCTGCACCGGAACAATTGCGCGCTGCAATCGCGCCGTATCTGGAAGCCGTCGCCGATATTGCGGCCGCACAGGAGTTGGCGCGCTTGCAGGCGGTTGCCCGCACAAATCTGGTCAACAGTCCGCAGCAGGAAGAATTCGACGAGATCGTTGCGTTGGCGGCAAACGTCGCGAAGGTGCCGATTGCATTGATTACGTTGCTCACCGCCAAGGAACAATGGTTCAAGGCCCGCTACGGCTTGGCGACTCAGGAGACACCCAGAGACTACGCGTTTTGTAATTACACCATCGCACAACCGGACGGATTGATTGTCGAGGATGCGGCCGAAGATGTACGGTTCCGCGCCAATCCACTTGTCACCGGCGATATGGGCATAAGGTTTTACGCCGGAGCGTCGATCATCGACTATGAGGGGTACGCGCTTGGCGCGCTGTGCGTAATTGATCGCGCGCCACGGGCATTTAAAGCACCGCAAATGGCGATGCTGCGCACACTTGCTGCGCTTGTATCGGACAAGATCAATCTGCAGACACGCAATCGGCAGCTTAGAAAAGCGAAGGGCTGAGCTTTGCGGCGTAGTGCTACGCATCGAGTTCTCGGTCGTCGCGCTTGAAAGTTGCCCCTGCCGCTGCGGGTAAGTAAATCGAATCGTCAGCTTCGACAAAATTATAATCAGCGATTTTCCGTTAGTTATCCGCACGAAACGCGTCGTTCAACGTCTCACCGCGTGAGCCAGCCGGGTTGTCTGAGCATGGGTGAAACGGTCGTCACTACATCCGTGCTGCCACTCGACAGCGGCGAGGCTTCGCCGATCATCGCCGAAGCGGTTCAGGCGGTCGTAGGCATCTGTTCACATAGCGGCGGACACTCGCTGTCAAGATAGCTTTGGGCGCGGTAAATCAATTGCCCTCTGCTCGCCGCGGGTAACTGCAGTCGTGGTCGAGGGTATCAGTGAAAACCTTTAGTTGAATCTATCCGACGAATGTCCAGCTTGGAAACCTGGCGTGCCAACTTGCCTTGGGCCTAATGCCGGCTGCCTAGTCCATCATGAGGGACAATCACCGCACTCCTTTCTCGCGACGTCACCCGGCAACAGTTCCCGCGTTTCCCAATGGGTGAAAGCGGTAGAGTCGAGATGTGGCGCGGTAGCAGTAGGTTTGGTTTGTCTGTTGCCGCCTCTTTCGTCTGGCGGTGCCCGAATAACTTCACCCTAACCCCGTTTCCACATCCCGCTCATCGAACCGGACATGCAGATCTTCCGCATCCGGCTCTCGGACAAGACATCACACCTTCGTACACAGCAGGTTCACAACCATGGACCGGTCAGACGCACGAGGCCGAAGTGCCCGTAGAGGTGCTGGGATGGATAAGTCCCGCCCCTGCGACGTCGAACCTTGTACTTGTTGCGTAACCACCGACGCAACCGCGTAGCGGTGTAGCTGTCGAGCGCCCGATACGCGCGTCTGTCCGAGCCTACCTTGAAGTAGTTCGCCCAGCCGCGCAGCGTGCGGTTCAACCTGCCTACCAGCTCCGTGGTCTCTTGCCACACCGTCTTGAGGGCAGTCATCGCATGAATCTTGTCGACCATGCGCCGAATACTCTGCTTCGATGGACACATGCCCATACGGGCCCGGCCAGTCGTTGCAGAGTACAGCCGCCCAAACGTGTAACCCAGGAAATCGAATTCGCCCTCCGGCACCTTGCAGATTTGGTCTTCTCCTCGTTGACCGTCAGCTTCAGTTTGCCCATGATTTCGCGCAGTCGCGACAACGCTTCTTCCGCTTTGCCTTGCTTGCACAAGATCACAAGATCGTCCGCGTAGGTCACTATTTGACTGCCAAGGCTTCGCTGAAGTCCGAGCTTCTTCCATGCCAACACAAACCGGCGCATGTAAATATTCGCCAGCAGTGGTGAGATGGGTGAACCTTGCGGAATGCCGCGCCTGCTGTCCTTGGCCTCGGTCGTACGTGTCTTCCGGCCTTGGTGGTCGGTTTCTTCAACGGAACACTCCAACCACATCTTGATCAGATGCAGCACGCGCCGATCAACAACGCGCCGCGCAAGCGACAACATCAAATCGGCGTGGGGAATGCTTCCGAAGTAGTCCGCCAGGTCGGCGTCAACAACGTCCGTTTGCCTTCAATGCAGCCGCTCCTCCACCTCGATCACCGCTTGCTGGGCATTGCGCCCCGGGCGGTAAGCGTACTGCTCTGGTGGGAGGTCCGCTTCGCAGATCGGTTTGAGCACCAGCATCGCTGCTGTCATGCACACCCGATCTCGCAAGGTCGAGATCCCCAGTGGCCTCAGCTTGCCATTGGCCTTCGGGATAAACACTCTTCTGATAGGGTCCGGCTGGTAACTCTCCTGCCTGAGCACAAGCGCCAGTTTGCCGAGCCACTTCTGCACCCCATATTCTTCGACCTCCGCGAAGTCTTGCCGATCGACACCCGGCGCGCCCTTGTTCGAGCGACACTGGGCGTACGCATGCGCCAGCACGTCCTCACGATAGATCTTGTCGTACAGCGCGTAGAAGCGATACCCGGCTTCTGCTTTCGCTTTCGCGTGTAACGCCATCTGCAGCTTCTGAACACGAATCCGAGTTGATAGGTTGCCCAATCTCCACGTCCTCACTACGTATTGCGTCTGTCTTGAACTGAGGCCCCTTCCCTCCACCAGCATTACCCGGCTTCAGCGGTACTACGGGCCTCTCCGTCATCCCAAGGCGCCCGGCCTGTCCCTCGCGGGCGTCCGGTTGGTCATCCCTGACCACGCCAAGGGACTTCCCGTGTTGCGTACGCTTTCCTTGTGTACATGCTGTCGCCACTACCCCGGCGCAGCGACTGGACGTCCAGCCTGCTCATTCGCCCAGTCGTATCAGCCTTCCCCGATAGGGTTGTCGGGTCGGCCTGCGCATCGACCTTTTCGAGGTTTGCTCGGCGTTCACTCGCGTTACGGCCTGCACACTCGCGCTGTCACCAATTTGTGACACGCATCACCGAAGGCTTCAGCCATTTCGTTACCTCCATAGCTGCTCCGGTTGCTTCCGGCTGGAGCGGTTGCCGGGTGGGACTTGCACCCACTGGAAAGCGCCACCTTTTCACGGCGCACACCCTCAACGGCCCTTCGGGTTGCGGCAGCAACATGCGCGGCGAACGGACGGACTGATCGTTATCCAGGAGATTCAACCGCGCAAACGAGCGGCATCGCACTTCGCCGTCGTCGCGCTGACGAGCCTCGTTCCGATCAGCAGTCGAGCGTCGAATGCCCCGCCCGCGTGAAGGACGCATACCGCCTTCGGGCTGGGTTCGTAGAAAGAAGGAAACTGGCCACGAAGCGGACCGCGCGGAAAATGCCATTTGCCTCGTATGTCGAGGCGAAGCACATCGCCTTTCAGAAAGCGCGTTGCATGCGGCTGCAACGCGACCTCGACTGGAATGATCTCGCCTGCACGCAGCGGCTCGGCGAAACGATGCGTATGAACCGGCTGTACAGAGGTGGAAAGCCGTTCATCGAGTTCACGATGCGCGGCGCGTTGCCATCCTTTGGAGACCATGTCGCCTGAAAAGCCGAATGAGCCTTCGAACTGCATCTGCACGCCATCGCGAAACTTGCGCACGCCCGCAAAAACGAAAACGTCGTCGGCGCCCAGCACTTCAAGATGCAAACGCAGCGCCATAGGTCCGATCACGTCGATATCGTCCGGCACTGTCCAGACGAACTGCGCTGCCCCTCGTCGCGTGTCGAACGATACGGATGTCGCCTGAGCCCGCGGCGCTTCTTCGATCAGCGTTCCGCAGCCGGGATCGAGTGAAAGCGTACGCCACTGGAGATCGCCGGGCGGCCAGTTATGCTCACCGACAACGGCGACCGGTTCCGGCCCGTTATCGTGGATCGCCAGACGAACTGCGGGCTCGCTGTCCCACCCGTTGTCGATGCCCTTGAGCGTGTGATCGAAGAAACGCAGCCGCGCCGCGGAAGCCTCCTTGCCATAGAAAGCGCACCACTTGCCGTCACGATGCGTGTAGAGCGATTTGAGAGCCGAGCCGCCGCGCCGGAAAACCTCGAACGAGCCTTGCGTGTGCAGCGAGTGGTCCGAGAAGCTGCCGCATACCAGGATCGGAACCTCGATGCGCTCAAGGTCAGGAACCGTGGATTCGTACCATTCGTCCCGTTCTGGACGATTGACGATCTCTTCCCGAAATCGGGTGCTAGTCGCGACTCCGCCCCGTTTGAGCCCCTTGTCCCAGACGATCGTGAAGCCGTCCTCGCGAATGCCGCCGGGACGTGCAAAGTCGCGATACAGATCGCTAAACCCCTCCCACGGACAAATGGCCGCAAGATGCGGCGGGCGCAGCGCTGCCACTTTGTATTCGCTGATCGCGAGGTAAGACACGCCGTTGAGCGCCACGCGCCCGGAACACCACGCTTGCGTGCCGGCCCACTCAATCACGTCGTAATAGTCGCGGGCTTCCTGATCGGAGAACAGTTCGCCGATACCTTCGGCGGTGCCTCCGCCGCGCAGGTCGACGTTCACCACCGCGTATCCTTGCGGCACCCAGAAGCCGGGATCTGGCGCTTCCCAGCTCGTCCACTCGGAGATCGCAATAGAATGGGGCTGCGGAAAGAGTCGATATTGCAGGTCGACGGCCCGGCCGCTTCGACTATGCGCGGCAATTATGTCCTTGCCGTACGGATGAGCCGACATGATCACCGGCGCAGGATCGCCGCTCGACGGGCGAAACACATTGACGCGCAGCGTCGTTCCGTCACGAACCTTTACCGGAACATCCCAATCCGCGTGAATACCGCTGGGTATCTCGTATAAGTGAACCTGAGGGCGAAAAGCGTTCCTTATCCGACGAAACGCCAAGATCAGCGGTCCAATACTCTGTCGTGCCGTATGCGCAGTCATTTTGCTCGCCGTTGCTTTGGTGTTAGAGCATTGTAATAGTCGAAAACGATCGAACATCGAGAACTAACGCCGAACATGAATGGCGGCCTCGTACTGCCCGCACGAAATGCCGCGCTTGTCGCTGCCATGCTCGCAGTCCATCGGCAAGCGCTGCGGCACGAGCAGTGGCTCACCGCTCAGAGTCCGCCTACGCGGCCACAAGCCTCACTTCACCGCACGCTCGGGAAGCTTCTCCAGCAGCGGCCCCAGACCCTCCGCCACGGTCAGATGGGAAATCACGGGATCCCGGAGTTGCGGATACGGGATGCCTGCGACCATCGCCGTTTGCATCGCCGCCAGTACTTCGCCCGCTTCCGAGCCGATCATCGTGAAGCCGAGTAGGCGGTCATCATCCGCGCCGACGAGCACCTTCATGAAATCCTGCGTTTCGTCGGTCGCTTCCGTGCGCAAGACGTTGCGCATCGGTGGCATTGCAACACGCACGGCGATCCTCGCGCGCAGTGCATCCGTTTCGTTGAGGCCAACGCGCGCGAGTGGCGGATCGGTGAACAACGTGTACGCAATCAGCCGAACACCCGTGCTGCGATGTCCGCCCGCCATGTTGTTGCGCACGATGCAGAAATCGTCGACGGAGACATGCCTGAACTGCGGGCTCCCTGCGACCTCGCCGATTGCCCAGACATTGTCCGCCGATGTCGGCAGGCGATCGTTCACGAGATAATACCGCGCTCGTCGAGTTGCACGCCGTCCCGTTCAAAACCGATATCGGCCGTGTTGGAGAACGTCCCGCGGCAACCGGAATGTCGCTGCCCGCAACGATCTGCTCGCCCGAAGGTGTCCGCACGACGACGCGCATTGGCGTTCCCGAGCGACCTTCGACGCGGATCGTCTGCGCGTCGAGTACGACGTCGATATCTACCGCCCGAAGGATGCGCAGCATCTCGTCGCCGACGTCCGCGTCCTCGCGCGCCATCAATCGCGCACCGCGCTCGACGGTAGTCACGCGGCTCCCGAAACGCCGGTACGCCCGCGCCATCTCCACGCCGATATAGCCGCCGCCGAGCACGATCAGATGCTCCGGCGCGCGGTCGAGATCCAGCGCGCCGATGTGCGTCATCGGCTGGGAGGCCCGCAAACCCGGCACGGCCGGAATTGAAGCGCACCGGGTTTTCCGGAGACCTTTACTCCTGAGAGAATAGAGTCATGGAAAACCTCGACAAAGCAAAACGGAGGACGGCGCCGAAACATTCGGCGGAAGTGCGTGAGCGCGCGGTTCGTATGGTGTTCGAGCATCGTGCGGAGTACGCGACGCAATGGGAAGCAATCCAGTCGATTGCCGCCAAGATGGGTTGCTCACGCGAAACGTTAAGAAACTGGGTTCG
>NZ_JALQDA010000043.1:0-23745 GCF_023631485.1 Caballeronia sp. GAFFF2 | reverse complement strand
CTGGCAAAGTCAGTACGCGCGGCGTTCGACTGGTCGTCCGCGATGAACCAGTTTGCCATCCTGTTTGGAGAGCGTTTCACCAACGCACGCGGGTGACTCCGCTAACCGCCTCGCACACAAAAATGCGGACAGGTTCAAGTGGTCCAACAAGCGCGGCCGTGGAGAACCAACAAAATTTATGACGGCACTTGCTCCGAACGTCAGCTTTCGGTCTGCGCTCATGTGCAGCGCAGCGACACCGACAATGTGCGTACCACGCATTGAAAATCTGAAACAAATTGTGTGATTTGATACATCTTGATCATTTACTAAGAAGGTCACTAAAAGAGCGCTACGGGGAAGGTGCCGGGTTTCAAAGTACTTCAAAGCGCTGATTGTTCAAGCGAATATAAAAACAGCGAGGCGCTCGTTACCGACCGACTTGACGTCAGTGAAGAACGCAATCGCTGAGGCAACCGCCAACGAAGTAAGCGCGTCGAGACCAGTTGTCGCAAAGTGAATGAATGCAAGAGTCGGCATAAGCCGACCTTCGACCGAACCCAGTTACGAGTTGTTGTCGCCGGAAACGGTGGCGCAGGCCGGCGTCACTGTAGTTACTGTCCGGCACTTAAGCTTCTAATAAATCGATACGACTCGAACTGGGACACGGCGAACATCGCCGAAGCCGACCTTTTCAGAATCAACGACACACGAGCGCTCTCTTCAGCGCCCGCGGAGGTGAACTCGCCTCTCGGCTCCGATTTGGCTTATTCTTCACCATGGAATCCGCTTCACGGAATCAATCCTGCTCGTCGACCAAAGTCGCAAAAATAAGCAAGGGGCAAATGCTAGAAGAGTCACAACTGGATGATTGCCCACGGCCCGGCGAAGACTGCATGCATGCACTCGCCACTTGCTTGGAACTTGCGCTCAACACTGACGATGCCTGCGTAGTCATAGTTGAACCAAGCAATGACGTCTGCGAAGTTTATATCGGCAATCCATGGGGCGCCGAGGGAGGCCTTGAGTTACGCGGCACGTTGAGCACAGTCATGACAGACGGCGTACTCGAAAGCACTGCCTTTGGCGAGAATGAGTTCATGATTAACGGCCAAAGGTATCGCTTCTTCCGCAGCTTCGTTCAGCTAGCGCTCGGTAGCGCCGTTGCCTTTTCGATTGCATGAGAACTGGGGGTGGCACTCGCTCACCACAAGCCAGGCGTAACTCGGCTCAGCTTACGGTAAGTCCACAGCGTATTAACGGTAGTGGCGGCGATGACAATGCCGGTGGTTGTGCTTCTTGTGATAGTGGTGCGGTCGAGCATTCGCAATCGCGGGCAGACCGAATGCGGCGACCAGAAGGGCTGCCATGGTTTTCTTGAGCATGTTTTTCATCGATTTGCCGACAGGCTGCACGGCTTGTCATACCCAACGGAAGAGCAACGTTCATTCTAGAGAGCTATCTCACAAATGGGACGTCCAATTAAATTTGTCGCGTCGCAGTAACTGGCTTTGCTCGGCATACGACGCGAAAGCACATAGCCAATCTCGTTCGATATGTAGGGTTCGCGCTGCAGGTCCGCTGTCATCCCTTCTGCGCGTTGAGGCGTTATGACGGTGTGTCTCACAAACCCCCGTCGTGATAGGAGCTAGTATGCGCAAGGTTTTGTTCGGCGTCGTTTCGCTTGGTCTGGCAATGGCGTTCTCAGCGCCGGTTTTCGCGGCGGGATGTTTGAAAGGCGCAGCAGTCGGTGGCGTTGCCGGCCATGTTGCTGGTCATCACGGGGTGGTTGGCGCAGCCGCCGGGTGCGCAATTGGCCATCACGAAGCGTCGAAGAAGGCAAAGGTTGCGAGCCAGGCGGCTGCAGCAAGCGCACCTGATGCTGCGGCTTCGAAATAGAAAGAAGCTCGAGCGCGGCTGCTTGGCGTTTAGCTACTTAATCTCCGGTACGCATTCAGGTGCCGGATAAGGCCGCGCCGGTCGCCGTGCTTATCCAGCAAAATGGCAAGATTGTGATGTGCATCCGCATAATCTGGGTTGAGCGCGAGACATTTTTCGTAGCCTTCTCTCGCCTCATCAAGGCGGTCCATCATGTCGAGCGCCACCGCTCGATTGAAGTGCAGAATGGCGTCTGACGGGAAGTGCTGCAACGCTTCGTCAAAGACGCTTAGCGCCTCGCTGCACTGATGTTCTTGTTCGCAGAGCAGCGCGCCCAAGTCCACGTACGCGGCGTAGAATGGCTCAGGGGATAGCTCGATGGCTCGTCGATAGTTAAGCTCCGCCGCGCTTGGTTCCGTCTTCACCAACTTTTCAGCGAGCTCGTACCGCTCGCGCGCCTGTGCTGCCGCTTGGCTCTTGCGTTCGGGCGTTGATTCCAGCAAGACGACATCTCCAGCAACCTCGGCAATCTCGAAATCCAACAGCATCTGCCCGCTTAGGGCATCCCACCGCGACGGTCCCTTTTTCACAACGATTGCGTCGCCTTCTGCGGCCACTCGAATACCAGACAACGGGAGCTCGTCAGGAAGTTCACGTCTGAGCCGAGTAAGCGCGGCACGTAGCTTCCTTGGGGTCGTGTTTGAGGTTCGAAGTTGAAGCGCGGTGCGCAGTAGAACCACGTCGCGAAAAGAAAAGCGTAGAGCGTTGCGCGGTCCACGCGTTGGCGTGACGAGTCCAAGCTCGATGAGTCCATCCACGACACCTCTCGAAACACCCAGCATTGACTGGAGCTTCGAAAGCGAGACGTGGTGTGATACGTCGCGCTTGCTCACTTGCGAGCACGCACTTTTGCCGGAGCTTCCGCTGCAACCTTTGGCGCCCGTGCAGCGGGCTTGCGCGCCTTGGGTACAGCGGGCTCTTCAACTTCTTCAACGGCCTTGACCGCAGTCCTTCGCTTCGGCGCAGGCTTCGCTTTTCCATTGCCCTTGGAGAGACTGGCCTTCAGTGCTTCCATCAAGTCAATGACTTCTCCGCCTGCAGGCGCCTCGTGTGCTTCGGCGGCAATAATCTGCTTGCCTGCAATTTTTTGGTCGATTGCTTCTAACACGCGTTTCTTTTCTTCGTCTTCGTAAGCAGAAGCGTCGTACGAGTCTTCGGCACCCTGCTCAATGATTTGAACCGCCAGTTTCAACTCCGATTCGGAAACCGCGGCATGCTCGACGTCGTGGTCTTTAAGCGACCGTACCTCGTCTGCGAACAGGAGTTGTTGAAAGACCATGCCGTCTTCGGCGGCTCGCACCTGGACGATACGAGTCTTGCCCTTGTACGACCACTTTGCGAGCGCACACCGGCCAGTTTTCGCAAGCGCCTGCTGCAGGAGGCTGTACGGCTTGCCGCCCCGCTTGTCCGGGGCGATGAAGTAGGCCTTGTCGTAGTAGAGAGGGTCGACTGCCTTTTCGGGCACGAACGAGACAATTTCGACGACGTGACTCGCACCTTCTTCTAGCGCCTTGAGTTCGTCAGCGCTAAAGACAACGTACTTGTCCTTTTCGAACTGGTAGCCCTTTTGCATCTGCGCGCGCTCGACGACCTTGCCGGTTGCCTCCGAGACGTATTGCTGCTTAACACGCGAGCCGTCCGGCCCCAGCATGTTGAACCGGACTTCCGACGAGCTTTCTGTCGCCGAATAGAGTCGGACGGGAATGGAAACAAGTCCGAAGGACAGAGAGAGCGACGCAATCGAGCGAGCGGCCATGAGCTTCTCCCAGACGACAGCGAATTGGAAATTCGCCAGACGTAACCAGATGAGCGAATAGCCGGCCGCAGCTGAGGTCGGCATGAAGCTCAGGATAGCACTAGGCGTGCCGCGGCTTGGGTCTAATTGTCGGTCACGCCCCTCTGCTTGAAGAGACAGTCTCCAACGGCACCCCCGCCGTGATATCGACAGGCGGTGGATAGCGCCTCGCTCGGCCGTGCGGACTGAGCAAGACTGGCGACGGCTGCACTGGAACGTGTAGCTCCTCCACTCGCGTCGGGCCCCTGCGCTTCACAATCTCAACGCTGACTCCGCGCTCAGCCGGCCTTACGGCAAGGCGCAGCGTCGCTGGCGAAGAGTCTTGCGCACAGGCGAGCGGCCGCACGACGACGACAAGTCGCAGAACGCACATCTCCGCCGGCACAATGTTTGCAGCGGACATGCCTCCAGACCGAGGGAGCCACTATGGTTTCGTACAGAAACGCCTCCGCGCAGCCGCCCCTCGACCGCTACAAGAAAAAACGGAACTTCAGCGTCACGTCAGAGCCCAGCGAGTCAGCGCAATCCAGTAAAAAGACTCGCACCGCGAAGCGCTTGAGTTTCGTCGTTCAAAAACACTGGGCGAGTCGGCTCCATTATGACTTCCGGCTCGAACACGGCGGCGTATTGTGGTCGTGGGCTGTTCCCAAGGGACCGTGCTACGACCCGAGCAAGAAGCAGATGGCCGTCCGTGTCGAGGACCATCCCATCAGCTATGCAGGATTCGAAGGGATAATTCCAGCGAAGCAGTACGGTGCAGGGACGGTAATTGTCTGGGACCGCGGGACTTGGGTGCCGGTCGGCGATGCGAACAAGGGCATGGAAGATGGCAAGATTTTGTTTCAGTTGCATGGCGAAAAGCTCGCCGGGCTCTGGGAGCTTGTGCGGATATCAAAACCCGGCGACAAAGCCGATTCTTGGATGCTTTTCAAAAAGCGAGACGAGTGGGCGCGTCCGCTTGCCGAGTACGACGTTATCAAAGCTCTGCCGGATAGCGTCATAGCAAACCCACTTGGGCCTATTGAAGAACGGGAGCCTCGGATTGCGCAGAGCCGACGAGCCGAGGAGTCGAACATTGACCTGTCGGCCGCCGTTGCCGCGCCACTTCCAGCGAAATTCGAGCCTCAACTTGCCACGCTCGCGCCGTCCTTGCCAACAAGCGGAGACTGGATAATTGAGTCCAAACTCGACGGGTACCGGCTACTCGCTCGGGTAAGCAAAGGACGGGTGAAGCTTCTCACGCGCAATGGACATGATTGGACATCTCGATTCCCACTGTTGGCGACTGAACTCAAAAATCTTCCGCTGACGAACGCCTGGCTGGATGGTGAGATTGTCGTGCTAAAGGACGGCATCCCGAGTTTCTCCGCGCTACAAACCGCAATCGATGGCCAAGGAAACCGGGACATCATTTTCTTCCTCTTCGACCTGATGTATCTCGACGGCAAGGACCTGCGGCAGGTGCCGCTGTGGTCGAGGCGCGCGCTGCTCGCACCCATCGTACAAGGAGCGGGAGAGCACCTGATATATAGCCAGGACTTCGACGCGCCTGCCGCGCAAATTTTCGAAGCCGCGACAGGTTTGGGACTTGAGGGGCTGATGCTCAAGCAGCGCGATGCTCGCTACGAGTCGGGCCGGACTCAGACGTGGCTGAAAGCAAAAGCGAGGTTGAGACAAGAGCTTATTATCTGCGGCATGACCGCGCGCGCCGGTACGTCGAGCGAGGTCGGAAGCCTTTTACTGGGCTATTACGCAGGAAACGAGCTCAATGATGCGGGAAGCGTTGGCACTGGATGGGATTCGAAGACCGCGAGAGACTTATGGAAGCGCCTCGCGCCATTCGAAGTCGACAAGCCGCCGTTCGACACGCCGCTCAAGAAGCCAGGGCGATGGTCGAAGCGTACACTTGGAAGCGAGCGCTGGCTTAGACCGACGTCGGTCGCGGAGGTCGAGTTTGCTGAATGGACCGCAGAGAAAAAACGTAATTCGCCAAGCGTCTTTCATTGGCCTGCGTCTCGACAAGGACGCTCGCGGCGTCGTACGCGAAGCGGGAACGACACAGGCGCCGGAGCCCCTACCGCAGTTAAAGATAACTCATCCAGAACGAGTGATTGATGCTTCCGCGTCGGTAACGAAAGCGGACCTGGTGCGGTACTACGCGAGCGTGGCGGAATGGATGTTGCCGCACCTGAAGGACAGGCCCATTGCACTGGTGCGCGCGCCTGACGGCATCGATGGCCAACTCTTCTTTCAGAAGCACGCCGAGCGTACAGCGATGCCGGGCTTGACCGCGCACGAACGAGACCTCTGGCCGGGTCACCCGCCATTGCTGACTGTCGACACGTTGGACGCGCTATTGTCCGCGGCCCAAATGAATACCATTGAATTTCACACGTGGAACTCGCTGGTGCCGGTTGTCAGCAAACCCGATAGGGTCATCTTCGATTTAGACCCAGGCGACGGCGTGAAATGGTCTCATGTTCAAGAGGCGGCTCTTCTCGTTCGCACTTTGCTAGCCGAACTAAAACTTGAGGCGTGGCTGAAGACAAGCGGAGGTAAAGGCTTGCACGTTGTCGTGCCGCTAGCTACTCGTCTGGAATACGCAACCGTGAAATCTTTCTCGCAGGCCTTTGTACGGCATCTCGCTCGCACAATCCCCGAGCGATTCTCGGCCGTTTCAGGGCCGGCTAATCGTCTCGGCAAGGTGTATGTCGACTACCTGCGCAACGGCAAAGGGCAAACGACGGCGGCGGCGTTTTCGGCTCGCGCGCGGCCGGGCATGGGCGTCTCGATGCCAATCGCTTGGGAGCAAGTGACTGAAATTAAGAGTGGCGCGCAATGGACCGTTCAAACCGCGCGCGAGTACTTAAGCTTCCAGACGCAGGACCCGTGGGCGGCGTACTGGACGACAAAGCAGACGGTCGCAGCGGCGATAAAGCGGCTAGCGTAATTAAATTCGGGCAGTGGCGTTGGCCGCAATCGCTCAGGTCAGTCTCGACTTAGAAGCCGAATTTACACGGCGCGTATCTGCAACACCGTGGAAGCGGACCGTAGAAGTAAGACTACGTTTTGCTTACGAATAACGCGACGCTTACGATATATGCAAGTTCAGTCAACATCTTGAATGCTAAACCGCCTTACACAGTAATAGCAGCACGAGAGCTTCCCACCGAGGAAAGCCACGCGGACGCTCCGGCTAAGCGACATTGTCTGACCTGGCCGACGCTTGATGCTATTGAATCGCCGAAGGAGACTCAAGCGCCGTCGGAATTTGCCGTAGATGCAGGATGCCTGCACACCGTCCCCTACCCGCCATGTCCATCAAATTCAAGCTCCGCATCCTCATGCTTCTGACGCTCGCCGCTGCAGTCAGTTGCGTAGCAGTCTCGGTCGTCGGTTTCAACGCCGTCGATGTCGCACAAGAAGCTTCACATCAACAGGAACTGCAAGTTCGGGGGCTAACCGAAATTAAGGCGAGCGCGTTGTCCACTATCGAGCTCGACCCAACCTCCGACGACACCAAAAAGGTTTTCGCTGCCGCCGAGGACAACATCAGCAAGTGGTCTTCTGTCATCTCGCCCCTGTTCGATTCCGTCGAATTGCAGGACCGAATGAAGGACATCACGGTGAAGTGGAAAGCATACGACCGTAAGTCTCTTGACTTAATTGCGCTCGCTGCGCACGACCCGAAATCGGCAAACGACCAAGTCGTGAGCGTCTACCATGGAGACTTTCAGCCGCTTCAGGCCGCAATCGAGTCTCTGACTGTGCAGAGAGGCCAAAGCGCCGAGGCGCTCAAGACCAAAGCACAGAGCACCGGTCGAACGGCACTTATATCTGTCGTAACGGTAATGACTGTGGTCCTCCTCATTGTCATCGGATGGACCCTTGCTCTTTCCAAGGCCATCAATGGGTCGGTGGCAGAGATTCAACGCACGATGCTCGAAGTCGGTAGCACGCTAGACCTAAAAATCCGCGCAAAAATCTCTGGTAACGATGAACTCGGCCGAACAGCTGCGGCGTTCAATGCACTGATGGAAAAGATTTTCACTGCCCTAACCGAAGTTCACGAATCAATTGGCTCTGTGAGCATCGCGTCAAGGCAGATTGCCGCGGGTAATTCAGACCTGTCTTCGCGCACGGAGCAACAGGCCGCGTCGCTTGAAGAGACTGCATCGAGCATGGAGGAGCTAACGGGTACCGTTCGTCAGAATGCGGACAACGCAGCCCAAGCAACACAGCTCGTGGTCAACGCAGCCGGCGTTGCGCAGGACGGAAATGCGGTTGTCTCTCAGGTTGTAGACACCATGGCGCACATTACGGACAGTTCGGCAAAAATCTCGGACATCATTGGGATGATTGACGGCATTGCCTTCCAGACCAACATCCTGGCATTGAACGCTGCCGTCGAAGCGGCCCGTGCCGGTGAACAGGGTCGAGGGTTCGCGGTCGTCGCAGGTGAAGTCAGGACGTTGGCGCAACGCTCTGCCGCCGCCGCTAAGGACATCAAGGCCCTAATCGAAACTTCGACCACGCACGTCTCGTCGGGCAATTTGTTAGTGAGCCAAGCCGGCGTGACGATGGCGGAAGTTGCGAAAACGGTCGCGCGGGTGAAGGACCTTATGGAGGAGATTAAAGCTGCGTCAACCGAACAAAGTCAAGGCATTGACCAAGTGGGCCGTGCGGTGACCCAAATGGACGAAGTGACGCAACAGAACGCAGCGCTCGTTGAGGAAGCCGCTGCCGCGGCGCAATCGCTTGATAGCCAAGCGGACAAACTCAACGCCGCAGTGAAGGCGTTCGTACTGTAAGCTGGCCCCTGTTTGGCGGACTGAGCGAGGGGGCTGCCGGCAGAACATAGGGCGTCGCGTATCGATGCATAGCTCGCGGCCCAGCGTTGCGGCGCGGGTAACATCGCGGTCAAGGATGTTTATTGTCTCCCGAGGCGGTCGAACGGACGCGACGTCTTCCGAGACGCGCCCAATGGCATACTGTGTCGTTGCGCACCGCCGCTATGACTCGGGTGACCAATGGAATGTAAGGCATATGAACTTTGATGCACTTGTCCTGGGCTCGGGCATTGTCGGTACTTGCGTGGCCGTTCACTTGCAACGCCGAGGCGTCAAAGTTGCGCTCATCGACCGCAAGGCTCCGGGTAACGAAACGTCTCTAGGCAACGCGGGCATAATTCAGCGCGAGGGCGTCTATCCGTACGCGTTCCCTCGTGACTTTGCCACCATCGCGAAATACGCAGGAAACCGCGCGACCGACGTTCGGTATCATCCGTCGGCAATGCCGAAGTTGGCACCGTTCCTTTTGCGCTACTGGCATTACTCTCGCTCGGACCGTCATGCAGAAAACGCGAGGGCTTACTCGGCACTTATTGAACATAGTGTCGCCGAGCATCACGAGATGATTGAGGCGGCTGACGCTCAACCTTTACTAAGAACGGGCGGCTGGATAAATGCGTTCAGAACAATCAAGGCATTCAACAGGGCTCTGGCCGAAGCATCCCGCTGGCGAGACGAATACGATATCCCTTTCGACACGCTTTCCAACGAAGCTTTACACCACGCAGAGCCCGCGCTCGGTCCCGCGCTTGTTAGAGCCGTTCGATATACTTCGGCCGACTCCGTCAGTGACCCTGCGGGCCTCGTAAAGGCATACGCGAAACTGCTCCAGAAATTGGGTGGCGAAATTCTCGTCGGTGACGCATCGACATTGCAAGATGGATGGCAAGTCACCACAGATGCGGGAGTTGTCACAGCGAACCAGGCGGTCCTCGCTTTGGGACCGTGGTCGAGCGATTTGACCGCGAAGCTTGGATACACGCTGCCGCTCGAAGTCAAACGCGGATATCACATGCACTACGTGGCCAAAGCTGGTCCGGCGCTGAATCAGCCAGTCTTGGATAGCGAAGTAGGATACGTCGTCAGTCCGATGGCTCGGGGAATCAGGTTGACGACCGGCGTCGAGCTTGGCTTGAGGGACTCGCCGAAAACTCCCGTGCAACTCGAAGCGATAGAACCAATCGCCCGCGAGACATTTCCGCTTGGTGAGCGAGTGGACGCCGAGCCATGGCTCGGGCGTCGTCCGTGTACGCCGGATATGATGCCTATCATCGGCCCTGCGCCACGCCACAAAAACCTGTGGTTCGCATTCGGTCACGCTCACCACGGTCTGACCTTAGGGCCGGTAACTGGAAGGATAGTCGCAGAGATGATGACCGGTGAGCTTCCACTTGTGGACCCGAGGCCTTTCCGCGCAGACCGATTTTAGGTAGATAGATTTCTGCGAGTTTCTTGTACGTCTACGAATCTAAAGTGGGTCGCGTGTCAAAAGTTAAAACTCGGTTCGCTAGATGTCTCTTTAACATCGTCGACGTTTTAAAGACTCTTTGAGACACAAAGCCATCATAGGAAGGAAGTCTTTTTCGTGAGGGGGCCGCCGCCTCAGCGCGAGCCTCTTCCCCCTTAATTCGGTAGCTCGGTCTGCAGGATGACACATTTTGCCCGAGGCCATGCAGTTCCACAGCGGCAGCATAAAGAGGTTCTGGCTCAGTCAAAGACAAGCGGGACATGGCTAAGCGTGGAGAATAGCGCCGGCCGTATCACAAGTCGTCCCAGTTTCAGCACAAGGAATACGCAACTTATGCGCTGCCGTCGTCCTCGCGTAGGACGTCGTCGTCAAGCATCGACCGACGTTCTGGATGAAAGTCCTTCCCGGGAGGACGAGTTCTTCTGCCTCATCGGTCGTCTCCTCAACGAACAAGAGTTCAACTGTTCCGAACGGCTCGAGCATGATTTTTCCCGGCGTTTGAGGTCTCGGACTTTGCCGAGGCGCGTGAGTTTCCCGTCTCAGTCTTGCCGGGGTCAACCTGGTCACGGTGTCTGCCTCCTTACCGGGTCTTTGGCTTGACGGGGGAGATGTTCCCTTTTTATGACCGTCGCACTCATCAGTCTCATGGAGAACGCGAAACGAGCGACAATTGCGCACGACGGTAATGGAACTCGCTACGATGCAATTATTCGGGATACGAGCGCGGCCAGATTTCTGGTTCCCAAGGTGTAATCTAAGCTTTGCTTCATATTCCAACGTCGCTGTGCATATTCAGCGACCTCGCCGATGTGCGTTTCATAACGAGATACAGCGAAGACGCGACACAAGCTTTGCTACTCGAGACGCGGGGCATAGCGTCACAAACGGCTGCACGCAGGTGCGACAACGATATCTGTCTGGCTACAATTAGATAGCATTCTCGACAGCGCAGTGTGGGTAAAAACTTTTTGCAGGCATCCGTAGGCAGGTGGAATGGATATTTTCTATTATTGGCAGAAGCTAGAGCAGGACTTGAAGAACCGCCAGGTCGGCTACTTTGGTTCCAACAGCACGAAGATTGTTGAGTTGAAGGAACGATTGCCCAAACGTATCTGGGTGTTCAAAACCCCGAAGGGTATGAAGGGCTCCGTTCAGTTGTTGGGGTCGCTACGCGTCAGTGACGAGCCTAAAGTTGCGGTGAGCAGCGAGTACACAAACTTGATTCACTATGACCCGTTCTCCCCGGAGTCTGTTTTGTTCACAGGCTCAGACGCGACGGAGAAAATTCAGGACGTAAGCCGGCTTCTTCAACACCGTCTGCTTCACGCATTCAAGTCAAACTTTCAGGGTGACGCAGGAGTGCAGGCATTGGAATCGAATGTCGTTCGTGAGTTGGAGGCGTTGACCGCTCATTGGGCTAGGGTGCAACTTCTGGAGCGAGTGAAAGATGGAACGAAGGTGCAGCCAATCAACCCTTTTGCTCCGCGGCAATCAAATTCAACCGCGTAATGGCGCTCGATGATTTTGCGCATCACCGGCCGATTCGAGGAACTTGATACCATTGCATTGTCACTTCGACCTGCGTAGCGTTCTCAATCGTTCTCCAAGCTATCACTGCTTAAGTGTGCTAGTCGGAGCGTGCCCCGCCCATCCTTTCACGGGCGACTTTCACGCAAGTTAAGGCTGCCTGTTCAAGCCAGCATATTCGCATGTCGACGTACTCAAATTCGTTCTTAAAACCCCTTGGTGGGGCGTCGCCGCACTCACCTTTTCAGCCTTCATCTTCAACACGACGGAGTTCGTCCCCGTTGGACTATTGTCCGACATCGGCAACAGCCTCGGGATGCGTCCGACTGATGTAGGCGTCGTGATGACCATTTACGCCTGGACGGTGTCGATAGCGTCTTTGCCATTGACGTTGTTTGTCGGAGAGGTGGAGCGTCGCGCGCTACTCATGCGAGTCTTCACGATTTTCATCCTCAGCCACGTCATTGTTGGAATCGCGCCCAATTTCGAAGTCCTCGTGCTGGGCCGAATCGGCGTTGCATTTGCGCATGCGGTCTTTTGGTCTGTCTCAATTCCGCTTGTTGTGCGCCTAGTCCCTCCAGAGGGAGAACAGCGCGCACTAGCAATGGTGTCTATCGGCACGTCGGTCGCCATGGTTGCGGGCGTGCCCATTGGCAGAGCGATTGGCGATATTCTGGGATGGCGCGCGACGTTTCAAATCATCGCAGTTGCAGGTGTACTCGGAATGGGAGCATTGTGGCTAACGTTACCTCGGCTCGACAGCCAAGGTTCGGGCTCACTGGAACGCTTGCCGTCCTTGATGAAGAGGCCGATGCTAGTCGTATTCTTCGTTGTAACAGTGCTTGCCGTGTGCGCGCACTTTTCCGCATACACCTATCTTGAGCCGTTCAGCCGACTCATCGCCCATACGAGCAACAATGAGGTAACTATTCTCCTCGTCCTCTTCGGCGTCGCGGGCATTCCTGCGGCGCTCTTGTTCAGTCAGTTCTACGCGAGGAGACCGCGGCGCTTCCTGCTGCTGACGGTGGCCGGCATAACTGCGAGCTTGATGCTTCTGTGGCCTTGCGCACACCATATCGGGACGCTATCGGTACTCTTGGTGGCATGGGGCATTTGCATCATTTGTTTCGGCCTTGCAATGCAGACACATGTGCTTCGATTGGCGGCCGATGCTCAAGACGTCGCCACGTCGATGTTCTCAGGCCTCTACAACATTGGGATTGGCGGTGGCGCACTGCTCGGGAAAGTAGTGGCGCGTGACGCCGGTCTGGAATGGATTGGTATGGTCGGAGCGTTACTTGCCGCATCAGCTATGGCTGTTTGCTTGGCGGCATTCATGACATCGCGCGGTCTCGCCAAGCACGTTAAGACCGTCTGACGTCCCTTAGCAAAATTTAATGCTGATATCGTATGAACGCCGACGTGAGATAAAAATTGGCGACTCGAAACCATCCACTGTGACCGTTTCGTAGTAGGCATCTTTTCACATGCTTAACTGGAGATGGGCGTAGGAACGTTGCATGCTTCTGAGGAGGACCGTCCATTGAGGGCAGCTCCGATGAAACCGAAGAATATTACTCTTATTGCCTTCATCGCGTCTGTGACGCTAACCGGCCAAGCAAATGCGGCGGGATGTCTTAAAGGTGCCGCCGCAGGAGGGGTGGCGGGTCATTTCGTCGGAAGTGGGCACGCCGTGTTGGGCGCCGCTGGTGGCTGTGTAGTTGGGCGTCATCTTGCAAACAAGAAAGCAAAAGAGGACGCTGCTCGCCAGCAAAATCTGGCGATACCGCCACAATCGGCAGAGCAACCCCAACAGCCAAATTGAATCAGTAAGCGTCCGCCGCGAGTATGACCGTTACTGAAACTCCTTATCCTATGTCTAGTGAATTTTGACGTTGCCGCGTTCCGGAGACCGCCGTCTGCGGCGGGCAACTGAAGCCATAGCTGCGCGGTCTAATGCAGCATTACGCACGACTGCATACCAGTTGCAACATCAGTGTCTGAATCTGGGGAAAGGTGGCCGGCTAAGCAACGCGCCAGTCTTTTGCCTCTTCGCCGGCCGTTATACATACCATTTGACGCGCATCAGGTGATTCAGGCACCGCTCGTAAATTGCCGCTGTTTGCAGAGAAGAGAAGTTTAGGTTAAGCCTTTCATCAAACATTGTCGCCAGCGCCCTCCCGTCGAGCAGAAGCGAAGTTTCTGACTCAATCAATTCTGCAAGCGGCAACGCACGGCTTGCCAGCATTGCGCGTCGTATCACGTCGTCTTCCGATTGCCTTGCGTTAGGCCAGAACAAAACTGACTCCACCACATTTCGAGCCGACATCCAGTTGCCAGATGTGTGCCTGGTTGCCAAATGTGAAATAACCAAGAACGTAAGTAGCTCGGACTGCGCTCGAAGGTCGTACCGCAGCGAGAGGGACATGGTCGGGGAATGCGCTGATGGACTCCTTTGGATTTTAGGCCGGAGGCGCACGCCGTCAAGTCAGAATTATTTCAGCAAGGCATCGTCAGGTATGGCTTAAGGAGTTGCGCTACGAGTCTGGAAGACCGCCACGGCTCCCGACAACTGGTTAGAACGCGCAGCTAAGGCTTCCGCCACATGTTCCGACTCTTGCACCAGCACGGCGTTCTGCTGAGTCACCTGGTCTAGCGATATCACAGCCGCATTGACCTGACTGATGCCGTCGCTTTGCTCGCATGCGGATTGCGCCAACTCGCGCATTAGAGCTGTGACCTGTTCGACCGCGCCCACTGTCCCTCGCATGGCGTCACGAGCCTGTTCGACCACTTCGCTACCAAGGTCAATTTCCTCTACCGATGTTGAAATGAGTGCCTTGATTTCCTTGGCAGAGGTGCCTGAACGCTGCGCAAGCGCCCGGACTTCGGCAGCGACGATCGCGAATCCACGCCCGGACTCGCCGGCACGCGCTGCTTCAACCGCGGCGTTAAGCGCAAGAATATTAGTTTGAAACGCGATTTGTTCGATGACTGAGATGATTTCACCGACACTTTGGCTTGCGTTCTGAATGCGCCCCATACGCTCGACGACCGCTTTCATTCGCTCTTCGCCTTCACGCACCTGCAATTGCGCCTCCTCTACAACCTTGGCAGCCTCACCGGCGTGCGCCGAAGATTGCTGGACCGCCGCCGTCAATTGCTCGATAGTCGCAGCGGTCTCCTCAAGACTTCCGGCTTGCGATGTGGTTCGGTCAGATAGCTGCTTGCCTCCCTCGGCTACCTGCTTGGCCGACCGGCTGATATCCAGGATACCGGTCGAGACATCGCCGACGACTGCCTGCAGATTGACGGAAACTTGACTGACGGCACGTTGCAGTTCGCCTATTCGGTCGTGACTGCTGGTATCCAAACGATGTCCGAGGTCACCCGCTGCAATCCTGTTCGCAAACTCGATAAGCTGCTCGACGGGTGCTGTAATGGTTTGCGACAGCCATATCCAGCTCAAGGCGCCACTCGCTATCAACGCTACTATTCGCACAAACTCGCCAGTAGCACCGTTGAGATTCAAAAGGCCCAGAGCTGACTGAATCGCCAATACACCCAAGAGGACCGCAGCAATGCGACCACGTAGGTCAAGTCGCAAAGTGTTAGCTATCCGCAACCGGAACGAACCACTGACGACAAATCCACGCGAGAGCCGTGTCCTGACTTTCCCGCTCGCGGCTTCGGCGTTCATTCGTGCGTAAAGGCTTTCAGCTTCTTCGACCTGCGTCCGTGACGGCTTAGTGCGAACCGACATGTAGCCTACCGGTTGGCCTTCCTCGACGAGCGGTGTGACATTCGCGCGAACCCAATAGAAGTCACCGTTCATGCGCCGGTTTTTGACCACCCCGACCCACGGCCTCCCGCTGCGGAGCGTCTCCCACATGTCGCGAAACGCCTCACGCGGCATGTCGGGATGCCGAATCACATTGTGCGGCTGTCCGACGAGTTCTTCCTCGCTATATCCGCTCACTTTAACAAATGCGGGGTTGCAGTATTGGATATGACTGTCGAGGTCTGTGGTCGAAACGAGTGAGTCGCCGTCTTCGAGGATATATTCGACATTCGTTATTGACTTGTTATGGCGCATGATAATTGTAGTCGTACAACCTATCTCGGAAATGGCTAGGCTGTTCTGCATACAATCTATCGGAATAAGCGCTGTTTTCTGAACCCGGTGCGGCATTCGGTCGCCGCAGCGTGTCGGAGCGATGGGCCCGCTGCATTTGCTAACTGGTAGGTAGACTCCAGTAGCCGGCATTTAAATTTGCGGTTGCCGCTCGGCAGTGGGTCGTGCCGCTGAGCCTTCGCGTTGGCCTTGCGGACCCGTCTTACTAATCTCGTTTTCGCAGCTCGTTAAGCTGAGTGAAGCGCCAGGCAACGTGGTGAAGTTCGGGAGCTAGCGTACGGACACGTAAGCGTGCTGGGGCACCGTTGGCCGTCTGAGACCATCTTGCTGTCAAACCACGGCGAGATGGTCGACCAATGATAAACGATTGTTTTAAGACACGCACCGACAGTCCAATTGACGAAGACTTTTGTTCGAGCACTTCCATGCCTCGTCAGCGCAAACTTTTGTTTGACGAGCACATATCAGATGCTAATAGGGTCGTGCCGCTGGCGCAATGTGACGGTATTATCAGTTTATGAGCACAGTCGAGCAATCCGACGAAGCAACATGTGAGACCATAGGATACGACAGACAACTAGAAGAAGGCGTCTGGTCCGCAGCGAAGCGCAGGCGCGGTCCGGAAGTGCGACGAAAAGCCGTGATGGATGGCCGAGCCGTCTGACTCACCTCCAGAGAGCGGAACACATACACACTGCTTCGTCGGTAGTCCAGCGAAGCGCACCCGAGTTGGCTCGATGCCCATCAACTATCTGAGAGGCCTGACCTCACTTCAGCGCACTGAAACTTCAAATCGGCGACTCGGTTGTGCGCTCGCATTTGTCGCGGGCGCAGCAAACGCCGGGGGCTTCATAGCCATAGGCCAATACACATCGCACATGTCTGGAATTGTGTCATCGGTTGCGGACAATGCAGTGCTTGGCCGGACGGCATTGGTCTTTCAGGCTTTTGGCGCTGTATTAGCCTTTGCAGGTGGTGCTGCAACCTCAGCCATCTTAATCAACTGGGGCCGACAACGTTGCTTTCAGAGCGTCTACGCGATACCGCTCGTAATCGAGGCATTGGTACTCCTATTCTTCGGCTTACTCGGCCCGGACCTGCTGCGACATGAATTTGTATATTTACCCCTCACGGTTGCCCTGCTTTGCTATGTCATGGGTTTGCAAAACGCCATGATTACGAAGATATCGAAGGCCGAGATTCGGACTACTCACGTTACAGGGCTCATAACAGACATTGGGATAGAGCTAGGTAGGGCACTTTATTGGAACGGGGACATGCTAGCAACAGACGCACGTTTTGTACGCGCAAACCGTCCAAAGGTTATCCTTCTAACATCACTCTTGCTGATGTTCGTTGCTGGTGGCTTCTTTGGTGCAGCCACTTTCGAACGACTCGGTTTCTTGGCAACCGTGCCTATCGCATTCGTGCTGCTGCTATGCGCATTTGTACCGTTACTTGACGACATTGCTGTTATTGGCAAACAAAGAAAAGACTGAGTCGTCACCACGTTCGCATCACCTGCCGCGGCTTTTCAAAACGCCGTGACGCTCGACTTGTATCACGCGTTGCAGTTGCCGCACGCTTTTTTCCGCTACAACCCAAAGGTCGAAGAGGCTTTACGGGGCCAGAGCGATTTAGGCAGGCGCAATTGTTGCGCCAAGCGCGAGTGCCGATTTTCGCGATGGAGGTTGCACGCGGGAACCACTGACCCGTTGCTGTCCTAGGCGAAATTACGCGGCGAGATAAACGACATGCATAAAGGTCGGGACAAACGAGGGGCGTAAAATGGGTGACCAACGCGATGACTCGGAGCATCACACCGCTGATTCGTCGGCTGATGGAGATTTAAGGGCAAGCATCGGGGACCTGCGTCAGCACTTCTACAACCACCCCTTTGCAATGCTCGTTTATGAGTGGAGCACACTCGAAATACTGGTCGCGAACCGAGCAGCCAACGCGCAATACGGCTATGCGTACGGGGAGTTGGAAGGCAGGTCAATCCTATGCCTGCGGCGTCCCGAGGACGTGCCCGCATTCCATTCGCTAAAGGACCGAATTCAGCCGACAGTCGGGACATCAGGGACAGTTGGTGAATGGCCTCAAGTTCGTAAGGACGGCTCTCAGTTGCATGCGAGCGTTCACTATCAAATCGTCGGTGATGCTAGCCATCCACTTTGCCTTGTTTCTTACCTTGACGTAACAGAGCTTGTGACGGAGCGCCAACGCGCTCTAGCTTCGCGAAAGATGCTCGAGGTCATCCTGGACAGCGTCCCGCATTCCGTTTATTGGAAGGATACGGAATCAGTCTATCTCGGTTGCAACAGCGCCTTTGCGCGTGAGGCAGGACTGAACCGCGCCCACGAGGTACGAGGGTTGACCGATGAGAATCTGCCTTGGCGACTTCACGCCCAGGAGATTAGAGAATCGGACCAGCGTGCACTTGCAGCAGTCGGTCACCTTGCCTACGCGAAGCGTACGAATCTCTATCTGTCTGGGGAAGAGCGCTGGTACTCTCAACTGAAGACCCCGCTGCATAACACCGATGGTATGGTCGTCGGTGTGCTCGCCGTCCATGAAGACATCACGGAACAAAGAAAGGCGGAGGCGGAACTCCGAGTACGAAGCCGAGCACTCGATGCCTGTTTGAATGCAGTGCTTGTAACTCGCCCCAGCGCTATGGGAAACCTAATCGAGTACGCGAATCCGGCATTCGAGCGCATCACGGGATTCTCACGTGATAAATGGTCAGGGAAGGACTGCAAATTCCTCCAGCGTGAGGACACCGAGCAAGATGGGCTGAGAAGGATTCGCCAGGCGCTTGACGCCGAGAGAGACGTCGAGACAGTCGTGAGGAACTACCGCGCGAACGGAGAGATGTTTTTGAACCATCTCTTTATTAGTCCAGTTCGAGACGAGGACGGCGTAGTGACCCACCACATTGCGGTCATCAATGACGTCACAGAAGTTACCGAAAATCGCAGACGCCTCGAATATCAAGCGAACTTCGATGCGTTGACCGACCTGCCGAACCGCAGCCATTTCGTTGCTCGGCTAACTGATGCCCTCGAGGTTGCACGCGGACTTGAGCGAGAGGTACTCATCGGCTTTCTCGACATCGACGACTTTAAAGAGGCAAACGACTCGCTGGGACACAGCATCGGTGATGCGCTGCTGAAGGAAGCTGCCGGCCGCCTTCGAGCCATCTTCCCGCTCGAGGGTATGGTGGCTCGTTACGGCGGAGATGAGTTTGCGTTTTTCATCGAGTTCGACGGAAACGCACGTTTTCCGGACCAATTAGCGCGACAAGTGTCGGCGGCCTTTTCTGAACCGATGCAAGTGGATGGTCACACTGTTGACCTTGGCTGCAGCATTGGTCTCTGCGTATTTCCCGCTGACGGAGCAGACGTCGACACGCTTGTCAAACGCGCTGATGCGGCCATGTACCACGCGAAGAGCGAAACGCAGATTGGAATCAGCCGCTACGACAGACGGATTGCGGAGCGCATCGAGCGACGCATGACTTTGCTCAAACGCATGCGTCGGGCGATTCGAAACCAGGAATTTTCGCTAGCATTTCAACCGCAAGTGGACGCTGCTGATAAGCGCGTGCTCGCTGTCGAAGTGTTGCTTCGATGGTATGACCCTGTCTCGGGCAACCACATCTCGCCTGCCGAGTTCATTCCACTAGCGGAAGAATCATCCCTCATTGTCGAGCTTGGGGAATGGGTGCTGCGTACGGCGTGCGAGCATGCAAAAGTAATTCAGCAAGCAGGGCACGACCTCCGAGTCGCCGTAAACGTCTCACCGTGTCAGTTCCGTCATGGCGACATCGTTAGGAAAGTAAATCAAGTCCTCAAGCGCCACAGACTCGAGCCGCACCAATTGGAGCTTGAGATTACAGAAGGGACATTGACCATGGGGCGCCATGCGTCGATGATTCGGACGCTCGCTCGCAACGGAACCAGTATTGCAGTTGACGACTTCGGAACTGGTTATTCGAACCTGTCAGTATTACGAACAGTGCGGCCGCAGCGCATTAAGCTCGACATGTCACTCGTGCGCGGCATTGGCACGGGCCCCGAAGCGGAAGCGTTGATACATGCGGTATTGTCGCTGAGCCGTGCGTTCGGCGCTGAAACTCTCGCCGAGGGCGTCGAAACACTTCAGCAGCGGGACTTCTTGCTGCAGTATGGATGCAGAGAGATGCAAGGTTATCTCTTCGCGAAGCCTATGAACTTCGAAACGCTTTTGGCGGCCCTACAAAATCCCGAGACACTCTTTCCAGGTGACTAGGCATCGCGCCGAACTTCAATTTAAGCATCGATGATTCGAGGCGAAATCTTGGGTGTTCGACGCAAGTAGCGCCGGGGTACCCGGTCCCTCGTTTGACCGAGGGGTTTACCCTTCCACCCACCGGCGAAGCGAGTCCAGGAATGCTCAATGCGCGCCTAGCATGGCCGCCGCAACTGCGGAAACACTGAAGGAGGCATGCATGCGACAGGATACTGCTTATGAATCACGCTTGGCAATGGCGAGCAGCGGGAAGGAAACGACGGAGGTCGGAGACGCTGCGAAGCGTAAGTTGAAACCAGAAACGAAAGATACGATTGACCAGAAACTTGATGAGCTCAATGTATCGAAGACTGAGTCCGGCAAGGACCAAACAAACAAGCCGGACACCGAAGGTTCGAACTCATCCAGTAAAAATCTTGATGAGGAGAGTTGATGTCGCCTTTGTCGTACCGGTGACGTTGCTGCAGGCCGCAAGTCTGATGCGAGAGACGTCTAGAACTTAAACAAAAACGATGGCGCGTCTGGCGATGCGCCACCTGTGCCCAGCGGCAAGGGTACCCGTCCCCGTCTATCTAGTTCACAATTCAATGGCCCCTTAATCCGAGATGCCATAGAGGCGAGCGAGGAAGTCGAATTGATTCTGCCATGCATCGACCTCTGCCGCGTCATGCATATCCTCGAGGTCTTGCAGCAAGGCCGCGATTTGTGGGTCATACGCATTGACGCCCGACGACGTCAGCGCTGTTAGCAAAGGGCCATCTTGACCGGCTTTGTAATAGCCGATGCCGAGACCTTCCAGTCGCTCGTTGTAATGGCAATCGTCAATAAGGATGCCAATCGCACATCTACGACCATCTCGGCCTCGCAGTCGGCAACTTCCACTGTCGTCCTCCGAGATGGATTGTTGGGAAAGTAAGTGCGACCGCACCGTCGTAAAAATTTCGTGGATACTTCTCATCGTCTTCCCCTCAGTCAAGCGGCCGTTTTGAGGCTTACTTGTTCGAGGCTTCGGATTGAAAGTCCAAACTGCTTCGCGGTGGAGCGCAGCCGGTCGGCCCACTCCCAGATGCCGAACACATCGTGTACGTTTTGAAGGCAGCTGAGGAGTTCGATGGTGATATTCGAGTTGACGTCGATTCTCGACCGCGAAAGCGCTTGCTTCAATGCAGCAACGCCTGCATCCATGTATGCAGGAACGCGTGTCGGCTCCGTCAGGACGAAGCGAACCGGTACCCCCTCCATTGACGTCCGGTAGTCGCTGGCTCTCACCAGTGCGCCAATGGGGCATCCGCCGCATCTCCCGCGATACGCGCCACCTCCGCGCGGGAGCAACGACGCAGAACCTTGGCTGAACAGGTGTCCAACAGCGTTATCGAAAATTTGCTGATGAGTCAGGAATACTCGCGCCATCGTTTGCTCCGACGAATTAGCTTGTGAACATAGTATCGTCGCAGTGAACAATTACTCGCATTGAGAGAAACCCTGATTTACCGAATCTTGTAGCGGAGCATATAACTTTTACCTCATCCGCGTTTTGCGTTTCTTAGCAGAAGTTGCGGCTTACGGCGGTAAGGCCGCATAGCAGGTGCGACATATCTACAAGGCGTTGGGCAACGAGATGTCGGACCTCGCCCTCACATTGCCAAGTTCCATACACAGCGAGAAGCGCCGCACCCAACGCTTCTCGCCGAAACTTTTCTTGCAACGACGGCCAAAATGATTACGTTGACGTTGCCGGTTTCGTCCTCAATCGTCACAAACATAACCCCTTTCGCGGTGCCTGGCCTTTGCCGCACAGTCACAAGCCCGCACCCGCGAGCCAGTCTTCCATTGGGCAAGGTCATCAGCGTTGATGCAGGCAGTAAGCGCTGCTCAAGCAATGTCGGACGCAGAAGAGAAAGAGGATGTCGACCGAGCGTCAGGCTCATTGAGTTGTAGTCTGCGACGATGTCTTCAGCTTCGGACGGCGCGCCGAGCACAGGGGTTTCGTCATCTACGCGGGCGTCGGAAAGGATGTCGCGGTCCGGTACTGCCGCGACGGATTGCCAAAGGGCTTCTCGGCGGTTGCCTGCGAGTGATGAAAGCGAGTTTGCCGCTGCGAGGACTTGCAAGTCCTTTCGGTCGAGTTGAGCACGGCGAGCGAGGTCGCTGACGCTTGTAAAATGCTTCACCGCTCGCGCAGTTTCGATTCTTTCAGCGGCGCCGTCTTTCATGCCTTTGAGCAGCGAAAGGCCAAGACGTACTGCGGGCTTCGCCTGACCGGCCAGAGCCTCGAGGACCGAGTCCCATCCGCTGATTGTGGCGTCTGCCGGTAAGACCTTGACGCCATGGCGTTGAGCGTCTTGGATAAGTTGAGACGCTGAGTAGAAGCCGAGGGGCATGCTATTCAACATCCCAGCGAGAAAGGCCTCTGGCTGGTGACACTTCAACCAGCTGCTGGCATACACGAGCAGCACAAACGATGCAGCATGGCTCTCAGGGAAGCCGTACTCCCCGAATCCATGGATTTGCTGAAAGATTTGCTCCGCAAACTCTTTCTCGTAGCCTCGTTCGAGCATCCCGTTCACGATACGGTCGTAGTACTTGTCGAGACCGCCTTTGCGCTTCCATGCAGCCATCGCGCGTCGAAGTTGGTCCGCCTCGCCAGGCGAGAAGCCCGCCGCGAGGATGGCGACTTGCATTACTTACTCTTGGAAAATCGGCACACCAAGCGTGCGACCAAGTGCCGTGCGCAAGTCCTCGCTCGGATAGCTCACGGGTTCAAGACCTTGTCGACGGCGCAAATACGGGTGAACTGCGCCCCCTTGAATAGGGCCTGGGCGCACGATAGCCACCTCAATCACCAGGTCGTAAAACTCACGTGGCTTCATGCGGGGAAGCATGCTCATCTGCGCGCGGGATTCAATCTGGAAAACGCCCATGGTGTCCGCACGAGAAATCATCTCGTACGTGTCGTCGTCCTCGGCTGGGATGTCTTGCATCTCGAATCGCTCACCTAGTTGCTCAGACACGATGTCGAGCGTGCGTCGGATAGCCGACAGCATGCCGAGCGCGAGCACGTCAATCTTCAGCAGCCCAAGCGCCTCCAGGTCATTCTTGTCCCACTGGATTGCACTGCGGTCCACCATCGCAGCGTTCTCGACCGGCACAAGGCGCGTAAGCTTGCCTCGGCTGATGACGAAGCCGCCGGAGTGCTGAGATAGATGTCGCGGATAGTTAAGAATCTGTGCGGCGAGTTTCGCCCAGAGGACGATTCGCGGGTTTTCTGGGTCAAGCCCCGATTCTTCAAAACGTCGAAGGAGGTCTTGCGAATGGTCGAACCACTGATGGCTCTTCGCCACCCGGTCAACTATTTGTGGGTCGATGCCTAGCGCCTTGCCCGTCTCGCGCAACGCTCCGCGTGGCCGATACGTAGACACCGCCGCCGCAATGGCTGCCCTATCTCGACCGTACTTGCCGTAGATGTATTGAATGACTTCTTCTCGACGCTGATGTTCGAAGTCGACATCGATGTCCGGAGGCTCGTTTCGCTCTTTCGATATAAAGCGTTCGAACAGGAGGTTTCCGCGTGACGGGTCCACTTCGGTCACACCGAGGCAATAGCAGACAGCAGAATAGCAGCGGACCCGCGGCCTTGGCAGAGGATGTGTTTGTTAGCGCCGATGTAAAAATGACCCTGGGGGGGTGCGGACAAAATCTTGGACTACCTGGAGGTAGTCTGTGTACTCGTACGAAGACCGCATTCGAGCAGTTCAGC